>DATMAU010000019.1:0-13811 GCA_035559775.1 Sulfolobales archaeon
ATTGCGAGAGGGCATGTTGAGTGGAAAAAAACTCCCCACGGGGTGAGATAATGAGAGTAGCCACGGTCTTTGGAACCCGCCCTGAAATAATTAAGCTAGCACCCCTCATACCTCTAATTGAAAAAGAATTCGAGCATATCCTCATCCATACAGGCCAGCATTATAGCTACTCCCTTTCAGAGGTACTTGTTAGAGAGTTGGGTCTGCGTATAGATTACAACCTCGGGGTTGGTTCGCACCCTCGATTGATCCAGGTTTCAAAAATAATGGAAAGACTCGAAAACATATTTTCGAAGATCAAGCCCGAATTTGTATTAACCTACGGAGACACAAACTCTACCTTCGCCGCGTCCCTAGCTGCTTATAGGATGAAAATACCCCAAGCCCATATTGAAGCCGGGCTGAGGTCATTCGATCTCTCAATGCCTGAAGAGATAAACCGTATAGTTGTAGATAGATTATCACAAGTACACTTTGCACCGAGTAAGATAGCTGTAAATAATCTCTATAGAGAGGGGATTAGAAAAAATGTATATCTATCTGGAAACTTAGTTGTTGATGCAATAGCAGAATTCCTATCAAGAGCCAGGCCTCCTGCTTTTTCCAATTATATCTTGTGCACCATCCATAGAGAAGAAAACACAGAGGAAATCCAGAGGCTTAAAAATATCATCAACTTTCTCAACATGGTCTCGGAAGACTGGCAAGTCGTTTTCCCTATTCATCCAAGAACGGTTAAAAAGCTTCAGTATTTAGGATTAAAGCTTAACCCAAGAGTCCAAGTGATCGAGCCTGTCGGATATTTTGAATTCCTAGGACTACTTAAGAACAGCATAGCGGTTATAACCGATTCCGGCGGGGTTCAAGAAGAAGCGATCACTATTAGAAAACCCTGTATTACTTTAAGGAAAAGCACTGAACGCCCAGAAACAGTAGCCTTAAAAGCAAACACGTTGGTTGATCCGATCAACTCCAACTTACTACGAAAGGAATTGATCCAAGAGGCAATTAATAAATTTCCAGATCATCACTTTATCAATCCATACGGTGATGGAAAAGCCAGATTCAAAATAATATCCCATTTAGTAGAGCTCCTTTACGGAAAACTAATAAATATCCAGAGACTTCCAGAACCCAAAAGGGCTCATGGAATATATTGAGGAGACAAGATCGAGAAAGTTGAAGCCCAACGAGCGGCTCGCAAACACTATCCCGCTAGAAAGACTGGGAGCGGATCTTTCATAGAGAGGGTGATAGCTATGAAGACCTCTATGGGTATAGACTAGCTGGCAAGATCCCCGCTTATAAAGATAGGATGGATAGTATGAGAAAACATGGATCATATACCGCTCCCACCGGATCTCCGGTGCATAGCCTCCTCACTTTTGCTTTTTCTAGTACTTATGAATGCTATGTAGAAGTCATCTACCTTCTCGCTCTTAAGCAGCCTGAGGGGATGTTCCAGAGATATAACTACACAGCCTCTCCTCACCTCCTTCAGGATCTTTTCCTCGATTTTTAAGACAATCTCTGGCCATAGAAACATGTATATGATATCATAGCCCTCTAGATCTATCTTAAGGATATTCCCTCTAGTGAAAATAGTTCTTGCATCGATACCCTTGATCCTGGCTATAATTCTGCTCCAGAGGATCTTGAGAGGATCTATATCTACCCCGTGACATACAACCCTGTTATCTATCTTGACAGCCTCGAAACAAACCCTTCCAAAGCCTGAGCCAAGATCTATTATCCTCACTACATCTCTATGTTTATAATAGGTCTCTATCACCCTCCTCAAGACTACGGAGATCTTTGCTCTAGGCGACGGAGCATAAGCAGCTCCCCACACCATTGGGAGCAATATATAGGCGAATACACCTATTATTACTAATAATATTATGAGCAATAGATCCTCTAAGCTCACAGAACTACCTCCCAGAAACTCCATGCCTTCTCCTCAGGATCTCCGAAGCCCTCACCATGTTTCTCAGCTTTTCTAGGGCTATATTTCTAGTGCTTACTGGCCATGGGAGGCCCGATGCGAAGCCACAGTCCGGGTTGAGCCAGATTTTCTCTGGGTCAAAGTATCTTAGTGCTCTCTCAACCCTCTCTACCACAACCTCGGGGGTCTCGATCTCGGGGTTTTTAACATCGATAACGCCTAACCCTATCTCTCCTCCCCATGGGTGTTCTTTGAAAGCATCTATAGATCCTGCCCTGGGTGTTGCGTATTCGAGGACTAGCTGTTTAGCCTTCATATCGAGCATTGCAGGCATTAGTTTCTCATAGCCTCCTCTTATTAGATATTCCTCCGGGGCTGGCCAGTTACCTCTGCATATATGCACACCGATCCTTCCTCCAAAGCCCTTAACAGCCTCGTTGATCAGGTCTACTGCGAGGGCTAGCTCGTCCCTAAACCCTCTATACCTGATCCCGTTGAGGGCTATGAGAAGCCTCTTATACCTGTCAGGCTTATCCTCGCCAGCCTCCACAAGGTTACCCATAGCAGGCTCGTCTAGCTGCACGAAATCAGCCCCCTTTTCGAAGAGCTCCGCTATCTCCTGCCTAAGTACCTTTATATAGTCCTGGATCATTGCGTCTGGTGATGGGTAGTAGGGCTTGCTGAGCTCGTGATGCCAGGCATTCCAATAGACCGTGTAGGGAGAGGGCAGGGCTATCTTAACAGCCCTCGACGTTACACCCTTGAGGAATAGAAGCTCATCCAAAGCCATAGGCCTTGGCCTCGAAATCCTACCCACAACAACAGGATTCCTCACAGCACGCTCGGGGAAACTCATAGCCTCAATAGCACTCCTAGCCTCTGCTGAGACTGCAAGCCTGGAGACAGGGATTAGCGAGAAACCCTCAACCTTCTCACCAATAAAGCCGAGGAAAGAGAACCTCCTATACTCGCCATCACTTATAACCTCAACACCAACCATCTCTTGTTCCTTAACAACAACCTTAACAGCGTCATCCTCATACTCCCTAAGTTCTTCCCTCGAAATCCTACCCTCCTCAAAAGCCTTCCTAGCCTCGATAAGCCACTTGGGGCGTGGGAAGCTCCCAACAACGGATGTCACGAACACGATACTCACCAAGATTATGGGTCAGCGTAAAATAAATAATATCTCACAAGAAATCTTGGGGAGGAAACTGAAGGTAGAGAGAGTAGTTGTTGGGCCTCTCTACACGAACTGCTATATCGTCTCAAACGATAACGAGGCAATAATAATAGATCCTGGGGGTGAGGCTGAGAAGATCTCGAGGATCATTGATACGAACGGGTTTAACGTAACAGCGATAATAGCCACCCATGGTCATTTCGACCATATACTCGCTGTAGAGGATCTTAGGAAGAGGTATAGAGCCCCATTCGCTATTAACAAGAAAGATCTATGGCTTGTTAGGATAGCCCATAGAATAGCAAGTGGCTATGGTGTTATGGGAGAGGAGATCAGCGATCCAGACGCCGACCTGGCTGAGGGAAGCGTAGTGAGGATCGGGGGTGAAGAGCTAAGAGTTATAGAAACACCTGGCCACACACCCGGGAGCGTGTGTCTCGTGGGGGAGGATCTGGTGTTCACGGGAGATACACTGTTTAGGGGTAGTGTGGGTAGGACAGATTTTCCCGGAGGATCCTGGGCTGACTTGGTTGAGAGTCTCAAGAAGATCGCGACCCTCAACGAAGATCTAATAGTCTATCCAGGCCATGGACCGCCAAGCACGATAGGGGATGAGAAGAGAGGCAACCCATTCCTAAAAATGATCCTTGGTAATATGGTTTAGCCAGATCGCGTGTGGAGCCCTAATGCTGTGTAGATGAAGCCGAGATAGTCGGCAGCCTCTCTCGCAAGGATCTCTGGCGAGGAGCCTATATGTCCCGAGGATCTCTCAACCCTCAGGTAGCTCTCATAACCATACTCCCTGAGCCTTGCGTGGAATTTGAAAGCATGCGCAGGGTGAACACGATCATCATTAAGCCCTGTATAGATAAAGACAGGGGGATAGCCGGCCCCGGGTTTTACTTTATGGTATGGTGAGTATTCCTCTAGATACCTCCTATCCCTTGGATCCTCTGGGTCTCCGTACTCAGGAACCCACGCCCTGCCAATATATAGCTTATCAAACCTAAGAAGATCTATCACCGGGTAGCCTATCACAGCAGCGTCAAAGAGATCTGGCCTCATGGTTATGGCCGATGCTACTAGGAGACCGCCATTACTCCTCCCATGGATCGCTATCTTTATATCGCCAAACCTTCTCCTAAGATCCTCTGCAACTGCTATGAAATCCATAAAGACATTGATCTTCTTCTCCCTCATCCCCTCCCTATGCCATTTCTCACCAAGCTCTGATCCTCCCCTCAGGTTGGCAACAACAAGGGTAACTCCATCCTCGATCAACGGGATCGACCATAGATAGTAGTTAGGTGTAAGCGATATCCCGAAACCCCCGTAGCCGTAGAGAACGATCCTAGAAGGCTTCGAACCCCTCTTACCCACTATGAAATAATGTATCCTAGCCCCGTCGTGAGACCTAGCCCATCCATGGTCTATATCGATATCCTCAAGCCTCCTAGACTCGGCTATAACCCCCACACTGAGATCCCTTCCTATCCTCAGCACTCTGTATCTCTGCACATAGGATGTCATCTCGACAAGGATCTCGCCCTCAAACCCGCGATCCATGTAGAGGTTTATAGTCGAGGGTGTTTCAGGGATATATCTGCCCAGCAGATCCCCCTTAACACTATAATAGTGGATCTTGCTGTAACAATAATCCTTATCCGTATACACAGCAAGGATCACGTTATCAAGGATCGCTGCCGAGCTGAGATGCTCATCCCCCTCCCCCACGATCTCCTCAACACGGTTGCCCGAGACACAGACTATCCTGCCCATCCCACCCCGATCATATGTAGCAACAAGCACACAATCCCCAACCCTATCGATCGGGTGGGAGACAAAATCACCCCCATAGATCTCCTCCCAGCTCTCAGGTCTCAGAAGATCCCCGAAATATATCCTCGACCTATGCCAGCCATAAGATATAGTGATAAGAGCAGAACCCATGTCAGAGGAGCTCTTAACCAGTATAAAATTCGACGTAGGAATCCCGACTCCAAAAACCATCTCCTCCTTACCAGAGCTCCTTAGAAAAACCCTATCGCACGGAGCACTCATGCCGTCGGGGCATTTACCAGATCTATAGAACCTTGAGTAGTAAAACCTATCCCTCCCAAGAAACACTACACCGTGCACAGAACCCTCGACCCTGTCTATAAGCTCCCCACTATCAACATCGATCACGTCGAGAAAACCCACATCCCTACCGCCTGAGGAGTGGTAATAGGCAACCACATCACCCTCGTCTCTAGCAGCATACCAAGTTATGATCGCATCAGGCCCAAGACTCTCCGAAGAAACTATATCTCTCTCCTCACCATCACGATACCTGATCCTCAGCCTATAATCCCTCCCCCTAACCATATAGATATACCCAGCCCTAGTGACCCTGAAAGCATAGGGGAGAGGCTCTTCATAGAGCTTTAAAAGCCTCCCATAAAGTCTCTCGCTAGAAGCCCTAACATATTCTCTGGCAATCCTATCCTGCTCATAAGCCCATTCAAGAACTTTTTTATCGCTAAGATCCTCAAGCCATAGATACGGATCGTTGAGGCTCATAAGAACCCCAGGTAGTTAATAGAAAAGAGCTTTAAAACACAACATAGATTTCTAAACATTAAACAATACTGCAGAACATGATCCCGATCTAGAGACTATTAGCAGAATCTAGGGGAGCAGCTTAACGGCCTGTTATTATATATTTAAGCCCCTGCCCGCTTGCCATGCTCTCAAGAGCCTCTTGTACTTTTTCCAGGGGTTTTGAACCGCTTACCAGTTCTTTCAGCCTTAGTTTTCTGCTCTCTATGATTTTATATGTTTTCTCAACATCCCTCGGCGTTGTGTGAAACGCTCCTAGGATCTCTACCTCTTCGTAGTGGATTTTATAGCTATCTATAGTGATCCCCGTACCCCTTGGTAGTCCTCCGAAGAAAAGGATCTTTCCCCCCTTCCTGACAAGCTTTAACGCTAGCTCCCACGCCTCAAGCTTCCCAGCAGCCTCTACCACGGCATCAAAACCCCTGCCCCCGTTTATATTTCTAACCATATCCTCTACTCTGGTCTCTCTAGAGTTGATCGTTATATCAGCCCCCAGTCTCTCTGCTACGGAGAGTTTCTCCCAATGCCTATCGATCACAGCTACCCTCAGACCCTCGAGCTTTAATAATTGTAGGTGGAGAAGCCCTATAGGTCCCGAGCCTATCACAGCTACCCATTCCCCCTCAACCTTTCCCAAGACCCTCTGCCCATGCACAACAGTAGATAGTGGCTCTAGAAAAGCAGCCTCGACGGGGTCTAGGTTCTCTTGGATCTGGTAGAAATATCTCCTCCAGATCCTCTCAGGGATCTCGATCCTCTCGGCATAGGCTCCAGATATTGTGAAACCTATTATGAGTTCCCCAAGCCTCTCACAAAGATTCTCCCTACCCACGCTGCAGTAGAAGCACCCACCACATGGCGAGGTGTTCATTGTAACAAAACGCCTACCCCTAAGATCCTCGGGAACCCCCTCACCAACCTCCTCAACAACCCCTACAAACTCATGCCCAATTATGTTGGGTAGCTTTGCAAGAGGATGGCCCCTCTTATAAAGCTTAACATCAGTCCCACAGGTAAGGGCTAGGAGGACCCTGGCAACGATAGATCCTCTACGCGGCTCTGGATCCCTTACATCATCAACCCTCAAATCCCCTGGAGCGTGGAGAACAGCTGCCCTCATATAAACAGCCATTTCTATTTCCCATAACGGACTAATAAGGGCAGATCTGCCCAGTGATCTATAGATCTTGTGGGAAGCTATTATAAGCATACTAGGGTAGAGCAATAGTAGTGGAGATACTTGAAGGCCGCGGTTGTTAAGAAGGGCGGAGGGCTCGGGGTAATAGATGTCGAGATACCCAAGCCAGGTGAGGGCGAGATCGTTGTTAAAATGACCGCATGCGGGATCTGTGGAACAGACCTCGAGAAGATCAAAAGCGGTACAGAGACACCACCGATCCTTGGGCACGAGGTTGTAGGGATCGTTGAGGAGATCGGCAGGGGTGTTAAGGATCTCCAGCCCGGCTTGAGGGTCTTTGTGCACCACCACATCTCTTGTGGGAAGTGCTGGTACTGCTACACAGGCTCAGAGACCATGTGCCCCCTATTCAAGGAGACAAACATATACCCAGGGGGCTTCTCCGAATACTTCCTAGTCCCCAGAACCAATGTCGAGAGAGGATCTGTCCATATCCTTCCAGAGAAGATCTCGTGGATCAGGGGGACATTTATAGAGCCCCTAGCAACCGTTATAAGGAGTCTTTCGAAGAGCACCTATAAACCTGGCTATAGCGCCGCGGTAATAGGCTCTGGACCCATGGGGCTTCTATTCATAATGCTCCTAAGATCCATGGGGGCTTCTGAGATCACAGCAATAGATCTCTCGAAAACCAGGTGCTCGGCAGCAACAGCCCTTGGAGCCGATTCATGCGTGCACCCAGAATCGATAGATGATCTTAGAAAACACGATATAGCGATCCTCTCAACAGGAAATCCAAAAGCCCTCCAGAACGCCTTCAAGCTTGTGAGAAGAGGGGGAGAGATCCTCCTCTTCGGAGCCCCTCCACCAGGGGTCTCGGCAGAGCTACCAATATCAAGGATCTTCTATGATGAGGTGAGGATAACACCATCATACTCAGCCTCTGAGAGGGATATCGAGGTATCGATCAAGATCCTCAATAGCAATAAGATCCCTGTGGAGAGAATAGTATCCCATATATTCGAGCTAGAGAGGGTTGAGGAGGCCTTCAAAACAGCCCTAGATGTTGAGAAGGCATTGAAAGTCATAGTAGTATCTCATAGAGACTATGTCGATCCAAGCCTGAGGGATAGGATCCAGTGATCAGCAGAGCCCTATCCCAGACAACCCGTATTTCCTAATAACATCAACAGCCCTCCCAGGATCCCTCAGTATCCTTTGAGCAGCATAGATCCTCTTATTATCTATCTCTCTATAGAGATCTCCGAGGATCGTGTTAGCCTCGGTCTCACTAACAAGACCTCCCCTTATAGCTGTTGCTATAGAGATCTTCATACTATCCTCGGAACCAGCTGATGCGAATAGAACCACAGCCCTCTCCTCGAGAACCTGGGCCACGCTCTCACCATCAAACCTACCAGCAAGGATCTTGGAGAGCGCCTCGAGATCCTCCTCCTCATCTCTTAAAACCTTTGAGAGGATCTCCCTCACCTTCTCGACCGAGGATCTCTTAGAGACGAAATCAAGGGTCGATATATATGCTGGGAGGACTGTGGAGACCACAACAGCTGCTCCAACCCCGGGATCCTTGACCTCAGCTATAGATCCTAAAGCGTAGTCGAGATCAATGCTGCCCCTCGCAACAGGCCTCAAAGGATCCCCGAAGATCGAGAGCATGGATATGTGCTGAGAATCCCTGGCAATAATCCTTATAATACTATATATATCCTCCCATGATAGCCTATCTATATGCATAAGCCCTGAGAGCGAGAGGATCTTGCACACCTCAACCTGGGCTGAGAAAGCAGCCAGAGACCCTAGAGCCTCATCAAGGCCTGAGGGTCTCCCAAACTCTTGGAGATAAACCCACCTGGGGTATGGGAGTCTCAAGCCTTATCACCGCCCTCAATGATCCTCTTAATATCCTCTCTATAGAGGATCTCGGCACCCCTGAAGCAGAGGAACTCGAGCTCCGAGCCCCCTGTGTTTATGAACTGGTGGGGCTCTCTAGAGGCTATGAAGATCACATCACCCTCCTTTATACTCTTCATCGAAGGCACACCATTGCTCATCGTTAACAAAGACCCCCTACCCTTCGTGATCACAACAATATGTTCGTAATCATGTATATCGAAAGGCGTCTGGCCCCCGGGCTCTAGTCTATAATACCTAAGATAGAATCTCTTAGAACCAGAGGAATCATCAACCAGGGTCTTCCTCTTAACGCCTCGAGCACCTCTTTCTAAATACTCCTTAAACTCCACAGCCTCTATATTGACTATATACAATAACAACCCCTAGTTCTCTACCCCCACAGCCTATATATCTCTAAAACAGAAGATCCGATAAATTCAGATCCCATAGTCCTCAAAACTCTTTCACCAGGAGAACCCCACATTATATATTAGTTAAGCTCAAAACCTATCCTTACAAGATCTAGAGCTATGATTCGGAGATTTCGTAATAAGCCCCTGATCAGCTTTTCAGCCTCGAGGCAATAATCTCGATAGCTTTCCACAGTCTCTCGCTAGGCTCCCATGCGAAGCTAAACCTAACCCATTTCTCGCCACCGCTTCCAAACAGTGTTCCGGGGACTGCTATGACGCCGCTGTCTACCGCTATCTTTCTAACCCACTCGTCTGAGCTTGTCTTGAGATATTTTGAGAGATCCGCGTATATGAATATACCTGCGCCTGGTTTTATGAACCTGGCGTTTTGTAGTAGTTCTTCGATTGCTTTTGAGAGGATATCTCTTCTAGACCTATACTCCTCGATGACCTTTGGGAGGAATTTCTCTCTATACCTGCCTCTAAGATATTCTAGGACGAGGATCTGTGAGGGTACTGGGGCGTTATAGCTTGTAGCCTCTCTAGCGTGTGCGATAGCATTGGCTAGATCCTCGTTCGATGCTACAAAGCCAAGCCTCCACCCAGGGATCCCTGGATCCTTGCTGAAAGTCCCTACAGTGATCACGTAATCCTCGCAGTAATTCTCAGGCCACTCCCTCGAAGCCTCGTAATAGAGTGTTGAGTACGCAACATCATGGATCAGATATACCTTCTTATCACAAGCCAGATCTGCGAGAAGCCTAGCCTCATCCCTCTCTAGGGTCCTCCCGGTAGGGTTATCAGGGTTAGCCACTATAACTGCTCTAACCTTTGAGAAGAGATCAACCCAGGAATCGTGGGTAACAAATAGATCTGGGTAGGAGGAGATCTCAACAACCCTGTTACCCAGAAGCCCCAGGATAGAGTAGAAGTGAAAATAAGCAGGAGTAACAATACCCACAGGATCCCCAGGATCTGTCACAGAAGCTACACTAGCAAAAAGACCCTCAATACCCCCTGTGGTTATAACAACACCACCCAAAGGATCAGGCTTAACCCTCCCAAGAGAAGCCAGATCCTCAGCAACAGCCTCCCTAAGCTCGGGAACCCCTCTGGGCGAGGTATAGGTGTAGAGAGAAATATCCCCACCCCTCTCAGCAAGAACCCTTGAGAGGCGATCAACAATCTCCCTCGGAGGAGGGATCCCGGGCTGCCCAACATGGAGGCTATAATAATCCCTACCAGATCTTCTCAGCATAGAGACAAGATCCTGGATCCACATGGTGGGGCTGGGCATAGTATTATAAGCCCTTTGAGAGATCCTGGCGGCCATCAACCCCCACCCCCTTACAGTAAACCATAATAAACCACCCTAATAAGAAATAAGCCTAAGAAGATCTGTTAATCAGAGATAAAGAGATTAATCGTTTTTATAGCAATATTTATTCTTTGTGCCGGCCTGCCATAGAGCTAAGAGTATTGGTTAGGGTTCTCATTAGGGATATCTCTATAAGCCCCTCCATGTTGTTTAGTATCGATGCTATCTCTACATATACCTGTGATCGCTCCTCGGATCTCTTCATCCCCTCCTTAAGGATCTTTCTAAGCTCCTGTATATCTTCATACCTACCACTCATCTCTTCCTCACCACATCTATTCTTTATACAATGAATTATGGTTAGTAGGACGCTTGATATCTCGTTAATGAGCTGGGAAGCCTCGCCCGGCACAGACTCAGCCTCCTCTATACGCCACGCTATCCTGTCAAAGGAGTCTACAAGATCCTCTGAGATCTTTAGCAGCGATATGCTCAACAGCATCCCGATCGTCTTGTCAATCCCAAGCTCCCTCTCAATGCTCCTTAGAAGCTCCACAGCACCCGCTCTGTATGATAGATAGTAGAGGAGATCCATTTTCCCCTCAATCTCATGGATCTTTCTAGCAGTATTGCTATCAAGGCTAACAATGTATCTAGCTAGATAGAGGCAAGAATCCTCCAGATATCTAAGCACCAGGAAAACTAGATCCTCGTGCTCCAGAACATCCCCCCTATATAGAGGTGCAAGTATCCTGGTCAGATCGGGATCGCTATGAAGACTCCCACCCGGGATCGTTTCCGGAGCGCCTAGAGCCAAGGCCATGAGCCTCTCTTTAGCAGCAAGCCTTTCATCGGTAACACCACCCTGAGGCCTGGCAAAAACACCAGCCAAAACAGGGATCCTGGATCCCATGGGTAGAAGCGTGATAGAACCATCATTATTAAGCCTAAGCATAACCCTATCGCCAGCCCTAACACCCAGCATAGAAACCCACACCTTCGGGAGAACAACAGCCAGAGATCTCTTGCCTACAGACACAACATGCCTCATAGCAACATACATATGAGCCCCTATACATAGTATGTAAAAAGACCTAATCTATAGCCTATCCCTCAGATCTATAGCGTATTGCTGAATCGGTCACGATTCCTGTAGCAACCAACAAGCTAGCATTGATAAACACTCAACATAGCTATGGAGAACTGAATAGCATGTGAACACTAACCCTAAGCAGCTGCATAACAGCCCACATAAACACAGCATAAATAATATAAACCCATACGTAACAGGAGGCATAAAAAGAGGCTTAGGCAACATATCTGGGCGAGACGATGATTCCAGCAAGGAGATTCCTTGAAATAGGCTTGCTGATCTTCATAATAATATATACAGCCAGCCTAATACCAATGGCCACCTCCCAGGCTCAGGAACTAACCTTCTGCATACCATCACCAGGAAAGCTGGTCGAATTCAACCCATACTTCTACATAGCCTCACCCCCGCTAACCCATGGAACAGTAGTGAAGCTGGTTTACGAAACCCTCGCTGAGGAGAGGGCAGATGGCTCTCTACAACCCCTCCTAGCCATAAACTGGTCTGTCTCTCAGGATGGAAAGACAGTGACTATCAAATTGAGACAGGGCATCTCATGGCACGACGGAACCCCATTCACCTCCAAGGACGTGGCTTTTGTCTTAAACACTATCCAGAAATTCCCCCAAGGAGACGTGTATAGCATTGGCAGGTACATAGGATCTATAGAAACACCTGACCAGGCTACAGTGGTTATAAAGCTTAAAGAGCCCTTCAGCAGATTTCTATACTACCTCCTAACAGGTTATAGGATCTTCCCAGAGCACGTGTTCACAAACAAAGACATGTCCAATTTCACAGCAAGGGATATACAATATATTGTTGGCACAGGACCCTACAGGATCGTTGAGGCTAACTTCGACGCACAGATCTTCAGATTCGCTGCATACGAGAAATACTGGGGAGGACAGCTCCAGATCAAGAGCATAGTGGTAAGGGTGATCGATGAATCAGCACCAATACCGATAATGCTAAAAACCGGGCAGTGCTCCATGGCAATGATAACCAACCCAGCCCTCGTAGCACCAGCGATCACAGACCCAAAGCTCAAGGTAGCTGTAGCAAGGGGCTGGCCATACCAGGGCTCTTTCTACACACCAGCAGGGCTTGTGGTTCTCAACACGGCTGTATATCCATTCAACATAACGCTCTTTAGACAGGCGCTAGCCTACGCTATAAACAAGGAGAGAATAATACAGCTAGCATTACAAGGGTTTGGTGAAATAGCGTCATCAGGACAACTCCCACTATCATCTCCATGGAGACCGCAGGATCTGAACGAGATAACATATAACATCTCCAAAGCTAGAGAGATCCTGAGATCCCTGGGCTTTGTTGAAGGGCCAGACAAGATGTTCAGATACCCCAACGGCTCCCTCCTAAGCATAAAGATCATACACACTGGAGGTGTTGCGAGCAACATAGTACCCCTGATTATTCAGGACTGGAGAGCAGCTGGGATCGATGCTAGCGAGGAGGTTCTCACCAGGCTCACATATGTTAACAATCTAGCCTACGGCTATTACCAAGCAGCCCTACTGCTAACAAACAGACCAACAGATCCAGATTTCGTGCTCACAGTATTCATGGATAGAAACCCAGCCCCAACACCAATAGGGCAGAGTGTTCAGTACTGGGGCTGGACGAGATACCTGAACCCCGAGTTTAATAACTACATAATGATGGCCAGATCGGCAATATCAGATGCAGAGGCATACAAGTACTACGCAGAGGCTCAGAGAATAGCCGCAAGGGATCAATGGGTCATACCTCTCTACTATGCAAAAGCGATCTGGGTCTTCAACGCAGCTGACTTTACCGGCTGGGATCCGTTGTTCGCTGGCCAGGGCTTCCCATCCCATGAAGCAACGCTATCTGTAAAGCCTTATCAACAACAGGTAGTCACGGTAGTAACTGAGAGGGTGGTAACCGAGAGAGCACCTGTTGTAACAGTAACCGAGACCCAGAGGATCACTACTGTAACGAGCGTTGCGCCTCCTCAGCAGACAGAACAACCATGGCTCTTATACACATTAGTAGCAGCAATAGTAGTGATCGCTATAGCAGCCCTAGCGATATTCAGAACATCCATGGCTGGGAGAAAGACCTAGAGCTCCTGGTGCCGTCCCAATGGTTTTTTTAAACACCCTGCTTAGAAGAGTACTCATAGCCCTGCTAACCTATGTGGTTGTAAATCTATTCATAT
>DATMAU010000020.1:0-11876 GCA_035559775.1 Sulfolobales archaeon
TACAGAGTTCAGCAAGTGGATCCCTGTTCCGGACAACCTACTCCCCGAGCTTGTGAGAAAGATTAGAGAGAGGAAGGGACTCAAACCAGAGCCTCCGAAGCCCGACGAGTTTCTCGGACCATAGCTGTGGTATAGCTTTAAACATAGATCGCGACACTGCAAGGTTTTTGGATATTTCCTCCCTAGACATAATAATATAGTTATAAGCGAGGCTCGACCCATGCCGTGCGTAGTATCAAGAGACCTCGTCAAGATCTTCAGAGGCGGTGTCGAAGCTCTCAAAGGAGTCTCTATAGAGATACCCTGTGGAGGGATAACAGCCCTTGTTGGTAGAAATGGCGCTGGCAAAACAACATTTATAAGAATAGCCTCAGGGCTTCTAAAACCCACGAGAGGCTATATAGAGACCCTGGGGATAGATGTTACAAGAGATGCCGAGCGTGTTAGGAGCAGAATAGCTGTGATGCCCCAGGGAAGCCTCCCACCGGGCTTCTCAACACCCCTACAGTTTGTCTCAACATACCTAGCATATAGGGGAGCCCCGTGGGGCGAAGCTAGGAGGAGGGCTAGAGAGATCCTTACCGAGCTCGGGTTAAAAGAGGTTATGAATACCAGGTGCCACGAGCTCTCGTTAGGAAACCAGCAGAGGGTTGTTGCAGCCGCTGCAATCGCCTCGGGAGCAGAGCTGATTTTCCTCGACGAGCCCACCTCAGGGCTTGACCCTATATCGAGGAGGGGTTTCTGGAACTCCCTCCTAAGGATCAGGGGCTCTGGATCCACTATTGTTATGACAAGCCATAATCCCGAGGAGGTTGAGGCTATAGCCGACTATGTCGTTGCAATAAGTTCCGGAAGGGTTGTTTCCCAGGGTCCTGTTAGGAGTGTTATAGAGAGACTAGGTTTCTCTAGAGTTGTTGAGGTCTATGGCAACGGATCTATAGGGGTTGATGGCGATATGGTTATAAGGATAGGGGGTGTGGTTATTGCCTACTATAGAGACGAGGTTGATGCTGAAAGGAGCTTGGCAAGGGTTGTTAGAAACGGTGGTAAGGCTAGGGTAAGGCCTGTTGGAGTGGCTGATGTGCTGATCATAGGCGAGGGTGGGTTTTATGGTGAGTATGAGGAGCCTTAGATCGCTGCTCTGGCTCTCAATATTCAATGGATACATACCCATGAGGAACAACCCACTATGGGTTGTATCATCCTTCCTCTCACCATTCTCATTCTTCTTCCTGATACTCATCATAGGAAGGCATGATGCTATCAACTACGCTCTAATAGGAGGGCTTGTCCTCTCAATGGCCTCCTCAACATTCGGCCTTCTCGGAGATATCGTGTGGTATAGATCCAGCCTCAAGCTCCAGGAGATGTTCCTAGCAACACCCACACCTTACTGGGCATACGTGCTCGGGCTAGCCCTCTCAGCATATATCTGGGGATCCCCCTCTATAGCTGGTTTTATACTTCTCCTCTACATATTCGGGCTCTTGAAAGACATACTAGCCTTCATATTCATAGTTACCCTAACAGCAGCGCTCTGGATAACAGTCTCATTCATGGTCTTTCTAATATCAACATATATCAGGACTGAGAGGCTTGTCTGGCCCCTTGCAAGCATCCTGGGCCTAGGCTTATCGGTGTTCCCACCGGTATACTATCCTGTAACAATGCTACCTGAGCCCCTAAGGATACTGGGGATCATGCCCCCCACCGCTTCAGCAAGCCTCCTGCTCCAAGCATACTCAGGCGTGATATCCATAGATCCCATATATATCTATATAGCTATAGCTAACCTCACAGCCCAGACGCTACTCTGTATATTTGCATATGCCCTCAGACTCAGATCCGTGGTCTCATGAGCACTCAGGATCTATTTCACTACTAGCACTGGGATCTTTGATCTGTTTAGCACTCCCTGAGAAACACTCCCAAGAATGATCCTTTTGAGAGTTGAGAGCCCCCTGCTACCAACAACCACAAGATCTGCTTTATTCTCCTCAGCAACCCTTACAATCTCAGCACTAGGATCCCCCTGCCTCACAAAGGTTCTGTGAGGTATACCTTCTCTAGAAAGGATCTCTGAAGCCTCTGCAACAGCTTGGTTTGCTGTATCACTAACGATCCTGATCGCGTTGGGATCGCCAGGCACTGTTGAGACATCGATAACCGTTACAACCAATACCTCTGAACCGTATTTTTTCGCCAGATCTATTGCTATTCTAAGAGCCCTCTTAGAATGATCCGAACCGTCATACCCTATAACCACTCTCGAGAACAATCCATCCCCCGTGATAATCATAATAAGAGTCTTAAAGCCGTTTCTGACCAGCAGTAAGAACATTGAGAAGAATCTCGAAACAACTCGATGTAAGGTAGTTAGGCTAGTAAGGTAGGAGCGATTAACTGGAAACCCGTATATCCACACGCTATGAGCTAAAAGGAGAGCTGAAAATATTCTCTTCGGGAAACCATGTGGAGAGGTATAGAATAGCGGTTACATATAACACGCACCCCGATGCTATCAAGATCCTTGAAGAGGTTGGCGATGTGGTTATGTCAAAAAAGCTGATCACATCGGAGGAGGAGTTAATAGAACTGGCTAGGAACGCGGACGCCCTCATGGTTGTGAAGAGCGTCGAACCTGTGACCGAGAGGGTTATTGAGAACGCGCCAAGACTGAGAATAATAGCTAGAGTAGGTGTTGGCTATGATAATGTTAATGTTAAGGCCGCAACCCGCCGCGGGATCTGGGTAACAATAGCTCCGGTGAATTCTGTGGCTGTTGCTGAGCATACCCTTGCCTTGATCTTCTCGCTGGCGAGAAAGATCCCGCTTCTTGATAGGCATGTGAGGAGCGGGTTATGGTACAGAACTCTGGGGATTCCTCAAAACCTAATGGGGGTTGATCTCTGGGGCAAAGTGCTCGGGATAATAGGTCTCGGGAGGATTGGGAGAGAGGTTGCCTTGAGAGCCAGATGCCTTGGGATGAAGATCCTGTATTATGATATAGTTAGGAGAAAAGATCTTGAGGAGCAGCTGGGGATCGAGTTTAAAAACCTAGAGGATCTCTTAAGAGAATCTGACTTCGTATCGATACACACACCACTCACAGAAGAGACAAGACATATGATAGATGAGGAAGAGCTAAGGCTCATGAAACCCACAGCATATCTGATCAACACATCAAGAGGAGCTGTAGTAAATACAAAAGCCCTAGTGAGAGCCCTCAAAGAGGGCTGGATAGCAGGAGCAGCACTAGACGTCTTCGAAGAAGAACCCCTACACCCTGATAATGAGCTGACAAAGCTTGACAACGTGATCCTAACACCACATGCAGCCAGCTATACTGCAGAGACTTCTAGAAAGCTTGCCGTTACAGCTGCTGAGGAGATTGTAAGAGTGCTTAGAGGAGACAAACCACTATATCCGGTTAACCAAGCATAGAGCCCTAGTATAATTAGATGAAGAGGTATCCAGGATCGATGAAGCATTAACCGAGCGGCTAATGCTAAACTAGCTTCTATTAAGCCTGAATCTTGCCATGTACTTTATGCTAGGTTATCATCGCGAGTATGAATGTGACCCCTATACCTATTGCTAGCGAGTATATCCATGTTCTGGCAAGCTTCATGATAGATCTTCTTGAGAATATGCTTATCCCAGAAGCTATTGAGTAGCCGATTAGTGAGAATACTAGGGCGTATGTGTGTGAGAGAGGTAGTCCTAGATATGTTGCTATAGATATTGCTAACACGATCGAGAGTCCTATTGATGTTATGGATAAATGCCTAACTGAAAACCATCTGAAAACCCCTTCGAGGAGGGCTGGCGATGGTATGGCTGCTGCTAACCCTCCAAGGGCTATTGGGAGCAATAGTCTATGGCATTCTAGGCTGCTAAGAAAACCCAGTGTATTTGCACCCAACAGAATGCCTGATAATATGGATATAGCTGTGGTGATGATCCTTGAGAGCCCCAGGATCAAAACCTGTCCCTGGAGTAGTGATAAGATCCTCCTAAGAGCTATGTATAATGATAAGCTGATTAGGATTAGGAAGACCCCCGAGAAGAGCCATAATAACGAGATCTGGACTAGCCATAAGGGATCCAGCGCCCCCTTAGAGAGCCCCTCACCAATACTAACCCCTATAAGGCCTATCGATGCTGAGAATGGTATTGAGAAGTATGTTGAGAGGAGTGTAGGGAATATTATGGAGATATAGGCTTCAATAGCCTCTCCAAATCCACATGCTGTAGAGCTCCTCATAGCGGATCCCAGGATCAGTGCTCCCAAGGCTATTGAGAGACCTGAGGCGAGTCTCGCGAATATTCTTCTAACACCGATAGAGATCATGGGGCCAGCTACTATCACAGAGTTATTATATGCTATGAGGGCTGATGCCAAGATAGCCAGGATTATGTCAAGCAATATTGATACCGTCTTTACAAGAGTTCGAAGTGGATTATATATACCTCTGGATTCTTGCTCAAGATCTTCTTACCATAGATCCTGTTTAGCTCTTTGAGAAGCTCAGTCCTATCCTTAAAACCATCGAGCCTCGCATCGTGATCATCGATCTCTGAGAGCCTTTTCTTCTCAATCCTCTTAATAATAGCCCTCCCAACCCTTGCACTACCCAGATAGATCTCTACTATCTCGCCAACACTATAGTTTGATCTAAGCCTAATAGTGGATCTCTTCTCACCCTTGAGTATACCCTCAGCATAGCTGAGCCTGAAAACCAGTCGCTTCATACCAACCACTCAATAGATCCCCATGAGGCTTATGAGCCCATCGCCACAAGATCTTTAAATCCACCGTTCAGATATATGTTACATGCTTCTCCACAGCAAGCTTGGAGGATCTGCCAAGGATCTGTATTGTCCTTGCTGTCTACATTGAGATCGTCTGCTATTTATAAGGTCTTTAAAAAGACTCTTCTGGTGAGCATGTGGTTATCCAGAATAGAAAGAATCTTGGTGTTTCGAGAACCGTTCTCGCCCTGATAATTGCTGTGATAGTGGTTGTTGCTGCTGTTGCTGGCTATATAGCTCTGGGACCTCCTGCAGCTGCTCCATCGCCAACCCCTACAACACCTACAACACAAACTACCCCAACACCCACCCCTGCTAAGAGGATAGTCATAGGTGTTACGGATAAAATAACAGATCTAGACCCTGCCCAGGCTTATGACTTCTACACATGGGAGATTATGAACAACATAATGGGCGGCTTAGTTACTTATAAGCCGGGCACCACCGAGATAATGCCCAACCTGGCTGAGAGCTGGAATGTTAGCGATGATGGCAAGGTGTGGATCTTCAAGCTGAGGAAAGATCTGAGGTTTGCTGACGGAACCCCATGCACAGCTGATAATGTTGTGTGGAGTATTAAGAGGACTATGAAGATAAACGGCGATCCTGCTTGGCTTGTAACAGACTTTGTTCAAGATGTTGTAGCAATTGATAACTACACGGTTAAGTTCACCCTCAAGAATCCTGTGTCCTACTTCCTAGCACTCCTAGCCACACCACCATACTTCCCAATAAGCCCTAAGTATAACCCCGACAATGTTGACCCAGACCAGACTGCAGGCGGGGTCGGACCCTATAGGATTGCCCAGTGGAGAAGAGACGAGATCCTAGTCCTAGAGACCAACCCATACTATACTGGACCTTTCAAGCCTAGAGCTGATCAGATCATCGTTAGGTTCTACAAGGACGCCACAACCCTAAGATTAGCTATAGAGAGCGGCGAGATAGATATTGCTTGGAGGACTTTGAGACCGATTGATATCGGGACTCTTAAGCAGAACCCGAACCTGAAAGTTATCGAGGTTCCGGGCGCCTTCATAAGATATATAATAGTCAATGTGAACGTATCTCCAACAAATAATAAGCTGGTGAGACAGGCTATAGCAGCAGCTATCGATAGAAAGGAGATCGCCACCACAGTGTTCATGGGAACCGTAGAGCCTCTCTATAGCATGGTACCTATGGGCATGTGGAGCCATGAGGATGTTTTCAAGAAATATGGTGATGGTAATATAGATCTTGCTAAAAGGCTGCTTAGCCAGGCTGGGTATAGTGAGACTAATAAGCTGAAGATCGAGCTTTGGTACACACCAACACACTACGGCGATACCGAGAAAGATATCGCAGCACTCATAAAACAACAGCTTGAGAAGACAGGAATGATCGAGGTAACTATTAGGAGTGCTGAGTGGTCCACATATCTCGATTACACTAGGAAGGGCTCTCTAATGCTCAGCCTATATGGATGGTATCCAGACTATATAGATCCTGATGACTATCTAACACCATTCATACGCACGGGATCTAATAAGTGGACTGGGAGTGGATACTCAAACCCCGATGTTGATAAGCTACTTGATCAAGCCTCTATACTTACGGACATCGCCCAGAGAGCGGATCTCTATAGAAAGGTTCAAACCATAATGGCCGACGATGTGCCAATGATACCGCTCTTCCAGGGCAAACTATTCATAGTGGCTAAGAAGAACGTGGAGGGAATAGTCCTCGACCCAACAATGCTGTTTAGATACTATCTCCTATACCTATCTGGATGACGACCGTCTATAGATCAGATCCAATAAACTAATCTCGATTTTTAATCCGTACTAATATGCTCCTATGTTGAACAACTTCTAGGGTCTGGATGTCCAAGCTAGCTAAGTTTATAGCGATCAGGGCTCTGCTAGCTATACCCACAATGCTCATACTATTAACACTGGTTTTCATAATAATGAGACTCATCCCCGGAAACCCTATACTGGCTATGGTTGGCATGAAGGCTCCTCAGGAGTATATCGAGGAGCTTATGCGCCAAGCAGGCCTTGATAAACCCCTCTATATTCAGTATATAGACTATCTATCAGGGATCTTTAGAGGAGATCTGGGGAACAGCCTAATATGGGGTAAAAGGCCCGTTATAGCTGAGATCATGGATAGGTTTCCCGCAACACTAGAGCTAGCCCTATCCAGCTTTGTGGTAGCAGCCGTGATCGGGATTCTGGGGGGTGTTGCGGGCTCTCTCCTGCGAGTGCTAAGGGGATGGCGCAGGCTTGACGCCTCGGTGAGGATCTATGGTATTGTTACATGGACACTCTTCATACCATGGGTGGGGATGATGCTACAACTTGTTTTCGGGGTTTGGTTAAGGCTTCTTCCAGTAGCCGGGAGGATAGATCCTGGTTTAGAGCCTCCAAGGATCACGGGGCTCTACGTTATCGACAGCATACTCACTGGAAGACTGGATAGTCTTGCGAGCGCCTTGGAGCATCTGGTGCTACCCTCATTAACATTAGGGCTTGTTATATCTGGCGCCTTTACAAGGATTGTTAGGAATAACATGGTTGAGGTGTTTAGGCAGGACTTTATGATCACATACAGAGCTATTGGTGTTAGCGGCTATACAATGACTTCAGCTGCTATTAAGAACGCACTCATACCGGTTATAACTATGATGGGAATACAGTTCGCAGGCCTATTAGCAGGTGCTGTTCTCACAGAGACTACTTTCTCCTGGCCTGGAATGGGTACGTTTCTTGTTGAGAGGATAATATATGCTGACTATACAACAGTGCAGGGTGTGGTTGTCTTCTTCGTAGTATTGGTTGTAGCGATAAACCTTATAGTAGATATTATCTACGCCCTCATAGATCCTAGGATAAGGTATTGAGGTGATCTAGATGCCAACAATCGGCAAGGGATTCGTTATGAACTCACTGCTCAGAATGCTGATTAGCAAAGGCTATCCCGGCAGGGTCTTTCTATTAGCCGGTATCTTTATGGTGATCCCCATAATATTCATGGCCCTTACAGCCCCACTCATATCCCCATACGACCCCACCATAAGTGTTTCAAACCCCCTCAGCCCGCCTAGCACAGCCCACCCTCTCGGAACAGATAACCTTGGCAGGGATGTTCTCTCAAGGATTATATGGGGCTCTAGGATTGTGCTGGCCGTGGTTCTCTTATCAGTGATCCTTTCAGCCTCGGTAGGGATCCCTCTTGGGCTTTTATCAGGCTATATGGGCGGCAAACTGGACAGGATCCTCACGATGGTTATGGATTCTATGTACGCGTTCCCAGGATTAATACTAGCCATAGCCCTTGCAAGCGTTCTGGGACCCAGTATTGTGAATGCTGCAATAGCCATTGCCATCGGGTATATACCTATATATTTTAGGATGGCGAGGGGGCAGGCTCTCCAGATCAAGGAGCAGGCCTATGTGGAGCTGGCAAAAGTTGCTGGAGCGTCGTCAGTAAGGATTATGTTTAGGCATATCCTGCCAAACGCCATGCCAACACTCAGCGTTATAGTTACGCTCAACATGGCTGACGCAATACTCACCGAAGCTGCTCTAAGCTTCCTAGGCTTTGTCGTAACACCCCCAACACCCGACTGGGGCTTTGATATGAGGGCAGGACAGCCCTTCCTACCATCTGGGTATTGGTGGACCATAACATTCCCAGGGATCTTTATACTGATCCTCAGCCTAGGCCTCAGCCTAGCCGGCGAAGGGTTGAACGACATGCTTGCAGGCAGAGAGATCTAGATTCTTGTGGAGCGGTTACGCATCTCCTATATTCCGTAGCATCCTCCTTTCCGGTGTGTAACCACAGCTCGTTACACTATCCTTTTAAAGCATCTATAGCATCGAGTGCGGTGGGTGTTTGAAACTCCCTATTTTTGTCGATGTTGAGGGTATGAGGGTTCTCGTCATAGGTGGGGGTGAGGAGGGGTATAAGAAGTCTAAGAGGTTTCTCGACGCTGGTGCTGAAGTTACCGTGCTCTCGCTCGAATTCTCCCCAGAGATCATTGCTCTTGGGAGGAGCAATAAGTCTTTAAAGCTCCTTAGAGGCGATGCCAGAGATCGTGGTTTGCTTGAGAAGCTTGTAAGGGATTCCGACATAGTGATCTCAGCCCTCAATGACGAGCGTGAGATCGATAGTATTGTGATAGATCTTGCTAGGAGGTATAGAAAGCTATACATATTGGCTGGGGATGCTAGGAGAACCCAGTGTGGCATGGGGATCGAGGGATCCTCTGGGGATATAAGGTTCGCGATATATACGGATGGCAAGAGCTCTCTAGTAGCTATGGAGGCTAGGGATAGGGTTGCTAAGTTCCTCGATAGCCAGAGGGATCTTCACGTGATGCTTAAACTCCTCTACAGGATGAAAGCTACTTTAAGAGAGAAGGGTATACCTGCTGACACTAGGATCGAGATCCACAGGGAGGTTTTCAAAGACCAGATCTTCAGACTCATGGCCCTCAATGGGGATGAGGAGGGCGCCTGGACCAGGCTCTGCGAGATTGTGCGTACAAAAACAGGGATAGATCTAGGGTCTAGGTGAGAAACATGGATCTAGAGGTTGCCGCAATAGCGATCAATAACAGGGAGCATGGGTATCAAGGTGTTGAGAGTGTTAAAAAAACCGATACCGAGATCATCAAGCTTCTAAAGAAGGAGAGAACAAGATCCCAAGGCCTTGGTTATCTCATACTCGAGACATGCAGCAGGTTCGAGATCTATTTAAGCGGTTCTGAAGAGAGACTCAACGATCTATTAATAGGTCTCCGAAGAGGCGTTAGGGATCTTGTATCAATAGATCCTAAGATCTATCGTGATAGGGATCTTTTGAACCACATGCTCAAAGTGCTCTCAGGAGCTGAGTCTCTAGCACCATTCGAGATCGATATAGTAAACCAGACCAGGGCTTCTATGGCCAAAGCACTCTCCGAAGGGTCGTTGGATAAGCATCTCAACGCTATCTTTAGAGAGGCTATTGAGGCTTCGATCGATATTAGAAGATCTCTTGATATCAGCGGCTCAATAGGGATTCCAGAGGTCGCTGTAATGATGGCTAGAGATATCCTTGGAAGTCTTTCCAGTAAAAAGGCTGTTATCATCGGTACAGGGGAGGTTGCTAGAAGGATCGCTAACATGCTTAGGAGCGAGGGGGTTAGTATTGCCTCAATAGTTGGGAGATCTTATCACAGCGCAGAAGCCATAGCCAGGATCTTCCCTAGCGGAAAAGCGTATCTGATCAATGAGATCTCTAGAGCGATCAATGGAAACGATCTTGTATTCTTGGCAACATCGGCTAGAGATCCTATAGTTAGTCTAAAGGATATTGAGGCAAGTAGTGACGGGGTATTTATAGATCTCGGTAATCCGAGGAATGTAGATCCGAGTGCGAGAGATCTTCTTGGTGATAGGTATATATGGCTGGAGGATCTAGAGATTTTCTCGAGAAAGATTCTGCCTGATCTCTATGAGAAACTCGAGGATCTTGATAAAATCATCCAGCCATACCTCAGAAGGCTTGAAGCCAGGCTTGTTCTAGAGAGCATAAGGCTTGGGCTTGATAACTACGCTAGGCTTCTAGAGAGCATAAGGAGGGGGGAGGTAGAGAGGGCTGTCTCAGCCTTTAAGCTTGATCAGGGGCAGAGGGAGGTTCTAGATCTCGTCACCACCTCGATCCTGAACAAAGCCCTCGGTGCTTTAGCATCCCTCATCGAGGATCGGACGACTAGAAGATCTTTTACCAATGGGTGAGATCTATGGTAAGCGATCTGGATAAGAAGATCTTGATGGAGCTTCAATACAGATTCCCATTAACAGAAACCCCCTATACCGAGATCGCTGAAAGGCTTGGCATAGGGTTTGAGGATCTTAAGAAGAGGATCGAGGCCCTGAGATCTAATCTCACGATAAAGAGGATAGGGTTTAACATAAACTATAAAGCTTCGGGTAAAGTGGCAGCTCTCGTTGCGATAAGGATCCTGGATCCAGGTGCTAAGGAGACTCTCAGGAGGATCTTGCTAAAAGATCCAGAGGTTACCCATAACTATGTGAGGAACCATGAGGTGTATAACATATGGTTTGTTATTAAGAGGAGGAGCATCGAGGATCTAATGGCAAGTGTTGACGAGATCGCAAAAACCGTGGGTTCTAAAGAATATCTAGTCCTTCTCGGCAAGAGAACATATAAGCTATCAGTCAAATTCGACCTCTATAAGGGGATCTCGTGGTCAGAGCCCGAGGTTCTCCCCGAGAGGATCCCTACATTCGAAGAGCTTGGCTTGAGAAAAGAGCCATTCTCAGAGCTTGCCAGATGGATACCGGTTACCGAGAGACCGTATAGGGAGGTTGCAGCTAAACATGGTTATAAAGAAGAGGAGCTGGTGGGATTAATAAGGGAGCTCTATAAGAAGAGGGTTCTTAGAAACATAGGGGCTACCCTCGAGGGTAGCAGGGTCGGTATAGTGAGGGATGGAATGGTTGTTCTCAAGGGATCTGAGGATGACTGCCTAAGAATAGCCCTCAAGGTACCCGAGGCGACCCATGTTGTCTATAGAGTACCCCTGAATGGTGAGTGGGAGCACAGGGCCTACTTCATGGTGCATGCTGATAGCGAGGAGAAGATAGAGGGTGTTGCTAAGAGAGCCTCGAGGATCATTGGTGATAGGGATTACAGGATCCTCTACAGCCTTGAGAACCTAAAGCCAGGGATCCATTCGAACGAGTGATCTCTATGAGGTATAGGAAGCTGGGGAGTACAGGATTAGAGGTATCAGAGATCTCCTACGGTGTATATAGTCTCACAGGACTTTATGGGGATATCGATCTCGAGAGAGCCATCAGGATCCTTAGAAGAGCCTTGGATCTCGGGATCAATTTATTCGATACAGCAGACGTTTATGGCAAGGGCTATGGAGAATCTATATTGCAGAAAGCCTTCGGATCCGGTGTAAAGGATATCATCATAGCCACTAAGATCGGTTATGACATCTACTCACCAGGCGAGAAGCCTTTGAGGAGATACGATCCCGAGTATCTATT
>DATMAU010000021.1:0-28886 GCA_035559775.1 Sulfolobales archaeon
GGGTAACTATGTCGATTATATAGCATCATCCAGATTCCTGCCACAACAGGCTGTTATGGAGCTATACGAGAGATTCGGCCTAAACGAGCCTTTCCATGTACAGCTCATAAGGTATATAACCAACGTGATGTTCTCCCCCAAACCCGACTTTGGATACTCATACTCATTCTATCCATACGAGGCATGGGACGTGATAAAGATCTATCTCCCATGGACTGTGCTCCTACTATCAGTGGCAACCATAGCAACATTCATACTCGGAACCCTCCTAGGGTTCATTGCAGCATATACCAAGGACTCTATCCTGGATAGATTGATAGTGGGCTTCAGCATATATACCATCTCGACACCATATTTCATCCTCGCCCTCATAGTACTCGCAGTATTCTCACAATACCTGCGCCTCTTCCCCGCTGGTGGGGCTTACTCAGAATCAGCACCCCAAAGCGGTCTCCCGTTTATCCAGAATATCCTATGGCACCTCTTCCTCCCGGTAATGGCTATAGCTATAGGAACCTCAGGACAGTTCGTAATACTAACCAGGGAGATAATAGTCTCCAACATGTCCGAGGATTTCTATAGAACCGCCATGGCTCTCGGGCTTAGGAGGATAAAAATCCTCATGGAATATGCCCTGAGACCCGGGATCCTCCCCCTCATAACCCTCTTTGGCATCAGATTCGGAACCATGATGAGCGGTGCCCTGCTAACCGAGATCATATTCTCATACCCAGGTCTTGGATATATACTCTACCAAGCTATACTTTCGAAAGACTTCCCCCTGCTCCAAGCCCTCTTCTACATGATAAGCTTCATGATAATAGCGACAAGCCTTATCCTCGACATTCTCTACATGATCCTTGACCCTAGGATCAGGAGGGGGTAATGGTGAGAGTAACAAGGATCCTGGTTCTATCTATAGCACTTGCACTCATATCAATCCTAGGTCCTTTCATAGCACCATACGACCCATTCCAGGTCTCTGGAAACCCCTATCAACAACCATCGTGGAGCCATATACTAGGCACGGACGGGCTTGGGAGAGACATATTCTCCCAACTCATAGTCGGATCCAGGATCACGCTAACCATATCCATCACCGCAGCCATTATATCCCTAGCTATAGGCCTCTTTCTAGGCCTTGTCTCATCTCTCAGAGGTCTCTTACCCCAAGTAGTATCATCTCTAATCGACTCCTTCATAGTCGTGCCCTCGCTAATAATAATGATATTCATAGCAAGCGTTATGGGTCCATCGATAGTATCAACGATAGTCTCGATCTCGCTATCATACTGGCCACAGATAGCCAAGACCGTAAGGGCTGAGGCGCTCTCAATCCTTGAGAGACAGTATGTCGAGGCTGCAAGAGCCGTGGGGGCGGGGATCAGATGGATCTTTTGGAAGCACGTGATCCCTAACTCAAGCCCCGTGATCCTGGCTAACCTAGCCTATGCGGTGGGAATAGCGATGGTAAGCGAATCGATAGTAAGCTTCCTAGGGCTTGGTGATCAGAGGTTCTTCAGCTGGGGCATGATCTTCTACTACGCATTTATACAGGGAGCGATATATTACGGACTATGGCTATGGATCCTCTCACCAGCCCTGGTAATATCAATAACAGCATATATACTTTTCGAAACAAGCAGGGATATTATCAAGAGAGCATAGCTTATAAATATTACAGAACATCGACCCGCCATACAACTGAGCATTGCAAAAGAGACCTCTTGTAAATCGATCTACTATAGAGATAGACTCTCAGGGACAGAGATCCTCTAATAGCTATAAATACCAAAAAGATCTATGATCGATCGTTGGTTTACCGCATAATTAAAAGATAGTTACGTAACTCTCAGCATTTTAACTATGTCGTGGAAATGGCATGGGGGTTTTATGAGCTCTGCAACGCCCTCTAAGCTATTGGGCATTGTAGTGGATATTCTTGGGAAGGTTATTAAAGAGGAGATCCGTAACCTCGGTATGGCTTCTTCAGCGATCTCAGAGGCTATGAGGTCTGGTGGTGTTGAGTATGTCTTTGGTACTGGGCATTCGATGTTGGTTGCTTTGGAGGCTTCTTTCAGGGCTGGTAATCCTGTTAAGATCTATCCTATAGTGGATCTATCGCTGCTAGGCATCCCATCAGCCTTGAGGGCAAGCAGTCTTGAGAAGCTCTCCGGCTATGCGAAAGCTATAGTAGGCTCTATGAAGATCATCCCAGGCTCTGTGCTTGTAGTTATAAGCAATTCTGGGAAGAACGCCGCCCCGGTCGAGCTTGCCCACGAGATGAGATCTAGAGGTGTTAAGGTTATAGCAATAACCTCTCTAGAGTATTCGAGGAAACTCGCTCCGGAGAATCCCCTTGGTAAGAGGCTCTACGAGGTTGCCGATATAGTTATAGATAACAAGGTTCCCGAGGGGGACGCCTCATACGATATCGGAGTCGCCAGAGTATTCCCAGTATCGACGATTGTTAATAGCTTTATAATCAATGCCATAAATGCAATGGCAGCCGAGGATCTAGCCTCCCGCGGAATAGATCCCGAGGTATGGGTTAGCGTGAACATCCCAGAGAATAGGAAGAGGAATAACATCTATGTAGAAAAATACTATGATATCCTGAAACACCTATAAAGATCCCTTGTGGGCTGAAACACAGGGCTAGGTAGCAGCCATGACAGAGATCCTTGTTAGAAATATAGAGTACAGAGATATAGAGAGCGTATGCAACATAATGTTATCCATAGACCCATACAAAACCCTAGGATATACGCACGATATATGCATAGAGACTGTTATCTCAAACATAGAGGAAGGGTGGGGAGCTGTTGCAGAAATAGACGGAAGGATCGTTGGCTTCGTGCTCTTCAGAGTATTCGACGGCTTTCCACTTGGTGGATATATAAGAGCTCTGGGTGTCCATCATGGATATAGATCTATGGGTGTTGGGACAAAGCTCATGGACTATGCTGAGAAGGTTATTTTTAAATACAGGGAGAACGTCTTCCTCCTGGTATCCTCGTTCAATGAACAGGCGATCCGGTTCTACACGAAGAGAGGCTATAAAGCAATAGGGGTTATAGAGAACGCCATAGTAAAAGGTTACCACGAGATCATTATGAGGAAGACCAGAGATAGCTGGGGTGAGAGATTCCTATGAATCCTGTTAAGAGGCTTATAGATATAGCTATGCGTGAAACCAGGATCGTTGCAGGGCTTATGTCAGGAACTAGTGCTGATGGTGTTGATATAGCTATCATGGAGATCACGGGGAGTGGGAGGGGCATTAAATACAGGATCCTTGGCAAGGAGGTTGAGAAATACCCGGGCGGTTTGAGGAGCATGGTTCTAAGAACCCTTGACGCGGGAGGGCTTCACGACATATGTGCCCTTAACATCCTCATAGCCAGGTTCTTTGCAAAAGCCTTTGAAAACGCTAGAGAGGTTCTTGGTATTAAGAGGGGGGAGATAGATCTTGTGGGATCGCATGGGCAGACTGTCTACCACTTCCCCGAGCTTATAAGGATCGATGATCTTGTGTCTAGATGCACCCTACAGCTAGGATCTGTTCAAGTTATCGCGGAAGACACAGGGATCATAACGATAGGTAATTTCAGGGTTAGAGATATAGCTGCAGGAGGCATGGGAGCCCCAATAATAGCCTATGTCGACTACGCACTCCTATCAAACCCAAGCACTGGGAGGGCGATCCAGAATATAGGGGGGATAGCCAACGTGACAGTCCTACCCCCAGACCCATCTATAGATAGTATATATGCATTCGATACCGGTCCCGGGAATAGCTTGATAGACTACGCAGTATCGATCCTATATGATGGTATGGAGTATGATCCAGACGGAGAGATAGCCTCAAGGGGATCCCCCGACCCCGAGATATTAGAGGAGCTGATGAGTCATCCATTCATAAGAGCACCACCCCCAAAGACCACGGGGAGAGAGGTTTTTGGGAAAAATCTCGTGCTCAAGGTTATAGAGAAGGCTAGGGCGAAGCGGCTGTCGAGGGAGGATATAGTGGCTACCCTCACAATGTATACGGTGGAAAGCATAGTATATAATTATAAGGAATACATACTCCCTAGAGTAAAGATCGACGAGGTTATAGTGGGTGGCGGGGGTACAAGAAATAAAACAATAATGAGATGGCTTAAAAAACACCTAGAATCCCTCGGACTGAGAGTGTTTATCCACGAGGATCTCGGCATAGACTCAAAGATCAAGGAGGCCATGGGTATGGCTCTACTTGCCCACGAAACGCTCAACGGCGTCCCAAACAACGTGCCAGGAGCTACAGGGGCTCTTAGGAGGGTTGTGATGGGAGAGATAGCGCTCTAGAGGTTAAAGTTCTCCATAAACCACTGTGCTGCTAGCTCTAGGTTTACAGGCTTATCCTGCATCTTCGAGCACTCCCTGGTTTTTGAGGCGACATACTCCATCTTCTCCAGATCGCTTTCCGAGAGATCCAGTGTCCCCAGGATAGCTCCATCCCTAGCCAGCGAGATCCTCCTAGACTTAGAAGCGCCCTCTATAATCCCCAGCGTTGCTGGGTCGAGAGGATCTAGGAAAGAGGCTATCAAAACCTTCTCACCACTCATTAGAGCATCAACACCTATGACAATCACACAGCCGTGGGGTGTTGAGATCGCAAGCCCCGTAGTCCTGGAACCCCTTGGGAGGGAAACCTCTCCCCAGAGATCCTCTCCCCTAACATCTATCACCACCGAGTCCTTGGAAAGCCTTGGATAGCCCCTCACAATGAACAGAAGCATCACCTAAAAAGAATCTCCTTGGGAGCTATAATACTGCTACTGTTTGTCCCTGGATGTTCATCCCAATCACGTTATCTTCATTCATGGTCTTATCCAGGGGCTTCAACATCAACCCGCAGGATCTCTAACCCTACGGGGTCATGGGCAGCTGTCGAGCCAAACAGCACTTGGCCCCATCTAGGCTTGAGAGATCATCCCCAAGATGGCTTGTAGCAATGCTCCCATCGCCACCCAAGACCTGTATAGAGAGACCCGCACAAAGGACAGCCCAGCTCAAAGCTTATAAATCCCTTAGGTGTTGGCGGGAAATAATCTTCGGGCAATGCCCCAATACCCATGAAAATTCCAAAACCTATCAATCCTCCCTATGCATATCAAAAAGAAAACAGCCCGGAATGCTTATCGATATTTACTCTCTATTTAAAGCTGCTCCTATCTATACATAGATAGAGAGATCCTATGGGATCCTGGTTAACACCAGGGTCAATGCTCAGAGATGTGGGACTTGATCAGGCTTTCATCAGCAACCCATGTAGCTCCAAGAGAGCAGGAGATATTGAGACACTTAGCACTCTCAAGCCTAGCTAGATCGAGCTCGCACGTGCACACACCACTATCCCCGCTGAGAAGCCTTATAATAGCTCTCTTCTCATCCAGAACCTCTATAGACACCTTATCAGGCTTCCTAGGCAGCAGGGGAATATAAACCCTATACGCTTTGCCAAAACGCTCAAGCCTAACATAGACATCCCACCTATCACCCCCAACCCTGATAACCCTCTCTATAGATACCTCCATAGCCCCCACCAAGAATAATATAGATGGGTAGAGGATAAGCTGAGACGCAGGTCTCTAAATCTCTAAGGATAGATCATGTTAGAGCTGAACCTAAGGATCTCCTCATCCTCTAAATAATACGCTTTATCCCAACCCTCACTGATCATCCTGTTAACTATAGATTCGATAACCCATATAGCATTGCAAAAAGCACCTTTACATCTACTTCTATAAACTCTAGCGAAGCCTGCCTCAAACTCCTCCCTAGGATCGCTGCTCGAGAGGATCACAAGATCCCTGCCCCTGGATCCAAACACAGGAGCGTGGAAAAACTGCTCCAGCCTCTCATAATGAGCCCTCTCACCAAAGATCTCGAATATCTTGAGTGCAGCGTAATATGCTATTCCGTAGTTTTCCCTACGCCCTATGAAGATAGGCTCTCTAGGCATGATTATGGGACGATCTCTCTCAGAATCTATCTCCTCACCAGCTATGGAGTATAGGGCGCTTAAACACATCAAAAAAGATCTCACACCAGGGATCCTGCGGGGCTTATAGGGTATCTTGATAACAACATCGCCCAACCTAGCCAGAGGACTCTCCTCATCTGCAGTTATAACATAGATCTTAACCCTACCCTTATGCCTCCTAGCAAGCTCTATGTTAGCCCTAGTCCTCCCAGAAACCGAGACGATCACGAGGGGCAGATCTAGATCTGCCTCAAGCCCATCATAAGGATCCAGGGCTTTAAACCTACCTCTACTCTTCCCCTCAATAGCCAGCGCAGCTGCATAAGAATCACCAGCACCAGCTACATATGCCCTCTCAAGCTTTACATCTACGCTCACAATATAATCCTCCTTAAGCTCCACCAACATCTCCCCGATCATCGATAAACCCCTGCTAATTATCTAAAGAGAACCAAAAAGAATCTTGAAACCTACAGAATTCTAGCCGTGCCTGTATCGCCATAGCCAACTGCTCGGATTTCATAGTGGTTTATAAAAAAGATATTAGATCGTAGTTCTGTGGGAACATTAAATATAAGCTCTATGTATTTTACAATAGATCCAGGAGAGATGTTCCCCAACAGCAATGAACCAGAGCAATACTATGAAGAGGAGCTATGGGTAGAGATCACAGCGAACAAATGGAGGCCGAGGAAGCTAAGGGAAAGAGCGGTTGATACCAAGCAATACTAACCGCTATGAAGTCCGAACTCCAAGCCTCTTACCAATATTTGGATAGATTTCCGAGCCACTAAACCATATGCTGGGATTGAGGGCTAGCTCTGCATGGCTTCTCTTAAAACATGGTTGGGGGATATTTCGAAGTTTTTCTCAAGTGCTATGGCTTTTAATGTGTAATAGTATGCTGGGATCTGGTATGCGTATTCTCTGCCTGCGAGGGGTTTGCTTGGCGTTTCTGAGATCTTGTTGCTAGCTACTCTGATGTCTATTACTATGTTTTTTGCTATTAGGTGTTGCCTTATAGGTTCGCCGAAGAGCTCGTCAGGATCCCTTATAATCCTTATTATCTGCTCCATAACCCAGTCTTTATTCTTTCCCAGCCTTCTAGCCTCCTCTATAGCATCCTCTACCGCAGTCCTTACAGCGTTAACAGCTTCTCCAAGCCATTTGGAGAGCCCGTTCCTCCTGATCGTCTCGAGAGCCCTTGGATTGCCCCCTGTAAGCCTCCACAAGATCTCCCTATCCTCTCTAATCCCGAGCTGCTCAGCTAGTCTCTCAGCGGCTTCTCTAGGCAGATTCCACATGAGGGCCCAGTCAACCTTCCAGCGAACGCTACTCCAGGCCTTTGTGGCAGCTGCATCGCTGGTAGAGATCACTAGGGTTATGAGTCTATCGAGACCATTTAGCTGCAGCCTCTCATTAGCCCCGGCAACCCTGCTTGCAACCCTATCCAAATAGATCTCAAAATCCCTTGGATCAGGAGCCCTATACTCATCAATAACAACAACATACTCACTATGAGCCTCACCCCCACCCTCAAGAACAGATATTATATTAGAAGCAACCCCGACATGGGGATTCCCACCCCGCCTCCCCATAGCTATGGAGATCACAGGCATCGGGACAGGACTCGTAAGCTCAAGCCCAACAGAGATCGAGGCTCCCAACCGCTCTTTATAAAGCCTCTCAATAACCCTCAACGTCTTCCCATCCGAGATCACGTTAACAGCGCCCCTATCCTCATCATGCTCTATAAAAACAAACCTAAGATCCTCAAGCCCAACAGAGATCGAGGACTCGGTAAGCACTCTAAACAGTGTTGTCTTCCCGCACCCCTTAGGACCGTAGAGTACAGTGACACGCCCCTTCTCAACAGCATTACCCACCAGGATCATCTCTAGCTCGCTCTCTCTATCCACAAAATCAACCCAAGTGTTAAGACTGCTCACAAAGATCTTTCTCGACCTAGCACGACTCATGATAGCCCTAGCAACATCGCTCCTATCTCGCAATGGCATTAACACCACCACACATACCTATACCATCATCCTCTCCACAGATCATATGCTTCCTACTAATATAGCCTAACCTGCTAAAAGCGGAGGTTCGGGCCTCACTGCGGTTGGTATTGCTTGGTATCAACCGCTCTTTCCCTTAGCTTCAAAGGCTTTGAAGACTGCTCCAACTATTAACACCAGGATCATCCCCGTCGTGAAAGATCATTGGAGACGAGGATCTGGTGTTAATGTAATGTGATCTCTCTGGGAGTTTTGCTGATCGTTATTTCGCACGCGTTTTTATCGCACTTAGCCTGTATTTCTTCGCCATCTATTCTCGCCTTCTCTATGTTTTTTCCGAGTATTACTAGCTTCTCGAGGGTTATTGGGTCTTTTGTAAATGTTATTTTCTCCCCATCGAATGTTATGAGTGTTCTTCTCGGTTCCTCGAGATCCTCTTCTCCATGGTATATAACCCATGATCCCTCGCCATATATTAGGAGGCTGTCTTGGAGGGTTATTGCGGATCCTTTTCTTATGTAGAGGGGCATCGACGATCTTGACTCGATCCAGGATCCTCCTTCAAAGATCTCTCCGGCCCAGTATTCATACCACGACCCCCTCGGTAGGTAGACGCTCCTCTTATTAGATCCTTTCTCTACTATTGGTGCGTAGAGCACATAGGATCCAACCATATACTCGTCATCGACTCTATAGGCATCCTCATCGGCGGGGAATTCTAAAGGTAGTGCCCTTATGATAGGCCTTCCTGTTAGGTGGGCTTCCCAGGCTAGGTGCCATAGGTATGGTAGAAACCTGTGCCTAAGCTCTATGGCCTTGATAACCATCTCCCTATATATAGATGGTAGCGTGTAGATCTCTGTATCATTGCTGCGTTTATCCTTATGAGCCCTGAAGAACGGAGCAAGAGCCATAGCCTGGTACCATCTAGCAACAAGCTCTGGCTCAGCCCACCCGGCAAACCCACCTATATCTGTACCAACCCACGGGATCCCGGAGAGGGATATGCTGAGAATCATCGGTATTGAGAGCCTCAGCGACTCCCATGTAGAGCCTATATCGCCTGTCCAGACAAAAGCATACCTCTGGATCCCCGGGAAAGCTGATCTAGATAGTATGAATGGCCTCTTATAAACCCTCCCCAACCCCTCATATGTAGCCATAGCCTGGAAGAATGGATAGGCATTCCTAACCTGGTAATGCCTAGCAACCCTACCATCATCAAGTCTATGGATAGAGTTGGGATCAGGCGTTTTATCGGAAAGAGCGACAACATCCCTGTAGAATTGGTATATAGATGCTATAGATCTAGCATCCCTCAAAGGCATTCTCTCGAAAAAGCCCCTGAAGACCCCCTCCATATAACCCCAATCCCTCCTCGGAGAAATACTCGAGGGCTCGTTCATATCTAGCCAAACACCATCGATTCCATACTCCCTGACCCACCCCTCGATCATCCTGGCCCACCAATCCCTAGCCTCTTTGTTATAGAAATCAGGGATCCCGGAGAGCCCCGGCCATCCATAGAATAAGAATAGACTGACCTCGTTCCTCTCAGTCCTGACCAGGTGTTTCAAACCCTCCTCGAAAACCTTGTAGCCCGGCTCAGCCTTTATATAGGGATCTATTATTGTCACAACCCTCACACCAAGGCTATGGAGCTTCTCAACAAACCTCTCCGGGTCAGGGAACCTGGATCTATCCCACGTGAACTGTTTATAGTTATCCATATAGTCTACATCGAGGTGAACAACACCTACAGGCACGTATTTCAACGTCTCCCCGACTATCTCGAGAACCCTTTCCTGGGGATAATAACTATACCTACTCACATGGAGCCCAAGAGCCCATTTTGGGGGTAAGAGGGGCTTGCCTGTAAGGTCTGTATAAGCCTCGATCACATCCATGGGGGCTGGGCCGAAGATTACGTAGAGCTCCATAGAGGGCTCATAAACCTCAAAAACAGCCTTATCATATTCACCAACACCCATGTCGAAAACAGAATAGGTAGCAGTGTTAACAAAAACACCCACAGCACTCCCCCTCTCAATAAACAAGGCGAAGGGGATCGATTTGTAAAGAGGATCTGAGCCGAACCTATAGTCATAGAGTTATCATAGTTCCAGAAAACAACCCTAGCCCTCCTCCTATCCAGGGGATAAGCCTTCTCACCCAAGCCGAGAACATGCTCATAAACACCCAGCTTCTTATAAGCAAGACTCCTCATACCATCAAGCTTGAAAGAGATCTCAACAACCTGATCACCAAGCCAAGCTCTAACCATATCCCCACGCACCTCTACAGATGGCTTAGGATCACCGTCTGGAAGGCTGAAACTAACAACAGGCTTGGGATCGTTAAACCTAACCCTAACAACCCTCCTACCCAGAGCAACGTCCAGCAACACTATATACCCTCTTATAGACTATGTGATATCGCTGGATAAGACTATAAACTGTGGAAAGACTCTCTAAAAATCACCATTTATAATTATAGACGCGCTAGCTACTAGATAGTTATCCCTGGTGCATGTGTCAAGGAACACTGCTTGGTATATAGACTCTCTATTCCACCAGGATCACGGGTTATAGCTGTATTAAAAGCATAGTGCTCTCTCCAGAGCGGTGGCTAGAATGACCAAAGATCTTGAGCTTTCGGATCTTCGGAACACTATTGAAAGGGCAGCGTTAGTATATACTCAGACTCTGTAATAGGGATCAAGAGATCCCAAAATCTTGAGAGGAAACACAATATAAAGCCTATAGCTTCATAGACGCTCCTAACCAATGAAACCACATACAAATAGCCTCAGGAGATCTAGGCTGGTTTTGTTTTCCACGATCTTGTAGGAGATCTTCTCCTCCAAAGTAGTAGCCCTTAGAGATATAAATGTCGAGATCTCTCCGGGAGAGTTCTTCGTAATTCTGGGCCTCTTAGGCTCTAGTAAGACAACCCTGCTCAGAATACTGGCAGGACTCGAGATCCCTACCAAGGGTAGAATTACGATAGGCGATAATTCGTAAAGCCACGGGATAGAAATATAGGAATGGTTTTTCGGAGCTGGGCCCTCTACCCCACATGACGGCTTTTGAAGACATAGCCTTTCCATTAAAGCTTAAACACACACCCAGAGAGGAGATAGAGAGACAGGTCAGAGAAGTGGCAGCAGCCCTCGGGATAGAGGAGCTATTAGATCGCAAACCATCCCAGATGAGCGGTGGTCAGCAACAAAGGGTAGCTATAGCAAGAGCCCTGGTTAAGCAGCCAGACCTGCTCCTCCTCGACAAGCCTTTCAGTAATCTCGATGCACGCATAAGGATCACTGCTAGATAGTTTGTGAAAGAGCTCCAGAGAAGGCTTGGGATCACAACCATACTGGTAACACACAATCAGGCTGACACATTCGCTGTAGGGGATAGGATCATGGTTCTAAAGGACGGCATGATCCAGCAGATAGGATCGCCCGAGGATCTTTACAACAGCCCTGAGAACGTGTTCATAGCGAACTTCATAGGAGACCCGCCCATGAATATCCACAAACTACCAATAGATCACCCTGTGGTTAAAAGGCTAGAGCTAAGCATAGACGAGAATTACAAAGAGATCTTTGTGGGAATACGCCCAGACGAGGCAATAGCTATAGAATCTAGCGAAGAAGGACACCTAGCCGGCAGGATCTCGATGGTAGAGTATGTCGGCTCACGTAAATACGTAAAAATAGATCTTGATGACGGTATATCCCTCAGAATCCTCGCAGGATCAAATATAGATCAAGGACAAAGGACAGTGATCAGGGTAAAAAGGCTACATATATTCACACACGAGGGTAAGAGGATAAAGACAGTAACCCTAGCCTAGCAAACCAGAAAGTATTTACAAGCGTTAAAATCGTAACAAGTAAGGAAAACAAAGCGGGTTAAGAGCTAATTCACCAGTTAATTGGAGCGAGTGTTATGAAGCTCTTCCCAGTTGTTAGGTCGTTTATCTCTAGCGCTAGGTATATGCTCGCTATAAGCCCGCTCTCTCTGGAAGATATTGATATGTTTATAGCCTTGATCGATAGCGAATCGCCTTTCCTAATCTCTCCCGAGAAGATCAGGTCTTGGAGCGATGAGACACGCTCACCATCGAAGAGCCTGGCTGGGATAATGATCTTTAATAGCTTCTGATCGCTCTTAACCAGGGCGATGCTATTTTCTATAAACACTAGTGTACCATTAATCGTTGTCCTAGATATGCTCACATTAATACTAGAATAATTCCTAAGAGCCTGTAACATAGCAAGCTGAGAGGCAAGGCTATTAAAACTATCCCGACCCTCACGGGCACTCAGGATCCTCTCTATATATTGATCCTGATAATTAGACACAAGATCCCTCGAAACATGCGAGACCGTAGATGGAGTATTACTAGAACCAGTATCGCCAGTCTTACCAGCTATAGCGGCAACCGAGATCATTACAGCACCAAGTAGCACTAGCGCGAGGAGTATGAATATCTTCTTATCCACAGACCTCCCCGGGACAATATACCGTTGAAGACCTAATATCCTCTTACAGTCACGTATCCTCGCACAGGGTTCTCACCTATGGTTTTGCGGGCTGCCATCAACACTACGATGTGGTGCTCCTATTCAATAGATCATGTTCCAACAGCTCTTAAACCCGGAAACTTGTTATAAGATCTTCAGCCATAGATCTCTTCCAGAAACGCTGACAGAGCTTGATAATGCTAAACACGGCAACGATCTCTAGAAGGTCGATAATAAACCCTAGTATGCTAATGCCATCCCAGTCTTTTGATCCCTTGGATATGTTCGAGGATTTGTTACTCGATATATAGCTATCTATAATCATATCGATTCCAAGCCCATTAAATGCTATTATTAATTTCCATCTATATATTTATAAGGCTTAATACACATACTAACAGGTGAAAAGAAAATGCCCGTAGGTTTTGAGGAGATAGATTATAAGAAGGTGCTCGAACTCCTCAAACAAGGGGCAGTAGTAATAGATGTAAGAGAACCCAAAAGCTACGCTAAAGAACACATAAGAGGAGCTATAAACATACCAGCCAGCGAGATAGAGAAAAGAGTCGCAGAACTCCCAGCAAACAAACCCCTGATCGTGTATTGCTCCAGCTACACATGCACAGCCTCGCTGGCAGCAGCTAAGAAACTCACAGAGCTCGGTAGAAAAGATGTCTATAGATTCGTAGGCGGTCTCCTAGAGTGGAAAACAGCTGGGCTCCCCACAGAGTCTTCAGCATGAACACTCTGCTAACCTCTCCCACTCATCAAGATATGTTTAGATACGATCCACAACACAGAACCGATCCCAACCCACCCAGTCTTTTCCCCAGAAGCACTCTATGAGCTATCCAAGATCTCTGAGATAGTGACAGGCATCCTGCTCATCGCAGATCTCTTAGAGGCTTCTGCTAAAACACATGCCCTTAACCCGTCCTCCTCGTTTGGAACAGGCTTCTCACCCCTAGCTATCGCTTCCACAAAGCCCTCGATCTCCCTATAATATGCTTCGCGGAACCTCTCAGCAAACCATGGTAGCTTGGGTAGCCTGGCAGTGTTTCCCCTACTATATATGTATACCTGGTTCTCCGGTACATTCTCAAGCCTGGCAAGACCCTCGCTACCAAGGATCTCTAGCCTGAGATCATAGCCATAAGCCGAGCATCTCGTGACCTCGATATCCACGAGCAATCCATCTTTATAGCTGATACTCACTAGAGCGCTATCATAATCCCCGCCCCCGAGGCAGAGGCTAGAGGCTATAGCATTAACCCTCTCTGGCGGGTAGCCGAAAAACCAGGAAACGAGATCGAATTCGTGGGTAACCATGTCATCAAATATAGCGCCGAGGTATAGCTTACCAATCCCTATCCCGGGCTCTGGCATGGGGTCTCTAGCGATAAACTTGGCTATGAATAGCCTCCCCAGACCGTTTGTATCAAGGATCCTCTTGATCTCCTGGTAACCCTTATCAAACCTCCTCTGATAACCCACCTGGGCTAGCATGTTTCTCCTCCTCACAATACCCACAATCTCTCTACACTCATCGAGGCTTGGGGCGAGGGGTTTCTCTATAAATATGCTGAGCCCAAGATCCCCTGCAACCCTAGCGTTATCGAGATGAGCACTAGTTGAAGAAGCGATCACCAAACCATGAACCCTATCCCTATGGATCTTAACAGCTTCTCCGAGATCTGTGTAGTATGGGACATGGAGCCTCTCAGAAAGCGCCCTAGCCCTCCCCTCATCAGGATCCACTATAGCAATAAGCTCAGCAGAGCCAAGCCTCTTTATATTCTCAGCATGTATCGAGCCCATCCTACCAGCTCCAACAACGATAAGACCTATCCTCAAGGGAGAGCCCACAATAGATACGTGTAAATCATAATATTATCCATAATATACCCATATAAGCCCCAGACCATATAGTTTCGTAGCTAAACATAGTTAAACATAATTAGTCGCTCCAATAACCAGAGCCGGGACTCGTGATGGGTAAGAGCTTCAGGCTAGCTGTTGGAACCATAGCTTGGGGTTTCCTAAAAAATGTAGAGGACTTTAGAAGGGTTGCTGAGTTCCTAGCAGGAATAGGGGTTGAGGGGGTCGGGATCGAGTATAGACTATTGCCAAGAGAGCTTAGGAAGAAGCCGGAAGCCCTAGCAAAGATCCTTAAAGAGGCTGGTTTAGAGAACATAGGCTCTTATTCCAATCTAAAAGAACCATCGATAGAGTGGGGTGTCAACTCGGAGGCAAAGATATACTGGGTTGTTAGCAGAGAGAGGGATTGTGCGAGGGCTGACATTGTTCTCGAGGAATATGCCCTTAGAACGAGATCCTCAGGGATCACTGCGGCTCTCCATAATCATCTTAGAACCTGTTACGACGATCTCGAGGATCTCTCAAGGATCCTAGCCAAAACCAGAGATCTAGCACTATGTCTAGACACCGCACATGCTGTCGCAGCTAACATAGATCTCGAGGAGGTTTTAAAACTATATAGAGACAGGATAGCCCTGATTCATCTAAAAGATCTCAGGGCTAGGGTTTCGAAAAGCAGTGTTAGGTTTAAGAGAGATTTTGTAAACGTTGGCGAAGGTATCGTTGATTTCAAGGGCTTTCTAAAGATACTGGATCTCTATGGCTATAGAGGCTATCTAATGCTTGAGATAGAGGCTCTGGGATCTATGGATCCCTATAGCGCTGTAAAGCTCGGTGTCGAGAGGGTGAGAAAGATCTTAGAGGATCTATAGAGATCTATTTAACCTTAAGATGAGACCTACCCATCGGTATATCCTTAAAAGCTGGATGTATCGTTACAGAGAGATCCCTCTTACCTATCGGAGCTGATATTATCCATAGATACTTACACCCAGCAAGCGATGTACACACATTCGGATGATAACCCCTCGGTATGAGGACAACGTCGTAATCCCTAACAACATATGCGTACTCTCCGCTTTCGTCCATTATTAGTTGCACGCCAAAGCCCTCCCCCATGCCGAAGAATATATATGCCTCGGGCTTCTCATCATGCCTGTGGGGAGGATAGCTCGTCCAGTTACCCTTCTCACCCTCGACATATCCTGCTATAATGCTGTCCGCGGGATCCTTCTCACCTATAGTGACATAGACCCTCCTCCTATAAGGCTCAACCCCGACATCATAGGAATCGCTCTGCTGGAACCTCTTTACATAGAATTGATAGCGATTCATAGCCATGGATTCCGCGATATATACCACAGACCCTGTATCAACCTCAATTTCAGCCCTAGCACCCATGGGTATGTAGGCAATATCCCTCTCACCAAGGGTTTCACTATTAACCCTCAACCAAGCCCCAAGGCTCGCCACAGTCCTCTCCCTCCCCTCCAGAGGCTCTAGCACTAGCTCAGCACGCTTACTAGCCCTATAGCTGTATAGTGAGAAACCCCTATAATCAAATATATGTAGTAGTCTATCATATATATTCGGGTTTCTGAGAAGCATGGTATCCCCCATATTCTATGCTCTCAGGCTAAAAGTATGTGAAATGCTCAGAATAGCTAGCTATTAACTCTCCATAAAGATATAGTGGGGAGCTCTTATGCCTATCTACTCAGGCGCAGAGATAGTTGCTCAGTTTATTAGAAAGGCGGGGATTAGGTACGTCTTCGGGATCCCTGGGCATGGTAATGTGAATATCTTCGACGCCCTCAAGGATCTATCACCAGATGTTGAGGTAATAGCTGTTAAGCATGAGCAGTGGGGCGGGCATATGGCTGACGGGTATTTCAGGGCTAATAGAAAGATCCCTGCTGTGGTGACAACCTCTGTAGGGCCTGGGGCTACCAACCTGGCAACGGCTTTTGCCACGGCCTATGTTGATTCCTCATCCTTCATAGCAATCACAGGACAGATCCAGGTTTACCTATTCGGCATGGGGATCTTCCAGGAGATCGAGAGGAAGAACTGGGTTGACTATGTGAACGCTATGAACCATCTTGTGAAAAGATCATGGCTTGTTACAAGCATAAAACAGCTCCCAAGGGTTCTAGCCAACGCTCTAAAAGAGGCCGTGAGCGGGAGGCCAGGGCCAGTGCTCATAGACCTCCCAATGGATATCCAGGTTGAAAAAACCGAGATCGAGATCGAGGATCCATGGAGATACATACCCTCGGGCAGAGTATACCCAGATCCTGTCCTGATAAAGAGAGCAGCAGAGCTCCTACTAAAGGCTGAGAGGCCATTGATCCTGGTAGGAGGCGGTGTAGTCATGTCAGGAGCCACAGAGGATCTAGTAAGAGTCGCGGAATTCCTAGGAGCCCCTGTGATATGCTCCTTCAGGGGCGATGCTAAAGGAGGCTTCCCAGAGGATCACGAGCTATACGCATTCCACCCAGGGAATATTGGGAGCCTTGTTGCAAACGAGCTTGCCAAGGAAGCCGATGTCCTCCTAGCCGTGGGGGTTACTTTCAGCGATGAGACAACAAGCTCCTACGCGAGGGGTGTTACGTTCAACATACCGCCAACAAAGCTTATACACATAGACATAGATCCCCACGAGATAGGTAAGAACTACCCAGTAGAGATAGGTATAGTGGCTGATGCGAAGGCAGCGCTAGAACAGCTATACAGAGCCCTTGTCGAGATAGGGGTTAGGAGGAACTGGAGGGAGAGTCAGTGGTATAGAAGATTCAAAGAGTTGAAGGAGAAATGGCTCTCGGAGATAGAGGATCTGAGATCCAAGGCTCTCATGGGGATACCCAATATGGTGAAGATCTTGAGGGAAGAGATCCCGAGGGACGCTATAATAACCCTCTCAGCAGGGCTACCCCAAGAGATATTCTCACAACAATGGGTATCGTATTACCCAGGGACATTCATAAGCTCAGGGGGCTTCTCAACAATGGGCTTCGCACTACCAGCAGCGATAGGTGCTAAGCTAGCGAGACCCAAGGCAAGGGTTGTCGCGATAGAGGGTGACGGATCCTTCCTCATGAACAGTGTAGAGCTATCAACAGCGATCCAGTACGAGATCCCGGTCCTCGTTATAGTGCTCAACAACTACGGCTGGGTATCGATAAGGGATCTCCAGATAAGGAGCTTCATGGAGAGGGTCTTCACAACAGAGTTTAGGAAGAAGAGCGGTGAGAAATACGTGATCGACTTCGAGAAGATAGCGAGAGCCTATGGGGCTGAGTATGTAAGGGCAACAAGCCCGGAGGAGGTTAGACGGGGGGTTAGAAAGCTCTTCTCACTAGAGGTGGCATCAGTGCTAGAGATACCTGTCGAGACTAGGTTCCCGTATAGTGGTACAAAAGCCTATGGATACTGGGATATACCATCAATACATCTAGCCAGGTGATGCAGGATCCCAGATGCTGATAGGTACGATATAATAACGATCGGGAGGGCTGGGATAGACCTATACTCCCTAGATCTCTACGCATCGCTAGAAGAGGCTGTGAGGTTCGCTAGATATGTTGGGGGCAGTGCTGCTAACATAGCTGTTGGTGTTGCAAGGCTAGGGCTTAGATCAGCGATAATAACTAGGGTAAGCGATGACGAGCTGGGAGAGTATATTGTTAGACAGCTATCAAGAATGGGGGTCGATACGAGGTTTATCAAGAAAGACCCCGAGGGTAAGGTAGGAATAGTGTTCGCAGAAATAATTCCAGGGAAAGATGGGAGATTCATATTCTATAGAGAAAAAGCAAGCGACCTACTCCTAAGGATAGAAGATATACCAAGCGAAGCGGTAGAATCGGCAGGAGCTGTTGTTATAACAGGTACAGGGCTTAGTGCAGAGCCATCTAGAAGTGCTAATTACCATGCACTCGAGCTAGCGAGGAGAGGAGGGTCTAGAGCGGTGCTCAACCTAGACTGGAGACCGAGCCTCTGGAGAAACATAGGCGAGACCGAGAGGCTGAGATACTATAGAAAGGCGATGGAGATCGCTGACATAATTATCGGTAATAGATCGGAGTACGAGGCCGCAACAGGAAAAACAGATCTAGAGGAGGCTTTAAAAACGGCAAGGGATATTAACAGCGAAGCCCTCCTAATAGCAACCCTCGGGAGAGAAGGCTCGATCGCATTGACAAGCAAGGGAGAGGTTGTGAGGGCTAAGCCATATATAGTGAGCCATCTCAAGGGATTAGGAGCTGGCGATGGCTTCATAGCAGGCTTCCTCTACGGCCTCCTAAAAGGCTGGGATCTATATAGATCCCTGAGATTCGGCAACGCCGTGGGAGCGATAGTTGTTACGAGGCACTCATGCTCCGAAGCAATGCCAACCTATGATGAAACCATGGAGTTCATAGAGATCAACGGTGGTTTTTAGAGCAAGAACCCCGCTAAACCAACAGGAGCAGAGACCCCCATAAAATGGATCGTTGATCTGTTATAGGGTTAAAAGAAAAGAGCTGAAGGGCTAAGCTGTCCTGCTCTCCTTAACAGCTTTTACGAACTCCTCGTAAGCCTTTTTAACCTCATCAACAGCTGCCTCGTCCTCGAGGGTCGTGATATCGCCTAGTGGTGCTCCGGTGGCAACAGCTTTTACGAGTCTCCTCATTATCTTCCCACTCCTCGTCTTGGGAAGCTTTGTGACTAGGAATATATTGCTAGGCACAGCTATTGGCCCGTAGTTATTCCTAACCCATTCCTTGAGCTCCTCGACCATCTGCTGGCTGGGCTCAAAGCCCTGTTTAAGCACCACATAGGCTATGGGGACCTCGCCCTTAACGGGGTCAGGGATCCCTACGACAGCGGCTTCAGCTACAGCTTTGTGGGATACTAGAACTGATTCGAGCTCGTATGTCCCTATCCTGTGTCCAGCCACCTTAAGAACCTCGTCAGCCCTGCCGAGAACCCATATATAGCCGTCCTTATCCTTTACAGCATAGTCTCCGCTGTAGAAGTAGCCCTTACCCTTTATCCTCTCAAAATAGACTTGAGCATATCTATGTGGATCGCCCCACATACCCGTTGGGGGAGCTGGCATGCCTGGAAATGGTCTCTTTATGACTAGGAAGCCCTTCTTACCAGGCTCCACGGAGTTTCCATCCTCATCAACAACGTCTGCATCTATACCGGGTAGCGGAGGGCCGTTTGTTCCAGGCTTTAGAGGGACTAGGGCTAGTCCGGGGGCTTTGGATATCAGTATCCCTCCTGTCTCTGTCATCCACCATGTGGATCCTACGGGGCATCTCTTCTCACCAACAACCTCGAATAGCCATCTCCACGCTGAGGGGTTGATCGGCTCGCCAACGCTGTGGATCAGTCTCAGGCTGGATCTATCGTGCTTCCTAACCCACTCATCACCATATCTCATCAGCATCCTGACAGCCGTTGGTGTTGTATAGAACACCGTTACCCCGTACCTCTCCACTATAGACCACCACCTATCAGGAGCCGGGTAGTCAGGAACACCCTCGTAGAACACGGTTGTAAGCCCCTCTATCAGGGGTCCGAAGACTATATAGCTATGCCCCGTAACCCAGCCAATATCTGCTGTGCAGTAGAATATATCGTCGTCCCTCACATCGAAAACCCACTTCATCGTGGCGTGGAGAAGGACAGCATAGCCACCGTGATCGTGTATAATACCCTTAGGCTTCCCAGTAGTCCCCGAGGTATACAGGACATATAGAGGGTGGGTGCTCTCAAGCCTCTCAGGCTCTACATATGCGTTCTGGGGAACCCCTTTGAGGAGCTCGTCAAGCCAGTAGTCCCTCCCATCCACCATGTTAACATCTATCCCGAGCCTCCTAACAACGATCACGTTCTTTATGCTGGGCGACTTTTCAACAGCCCTGTCGGCTACATCCTTAAGCCTGATCACCCTACCCCTTCTATAGAAGCCGTCAACAGTTACTAGGAGGGTCGCACCCAGGTCATTGATCCTCGTTGAGAGGTTCTCAGCTGTGAAGCCTGCGAAAACCACTGTGAATATGATCCCCAGCCTTGCTGCTGCTAGCATGAATATCGGGAGCTCCGGGATCATTGGGAGGTAGATCGCGATCTTATCCCCCTTCTTAAGCCCAAAGCCCTTTGATAAGATATAAGCTACCCTGTTAACCTCCCTCCATAGATCGTAGTAAGTGTATTTCTTAACCTCCTTAGGCCTACCATCAGGATCTACAGGCTCTCCCTCCCATATATAGGCTACCTTATTCTTCCTCCAACCCCTAACATGTCTATCGAGAGCTAGGTAGGATATGTTTATCCTACCATCTGGGAACCATTTATAGACATAGGGATAGTCGCCAGGCTCAACAGCCCTCGATGGTGGCGAGAACCAATCCAGCTCCTTAGCAACTGAGAGCCAGAACTCGTCAAAGCTCTCAAGAGTCTTTCTATGGTACTCGAAATAGCTCTCAATACTAACATGCCTCCCAGCCCAGTTCTTAAGCTCTATCTTCTCCTCGAATGGAAGGGCTTCGCCAAGTATCCGGGGCTCCTCTTCCACTGAACCTCACCTTTACAAAATAGACACGGGGAAGTATATAAATCTTAGTCTAAAAAACTTTGTATTAGATTACTGAGCAGTTAAAATTAATTAGAAAAAATAAAAGTATATTAAGCTATTACATATAAAATATTAATGCAATATTTATAATCGGTGTCATAAGTATAATAGCACGAAGGTGATTAAAGACTATGAGCCAGACTAGAAGCTATGCAGGTCTTAAAGAAGTTCTCTCAGTCACTATTGTGTCATGGGCAGGAGCTTTCCTAGAATGGCTGGACTTCTATACATACGCTCTTCTAGCCGGAATACTGGCGAAAATATTCTTCCCCTCAGCAGACCCCATAGCCTCACTCCTAGCAGCGTTCGGTGCTCTCGCGATAGGCTTTCTATTCAGACCCCTCGGTGCGATCATGTTCGGAAAAATCGGCGACCAATTTGGAAGGAAAATAGCCTTCATGACGGCCATGTCTCTCATGCTCGCTGGTACACTAGGTATCGGTGTGCTGCCGGGCTATGCACAGATTGGAATATTAGCATCCATAGGTGTCTTCCTGCTCAGGATCATTCAAGGCCTCGCCCTAGGCGGAGGCTACGGTGCAGCGATCACCTACCTAGGAGAATTCGTGCCTGAACATAGGAGGGGCTTCTACACAGGATTCCTGTTCACAACACCCGCAGCCGGCATAGCTACTGTGGGTGCAATGATATGGCTAATATCCTCAGCAATAGGAGCTCAGGCTTACAGCGATTGGGGATGGCGTCTGAACTTCATAATAGCCGGCGCCATAGTTTTCGCAATAGTGCTGGTCATGCATTTTGCATATAGAGAGACACCGATCTTCTCCATGTTGAAAGCTGTAAGGCGAGTAACATCAGCACCGATTAGAGAGGTGTTTACGCGCAAGTATATAACCCTCGTGTTACTGGGATGGATAGGTGTGGTGGGGGCGCATGGCCCGATCTGGTATACCAACCAGCTGTTCAACACCTACTATATAGGGCCGAACTTCCGAGGATACGTAGATACTGCTACCGCAAACGCGCTCCTATCAACAGCAACCTACGCAGCCCTCTGGATGTATCCGCTCTTTGGATATATCTCGGATAAGATTGGTAGAAAGCCCGTGTTATTGCTGGGTATCTATGGCAATGCCCTCTACTTCCCCCTCCTCTTCTGGCTAATAGACCAGGTCGGCCCTACCAAGAATATAGATGCCCTGTGGCTTCTCTTCCTATCCATGACTCTCTTCAATGGTATAGGCTATAGCGGTGCTATGTCAGCTTTTCTGCTAGAGCTCTTCCCATCAAGGATTCGGCTCTCCGCGGTAGCGCTCGCCTATAACCTAGGCTATGGAGTCACCGGGGGCCTCACACCTTTCGTTATAACCTGGATCTACTCGATCACACGCGATATTTACATATCCACACTACTATATTCTACATTAGTGCCGATGATCATGGGGCTATGGTATCTCCTAAAAGGGCCCGAGACATTGGGTGTCAGAATATGGAATGAATTCACTGCCGAGAAGTTCATGAAAAAAGCCATAGACCTCCCAGCAATCACACCGATCGGAAGCGTCGCGCGCGAACTTGTGAGATCTGGTCAGAAATATGCTATTCTAACAGGGAGCGTCTTAGGGATATTCGGCACAAGGAGCTTCCTTAGGGCAATAGCTTCGGGAGCTAGTCTCGAAGAGCCTGCCGAGAGATATGCTGCCAAAGTCCCATGTATAGATAAGCACAGCCCTGTTACCGAAGTTTTCATAGCTCTTGAGAAGCATAATGTGAGAGCAGTGCCTATATGTGAGGGTAGCAAGCCTGTAGGTATTGTGGAGGCTAGAGAGCTGATCAACGAGTCGCTAGCCCTCAGGAGTGTTCTAAGGAAAAAAGTAGCCCTACGCTACTCGGCATACGATGCTGTGAGTAAGGAGCTTATTACAGCACCCCCCACGATCTCGCTAAAAGAGGCTGTGGATATCATGGCCAAGAACGATATAGGTTTTCTGCCCATAGTGGAGGGAGGTAAGCTTGTAGGAGCTATCTCCGAAACGGATGTTATGAGAATCGTGGCAGGAGGCGGTGATCTGAAGAGACCCGTATCCGAGTATCTAAACACAAAGCTCATCACTATAGATAGGAACGTAAAGCTAAGAGATGCTGCAGAGCTCATGGTGAAACACAACATTAGACATCTACCAATAGTAGAGAAAGGAGAAATAATCGGCGTAATATCCGTGAGAGACATAATAAAAGTAGTGGGATAAGGTAAAGTATTTTTAGCTTTTTAAATTATTATATAGAAGTTTTTGAAAGAGAAAATCTAGCCATGGTTAATAATAGGGTAACATATATACTAGGCTCAATAAGGACTCCCAGGGATCTCTTGCCTCCAAGTGCTATAACGTTCGTCCTGGTGGAGGCGGCTCTAGAGCTTGTCCCCCCAGAGCTCATAAGATCTAGGGATGTTGTCTCAAGTGCTAGGAGGAGGGGTATAGATCCTAGGGGGATGTTGCTTGATATATCATACCACTATAGATCTATGAGGAAGCATCTAAGGGATTGGTTTAAGAGGGGTAGGCCTGATATTATACACACAACACTCCTTACCCTGGGATCATCGATACTCTGGAGAAAAGGGATGGCTAGAGCTATTATCGAGACAAGGCATGGGCTCGTCTTCGTCAGAGAGGGGGTTAGGATTGTTAGGAACTATAATAGGTTTGTGGGGCTCATGGAGCAGGTACTCACCAAAGGCTCAGCGCCGCCTGGGAGTGATAAGCCCTTGATCTATCTGGTTGAGCGGGATCTGATCGAGTATATTAGGAGCGAATCCCCAGACCTAGTAATCCTACTAGATGAGAGGGGTAGAAGGGAGGATCCATGGATCCTTGGTAACAGGATTGTGGGATCTCTTAAACCATATATATTAATAGGAGGCTTTCAGAAAGGAGAGTTCTCGGAAAGAATACTCTCAGCAGGTTTCGAGAGGATCTCGATCTATGGCGAGAGCCTTGACGCCTGGGAGGTTGTGTGCAAGATCACAACAAGCATTGAGAGAGCCCTCGGCCTAGACATACTGGGCTTAGCGTGACTCCTAGTAATAAGAGAATCTCCTCGATACGGTATTGAAAAGGGCTGGAGGTTATAAATACAGGTGGTGTTCTTTGAAGGTGAATGTGAGGTTCTACGCGATCCTCAGGGATCTCTATGGGGCTGATAAAGATCAGATCGAGATCCCCGAGGGATCCACGGTCAGGGATCTATTAGCCATCCTTAGTAAGAAGAATAACAAGCTGGGTGATTTCCTCGAAAAAAGACTATCCTCGATAATAACGCTTGTCAACGGGCTCTACGCACCCCTAGAGCATAGGCTGGATAGTAATGATACTGTGGATCTATTGCCACCGGCCTCAGGCGGGTGCGACGAACACGAGATAGTGCTGGGAGGAAAAATGCCAAGCATAGAATCGATTCTAGAGGATGCGAGAAAACACGCTGGAGAAGAGGGTCTCGGAGCCCTGCTAATCTACATAGGGATTGTTAAAAGCCCCGTCGATGGGGAGAGGGTTGATAGTCTTCACTATGAGGTTCACAGAGAATACTCGATAAAAAGATTCCACGAGATCTCTGAAGAGGTTAAGAGGAAATACGGTGTGGGCTACGTGAGGATCTACCACGCGGAAGGCGATCTAAAACCAGGCGACCCCGCAATGATCATAACGATCCAGAGCAAAGGTAGAAAAGAAGCCCTCGAAGCAATGAGAGAAGCGATAGAGATGGTCAAACACACCACGGGGATCTGGAAGCTAGAGTCGAGGGAGAGTGGCGAATACTGGATCCTGGGAGATGGTGAGAGGATCTCAAGAAAAGAGACGACACACCGCTAAGATCAAAGCTCGCGATCGGTAGAAAGCTCTATAGCAATATCAGCCATAGCCTTATAGGCTTACAGATCGCTATACACTACACGAACACGTAGATCTTCGTGGCTTCACAAAATCTATTCTCTGCAGCGCTCCTTAGGCACAATGGCGGATAATAAGCTTATAATGTTAATAAACAACGGGGATATATATCTCGGGAGTGGTTATTGGGTGAACACAGCGTTATAGTTGAAAGGCTTGTAAAGATCTATGGAGGGTCTGTGCGTGCTCTTAACGGGATCTCGTTTAAGGTTGACAGGGGCTCTATATATTGTCTCGCAGGCCCTAACGGGGCTGGGAAGTCAACCACCTTCAGGATCCTCTCAACACTGATCCTTCCAACCTCTGGCGATGCATATATAGAAGGGCTTCACGTTGTTAGAGAAGCTGGCAGGGTTAGGGGGATAATATCCTATCTCCCTGAGGAGGCTGGGGCTTATAAGAACATAACAGGGTTTGAGTATTTATCAATGGTATCAAAGATCTATTTTAGGGGTAGAGAGGCTGATGAGGCTCTTGAGAGGGGTATAAGGATCTCTGGGCTCTCTGAAAAGGATCTTGGGAGGCCTATGAAACAGTATTCGAAGGGTATGAAGAGAAGGATCCAGGTTGCAAGGGCATTGATGATCGTTCCAAGGGTAGCGATCCTAGACGAGCCAACAGCAGGACTCGACCCAGCCCAGAAGGCTGAGATAAGGGGGATTATAAAGAGCTATCCAAAGAACTATGGGGTAACGGTGCTCCTATCAACCCACGAGATGAGCGAGGCCGAGAGTCTCTGCGAGAGGGTTGCTATAATTGATAAGGGCTATATAGTTGCTGAGGGAAGCGTGGACGAGATCATATCGAGCCAGGGTGCTAGAAACCTTGAGGAAGCATTCCTCAAGCTGATCTCAAGGTGAGCTTGATGCACAGAGCCTTGGTGGAGAAGGAGGTTAAAGATCTCATAAGAGATCCGAGGATCTGGGTCCCTGTCCTCCTAGGATTCCTCATATTCCCAGCCATGGGTTATGTGCAGAACATATTTTTATTCCAACAGATAGCCTCAGGCCTCACAAAACAGCTATCTGTAGAGGTGCAGTATATAGGAGAGTCCCCTGATCTGAGTATATTCTCATCAATGCTCAGCGATTTCTTTAAACTCAACAACATATCGATAGCTCCTAGGGGTAGCTTTCCTGAGAAGGCTGATGCTCTTCTAATCATAAACGCATCATCGATAAAGGATCTAGTTGGTGGAGGCAGGATCTCAGCATATATAGTTTATAAGTTCTCCCTAACATCGCCAACAATAAGCTCAGAAGTTCCCCAGCGTGTCTCCAAAGCCCTCACGGAGGCCTCAAGACTCTACCTAGCCAGTGCCAGGAACCTAAGCGGTATTGTGGGCTCAATAATAGCTCCCTCCACAGCACTCCAGATCCCATATAATGTGGAGAAGAAAGCAATCATAGAGAGTGCTGGGTATAGCGATATAGGGTTCCTAGCTCTCTCTGCAATGTTCATACCAATAATAATTACAATCATGATATTCGTGATCATCCAGTACAGCGCCACATCAATGGCTATCGAGAATGAGGAGAAAACACTAGAGATCCTCTTCTCAATGCCCATACCAAGGTGGAGTATAGTGGTAGCCAAGCTATCAGCCTCAGCCATCATAGGAGGACTCTCTGTTATAGGCTTCATAGCCGGTTTCCTCGTATACCAGGGCCTGCTCATGAAGGGCATCGAGAGCATCCCCCAGAACATCTCAGCGATCAACACCGCAACAGAGACCCCGATCCCGAGCATATCCACAGCTATTCCAGCAGAGATCCAGGATCTTCTTAGAATCCGTTTAGGGAGCTATAGCTTCACAGGATTTCTAGATCTCGTAAGGCTCGGCCCCTCATCCATCGCAACCCTCGCCATATATATTGTAGAGGCAACGATCCTCGCAGGAGTGCTGGGCATAATAATAGGGGGGCTAAGCAGCGATGTCAGGATGGCTAACACGATCTCTGGAAGCATCACACCACCGGTAATAATATTCGCGATATCAGCATCCTATCTAGACCCCCAAAGCATGCCAGGATGGCTGCTCCTAACAAACCCGCTAACGGGCACCGTGCTATACTCAAGAATAGCCTTCTCAGGACTGAGCCAAGGATCTGAGGTCTACCTCTATCTAGTCGTCTCAGGAGCTGTGGTTGCAGCCCTCATATACCTCTCGGGAAGAATGCTAAGCCTAGAGACCCTTGAGAGGGCTAGGAGAGGAGCCTGGGGGATCTTCAGGCGTAGGAGAATAGCTGAGTGATTGCGGAGAGCAAGTTGCGTATCGGCACTGCTGATCCAATGGCATGGAGGCTTACTTATCCATTCATATCGCTAGGTATTTGAAACCTAAGTGATCTCTAGACACTAGCCGTTCCTGTGGAACCATGGTTGGCGTGCTGCAGAGTTATAAAAGATCCTGTGTGGCCTATCGCTAGACACGGTATAATAGCTATTTAGAACCACATTTATGGGGATTATGGCCGTCCTAGCAGATCCTCTGGCATCGCTGCTAGTAGTGATCTCCATCTCTGGAGCGGTAGCCATGATTCTCAGGAGGGCTGGGCTGAGCAGCATTGCTGGCTATATCATTGGGGGCTTGGTTGGCTCTATAATAGGGGTTCCCCAGGATGTGGGGGTTGTTATAGCGTCGCTGGGCTTGGTTATCCTTGGCTTCGAGATCGGTGCTGAGATCGGTGGTAAGGGGTCTATGGGTGCTATTAAACAAGCCCTTGCTGTTGAGAGCATCTCTATGTTTCTAATCTACCTCTCGACCGGGTTGATCTCCGCGTTTCTAGGGCTTGGAAGGCTTGAGCACTTAGTATTATTCCTCATAGCGATCAACACATCGACAGGTATTCTCTACAAGGCTATCCAGGGGAGGGTTGAGGACGATGTGAGATCCCTCTTACTCTCGGCAAGCGTTATAGAAGACACAGTTGCTCTCGGGGGCCTAGCAATACTATTGGTGATGGTCAGCGGAACCATTGATCCCTTGGGGGCTGTTATATCAACCGGTAGGATAGCGCTCATAGCAGCCCTAATGCTTGTAGCAGGGGTCTATGGCTTCAGAATCCTTGGAAAAAGGTTGAGAGATGTTGAGATGCTCCCCATAATAGCGATCTCAGCAGCCCTCCTCTACTGGGTTGTCTTCGGCCTTGCAGGGATAAGCCAGCTCCTCGGAGCCTTCATAGCGGGGGTTGCGCTCAGCAGGGCCGTGGATCTCAGGGGTGCTGTTACACAGCTTATGGGTTTGAGAGAGCTCGGGCTCCTCCTATACTTCTCCTCGCTGGGAGGGGTTCTCACCGGCTCTGGTCTTGTTACCGAGGCCCTGGTACCCCTGTTACTCTTAGTAATACCGATCGTGATTATGGTGAAATTCACAGCCTTCTCAACAGCCCTCTGGGTTATGGGGATAGAGGCTAGAGAGGCTGTCAGGGTTGGGGTTTATATGACATCTATAAGCGAGCTAGGGATCATAATAGCCTCCCAGATCTATAACACGCTGCCCCTGGGCTCCCTATACCTCTTGTTATCAGTATACCTGGTGCTCGTTTCAGCAGTGATATCCTCTATAGCGGCTAGGTTCGATGCACAGATAGCAGAAGCCATACAAAGGCTAGTCCCACAAAGGATCGAGGAGATCGCTAGGAGCTATGTATCAAGGGCTAGGCAGGTGATCTTCGGCCAGGCTGGAAGATTCACGGTCTTCCTCTACAGCGTTGTGGCAATGATCTTCGCGGCAGTTGCCCTCGACATAGCTGCCGAGAACCTCTGGATCCTCCCAAGAGGGCTGCTCCCATACGGAGTGATAGTAATAGTGCTAATGGGGCTCGTGCTACTGGTATCGATACCATATATAGCCTGGAGATCCTACAGATCCCATATCAACAAC
>DATMAU010000022.1:0-15101 GCA_035559775.1 Sulfolobales archaeon
CCCTCCTAAGCAACCTACCAAGATCCGCCCAGGCATCGAGATCATAGCCGACTAGATATAGCCTCCTAGAACCTGTGCTCCTAAGAGCTATAGCCGCAGATCCGATACCATCTACATCCTCCTCGTGAGAGACTATATAGATATGACCCGAGACAGCTCCCACCACACGGGCTCTCCAGCCATATTAACCCACAACATATATACATGTTTTTTAACTGGACTATGATAAAAACCTTTCAATTATTTGTAAAGCTTTTTAAGCCTGATAATCAATCCATCTTGGTGATTCCTTTTGGTGATGCCCTCGGAACTCGGGGTGATGGCCGTGGAAATTCGGTAAAAATAAGAGCAGCCGATGCTCTAGTAAGGGCTATGAAGAACTTAGGGGTTAGACACGTCTTCGGAATACCTGGAGGAAGCATTATGCCCCTATACGATGCCCTATACGATGCCGAGGATATAAAGCACTATCTATTCAAACACGAACAGGGAGCTATACATGCTGCGGACGCCTATGGAAGGATCACTAAGAAGCCAGGGATTGTGCTTGTAACAAGCGGTCCTGGAGCCACAAACCTTGTCACAGGGTTAGCCAACGCCTATATGGATAGCTCCCCATTGGTCGCTATAAGCGGTCAGGTTGTGACATCTATCCTTGGTAGGGATGGGTTCCAGGAGACAGATATAATCGGGGTAACATTCCCAATAACAAAGCTCAACATGCAGGTAAGATCCCCTGACGATGTTGTAAGCGCCTTCACAACAGGCTATATAGTCTCTACCGAGGGGAGACCAGGCCCTGTCCTGATAGATATACCGAGAGACGTTCTTCTAGGCAGCACCGAATCTATAGAGCCTATACCCAAGATCTATCCCAAGGCTTTTGGGGGAGAGCCGAGTAGAGAGGAGATCCTGAGAGCACTCAGACTCCTACTCAACGCCGAGAGACCAGTGATCCTTGTTGGTGGGGGCGTATGCTGGAGCGGTGCTTGGGATGACGTAATAACCCTTGCAGAGATCCTCTGGGCACCGATTGTCTCAACATTTCCTGGGAAGAACTGTGTGCCCAACGATCACCCACTCTACCTAGGCCCCTCGGGAATGCATGGGAGGCTCGAGGCTGACGCAGCCTTAGCCAATGCTGATGTTGTGCTAGCAGTTGGTACGAGGTTTAGCGATAGGACTGTGGGTAGGTTTAAGGAGATGAATATGAAGGCTATAATACATATAGATATAGATCCCAGCGAGATTGGTAAGAATGTTAAAACAGAGGTTGGGATCGTTTCCGACGCTAAGAAGGCTCTCAAGGCAATGCTCAGAGAACTCCCATCAGCGATCCAGGAGGAGTATAGTAGGCAATCAAGCGGTAGGAGAAGCTTTATCGCATGGTTGAAAGAGATCAGGAGGAAATATGAGGAGCACATAGAAGCCAAGGCAGGGGATATGAAGCCATTCGCACCATGGAAAGTACTCAAAGTGCTCAGAAGAACAGTCCCCCCAAGCACGATAGTAACCACGGGGGTTGGGAGCCACCAGATGTGGTGCGAGCTCCACTGGGACGTCTATATCCCGGGAACATTTATAACGAGCGCCGGGCTCGGGACAATGGGTTTCGGGTTACCAGCAGCATTGGGCGCTAAGATCGCTGCTAGTAATAGACCTGTAATGCTCATAGACGGCGACGGATCTTTCCAGATGACGATGAACAACCTATCCCTTGTGAGAGACTATGGGTTACCCGTAATATCGGTTATCTTTGATAACAGGGCTTTGATGCTTGTAAAGCAATGGCAGATCTATATGTATTCTAGAAGAGTTATAGCGACAGAGTTCACCAAAAACCCAGACTTTGTAAAAATAGCAGAGGCATACGGGATAGAGGGTTATAAGCCATCATCATACGAGGAGATTGAGAGCATAGTTAGGAGGGCTTTGAGAACGGATGAGCCCGTGGTCATAGATATAGAGCTTGATAACGAGAAAGACATAGTCCTCCCATGGGTAAAGCCCGGCGAGTGGCTTACAAACGCAGTACCGCCTGAGGGGTTAGAGGTGGATCTTGTTTGGAGAGGGTGATAAAGGTAGGGGCTTGTATGGGTATGGATTCGCTTGCGAGGGTGATAAACACTATCAGGAGGGGGAAGGTACAGGTGCTCGAGATCTCGTCAAAACTAGGATCTAATGGTGATATAAATATCACGATAAGGGTTAGGGGTGATGAGAAGGAGATAGAATGGATCAGGAAAAAAATATTAGTCCTGGTAGATGTAACCAATGTTGAGGTGCTCTAGATGACAAAGATCTATAGGGATCAGGATGCAAGCCTAGACCCCCTCGTTGGGAAGGTTATAGGCGTTATAGGCTATGGAAGCCAGGGAAGAGCCCAAGCCCTAAACCTGAGGGACAGCGGGCTCAACGTGATCATAGGACTGAGGAAGGGCAAATCCTGGGAAGAGGCTTCTAAAGAAGGTTTCAAAGTATATAGCGTTGCAGAGGCTGTGAAGAGATCAGACGTAATCCTAGTCCTACTCCCAGACATGGTTCAGCCAGAGGTATGGAGAAACGAGATCGAGCCTAACCTTAGGAGAGGCATGGTTGTGGACTTTGCCCACGGCTTCAACATAAGATTCGGACTCATAAGACCACCAAGAGACGTTGACGTCATAATGGTAGCCCCAAAATCACCTGGCAGAAAGGTTAGGGAAGAGTTCCTAAGGGGGAGAGGGGTTCCAGCACTAATCGCTGTTGAGAATAACTATAGCGGAAAAGCACTCGAATACGCATTAGCGATAGCCAAGGGTATAGGGGCAACAAGGGCCGGGGTTATAGAGACAACATTCGCCGAAGAGACAGAGACAGACCTTATAGGGGAGCAGACGGTCCTTGTTGGAGGCTTGATAGAGCTTCTAAAGAAGGGCTTCGAGGTGCTCGTAGAGATGGGCTACCAACCAGAGGTAGCTTACTTCGAGGTTGTTAACGAAGCTAAACTCATAATGGATCTCATATACGAGAAGGGCTTGACAGGAATGCTTGAGAACGTCTCGGATACAGCTAAATTCGGCGGCCTAACAGTGGGGCCCCAGGTGATAGATGAGAGGGTTAAGGAGAACATGAGAAAAGCTGCTGAGAGAGTGAGGAGCGGTGAGTTTGCAAGAACCTGGGTTGAGGAGTACGCCAACGGGTTCCAGAATCTCAGAAGGCTTATGAGGGATATTGAGAAGCACAAGATCGAGGAGACGGGAAGGCTTGTCAGGAGGATTATTTTTAGTGAGAGCTAGCTCGGGATCCCTTTATCCCGAGTAGCCTGTTCCTAGTAATCTTTATAACCCTCCACCAGCTATAGAGCCACACGATAGTTAGGATAACCCCGTAAAACCCTATCGATAGCTCTCTTAGGGGTGATGATAAGCCTAGGAGGAGCCTTACACCGTGGCTCAAGAGCAATATATATATGATAAGTATCGCTAAGCCTGAGGCATATATTGCGAGGAGATTTCTCAAGGCTAGAGCCAGTCTAGAGAGATCTATCTCCCTATCGCTACCCATCACACCACCTAGATCTTCCTCGAGACCTTTATCTCTATATAGGAGATCCTCTTATTCCTCTTAGTATATGTCGACCCTATACTCACATCCCTAAGCTCTAAAGCGTTCCCCAACCTATCCCTAAGGATGTTATAGACAGTAACAGCCTTCGGTATATTCTTACTCCTACCAATTATCGTTATATTATCACTACCCTGGTTCATCCTGACTATTATGTCCAGCGCATATCTATAAGGCCTCTCTCTACCGATAACGATGACCTCCTCCCTAGCAGAACCCATAGTAACCATTTACAACCCCACCATATTATTATTCCACACATTATAACCTCAACCCTTCTCAACTGTAGAAGAGGATCTTGGAGAGCATGTTGAGACAAGCCCAACTGAGAGCCAATGCTTACTAACCTCAAAGCCCTAACTCTAAAGGGTCTATCAAGTGCTTTTGGAGAGGCTGAGCCAGTATAGGTTCGGACCCTCTAGATCGCCTGAATGGGGATCCGGAGGGATCTTTGGTCTCAGATACCATGGGGGTTATCTCTACTTCATGCTATCTATGGATGCCAAGGCTTATTTCGTCTCAAAGGATCATGCCAAGATCTATGGATTAGACCTTGTCGGAAAACCCCCGAGATCTGGTGGAGACACATATAATGCTTCCGATGCTATCGATAACAAGATCTTTTTTGGAGGCTGGGTCCACGCACCTATAAGCATAACCCATGATAGGAGGATCGATTTCAGCAATAAGTATTCACACATACATGTCTTCAACATAGATGAGCAGGAAGTAAGGCTCCTATGGAGCGAGACAGGAGGCTATAGGGATACATGGGTTGGAGAGGTCTCAAACATACTCTACGATCCCATAAACCAGAGGCTATTGGTATCGAGGGCCGATGGCAATACAAACCTAGGAGTATATTCGGTAACCCTTGATGGTAGGTCTGAGAGGCTTAGCGATAGACCAAGTCTTAAAGGGACACTCCTATGGGATCTAGCGTGCTTTGACGTATCCATGGGCTTCGAGGGGTTCAGAGGAATACAATGCCTGGATCTTGTTGAAGGAAGATGGTTCCAAAGGATCCCCGAAGATCTATCGAGGATCTCTGTAGATGGTGGTAGCGTTACTAAAGCAGGTGTAGGGGTTATGGCGAGCATGTATAACAGGATCTTTGTCTTCGTTAGAGGGGGCCTCGTTATATGGGAGCCCTGGGAGAAAGAGGGTGAGGATCTATATTTCTTAAGACTATTCGACTTCCCATCAAAAGACTACGGGCCCTTGAGAACATCGCACACCCATCTAGGGGGAGGGATCCTGGTACCATTCAACACATACCCCCACGGGATCCTGAGAGCCTCTGACGAGAAGCTCCTAGAGATTGCTAGAAAGCTTAACAGCCCACCAGCACCAACTCTCCTTACCTACATATCCCCACCGACAATAAGGATCCTATGCCCCCTGGGGGCTAGAGTAACATCGCTAGAAAGCCTTGGGGATAAGATCGTTTTAGGGACAAACACACAGCCAAACCTGGGTGGAGGCGACATGAATTATCTTGACACAGGGGATAGAAGCCTGCTGATCCTCTCAACAGATACTCTCATGAGAGGGTGTGGAGGCAGCATTGCTATAAGCATGAGGGGTATTGATATCGGTACAGCGAGATGGGGAGGGGTGCCGGTATCATCTCTAAGCGAGGCCTCATTAACGATCTACACCTCTAAGGATAACGAGCTAAGGGTTTATGAATACGAAGCCTCATTACCCCCAAAAATGTTGAGCGTTGAGAAACACCTGGTTAGGAGTGGGAAGAACACATTGGATCTCAAGGTCTATAGAGGGATAGTGTCTTTCGAGCTTAGCGAGATGGATGGTGGTGCAAAGATCCACATGGATCTGATCCCTTAAAGCTAAAAAACCGAACTAAGCATGCCTACCGGTAAATAAATCATCTATATATTTTCTTAAGGATTAGTGGAGTGGGTTGAGCAGCAAACTACCCCTGGTGGCTATCTTTGGAGACTGGGATGCTGATGGTATCATAGCCTCCGCTGTTATCGTTAGCTCCCAGAGATATGGCAATATCTATCCCATCAACGGTGAGGCTCTAGTCGAGTACACCCCTGCAGAACCCCTATACCTCTCCAGAGTTCTCTCTAGGGGTAGGTGTTACGATGCCCTCGTTATCCTCGACATACCCCTCATAGATCCTGTCCTCAGTGCCCTCAGGATCTATAGATCTGGGTGTGGCTCCTCAAGGATCATCTATATAGATCACCATATATCATCGCACGAAAAGCTCGAGGATCTCTATGGCTTGGTTGACGAGCCACTAATAGGCTATGTCCCCGCCTCGAGAATAGCCCTCGACAGAGCTGTTTCAGCAGGTTTCAAACCCAGCGAGAGGCTGAGATCCTTTGTCGAGGCAGCCCATCTAATGGATCAGGGACTCAGGATCCCGAGCAGCGTGGTAAGCCTATACAGGGTTGTTTCAGGGATCTCTAAAGCCCTAGCAAGTAAGAAAGACCCCTCGCTCTGGAGAAGAGCTGTCGAGTGGATCTCATCGCCAATACCGCTCCCAAACATAGTACCAGGAGAATCTATGGCAGAGATCGCTAGGCTTGCTAGAGAGGCTGATAAAAGGATCAAGGAGGAGGCTAATCTCCTAGCAATATCAGCCCAGAAGCTCGGGATCTTCAAATACATCGATGCCAGGAAGAAATGGAAGGGTAGGGGTGCGACTGCCCTAGCATCAGCACTCTATAGGAAACTGAAAAACCCAGTGATCCTATGCGTAGCAGGTGGTGAGGGATATGTGCTCCTAATAATCAGGCTCCCCGGGAAGGCTTATAGGGTTATAAAGATCCTGAGGGAATCTGGGATCGCTGTTAACGTGGGGGGCCATTCATCTCTAGGGATAGCCAGGATCCCTGAGAACAGGCTTGGAGAAGCCCTCGAAGTGTTGAGGAGGATAGCTTATAGCCTCTAGGTTTTTAGCAAGGATATATGGATGCTGGGTGAATCATATTATGGGTATGGTACCAATGCTATTCGAAACACTTTCAGAAACCTTCGAGAGGCTTGAAACCACGTCAAGCAGGATCCAGATGACAGCGATACTCACGGAGCTATTTAAAAAAGCAGATCCTGAGGATATAGATAAGGTTGTATACCTGCTCCAAGGAGAGCTATGGCCCCAGTGGAAGGGAGAGCCTGAGATAGGTGTGGGAGAGAAACTCCTGATCAAGGCCCTCTCTCTAGCGCTAGCAACCCCGGAATCGGAGGTTGAGAAGCTATATAAAAGGCTAGGCGACCTGGGGAGGGCTGCTGAGCAGCTCAAGGCCTCTAAGAAAACCCCCACAGGAGGTCTTATAGCCTTCATGGGTGGGCAGACTAGAAAGCTAAGCGTGTCTGAGGTTTATAACTCTCTAGCGAGGGTTGCGAGGCTTGTTGGCGAGGGCTCAAGGGATCTCAAGATAAAGATCCTTGTCTCCCTATTACAAGACGCATCACCTAAAGAGATTAAGTATATCGTGAGGCTTGTCGAGGGTAATCTAAGACTAGGTGTAGGGGATGCGACAATAATGGACGCCCTTGCCCAGGCTTTTGGTGGGGGCGATGCTTCCAGACCTATTGTTGAGAGGGCCTATAACCTGAGGGCTGATCTGGGGAACATAGCGAAGATCCTCGCTAAAGAGGGTATAGAGGCTCTCAAGAAGATCTCCCCGGAGGTTGGTATACCTATCAGACCAATGCTTGCCGAGAGGCTTGATAACGCGAGAGAGATCCTTGAGAAGGTTGGTGGGAGAGGCGTTGCTGAGTATAAATACGATGGCGAGAGGGCCCAGATCCATAAGAAGGGAGACACGATCCAGATCTTCTCTAGAAGGCTCGAGAACATAACCCACCAATACCCCGACGTCGTGGAGATGGCTAGAAAGCATATAAAAGCCAGGGAGGCGATCGTTGAGGGAGAGATAGTAGCGATAGATCCCGAGACAGGGGAGATGAGACCCTTCCAAGAGCTCATGCATAGGAAGAGAAAACACGATGTAAGCGATATTGCTAAGAAATACCCGGTCGTTGTAAGGCTCTTCGATGTCCTCTACGTCGATGGCGAGGATCTCACTGAGAAGCCTTTTAACATTAGGAGAGAGACCCTTGAGAGGATAGTTGAGCAGGGACCCAGCTTCTCAATAGCCAGCTATATAGTTGTAGAGGATCCGGAGGATCTCGATAGATTCTTCCTAAAAGCCATAGAGGATGGGTGCGAAGGAGTAGTGGTTAAGGCAATCCACCAGAAAGCAGTCTACCAGGCTGGTGCGAGGGGCTGGCTCTGGATCAAGTATAAGAGGGATTATAAGAGCGAGATGATAGATAGCGTGGATCTCGTTGTCGTAGGAGCATTCTATGGGAGAGGAAGGAGGGCTGGCTTGTTCGGAACAGTGCTCCTAGCAGCCTATGACCCGGAGAAGGATGTGTTCAAAACGGTATGCAAGGTCGGTACAGGATTCACAGACCAGGATCTGGCTGAGATGAACAAGATGCTCCAGCCCTTGATAATAAAGCATAGACACCCAAGAGTAGTCTCAGACATAGAGCCAGACGTATGGATAGTCCCCCAACTCGTAATGGAGGTAATAGGGGCTGAGCTAACACTCTCACCCCTCCACACATGCTGCAAAGACGCAGCAAGACAGGGGGCAGGGATATCGATAAGGTTCCCGAGGTTCATCAGATGGAGAATGGATAAAAAACCAGAAGACGCCACCACGGAGAAAGAACTCCTCGAAATGTATATAAGGCAGATGAAGAAGATCGAAGAAACAGAACCCCCGACTCCATAGCATCCCTGATACCTACTGCCTGCCCATAGAATTGTTAGAAGATCTCTACCAACGATCTTATATAGAATACGTAGCAGGAATACTAGCCGCTGATCTGTAGTTGTCTTTACCGCTCAATAGCTATCTTGTACTTATTTTTATCCTTGGGCTCATATATTGTGAGGCATAGGTGTTGGCTGAATCTGTTGCCAAGTCGGTTATCGAGAGCGTCCTGGCAGAATATGTTAAACGTATCGTTGAGAAGGCCTCCAAAGGTAAGAGGCTGAGCGACTGGGAGGTTGGGATACTTATGATAGACTATACCAGATCCATTATGAATGAGAGGATAAGTGCTGTTGAGAAAAGCCTAAACGAAAGGATCAACAGCGTTGAAAAAAGCCTGGGTGAGAGGATCAGTAATGTAGAGAAAAACCTTACAAATAGAATCGATAATATCGAGAGAAACCTAAACGAAAGGATCAACAATGTAGAGAAAAGCTTAAGTGAGAGAATTAGCAGCGTTGAAAAAAGCCTTACAGATAGAATTGACAGCATCGAGAAAAACCTCAGCGAAAGAATCAATAGCGTTGAGAAAAGCCTCAACGAAAGGATCAATGATGTTGAGAAAGATCTTGGCGAAAGGATTAACAGCGTCGAGAAAAATCTCAACGAAAGGATTAACAACATTGAGAAAAGCCTTACAGATAGAATCAGTAATACCGAGAAAAACCTTAATGAAAGGATTAATAATGTTGAGAAAAGTCTTAATGAGAGGATCAATAGTGTTGAAGAAAGCTTGAGTGAGAGGATTGATAGCAGAGACAAGCTGGTGGCAGAAAAGATAGAGAGTATAAATGCAAGGCTTAAAAAGGTGGAGGATGATATAGACTATATTAAAAGAAGCCTTGATAGCCTGAGGGATAATGTGATAAATGTTCTCGTAGCAGAGCTTAAGAGGAGAATGGAGAAAGAGGTCTGAGGATTCCAAGGGTCAGGCTAGGTTAGGAGATCTCTATTGGTTCGAGAGATGCGAATTTGCTGAATAGTCTGAAGTGCTCTCTCAGATCGCCGTAAACCACTACTGTGTGGTTGCCTAGGGCTTTGTCTATGATATCCCTTACCTTGCCGTTAACCTTCACCTCGATCTGTGTTCTGCAGAGGTCTTTTCTCCCTAGATCCCCGTTCACGATAACCCCTGTTCCGAAGAATATTTTGTCGAGATCCTTGCCACCGATCCTTGCGAACGTGACTGTCTCGCCCTCCCTCATCTTACCCCTTATAGCTACTGTTCTATCCGTCTCGTAGTATGATAGGAGCACGGATGCCTTGGGATCTATCATTGATATTGGTACTGTGCAGTGGGAAAATACAGCAGTATTGGCACTCTCATTGATCCTTGTTATGTTAGCCATAAACGATGCCCTTCCAACCATGCGGTGTATTATCAGCTTTGTTATCACAGCATCATGCTCACCCTCATAGTCCGAGGGGATCCCATCATCGCTTAGGAGGGCTACACCTAGATATGGGCCCCAATCCCTGAGGGAGGGGTCAAGCATATCCCTAGCCTCAACAGCTGCTGAGGATATCGAGTACTTCTTGACAAGCTCCCTCATAGCTATATATAGCCTCACGGCTTTCTCAAGATCATCGTCACTCCTATCCACCTTCCCAAAGGTGTTTTTAAGCCACGCGATCTTCTCACCAACCTCCCTAGCATCTGCTTTCAAAGCTATATCGAACATCTCTTCCCACCTGATCTTAACCATCTCAAGCCCGAGCCTTCTCCTCAGAGTCTCTGGCGACCTCCTAATCAGGAGCCATGGCTCCTGCTCACCAACCTGAGCAAACCTAGATCCCGGGAGCGTTACAAAAGCTCTCAGAACACTGATGAATGGTGAGACTTTCTCACTAACCTCTGGTACATCGCCATAGCTCACACCAACCTCCACACCATCATATCTCAGGGCTGCCACAGCCTCCCTAACAGATGCTAGAGAATTATGACCCGGATGGGCATAGACCAGGAGGGGTTTTCCAAACTCCCTACCAACCCTATAGATCATTCTATCAGTACCCCCGCTCCATACCACAACAATACCGCCATCAACCCAATCCCTATACCTGCGTGCCATTAGCTCAGCATGGTCAGCGCTTGTTATCAGGGGCGAGAACTCGAATGAATCTCCTATGGATGAGAGCCTCTTCCTAACCTCCTCATACATCTCCTCAGCATATCTCCTCTGAATATCCGAGAGGGGGGATGCAACCATAAATACAGCTATCCGTATAGTGGACACCGAGGTATATTACTCCCAGTCTTATTAAATCTTCCTATAGAAACCCGCCCACATATCCCAACGTTCTTCGAGACTTTCTATAACCATAGATCTAGCCATAGGTTTTCTTTGTCATTCTATCCATTTATCCTTAGGATCTAGAAGAAAAACAAAGAATATCAATGAATATCTAGAGATAAACAGTTAACACGGATTCTAAGGGGATTTTGGTGTGGTAAGTCTTTGTTATTTTCAAAAATCTATTATAATAGATTTTGGAGAAAACTACCTGCTCCTGATAAGAGCTATGGCTCCTGCTATGAGGCCTATGACTGCGAGGCCTAGTGCTGCGTAGATCATGTTAAGGCTTCCCGAGATCTTTGAGTCGAGGTTGTTAATACTATTACTGAGATCACTGCTAAGACTGTTCACCATATTCTCAAGGCTTGAGACCTTGTTGGAGACATCATTGATCCTGGATCCCAGTTGGTTTGCCTGGGAGCTGAGCTGTCCTGATAGCTGTGAGATCTTTGAGTCAAGATCCTTTATCATAGACATAGCGTTTGATAGGCTTGTCTCAAGATCCCTCACCCTCTTTTCTGTCGAGTCAACATATTTGAGCTCACCCATATACCCAGTCGCCCAGAGAACCATGTTTCTAACAAACCTAGGGCCATCGAGCATAACGCCATAGTACTCAGCAGTTATCCCTGGCTGGTAGGCGCCAATGGGGCTTTCAGATGATACTATTATTGTCGCGTTCCCCACGACCTGAGCAGCAACCATGGGGAAGGATCCGGTATCGCCAGCGCTATAAGCCTGGCCCAGAAGACCCCTAGGCGGGGCTGTGTTCTCAACAATCTTACCGTTCGGCGATGACCAAACTATAACGCTTATACCTTGTGGAACGTTGTCTGGCTTTATAGCACTCCACGAGCCTGTAGCTAGGTCTCTATATGCAACAACACCCGGACCATGCATTAATATCTTCTCAGCCCCGAAGCCTAGGAAGGAGAGACCCTGGGGCGGTTTGACCAACGCGACAACCCTGTATGGTGCCTGAGCATTTGACACAGGATCCTCTACCGAGGCGTAGTCAAGGGCTAAGTTACTCCCCAAAGCCTCGAGGATCTTGTTAACGATCGCTATAGAGGTCTCGCCAGGGGGATAATCACTATCCCCAGCAAGCCATATAGCTTTGCCACGAGTTTCTAGATAGCTCTTTATAGCCTGTATCTCCTCCGCTGTGAACTCCTTAGTGGGCTGGGGTATTATTAGGAGATCTGTTAGGAGAGATGTGAGGGTAACGGTCTTCCCATCAGGTGTTGTCATCTTATCAAGAGTCCCTATAAGGTAACCTGATATAAGGCTCCTGGCTACAGGGTCAAGCTTTGCTAGATCCTTCTCCGAGGATAGAAGCACATAGACCTCGCCATCATATAGAGTTTTAGCAAGTATATCGAGGCCCTTCGGCGACTCGCCATGGGCTAGGTCTACAACTACTACATACCCAACAGCAGATCTAGCTGGCAGAGCCCCATAGATCGATAATGCAGTAGCAGCCAGAGCAAGGATCAGGGCTAGCGATACAACTAACCTGAAACTGCTTCTCACCACCTATAACACCTCCGAGAAATATTTGTTAAACAGAATATAAATACAAGGCATCGCCTATATAAAAACATGAAATACTCTCCAATACCTATAAAAAACAATTTATTCCTAATCCATACTACCCAGCCCCGAGAAACTGATCTCATCATAGCTTACTAGCTATCCTCACATGCTCGATAGGATTTTTAAGAGCTCTTGATACCTGCTCTCAGCAGCTTTGGCTATCGCAGCCCTGTAGGTATCTATAAGGCTCTGATCCTTGAGCAAGGCGTTGATCTTCTGAGCGTTCTCCTTAGTGAACACTATCTTCTGACCACTCACCGGGTCTACGAATTCAAGCAGGCTGCCTATATATTTAGTAGCAAGCTCTTGGAACTTCTCCCTCGTTATGGTCTTATCCCTCAAGAGCTTTGCCACAAGGGCTTGCCAGGCTAGCTTGAAGCTAGGCGGATCCACGAAGGCTCCGTCGAAATAGACCTGCATAGCTACCTCATAGCTCAGCGCCTCGTCATCGCTGAAGTTAATGCTTCTAAGGCTCAGCGTCTGCTGGTAAGAATTCCTCAGATCAGGTCTCTTAGCACCCTCGGGCGTGTCGAAAACCTTGGGGTTGGCTGGCATCCTGTTTATGCTTGGGTCGAGCCATATCTTCTGACCCTCTGGCGAGAGAACCCAGGCTATGAATGCCTGTGCAGCCTCCTTGTATCTCGTGTTATAAGCCATAGCTATAGGATCTCCATTGATCACCGTAGCCCCCTCTGGAACAATATATCTCGTAGCAGGGTTCTGATTCATAGCTGTATAGCCGTAGAAATCTATGGTAAGGGCTGCAGCAACCTCGCCGTTTATCACAGCATTCCTAGCATCCTCACTCCCAGGCTTTATGTCAGAGTTAGCCGCTATGTATGCCAGCACCTCCCACCCCTTCTCCCAGCCATAGGCTTGGAGTATTATCTCAGCCATCCTGGTTGTCGATGTGCTCCTACTAAGCTGTGCAATAGCTACCGAGGGTTTCTTATACATATAGAGGGTCGTCCCATACTCAGGCTTACCCAGATCCTCCCAAGTGCTTGGTACGGGGAGGTTGAACTGCTTTATAACATCGTTGTTTATAGTGATCCCGAAGGAGGATATAGCAGCAGCGATCCAGTAGATCTTACCATCGCTCCCTATCCTCTTCATAGGACTCCCACCAATCCTGTCAGGTATATCCCTAGCAACGCTGAGAACAAGCTCAGAGTCTAGAGGAGCGAGAAGGTTATTGATATAGAGGCTATCAAACAACGTGGGACCCCCGCCCCACAGAACATCAGCATTACCCCTCCTTATGAAATCAGGCCAGATAGCAGCATCTACAACCACGGTCCTTATATCAACTATACCGTATCTCTTAGCAAGATCGCTTTTAAGAAACGCATTCCTAGCCATATCGAGAATATTTGTCGGATGTCTCGAGAGAATCCTCAGAACTATGCCCTGCTGAGCCTGCGTAGTAGTCTGGGGGGTAGGTGTGGTGGTGACCCCGGTCACAACATCTGTAATTTGGGTTATTGTTTGTTGATACGTCTGCGTGGCAGTAGTAAGCGGTGTTGTGACCGTATATGTAGGTGCTGGGGTAGTCTGCACCGGAGCAGCTGGTCCTCTTAACATCAACACGGAAACAGCCCCGATCACGGCTATGACAACGATCACTATGATCGAGATAGCCATGGTTCTTGAGAGAGCATATCTATAGCTCACAGAGGGTACCCAATATCTGCTCACCTACAAGGGTAAAAATGTCACGCATATGGAGCCTCCCGCTTATAAACACATTCAAGGTAATACTGACTTCTAGCCATATAGAGCGACCCAGCATTACCATAGCGCTGGAGATTCTATCTGGCCCACCATAGGTTATGTAATATATTATTCTGACCGCCCTAACTATTGCGGGGAAGTCTTCATGGGGAGATCAGGATCTAGGTTGTACCCGTTATTGCTAGGCTTATTAACAGTGCTCTCCATACTCTCGGGAGCCTATCTAGCATCATCCCAACTCTCTGGGAGCCTAGAGATCATAGATCCCAGCTACTCTGTCGCCCAGATCCTCAAGCCCGGCTCGTGGTTCCTTGCAGAGCTAAGGGGACCACCGGGATCTATTGATGAGACTAGCCTTTCAGCCTATCTAGCCTGCTCTATAGAGGGGAGGATCTCTAATATAAGCTTAACAGTATCTGGATATACGAGGGATGGTAATAAACATATTATCAACCTCACAATCCCTCTGACAAGTATTCCGCAAGGGTCTATGTATCCATGCAGCCTTGTCATTAACAATAAAGGCTTACAGATCATTAGCGAGAGGAGCGTTTATCTATATAACAAGAGCCTCCAAGGCTTGGGATAATGCATATATCTGATGTCCATATGCTGCTACCAACACCCCTGGGGACAGCATTCCAGACCCTCACCTCCGCGGTTTTCCTAGCCAACGCACTAAGCGATGTCGATATAATTATCAATACAGGCGATACCTCAGACAGGCCGGGGGATACAGAGCTTTATAGGTATTACAAAGCGGGCGTTAGGATGCTGCTCAAACCCCTCCTAGCAGCTCCAGGGAATCATGATGGCTCGGGGATAAGCCCGGATCTATTCTCCTCAGTATACGAGCCCAGTGTTGGTAAGATAACCTGGTATAGAAGGATAGATAGCTATCTAATAATAGGTCTAGACACATCATCAACAGGTGTTATAGATAAATCGCAGCTAGTATTTCTCGAGAATATCCTGAGAAGCAATATCGATGCTAAAACAAAGATAGTCGTGTTCCACCACCCAGTATTCAGAGCAA
>DATMAU010000023.1:0-69070 GCA_035559775.1 Sulfolobales archaeon
TTAGTCTTTCTGTGTAGCTGATTACGTTCTCTTTTTTGGATTCGTCGTCGTAGTATTTAACCTCGAGGGGTATTTTCCTACCGTATAGATTCACACCGCCATAAACCTCATTAACCCACTTAACAGCAGCCATTACACCCCAAAAGGTTCTTTTACCGGCATCAGCCTGGGCACCTGATAGCGGTATTGAAAGGCCAATAACAATCTTGCTAGGAAGCGTCATAGGCGGTGTAGGTGTTGACGTTGGTGTCGCTATCACGGTCTGTGTGACAATCCTTGTCACAGTAACTGTGCCGCCTACAGTAACTGTCTGTATTGCTGGTGCTTGGGCGCCTGGTCTCCCGGCATACATGCCGCCGAAGAATGCTGCTATGGCTACAACAATAACTATCACAGAGAAAACGGCAATAATTCTAGACAAACCAACCATACCCACACTATCACCATGTGTGTGTTCGAAAACAACCTTATATTTTTACATTGTATTATCTTTTATCTTTATTGATATTAATTCTATATCTAACCACCATATTAGTTATTAGTATATCTTCGCTATACTTAAAAATATTCTCTATATATAAAATCGCATTACTTCTCACATCAAATACGTGTCCAAAGTTCTAAGGAAGAGCGTGACGTTCTTAATCGAATAACCAGTCTTATCTTATCTCAAAGCCCTCCCTTTTCATCTCCTCAATAGCCTCTCTAGCAACCCTGAAGCCCTCAACCCCTGCAGGAGCTCCCGCATAGATCATAGCCTGTATCAGTGCTTCCTTTACCTCCTCTAGTGTACAGCCATTTCTGAATGCCCCCTTTACATGTAACTTTAACTCGTTACTTCTTCCCATTGCTGCTAGCAGTGCTATGTTTATCAGACTCTTATACTTCCTCGGTATAGCTTTTCCTGACCACACCACGCCCCATACATATTCATTCAATATGTCCTGAAGCTCCCTATCAAACTCGGTTGCACTCTTCATAGCATTTTCAACGTATTTCTCGCCTAGAACCTCCTTTCTAATTCTCAAACCAGTTTCGTATCTCTCAGAAACCATGGGCTACACCCTAGTGGTTTTCCCTATAACTATTAAATAAATAATCCTGGCTTCCTAGGAGATCACTTTAGCTTTACATTCTACTAGACGTCCTTCAACGAGGATCCATATGTTATCTAGCGCTTCTAGTCTATCGGAGTTGGAGTCTATGTGTGACAGATCTATTAGATCTTATTTTTTGCGACAGAGACAGAATCACGGATAGCCAAGCTATCCAGTTCACATATACTGTCCTGGACAGTATATGTGAATATGCAAAGCTATTAGAGATGGTGGATCAAGCGGAAGGCGAATAAAACTATGTTTAAGTAAATCCTTGTACCTTTCAGCTTGCTCTTTCCATGACTCCTGATGCTCGCATTCCTCCAGTCTTTGGATTATATAGGGATCCTAATATTATTCGTCTGTAAGTGTTATGGCGGCTAGATAGGGATCCTATCCTATTTTGTGATATATAGCGATCCCCAGATACCATTCATAGAATACCGTGTATCTTCTATCTCTTTGAATCGTAATATAGTGAGTAGTTTCCAGGATTGTAGAAAGGGTTGTAATGTTATTAACGTTGGTAGCATGCCAGAATCTGCATAGCTATAAAGGCATTGAGAAGGGCTTGAACATTCTTCTTGGAGAAAAGTCAGAGCTTTGGCCCTACATCACGGTTCAGATGCCCTCTGTCGAGGGCCCCACACATCACCAAATTGTTTCTAGCCTGCTGGTTAATATGTGTGGATGCTAGATCTTTATGGATATAAGCTCCTTAAGGCAGTATGTCTGAAGGGATAACAATATGGAAGAGAATAAACAAGAGGGCGGGGTAAATAGAGTGAGGGTTGCTATAGCGACGCTTGATGGAGATACAATTGCCCATGGGCATTTCGCCCATAGCACCCACTTCATGATAGTAGATATAGTTAGTGGTAGTGTTAAGCCTGTAGAGTATAGAGAGAATCCTCTCGGCTATGTCCCTGACACGGATATGGAAACCCATGAGGAGCATAGTGGGGAGTATCCCTATCTTCATAGGTTCCATAGATATCACCACCTCCATGGTATAGAGAAGTATAGAACTTTGAGAGAAGAGGTTCTAAGAGACGTTGGGCTGATAATAGCTGGTGGTGCGTGTAGAACGAGCATCGATTACTTCACATCAGAGGGTGTTAAGTTCATCTTCGTAGATCCTGGAGAACCTATAGGCGATGTAATAGACTTTGTATCGAGACTCGAGTTCGATAAGATACCTAAAATAGCTAGGCTCCAGAGGAGCAGTGAGTAGTTCAAGAGATCCATTGGATAATCTATCTTTTTAGATATAGAATATATATTAGAAACATTATCATTACAGGCTGGTGGTTGATAATAAGATATGTTGGTAAGCCCCTAAAGACCTTCGAGGCTGGCAGATTCATCAGGGGAGCCGGGATCTATGTCGATGATATAAAGATCCCGGGTGCTCTCTATCTTAAGATCATTAGATCGCCGTACCCCAGGGCCTTGGTAAGGGGTATAGAGCTTGGATCCCTCAAGCCTATCCTGATACTCACATGGAGAGATATTGATGAGAACCTCAAGGTGAGGGTTGATCCGGAGATCTCTGGGATCGCTAAAATAGTCCCCATGCCACTCCTGGCTAGAGATAAGGTTAATTTTGTTGGCCAACCCGTAGCAGCTATAGTAGCCCATGACCCCTACGAGGCTGAGGATATTGCAGAACAAGTCTACGTAAACTACGAGCCCCTCGACTCTGTTGCAGACCCTGAAGAGGCTATCAAGCCAGAAGCGCCACAGATCCACGATGGGGTTGAGAGAAACACGTGCTTCGAGAAGAGGTTTGTTGGAGGAGATCTGGGAGTGTTTAGAGAAGCTGATAGAGAGGTTGAGGTGGAGATAGATACCGAGAGGATCGTTGCCAACCCCATGGAGACCAAGGGAGCACTAGCTATATACGAATCTGGAAGGCTAACCATATATGCAACAACACAGAACCCATATAGAGTGAGGGAGGAGCTCAGCAATATACTCAAAATCCCTATAAACAGTATAAGAGTAATATCGCCCGACGTTGGAGGAGGTTTTGGTGTTAAGGTTCCCCTACATGCTGAGTATGTGCTTACAGCATATGCTTCAATGATACTTAAGAAGCCTGTCAAGTGGATCGAGACTCGGAGGGAGCATCTACTAGCCCCCTACCAGGGGAGAGGTGTGAGAGCCAGGATCAAGGGGTATTTTAGGAGAGATGGGAAGATACTCGGGATCTCTGGAAAAGTGATAGTGGATCTAGGTGCTTATAACTTCTCCATAAACCAGAATATAGCTGTCAACATAGTTAGGTGGATAACAGGCCCCTATGATGTGAATGCTGTAGATATAGATCTGCTCGCCGTCTTTACAAACAAGACACCATTCAACGCATACAGAGGTGCTGGAAGACCTGAGGCTGCACTGATCTGTGAGAGGGTTATGGATGCTGCTGCAGACGAGCTCGGGATCGATAGGGGCGAGATAAGAATGATCAATATATTGAGGGGCTATGGAGAGTATAAAAACCCACTTGGAGTGGCAATAGATGTTGCCAATTATCTCGAGACATATATGAAAGCCCACGGGGAATATGAGAGACTGAAGAGAGACATAGCCAAAATATGCCCAGAAGGGATGCTATGCGGTGCCGGGATCTCCAACTATATAGAGTTTAACAGAGCCTCACCTGGAGAGAAGGCTAAGATAAGGATCAAGAACAAAAACATCGAGATAGCCGTAGGAACACACTCACACGGACAGGGCCATGCTACAACATTCGCCCAGCTAGCCGCAGACGAGCTCGGGCTACCGATAGAGAGGATAAGAATAATATACGGCGATACCGAGGAGCTGGAATGGGGTGAGGGAACCTCAGGAAGTAGGAGTATGGTGGCTGGAGGAGCTGCTGTTGTTAAGGCCTGCAGAGCCTTTCTCGAGAAGATCTCTAGCATTGGTTACAGCATTGAAGAGGCTCTGGAGAAGCTGGATGGTATCGAGATCGAGGCCTTTGCTGAGGGCTATAATATATTCTCATACGGCTCCCACGTAGCGGCTGTTGCAATAGATCCTGAGACGGGGCGTATAAAGGTTATTAGATACATAGCCATCGACGATGTTGGTAGAGCTATAAACCCCGCCATAATAGAAGGCCAGATAGTTGGTGGCGTGATCCAGGGGGCTGGGCAGGCTCTCTGGGAGGCTGCTAGATATGATGAGAAGGGCTACCCACTCTTTACAACAATACTTGATACAGGAGTCCCATCTGCTCTAGAGGCTTTTAACATCGAATCAATATTTGTCGAAAACCCCTCAAGATATCCACACGGGGCTAGAGGGATCGGGGAGGCTGGGGCTATAGGGGCGCCGCCAGCAATAATATCAGCTATAGAGAATGCTCTAGCAAGGGTCAAGAGGATCAGGATTAAAAGGCTGCCAGTAACGCCTGAGACTATAGTGAACATACTATCCAGATAAGTGAATCTAATGCTACTCTTCTCCGGATGTTCCGCATCTTTTAAATCCAAGGGCTTTCCCTTACTACAAGATCTTTTGCCCTGTGGATCCATGTTCACTATTAGCCCAATGGGGTAGGTCTCCATCCACTGAAAGATCATTCTAGAGATGGTTAGGAGCAATGCCTCTGCAACCAAGAATCATTGTGAAACTATGAAACTAATCTACAGCCAGACCATATGATCTAGACAACAATCTGCACACCAGAATATTGGCAAGGAAACAGCCCAGATGCTCTATACTTTCTTATATGTTCTCATGTGATATACTAGAGGCTCGGCATCGTTAAGGATCTCTGCACTGACCACCTCACCCACGAAGAGTGTGTGGTCTGCTATATCGATCTCGCTGACTACCCTGGCCTCTATATATGCTAGGGAATTGCTAATTACAGGGAGCCCTAGAACCCTGGATCTGAACCAATGGAGATCTATAAACCTCTTCCCAGGCGGGTCTAGCGAGAATCTCTTAGCAATCCAATCCTGATCGTGTTTCAATATATTCACAGCATATGATCTCGTAGACCTTATAGCCCTATACCCTGTAGATCCTGTTGTTATGAAAACCCCTATGGTTGGAGGCTTTATAGAGATCGAGGTAAAAGAGTTCACAGTAAGCCCGCTAGGGGTTCCATCGAGATAGGATGTAACCACCGTAACCCCTGTAGGGTATCTTCTCATAACGTCTCTAAATATATCCGCTAGCTCCATCGAGACCCACAGGTATATATGAGGTAATATGACTAATAACAGTATGATTAAACGTATTCAGGATCTATAATAGCGCTGAACCTTTCCGTATCCCATAATATAAATTACAGCACAAGTAAGAATTTAAGTTACAGAATTACATGTAATATGGTGGTGGTATGAGTAGCGGTGATGTTGATGATATAAAGAAGGAGATAGATGAGGCCTTTAGAAGGATAGAGGAAAGAATAGAGGAGCTTGAGAGAAAAATAGAGACTCACGACCCATTTCTAACTGCTAGAGGCGCCATGAGGGATCTGAGACATATACTTAGAGATCTAAGACACGTATTACACGATATAACCGACAGGATCGAGGATCTTAGGGATAGGGGGAAAGGTGAAGAGTTTGAGAAAACCATAAGAGATCTTGAGAACTATGTCGAGAAGAAGATCTATGATATGAGGGATAGGCTTAGGGAGCTGACAGATAGGATAAGATCTAGATATGGTGTGGGGAAGAGCATGGGAAGGATGATAGGAATATCTATGCTCCCCCTAAGAATAGCTGAGGATATAGGCAGAACAGTATCAAGAGCTCTTGAAGAGAGTATAGAGGCGATCGAACAGGCTGTGGGGAAAGCATCAACAACAGTTCTCTCTGTAAGGATAAGGGACGATGATCTCAAGGTGATAGACAGCCTAGTGGACAGCGGTGTTTTTAGGAGCAGAAGCGAGGCTGTTGCATTCTTCACACACAAGGGTATTGAGTGTAGCAAGGACTGGATAGAGAGAACCAAGGATAAGATTGAGAAGATAAAACAACTCCAAGACGAGATCAGGCTAGAGATAGAGGGGAAAAAGCGGGAGGAGCAGAAAAGCGATAAAGAGTAGAGGATTAGGCAGGAAAAGCGTTTCTCACAAACACGGATCCGTGTTTTTCTAAATATTCCAGCACCATAGGGCTTTATCTATCGCTAAGTATCTATAGACCCTACCATCTAGACAACCCGCTACACTACAGATCATAATAGGTTTAAAGGCTTTTCACACAATTCACGCTGCTTACTTCAATACATTTAAAAGCTGTCGATGTATTTAAATTCTTCTATATACAGGTAGTGTCCTGTATATTGTCTTTTTAAATACATCGAAAACCCATGAAAGATCTCGAGGGCCTGGTCCAGCCTCTGGGTGGAACTGAACACCCATTATGGGCTTGGCCTCGTGCTTAACGCCCTCGAGGGTTTCGTCATCTATATTTATAAACCATGGTCTTAGCCCTGTTTCTCTCAGGCTCTCTATGCTCACCACATAGCCGTGGTTCTGTGTGCTGATATAGCCTAAACCGGTCTCGAGATCCCTGACAGGCTTATTAGCACCCCTATGACCGTATCTGAGTTTATACACATCACCACCCAGGGCTAGTGATAAGAGCTGATGCCCCAGACATACCCCGAGGATGGGGATATTGTACTCAATAAGCTCCCTGACATTCTCTATAACCTCTGTGAGGATGGAGGGGTTTCCAGGACCATTGCTTATTACTATACCAACAGCATTATCAATAACTGCAGAGGGCTCTGTGTAGCATGGGTATCTAATAACTCTGAAGCCTCTCGAAAGGATCTCCCTCAGTATCCCGTGCTTAATGCCACAGTCTATGATAGATATTACTGGTCCGCCGACACCGTGCTCTATAGGCTCTCTCGGGGATACTTGATAGGCAAGTGGCAGATCATCGTAACCCTGGCTCTCCACCATGGCTTTCCAGAGCTCCTCAACATCAGGTTCCCCATCCTCATGGCTCCAGACACTTATAACGCCCTTCATAGTACCGTGTTCCCTCAGCTTTCTAACTATACTTCTCGTATCAACTCTAGATAATCCAGGCACGTGGTTTTTCTCAAGCCAGCTATGGAGGGATCCTTCTGAAGACCAGTGGCTTGGCTCGGTTTCTTCGAAAACGACGAGACCCTCTATCTGTGGCTTCTCTGACTCCATTTGGAGATGCACGCCATCAGAACCGGGTGAGGATAGCTTCATACCTGTGAACCCATAGTTACCTATCAGCGGGTGTGTTAGAACCAGTATCTGGCCCTTATAGCTGGGATCTGTTATTGATTCAGGATAGCCAACCATAGAGGTTGTAAAGACAACTTCGCCTACCCTAGTTCCCTTCGATCCAAAACCACATCCCCTGTATATGGATCCGTCCTCTAGCATGAGAAGACCCATTAAACCCCTCTTACAAACGCCCCTTCTTCCACTCTCTAATATAGCCCGCTCTGCTATATGCTATGGGCGACTATAAGCATTTAGCCACAGAATCTTTACCATGGCCCCCAAGATCAGTATTACTATATAAATAATCCATAGATCTCGTCCAAGATCGTTAAAAACAATCATAAATAGTTGGGTATTATTTAGCAAGAATCACCCTTTATCTCTAGATCTTCTAACAGCATGTTTAGAGGAGCTTCCAGCCGGCCGGGAAGAACTTGAAACACTAGGAGCCTTAGAGCTGGACGGAGTGGCAGGCTTAGCCCACGGACTCCATGCCGGGTTAGGGCATATAGATCTTTCCCTACACGCTATGCAGCTAGCATAGCATATGCTATCCAGTGGGTGTAAATAGCAGGGCTTCACTATATTATAAACACCACACCAATCACATCTCTGCCAGTATATAGTCATCCAGGGCCAGCCCTTTAAAGATTAAAAAGAGCAGAGGAATATATGTTAATGGGCCGGTAGCTCAGCCTGGAAGAGCGCTCGGTTTGCACCCGAGAGGACCCGGGTTCAAATCCCGGCCGGTCCACTCTCTTTAACATACCGCGTCCACAGTCACGTTTAGCCTTAGCTATCATAGCTATTAATTAGTAGGAAAAACCTCTACGAATAAATAATACCAAATAGGATAGTCCAGATTGTAGTCGTCGATGAAACCCTAACAAGTCCACAGGCGGTGAGCAGATTTTGAATAGATGCCTACGAACGAACAAAATACACGAGATACCTTAAACTTTGGGCATGGATTGTCGTATACAATAAAGGCTTTATCGCTGTTCTATCAGCGCAGTATGAATATCGAGAAACCCCTATAGAGTATGAGGGCAGCAAAAACCAGCATAACAGAGACGGAGAAGATCTTTATTGCCAGTGCAGCGACTCCCTTGCCATACATATACCCAGCCCTTATTGCTAAGGGAAATGTCATGATCCATACCAATATGGCTATGAAAAGTCCCAGGATCGAACCAAAACCGAATAGATCCATGAAGGAAAGACCTGCTGAGAGCCACCAGAGGATCTGGTAAGGGTTGGTCATGCCGAGAGCCAGTGCTGATAGAAATGAGACTAGCGAGCCGACCTTATTATCCCTACCTGTTCTGTTTGTATTGTTATCAATCCTAGCCCTTAGGATCCATAGGGCTAATATGATCATATAGACACCCCCCGCTAGATATACAGGCACGAGGGATAGGCTCTTTATAAAGCCATAAGCCGTGTATGTGAGGATCATGAAGATCAGGTCTGCCGTCATAGCCCCAAGACCCGTTAGAAAGCCCTCTCTATACGAATAGAGAGACCTGCTAGCAATGAGGGCGTTCATAGGACCGGGTGGGATGGCCAGTGAGAAGCCGTATAGAAGACCTGATACAAACCCGAACAGGGGATCGGTTAGGGGCATCTATAATCACCCGCTATGCTCCATCCTAGATAGCATCACCGTTTGTCCCTGGATGTTCATTCCAATCATTTTATATTCATTCATGGTCTCATCCAGGGACTTCAACCTCGCCCACAGGGATCTCTTTATCCCTATGGGTTCATGGGCTGCCGTCGAGCCAAACGGCACGTGGCTCCCATCTAGGTTTAAGAGATCATCCCCTGGATGGCTTGGAGCGCTGCTCCCATCACCACCCAGGGCTTTGAATAATAGATTATAACATGCTGCGACATCTCTATGCCATTTCTCCTTGCCAGTGGAGCATACACCTATTCTTGAGCCATTATATTTTATTTCTGATCTATGTATTGGGCATTGTTTCGATGTATTCCTAGGATTAATATAGATTACTGGTACACCATATTCTTTAGCCTTCTCCTCAATAGCTCTCTGAATGCCTTTAAACGCTGCTTGGAAGATCCTGTGTCTTAGCTGTTCATCTTTTATTCTTGAGATCATGTTATCAGCGGGCTTATCTCCAAGATCCTCGAGGACAACTCCATATCCATGTTTAACAGCCTCTCTAACTATTATGTTTGCTACCTTCCACCTAGTATCCTCTTTCCTCTCTTCCTCCCTAAGCTTCCTCAAGATCTTCCTCTTCATGCGGCACCTAACATTGCGGATCTTATCGTATTTCTTCTGAATCCTCTTCCTCCTATAGTAATAGCCGAGTGTTATTCTCTCAATATTTGTTTCTAGTAGATATGCTTTTCTGTTTATAAGTACTGCTACATTGTTCTCATTGACATCCACAGCTATATAGCCACTAGGCTTGTATAACCTAACATCCTTTCTAAAAGTGAGATAGGCTATTAATCTTCTTTCTTTCTTATCAATCTTTATCCTTGCCTCGGATGCTAGCTTCCAGCCAGAGTTAAAGTATCTATATAACTGCTTGTGAGGAATCAGATCTACCTTGATCAATCCTCTATGCGTTGATATAGCTATCCTTGTTAAGCCCTCAAACCTCCATAGGTGGTCGTCAAGCCATATTGAGATCCTCTTAACACTCGGGTACTCCTTATTAGTTGATCCCTCTTTCTTTAGTTTTATGAAGCTCTTAACCCTCGTGGATGCATCCTGACAAGCCGTATGAACATAGTGTGATGGTAAATGTGGATAGAGGTTACGCATCTCCCTATATTTTAAAGCCTTAAGCTTTGTGAATGATGCTATCTTCTCTCTAGCAGAGTATATTACTAGCTGCTCAACAGTATTCCTATACATACCCTCAAGCTCAACAAAAACCCTGAACAGCTTCTTAGAAATCCTCTCAGACCTAACAATAACAGTCCTCGTAACAATCAAAGCGTCTTCTTCGTCATTAGTAAGCGCTAGGGATGCTTGTGGGAAGCAGCCCACCAAAACATGCTTATCAAGAACCTTATAAACTTTCCCCTATAGCATCGATAGAGAAACAGCCCATTAGATATACTGCCTCTAATACCCATAAAAATTTCCAAAATCTATCAATTACCCCTATGGATATCAAAAAGAAAACAGCCCTTCTTAGCCCTTCTTAGCCTCTCTCAGCACGTCATCCACATCTACTGCTACCCCTTTCTTCTTAACAACGGCTCTTAATGCATAGTAATGGGCGGGTATTTGGAAAGAATATCTCATACCTATCCAGGGCTCCGCAGGGATCTTGGAGAGCCTTGTCATAGCAATATGCATAGGTATGAGTATATCCCTCTTTACTAGGTAATACACAGCCCAGCTATTGCCTAGATTATCAAGATCATCAACAATCCTGCTTATCTCGGGCAAGGCTTTATCCATACTACCATACCTTCTTATATAACGGATCATTGCTTTCCTAAGGCTCCTTATCACCACAAGCTCCACCCACCTCTCAAGCCCGAGGGTCTTTATCTTTATAAGAGCCCTAGGATTCCCCCCAGCAAGCTTCCATAGAAGATCTCTATCAAGATCTATGCCCAGCTGGTCTGCAAGAGTGTCAGAGGCTTCTCTAGGGAGATTCCAGATCAGGGACCAAGTGATACCGAGATCCGTATCACTAGCAATACTCCTCCAAACCTCCCTAACAAGGGCACTGCCAACTATGATTATAAGGGATATACCTCTACCACCTCCCTCGATATGCGTCCTATGATCACGCTCTATGATCCTGTAGAGCCTCTCAAGCCTCTTTCTAAATAGCTTTATATCTCTGAGAGTGTTCACCCTAATGCTGTCTAGGATAATGACCACATCTCTCTTACCACCACTATATTTCCTAGCTATATAGCCTGACAATATATTGATAAGATCGAGCACCCGTATAGAGCCAATAACCCTCCCATAGCGATCCACATCGAAGCCAAACCACCTACCAGCCTCCCTAACAAGGGCTAGCAAACCACCCGAGGCTAGGATCTCCCTGGCCCCCAAACTACCCTCCCCAGAGCCGACAAACACGATATCAGGGCCGAGGCCCAAGCCCACCATAGACCCCATCAAAACCCTGAAGAGAGTAGTTTTCCCACAACCCCGCGGACCGTAGAGCACAGTCACATAGCCCGGGAACACTGGGGCCCTGCTAAAAACCCTGGACACCTCTACCCCCCTATCTGTGAACATAACACCTTCTTCAAACCCTTCCACAGTGATCCTCTGCCTCTCCATATGCTCAAGCACCATGTTAACCGAGGCTCCAACCATGCCGAGCACTTCTATATTCACATAACAGTCATAAGGAATATTAATCCCAATAAACGCCGGGTTCTCACAAGGATCCGCAGTATGGGTAATCAAAGAAAAACCATAGGGAAGGTCTAGATCTATAAACCTAGACACTATGGGTATTGAAAAGATGTACAGCCTAAAGCTTTGTTTTTAAGAACGTATGTGTATTGAATATGATAGATACCATGACAAGCAAAGCCGTTGAAGCCCATGATCTTGTTAAGAGGTATGTTACCAAGAAGAGGAGAGGCCTATTCGGAGGAGAAAAGATATATATAGATGCGCTGAGAGGGATTAGCTTCTCATTCAATAAAGGCTCCGTGTTCGGCCTCCTAGGCCCCAACGGGGCCGGGAAAACAACCACGGTGAAAATCCTTGCCACAGTGCTCATACCAGACTCTGGGGATGCATATATAGGTGGCTACTCCGTCACCAAGGAGCCGGGGAGGGTTAGAGAGAACCTTGGAGTAGTGTTCTCTGTAGACAAGGGCTTCTATGGGAGGTTGACAGGGTTTGAGAACCTGGTGTACTATGGCATGCTCTATGGCATGAGTAGGAGTGATGCTTCCAGGAAAGCTACTGAGCTGCTCGAGCTTGTGGATCTCAGCGACTCTAGGCATAGACTGTATGAGGAGTATAGCTTGGGGATGAGGGCGAGGCTAGCGGTAGCCAAGGCCCTTATACATGATCCCGATGTTGTTATACTTGACGAACCTACAATAGGCCTCGACCCGGTCTCGTCGAGAAAGATCAGGGATGTGCTTTTAAGATTAGCTAGGAGTGGAAGATCCGTAATGATCACGACCCATAACATGTGGGAGGCAGAGATCATGTGCGATAGAGTAGCTATAATCTATAGAGGCAAGATAGCAGTTGAGGGAAGACCTGAAGATCTAAAGGCGAGACTGAATGGAAGGAGATATATAGAGATTGAGCTATTAGAAAACCCCCGGGGATCTCTAAACGGTGCAGAGGTTATTATGAGCAGTGGGAACACATATATAGCCAGGATCGAGGCTGGAGCAGATATAGCTAGATCCCTCGAGGAGATCCTCAAGCAGGCTAAGGAGAAAGGGTTGAAGGTGGCTTCGATCAGGATCAAGGAGCCAAGCCTAGAGGATGTGTTCGTAGAGGTGGTTGGGGATTCGTCGAAGATCTAGGCTGAGCCCTATAATAGCCGTGGTTGAGGCTGAGGTCAAGGAATTCATACTCAGGGACATGGTATCGATATTAGCCGTGGTTGGGTTAACATACCTCTTTATAGCCCTGATAGCCCTAGCCGGCCTCGCGATAGGGAGAGACCCGAGCGGGTTTAGAGCGATAACGGGGTATAGCGACCCGCTCTCATACCAATCCATAGGGGCCTCTATAGTGATTATAAGCATGATCATTATCTCCTCTATGGGGCAGTATATAAACTCAGCCACGATTAGCGGGAGGCTTGAATCATTACTAGCAGCCCCCATAAAGATCTCGGCTGTCGTCATTGCGACAAGCATACCCATGATAGTATTCGGCTTGATCACATTCACACTATCATCCATACCAATAGTATATAGGGCTGTCTCAAGCTATGGCTTCCACATGGTCCTGGTAGCCACAGCCATACTGGGGCTTGGCATGATACCTATCTTTGTGCTAGGGCTCCTAATCTCGCTAGCCATAGCGAGGATGGGCTCTCCAATAGTGCTCAACCTAGCCCAGGCTGTTATATTCACATTCTCAGGCTCTCTATACCCAGTAACCATACTGCCAGAGATCCTGGAGCTTGTCTCAAAATCCCTCCCGATCACATATATAGCCGATTCCCTCAGATCCCTCCTCGTAGCAGGGAACCCGGACCTTGGGGGGATCCCGACCCTACTGCTCATAACGATCGCCTATGGATCTATCGGTGGTTTTCTATATAGAAGATTCTCAAGGGCTCTGAGATCGGGTGGCGCTCTTGCCTAGAAACCTCAGCAACCCAGTCCTCACAATAGTGTTGGCGGAGATCTGGAGGACTATCAGGATAAACTTCAGGGGCTTCGACGCAGTCGTAGAGGTTGTATCATCAGTAATATTCATACTAGGCATAACCCTCACAATAGCGGTGCAAAACCCCTCGATATTGAAAGACCCACACGGGGTCAGCGGCATCTCCTGGGGAGTCATAGTGTTCATAATGATCTCAGATAAGCTTTGGATCTTAGGGCACAGCCTGGACCGTGAGAAGAGGAACAAGATCCTCGAGAATATACTTGCAACCAACACGCCCATGTGGATCCATACACTCCTCCAGACGCCGGCAGCAATGATATGGACCCTGGCATCGCTAGCCATAGCATCTCTCACGGTGTTCCCCATGCTGGGTGTAAACCCAGTACCAGCGGATCCTGTGGTATTCATAGCAGGCTACGTGTTATCGGAAACCATGGCCTCGGGGATCGCCCTCATATACAGCATTGCTGCTATGATAATGAGAAGACCATGGATAGCAACTAACGTACTCCAATTCGTACTCCCAGTAGTATCGGGAATGATCCCTTACAGCTATGCTCCCCAATACCTCAGAGAAATCATGCTCATAAACCCCCTCTCATACCCTATAGAGCTGCTGAGGAGAGGGGCTACAGGGATCGATTATATGCCTGTAGATCCTCTCCACACGATCGTGTATTCACTAGCAGGGATTGCTGCTATATATATTATAGCGATAGTCTTCACAAACCATATAACACAGAGGCTCAGAAGAACCTCTATGTAGTTAAAAACCAGTATACCAACTACTAGACCCTCTTTCTAGCGAAAAGCTTGGTAGGAGCAACTCTATAGAAAACCCTGCCAGCGCTGTGGAGGAGCAGGTTAGCCTTGCTAAGATCTAAACCCCACTCATCAGCAATACCTTCGAGAACCCTTACCAAGAGGATCTCGAAGATATAGAGCATAACCTCGCCTACTTGATATTTGCTCATCACCCTGCCTTCGAGGATTGCTAGAGAACCGTGGATCCCTGGCGGTTTGATCTTAACGCTTGGCACTAGCTCTACCGAGAACTTATCAACCTTATCCACAGATCTTCCTGATACAGAGCCTAGATCATATACCAACTGGATCTGTGTGTCGCTAGCAACATTTATAGTAGCCTCGCTATGATACTCTAGACACTCATAAGTATATGTAGTCCTATCAACAGCAATAGCAACCGTGGGTGGCTCCTCACTCACAGGAGTATTCCAGCTAGCTGGCATTAGATTCACTCTCCCGTTCTTGCAAAGAGTCCCCAGAACCACCGTTGGTCTTGGATGGAGAGGTCTGTAAAACTTCCCCTTATACTCGATATACATTCACAACACCGTGTTTTTCTCCACAACACAGGGGTATAAGCCTATCTAGGAGATCCTCTCTGTATATAGGTTCCAAGGATCCCTAGGATCTCTTCTGAGAGTTCCTTGAGATCCTCTATAGATATGTTACCCATAGTCCCTATCCTTACCAGCCTCTCCCTGTCCTCGCCAAGGCCTGGGGCTATAATATATCCCTTCTTCTCCAGCATATCCACTAACAGACTCGCGCTAAGATCCTTGCTATTTATTTTGAACACAGCCACAGTGTTAGATCTATGGTCTTGAGAACCTATCAAGGGGCTTATAGCCTCGTTATCAAGCCTTCTGTAGAGTATCGATGCTCTCTCCCTATGGATCTCGATGCTCTTCTCAACACCGATCCTCAAGATCCTGTCTAAAGCACCATCAAGAGCATACATAACATTTATAGCTGGTGTGAAGGGTGTCGAACCCCTAGCTATGCTTTCAACATACATTGATAGATCTAGATATCTTGGTGGAGGATGCTCCCTAGAGATCCTAGCCACATGATCAACCATATCCTCGGGAAGCATTACAAAAGACACGCCTGGAAGCGAGCCTAGAGCCTTGTGGGGGCATGAGGCTATAGCCCCAAGACCCCTCCTATATACTAGCTCTTCACCCCCGAGAGATGATACAGCATCGACAAGAACCCTAGCACCAAGTGGTTCCACTAACTCCGCAAGGGCCCTCAGTTCTTGAAGCCTATGCCCCTTGCTCGTCTCGACATGAGCTACAGCCACCCAGCTTATCTTTTCTCGGAAAATGAGATCCTCTGTTAAACCGAGATCTATGGGCTCTCCAGGGCTTCTTCTCATAACAATCACCCTAGCACCTCTTCTACTAGCACTCTCGGCAAGCCTATCGCCAAACATGCCGTAGCTTATAACAAGCACACTATCTCCTGGAGCAACAATACTATAGATCATAGCCTCTGTAGCCAGAGTCCCACTCCCACTCAGAAGTACAGAAACCCCATCGAGCCTTACAAGCTTTGAGAGCTTCTCCGAAACACTTGTTAAGAGCCTCTTAAACTCCACAGACCTATGGCTTATCATGGGTCTCTGTAGAGCTTCTAAAGCCTCTCTATAGGGCTCGACAGGCCCTGGTGTGAAGATCCTCTGCATTCTAACCAAACCTCCTAAGTATCTCGTTAAGAGCTATTAAGGCTCCTCTCTCCTGGGCCTCGTGTGTCTGGAACCCTATATGGGGTGTGGGGATCACTCTTGGATGTCTGATAAGGATCTCTTCAACGCTCCCTTTCTCTGGAGGCTCTCTCTCAAACACGTCTAGAGCTGCACAGCTAACCCTACCGCTCTCCAGAGCCTCTAAAAGAGCCTCGGGATCTATAACCCCTCCTCTTGAAGTGTTTATAAACACACAGCCCTTCTTAAGCATAGAGAACTCTCTTTTTGAGAACATCTTCCTAGTAGTATTGTTGAGGGGTACGTGGAGTGAGATGTAGTCGCATAGGGGTAGCATGGAGTAAAGATCTCTATAGAGTGTAACGCCAAGTTTAGAGGCCTTGTCACTCAGATCCAGGATATCGTTTGCAACAACATTCATTCCCAGGGCTCTTGCTAGCTGTGCTACTCTAGATCCTATCCTCCCAAGCCCAACTATGCATAGTGTCTTCCCATAGAGCTCTGAACCTATTGGTCTCTCCCACAAGCCCCTCTTAACTTTATCAACAACCTCGTAGAGGTTGCGTGCACACATGATCATCAAGCCCAGCGTGAGCTCAGCAGTAGATATTATAGGAGCCTCGGGCGTGTTGATAACCTCTATACCTCTTTTAGAGGCCTCATCCAGGTCTATGTTATCAAGCCCGATCCCGACTCTTACTATAAGTCTCAGTCTACCGGCTTTCTCAAGCATCTCTCCTCCAATTCTATGCCTGCTCCTAACTATAAGGATCTCGTAGTTTTCAAGGGTATTTACAAGATCTCTATACTCGATCCCGGGTTTGTAGGCAACATCAAAGCCTTTCTCGATAAGACCCTCTACAAGGGTTTTTGAAACCATATCTGCTATGAGAACCCTAGCCTTCTTCTCGACGACAAACGAAACCACCGCAATAGCTATTGACTAACATACTTATAAATATTTCACCACACATAGTTTATCATCGAGCCTTGATTTCCTATAGAGTGGCTTCAGCTCTATCGCCGCTTTTATCCTCCATAGGGATCTAGATGCTGAGAGATAATACATGAGGGTTCTTCTGAGCAGAGCCTCTTGGGATGATTATGTGGATAAGGATCTCTCACAGCTATACATGGGTCTTGCAAGGATTAATAAGATCTATAATGAGGTTAGGAAAGACCCAGGACAGTATAGATCGTTCCTCCTGGGCGTTATAGGGGGTAGGAGTGTTGGTCATTCACAGAGGATCATGAAGATCATGGGGAACCTTTTCGGAATCCGTGTATCTGGCGCTAGGGAAGCCTTAAGGCTGATGGCAGGCGGCGTCCCGCTTGATAGCGCCTCAAAGGATGTCTCATTCAGCTTTAGTGATAGAGCGGGTTTTAGAAACCTTATAGAGGTATCGATGCTCTCCCTAGAATCGATCCTAAAAAGCGCTTCAAGAGATCTCGCCAGGATCTTTGAAGAGGTCGAGAGGATCGTTATAAGAGATCTTGCAGCTCTAAAGAGCGACCCCCTACATATGGTTAAGATCCTGGGCGGTGTCGCATCGGCAAGCACGAGAATAATGCCTCTGAGAAACCCCCACAGCCTTGTTATAGTATCACTCACCGGGATCCCAGTGTCTGTTTTCAAAAAGCTCTTTGGAGATCCTGGAGAGCTTGTGAAAGCTTCCGGAGGTATTATAGATCCCCGAGTTGTTTTACCCTTCGATGAAGAGGATCTATCTATCATATCATTCAAACCAGGATCTCTTGGAGAGAAAATAGCATATATCATAGAGAACACATATAAGATCCATTCTATGATCAGGAAGACCTGTAGATACTACATACACGGCGAGGATGAGAAGCTACTCCACATAGTGGTAATGACCCCCGAGGCTAGAAGGATTGCTAGTAACATAGGAATAGATCTAGGTGTTGAGAGACCCATAATAAGATCCGCTAGAAAGATCTCAGAACCCCACCCAGATATAGCGATTATAAAGGGAACAGCTATAATTAGGCCAAGCACGTGTAGAGCAAGTCTAGGTAGTGGTATTGAGACCGATTGTCGCAGATTATTAGAATACCTAGGATTAAAAGTAGGCCTGGGGACTGGGAGAATATCTATTATCGGTAGGCCTGATAGGAGGGTAAGGATCGAGTGGTGGGTAGCTATAGAACGCACCAAGCTTAGAGAAACCTCATGATCAATATTATATCATTATATCTCAACTATATCAGGACGGATACTCCTCACCTTGTTAATAAGAGAGAGGTACCATGAGGGAACCTCTATTTTATCAACCCTCCGAGAGAAGGTATACGGCTTTATATCGAGAATGGGCGTCCCGTCAAACAAGTCTAGATTGTCGACATAGAGGATCCTACCCTCCCTCCTAAGAAGCCTCACTATGCTTACCGCTATAGGGTTAGGTCTATATGGCGAGTCGGTGCAGAAAACACCCACCATAGGTACTTCTTCCTCGGATAAACCAAGCTTGATCAGTCTTTTTGGCTTCACTTTAAGCCTCCTATCGCTGAAAACTATTTTGTGGAGATACGCGATCACTATTAAGTGGGAGAAGCCATCAATACCGTCGAGGGCTTCTTCATATTCAGGCAGGATCTCTATGATGCCAGAGACCCCTCTAATGGACTCCCTAACAGCATCGTCTGAAAGAGACACTCTCACAAATCCTATAGGCTTTAATGTGAACTTCAAAAGCATCCCTAGCACCTCTATACAAACCAAGCTTATCTATTAAAACAAGCTAAACATAAACCTCCTAGGTATTTTACCATGGTGCTTGGTATGGCGGTAAAGGGATATGTTGACCAGGATCACATAGCCTGGGCTGTGATCAGCAGACCTGAGAGGAGGAATGCTTGGAACTCTGAAGTGTCGAGACTTCTAATAGACTTCATATCAAGGATCTCTGGTGATGAGAAGGTTCTAGGGCTCGTAATAACTGGTGATGGTGAGTATTTCTCAGCTGGTGTAGATCTCAAGGAGATCCTTAGTGCGGGGGATAGAGAGAAGATCTACGAGATCTTTGGTCTGGCTAGAAAAGCCTTCGAATCGATCGCATTGTTTGAAAAACCCGTAATAGCAGCTGTTAACGGTCCAGCTTACGGGATCTCTGTCGAGCTAACCCACCTAGTAGACTACGTGATAGCTTCGAAAAAAGCTTCTTTCGCCATAACAGGTGCTAGGCTGGGGCTTGTGCCCCCTGTATCCCCTATCCTCGGGTGGATCAACATAGGCGTTAGGAGAGCTTCTTATCTAACGATAAGCGGCTCCACAATCACGCCTGAGGATGCTCTAAGAATAGGACTTGTCGATGAAGTGGTTGATCCAGATATTCTGGAGGATAGAGCTAGATCTATTGTCAAGGAGATCTCGAAATCAGAATCAAATGCTATTTCAACAATAAAGAGAATAATAGCTCAGCAGAGGCTAAAAGGCATAGAGGAGGGCTTCAAACTTATAGCTGAGTCAGCGTTGAGGAGTGATACGAGGAAAAGAATAGAGGATTTCCTTAGCAGGAGATAAAACGTTTTAGCAATGGATCTAATAGACTGAACATTGATTTACAATGACACGCTATCTCCGAGGCGTCGTCAGATAGCTCCCTATAATAATGCCTGGGATCAGCTCAAAATACGCAACAAGTCTTTCAACCCCTCCAGGACCAAGTCCGAGATCGATCCTTACTATAAAAAGTACTAGAAAAACTGCTGCTAGAAACCCCATAATTGGGGTGATTATTCTGGTATAGCCCCTGAGGATTCTATAGCTTGCTATAGGTGCTGCAGCCCCAAAGATAAATGTTATGGCTGCGAATAGCGTGTGGAGAGCGCCGAAGGTCTCGTTAAAGATACCCACACCAACAGATCCTATCCCGGTTATGAATAAGAGGATAGAGAAGTAAGGATCACCGCCACCCCTCCTAAGCATGATAGAGGATAGCATTGCCATGATTCCTAGCAGGATTACAGAGATGGTGAATATAATCGATGATGGTTGGAACACCACGCACGCTTGAGCCCTGCAAGTAGCACCTAGATCGCTGATATAGTTCTGCGAAATACTGTAACCAGGATATAGAGAGCTAGCAACAAGGAGAAATACGAGGAACTGGGAGCATCCGAGGAGTAGGAAGAGTCCTGAGAGGTTCAAGACCCTGGGATCTTCCTGAACCATACTAACCTACCTATAAAAATAAAGCTAATATGATAAAAACCTAACCATAGGGTTAGAAGATCAGAGTATGCCAAGCCGGCTTAACACGCTGGGTGCCGGTATATATACTATTATCAGCTCTAACCATGCTATATGGACTATAATAGAGCCCAAAACACCCTGCCTCGCTGCCACAGAGCCCGTGACTATACCAACAAAGAAAGCCCCGGCTATTAGGGGTGGATTGAGGGTTGGCATATGGACCAGAGTATAATATAGGGATGAGGCGAATACTGCTGCTGAAGCCCTAACCCTCAGGATCTCTGTTACAATGTAGCTTTGTATAAAGCCTCTCCAGAAGATCTCCTCCATAGAGCCTATAATGGCTAGATACAGCGGTAGTAGGTTCTTGTAACCTCCTAAGGAGGTTTCTATAGACATATAGACCATGTCTACATAAGACCATAACCCCATTAGGATCGAGATATACCCACCAGCTATGAATATAATATATAGAATTATAGCCGCTATTATCGATAGGATCATGGTTGTTGATATCCTGCCTCTCATCATGACCCTTTGAAAATAGCCTCTCCTAAGCATTATCAGTAAAGATGCGGAGCCCATTATAATAGTCGATATTGCCATCGATATTATGAATCTCTCTCTAAGCACTATGAATGAGAGGGGGAAGAAGAAGAGGGGCATAGCAACGACTATAAGATCTATTGCTCTATACCTAAGCATCCTGGCAACCCTTCTTCCCAGGCTCGTCGGAGCTCTGGCCAGTCAGTCCCAGCCTCTCCTTGATCCATGATAGTTTGATCTCAAGCCTCTTCCTCCTATGCCTAGGCTCTGCAGAAACACTATGCCCGTGGCTACCCTTTGTGAAGATGACGAGCCTCGACTCCTTTCCAGCCGATAGCATCGCTATGTGCATTGAGAGCGACTGGTCTATAAAGCATCTATAATCCTCCGTGCTGTGTATAAGCAGGAGAGGAGTCTTAACCCTCGATACGTGGAAGGCGGGGCTTTTCCTAACATACTCCTCCAGGTTATCTATAGGAGTCCCCCCGATCTGGTCCGGGTCGAACCAGAAGCCTATATCGGAGGCCCAGTAATCAGCTATCCAGTCAGCTATACCGTTCTCACTAACAGCGGCTGCAAACCTGTCTGTTTTTGTTATTATCACGTTCGTCATATAGCCCCCATAGCTTATCCCGGTCACAACCATTCTCTTATCATCCACCGGGTATTTGCTCAGGATCATGTCTAGAAAGCCCATGATCTGTTCGTAGTCCTTCTCACCATACATACCCCTTATATCAGCGAACTCCTCGGAGTAGCCATCACTCCCTCTCGGGTTGCAGAAAGCAACTATGAAACCCTCGGAAGCCATGAGCTGCATCTCTGGGTTAAAGTGATAGCCATACATACCCTTAGGCCCGCCATGTATGTAGAGGATCAGTGGCTTCTTACCACCACCCTCGGGGACTAAGACCCACCCATCTATCCTCTCTCCGTTAACCTCGACGGGCTCGTATACCGGGCTATAGAGCTTCACCTCTTTGGAGAGCCACTCATTAACCCTAGAGATCTTCCTCACAGAGCCCTGGCTAATCATATAAACCTCGGGGGGTTCTAGCGGCGATGCATAGATATAGGCAGCCCTATCGCCCTTCGAGTTAGCTGAATATACAACCCCATCCCTCCTAACAATATCTCTTAGAGAACCACGATCCACTATGGAGAGCACTGTTCTCCCAGAATCTGAGTATATGATCGACGGGCTACCCATATAGTCGCCCGCTATCATCTCGATATTCCTGTCGAGAAGCCCGCATGATACACATGTAGGGCTGGAACCATCTATTCTCCAGAGCCTATAGTGGCTAGCAATACCTATGCTCCTCTGATGCGCTAGCATATAGATCTCGCTATCTATGCAAGAGATCTGTGATACTGTGTAGCCTCTAACGATATCCTCTACACTGCCGCCTGGCTTGAGCCTTCTAACGATATGGTGGAGTGGTTTTCTCCAATCCTCCCTAGTATAATAGTAGATCCCGTCTTTGCAGACAGAGAAGCCCTGGATCCCGTTGGGCTCGTCAGTAATTTTAGAAACCCTACCGGAATCGATATCAACAAAATGGATCTGTTGCGAGATATGAGAGACAAAACCCCTCCCATCGAACCATACAGGGATCCTGTCGCTAATAGCATAATCACCATCAGGATCATGTAGCTGGGCCCTCGGAACACTGGCTAGAACAACTAGCATGTTTTCATCAAGCCACTCGAGATCCGCAACCCCATCCTTAAACCACGCAACCCTCCTAGCCTCGCCCCTCAAGCCCCATACAAAGACACCAGACCCCTTATCCTCCTTCCCAGCACCCCTCCTACTTATAAAGGCGAGCTTTGCTGCTGACGGGGACCATCTGGGTGAGGAGTCACCTTCACCAGCTAGGTAGAACTCTTCAGCAGCGTGGGTTAGGATCCTTATCTCAGAGACGTATTTATTCTTATCAACATCGGCTACGCTCACTATATATGCTAGATCTCCTTTCCCAGAAAGCCTAACATCGGTGATCCTCGAGATCCTTATCACATCATCTATACCCAACCTTCTCAACTAAGGGCTCCCCGCACATTATGGTGAGAAACCCAATATAAGTGGGAGATAGCAGCAGTATGTAAATATGAAGAGAGAATGCTTGTAATGCCTATAAAGATATCCTAACAGCTAATCAATACACATACTCTCTCCTCTCTTCTCCCAAACCTTCTCGTCTCCAAAATTCCTCACAAATACCTCCTAACCAGTTCCTCCAAATACTTGTTATGAGCTCTCTATACATATAGCGCTTGAGATCTTCACAACCTTAGGAGAAGATGTTGAGGGTTGAGAGGGCGAAGATCAGTATGAAGCCCACTGTAGTGAGTATTTGTAGGGGTCTCGAAAGCCTCCTCGGAAGCACTGTGTCAAGGAACTTGCCGCCGTCTGTTATGAAGAGCGGTGCGGCGTTTATTATTGCGAGGCTCAAACCTATGATGGAGATCCACAAGAAGATCTTTATGATCTCTTCGAGCACGTATAGCCTAACATAGCCATGCTCGCTAACAGCTACAAGGGCTCCCATGGATAGGCCGAAGATCAGGGGTACAACGCTCAGATAGATCCCTAGCCTTGTGGTGTTAGAGGGCTTATAGATCGTTGCTGAGTATCTCGTCCCGTTGGGGTATATGCCCTCTATCTCTAAATACACACTCCCGTTGGAAACTATATACTCCCTGAACTTGAGAAAATCTCCAAGACCGCCGATCCTCGTGTTATTTATACTCAGTATAAGGAGCCCGGGAGAGATACCGCTCTTTTCCGCAAGAGAGCCTTTCTCCACATCCTCTATAATTACGCCTTGAGAGATACCAACAGTATTGGCTGAATATATGATACCCAGTACAACCCCTGAGGCTATTGCAAAAATGATCATGTTCATCAAAACACCGCCCGTCAAGATCCTCCCTGCCACGAGACCTTCGCTTTTCAACATATCCTCTTCCTCAAGTTCGACAAAGGCTACTGGGAAGAAGAGTAAGAGCCCTGCGCCATAGCTTTTAAGCCTCTTATTCTCGGCCTTAGCAGCAATCGCGTGGCCCAGCTCGTGAAGAGTGACATTGATTCCTATCGCTATTAGTAGATATACGATATCCCACCCAGTGATCGTTAACCCCGGTATTATGGGCACTAGAGGAGATGCAGGCGGCTCACCACCTGATGAGGCCACCCTGATATATTTAGCCACAAAATCTATACCAACCAAGTATACAAAGACGTAGAAGAGTATCATGGAGACTACCATCACAGGGATCCCCAGTGTAAAAAACGCCTTAGCACTCCTAGACCCTATAAACCTATCGAGAAGATTAACACCACTCTTCCTTTTTATCAGAAAACCTAGAGGGAATGGTTCTATACCTATTCTAGCCAGAAGATCCTTTATCCTCGGCGACATACTCGCTAGGAAATATAATACAACCTCAACGAGCAATACGAGAACTATGAGCTGAAGCGGGTTCACATTACTTGCCCCATAGACATATTATTAGAAGCTAAAAACGTTACAGCCGGTATCAGTGCGGAACTATTTCCACCTATAGGGCTTTACAGACGACCTCGCACAGCTCTCCAGCTTAGTTGGAAATAATCACCACTCTTCCGTATGATCAGCCCTATATGACCATATTATCACCTTGTCAACGGGTGGGCGGACTGCCTGACATAGTTTTATATTACCTCATATTAAATCTTTATAAAGCGTATGTGTAATATTACTAGCCTGCGTCTTTCCGTCACTGAGGATCTCTATTGGCTACCAGACCTTATTACCGATACCAATTCTCTGAACTTCTCGTTAAATGTATCCATATCTCCTTCACCCTGTTTGCTTGTTATATATTCTCCAGATCTTGAGAGTACGGACCAGAGATCATTATATAGACTCTTCACCCTCTCCAGCTCTCTCCTAGCCCTGTCACATGCTCCGATCTCGATCCCTCTGCATAGGTGCTCAAACCTCTCCTGATCAACGATCCTCAGCTCGCCGCGGACTATGGAGGCGTCTAGCTCTAGATCTAGATAGGATACCTTGATCATCCCATCATATATCACAGCAGGTCTTGTGTTTATATTGATATAGACTCCCTTGAGTTCTGAGCTATACCTATAATAAGCATGGATCGTTAGCCAGCTATCCTCACCAACTATTGTGAGAGCCCTGTCATCCTTCTCCTTCTGGATCCCTAGACCATCATATACCCCAGAGCCTGTTATGCTCCTCACAACCCCTAGCCAGAGCCTGTCCTCCATGTCTAGATATGCTCTAAGCCTACCCTTTCCAAGAACCCTTGGCTTCTCAAAGGGCCTATCATGGATTATGAGGATCTCAGCCCCGCTTGATAGTTTCTCGAGTAAGTGTCTCTTAAGCCCACTCGATATAGAGTGGAGAGAAGCTCCTGACGCTGCTATGCTATCCAGAAGATCAGCTGTATCCGGATTATCTGAGAAAGCCTTTATCACGTGATGCATTGGTGCGGTAGGGGTTACAAGAGACCTTATCCTATCCAGCTCGCCCATATCCTCTGGGGAGAGGTGGATGAAGGCTATCTTCTCACCAACATATAGAGGTTCTGAACCCGCTGCAGAGTTAGCCTTGGTGGAGACCTCTGCTAATGTTCTTTTCAGAGCATCGAGCTCTTCTAAGAGCTCTTTTAGCGATGCTCTTGAGGCTGAGCTTCTCCAGGAGACCCCTAGCCCTTGTTTTAGAATCATGTCAGACACTCCCTTAAGCTCGAGGATAACATCGGGATCCCTTATATGCTCCGAGATCTTCTCGACAGGCTTGTCAAGAAGGATCATATACCTGCCAACAATATATACGCCTCTATCTATTAGAGGCGTCCCATCCCCTCTATATCCGATTATCGTGGCAACAAGATCCTCACCCTTATAGCAAGTCCTATCCTTAAGATAACCTTGAACACCTAGAGGTGTTTCTACATAGCATCCCCCCATATCCTGGGACGAAACCCTGGCCCTGAAAACCATGTATAGTGGTAAGGGGCCTCGGTAGAGGGAGGTTCTCACAACACTCGATATAGCCTTGAAGGCCTCATCAACAGCGCCCGGAACCCCCACTATTACTAAGAGGCTCTTATTATCATCGCTATTCTTCACAGTAACATCAACAGGTCCTTCTGCCTCTGTGTTAAGCCTCTTAGAGAGCTTCCCACTAATATCGCCTGGTTTAAACCCATAGTCGATCAGAATCTTTGATATAGCTGTAGCATAGATCCCCCTAACCCTGAAGCCATAGGGTTGCTCCATAGCTATCCCTTAATCCTTAACAGTCTCAAGCCTTGTCGCTATCTGCCATAAGAGGTTCCTAGCATGGGTGGGCATGTTGGGATCCTGGCTAACCTCGTCCAGAATGCTAACAGCGTTCGCAGCCCTCACACCTGGTGTGAGGCTCTGTTCCTGAAGGATCTTTATAGCCTGTATAGCTGCCCTCCTAATATTTCTGGGAACCTGGGAGTCGTTAACAATACCCATCAGGAGTACCAGGGCTTCTTTAATCTTAGCCTCGTTCTGAGCCCTCTTCTGGGCCTCAATGCTGCTCATAACACCACCCCCAGATCTTCTCTCTATATCATCTATACAATAGAGCAGTTTTATTTTTAATGCCTCCCGCATACCAAGGATTGGGGATCAGATCCTCAATGAATGGTGGGGAGGCTATAAGCTGTTCTGGAAACCCTTCCGAGGATCTTTTGGACGAGATCTACGGTGTTGAGCTCACATGCTTCAAAGACCCATACCCACCGAGGCTCCTCCTATATTATGTAAGACTAGCGCCAGACCTATTCATAGTATGCAGATCAGGTGGAAAAGTAGTGGGCTACGCGATAGGAGTTATAGAGAACTATGGGAGAACAGGCCACGTAGTCTCCATATGTGTCCACAAAGACTATAGGAGAAAAGGGATCGGGAGGATCTTGATGGAGACCCTTGAGAAGCTATTCATAGAAAAAGGAGCCTTCGAAGCAAAACTCGAGGTGAGGGTAAGCAACGAGCCGGCAATAAACCTCTACAGATCCATGGGCTACACCATAGCAAACATATATCACAGCTATTACAGTGATGGCGAAGACGCATATATAATGATCAAGAGCCTCTCGAAAAACACATGCTCATAATCTCTGGTTATGGTGAACACTAAGATCTCGTGCTAGTTATATCATAAAATATTCGGGACAGATGCTCCTATCATTAAGGAGAAAATATCGATGAGATTAGAACCAAACTAGATCTCTTCGAGAGCCCTTGCAACAAGCTCCCTATATACTGGCACTTGCCATGCCCAGTATCTCCCAATACCGAGCCCCCTATCCCTTGGGATCTCAACACCCCCAATGCCTCTTCCACTAGGCATCTCTATAACCAGGTTCTCTCTCACCAGTATGTTGATAAGCTCTAGCATTCCATGCATTTTATATATATTATCCGGATCCTCGGTGACAGCCCTGAGTTTGTCTAAGAGCCCCTCCTTCTTAGCGACATAAACGATCCTGGGGATCTTTTTCTCATCATAGATTCTCTCTAAATGGGTTTTAACATCCCAGCTATGCTCTATAGCGAGCTCCATAAGTCTTCTAGGATTGCCTCCATAGAGCCTCCAGACCTCGTCGAAACCAGCGATCCTTGAGGGATTCTCCGGCCTATATATCTCTAGAAGTCTGTGGTATAGCTCTTCATATTCCTCCCTAGATAGGTTCCATACGAAATCCTGCCCAACATAGCTATGTCTCGAAAGAAGATCCCTTGATAACCCTTCGGATGTTAGTGCATATATATTGAGGATCCTGCCATAGAACGCCTCGCCCTCCCATCTGAAGCTCATTTTATTATAAAGGGTTTTCGCATAACCATTCAGCTCCTTAACCTCTATATATCTAGCAGGCTCATCGATCACCAACAAAATTCTCTGAACACCGCTTAGCTTGAGCTTTAGATAAAACCTCTCGAGAATCGGGGTTATAGCGAGGGCTACTGCGCTCCCGCTTAGCGAGGCTTCCGGTACTCCTAGATAGTCTAACGCCGCTCTAATAGCACTAGCAACTAGATCCCTAACACCCCTAGAGACCCTAACCCCTCTACCAACAGCTATATAGAAGATCCTTCTCGGATCCCTAGCTTCCTCAGCATTCACATAGACCGCTAACCCATCATCAAACCACTCACTAAACCTCCTAACAGCCTCGATAAAGAGCCTAGTCTTACCGCAACCCTCAGGGCCGTAGATAAAATGCGGCTTAACCTGCTGTAGCTTGCTGCGATCCCTAATACTCTCCAGCTCCCTCAACCTACCAACGAAAGGGATCTCCATAACCTTACACCATGTTTATTTGCAGGCTGTGTGAGGCTCTATTACTTGCAATAATTCTACTTCTTATTAACACCCACACCCCAGCCTCTCTATACTAGTTAGGAATCAGGTAAATATAGCCCTTACAGCTATAACCATGCCAAAGAAGAAGTGGAAGAAGCTGATCTGAGAGTACTAATAGCTAATTCTATATGCTGAGAGTAAAATAGAAAAGGGAGATCCGCAAGCCCGTAGATCTTTTAATCGCTATAGCCATCTGTAATGGAGAGCAATGCTTTTAACCGCTGACAATGATCCCATAAATAGTTGTTCTTTTTTCTAATAATCCTTAGAGATAGTAATGACCTTTTGAAAACCATAGTATTCATATAGTCACGTATGGGATCGTTTCCTACCAACCCGAAAGAGATTTATTTGATTGCTATGGATCGATACCCAGAATCATTCAAAGAACAATATCTCAGCAAATAGGAGTTCTATACTGCTAAACCAGCAGTAACTATGAATCTAGGAGTAGAGATCCCCATAGACTGGTTAAGATGCCGGATAGAGAGATGATAATAAATATATAAGGAGTAATGAGCCTTATGCCGCTGTTTTTAGATCATCCGGTACTCTTCGGCTTTTCTAGGGTTTTAGAGCACTAGATCTTTGATAGGAGGTCTATTATATAGTTTATATCATCTTCTCCTAGTGCTGGGTGTATGGGGAGGCTTAGGATCCTTTGGGAGGCTTTGTAGGAGTTGGGGCAGCAGTCCTTATAACCCAGCTTTCTGTAGAGTGGTTGCATGTGTATTGGCAAGGGGTAGTGGATCGCTGTCTCAACACCGTGTTCTCTGAGGTATGATGCTAGCTCCTCCCTAGATACTGGGGCGTCGTCCTCTAGCATAACTACATACTGGTGATATACATGCCTAGCCCAGGGCTTCTCTATAGGTGGTCTGAGCCACCCAAGCTTCTTTATACCCTTGGTCATTTTCTCAGCATTCCTCCTCCTAATCTCGTTAAGCCTGTCGAGCTTCTCAAGCTGTGAGATCCCGAGTGCCGCTTGGATAGATGTCATCCTATAGTTACCCCCAAGCTCTATATGGACATACTTGGCCTCCTGACCATGGTTCCTGAGAAGCTCAACTTTTCTCGCAAACTCGTCACTATTAGTTGTAACCATGCCCCCCTCGCCTGTAGTCATGTTCTTCGTAGCATAGAAGCTGAAGGCCCCAAGATCCCCTAGAGACCCGCACTTCTTACCCCTATATAGAGCACCGTGGGCTTGGGCGGCATCTTCTATGACGAAGACACCATGATCCCTTGCGATCCTTAGTATCGGATCCATATCGGCCGGATGCCCATAGAGGTGCACGGGGATCACTGCCTTAGTCCTCCTCGAGACCGAACCCTCAACACAGGAGGGATCTAGCGAGAAAATTTCAAGATCTATATCGCAGAGCACAGGCCTGGCACCGAGCATTAGGACAGTATTAGCTGTAGCGATAAAGGTGAAACTAGGCACTATAACCTCATCGCCAGGCTTGACCCCGATAGCTCTGAGGGAAAGCTCTAGGGCAACAGTGCCGTTGGTCACAGCAAGGGCCCTCTTAGCACCAATATACCTGGCAAACCTGGCCTCAAACTCCTCTACAAGGGGGCCGTGGGCGAGCCAACCACTTCTCAGTGCCTTGATCACCATCTCTATATCATTCTCATCGATATGGGGCGCGGATATCCTTATGCTCCTCCTATTCATGGTTCTCCAAAAGCATTACCCATGGTCTGTATATAAGACGAGCCCGTGTTTCCAAAAAATAGTAACACATGGCAAGACGTGTAGCAGCCCAGGCTATGCGTGAGATCTATTTTGGCAGCGACTTGTAGTTTTTGATCCATAGACTCCGTGCTAGTATGGGCTGAATGCTTTGAGCTTTTTAGCCCTCAGAGCTCATTCTAGGTGGGCTTTTGGAGAAACAGATAAGCCCTACAAGCCCTGGCTGGTACGATGGGTTTAGAGGTAGGGATGTTATTTCCGCTAGGGATTTCAGCAGGGAGGATTACGAGGCTCTCTTCCGCTATGCAGATCTATACGAAGAGGATCCAGGGTTCTATAGAGGCCTCCTGAAGGATTGCACGGCCGCCTTAGTATTTGTCGAGCCCTCTACCAGGACTTTCCATAGCTTTGAGACTGCTGCAAGGATCCTTGGGTGTGGTGTTACAGCTATAAGGGATCCCTCTATGTCCTCTATAGCTAAGGGTGAGAGCCTCCACGATACTATAAAGATGATCGAGTCCTATGGTGCGAGCGTAATAATACTCAGGCACCCGGCTAGGGGTGCTGCTCTCTACGCTGCGGAGGTCTCGAGAGTCCCTGTGATCAATGCCGGTGATGGTGGTAGGGAGCACCCAACACAAGCCATGCTGGATCTATATACAATTGCTAGGAAGAGGGGAGCTATAGATGGTTTAAAGATAGCCTTCTTAGGAGACCTTAGGTTCTCTAGAACAGTCTCTTCCCTAAGCTATGCCCTCTCATCATTCAAGGACATAGAGATCTTCTACATAGCTCCCCCAATACTCCAGATAAGGCGGGAGGTTAAGATCTATTTAGAGGATAGAGGGGTTGAGTATAGAGAGATAGTTGATATGGAGAAGGCGAGAGAGGTCCTCAGAACCGTTGATGTCCTCTACGTAACAAGGCTCCAGAAGGAGAGATTCCCCGACCCCAGCGAGTATGAGAAGCTCAGAGGAGCCTATACTGTGGGGCCAGAGATCCTTAGTATTATGAGGAGCGATGCGGGGATAATGCACCCACTCCCAAGGGTTGACGAGCTCTCGCCAGAGCTCGACACCAAACCCAATGCCTGGTACTTTGACCAAGCTAGGTGGGGCTTGAATGTTAGGGTTGCTCTTCTCAGCCTAATACTGAGGTGATCCTTGTGGAGGAGCATCTACTCGTTAGAAAGATAGATATGGGGACTGTTATAGACCACATACCCCCGTGGAGGGCTAGCGATGTCCTCAAACTCCTCGATCTAGAGGGACTAAGGAGGTCTGACACCTCCCTAGTGATTCTCCACAACGTCCCGAGCAAGAAATATGGGAGGAAAGATGTAGTCAAGCTCTACAGGCATTTCATATCGAACGAAGAGGCAGACCTAGTATGCCTAGTATTCCCAACATCTACTATCAACTATATTAGGGATTGGAGGGTTGAGAAGTACAAGCCAAAGATCCCTGAGAGGATTATTGGGAGAATAAAATGCCCCGAAGTGACCTGCATAACAAATAACCCGAGAGAGAGTATTAGAACAAGATTCAGGGTTTTATCGAGACACAGGATTGTTCAGTGCGAATACTGCGACACAATAATAGAGCTAGAAAGGATAGCAGATCTAGTTAACAAGAGGACAGAGTGATCATTATGGAGGAGATTAAGAAGAATAGCTATTGGAGAATAGATACCCATGTCCACTGCAGGGACTGGGGAGAGAGTTATAAAGCAACCATAGGTAGCGTTGTAAAGCTAGCACTATCCAAGGGCATAGGAGCTGTGTTCGACATGCCCAACACGGAGCCTCCTATACTGGGCCTAAGGGACGCTGAGAAGAGGCTAAGAAGGGCCGAGGATCAGGGTGTGCTTAAGAACTACTACCTCTATGTAGCTGCAACACCGGATGAGAAGCAGCTGGAGGACGCTGTGAGGGCTTATGAGGAGCTGCCGAGGGTGGTTGGGCTGAAGCTCTATACAGCCCCTATGAAGGGTCTCGAAGCCCTCTCATTAGAAGAGCAAGAGGTAGTGTATAGAACACTATCATCCCTGGGCTATAGAGGTGTTCTAGCAATACATTGTGAGAAGCATGGCCTCTTTAGAGAGGCTCTCTGGGATCCTCTGAAACCATATACATGGAATCTCGTAAGACCCCCTGAGGCTGAGGCTAGGTGTATTGAGGATCAGATCTTGCTTGCAAAGAAGCATAATTTCAAGGGGACTCTCTATATAGTCCATATATCGACGAGAGAGAGTATCGAGATTGTAAGAAGAACTAGAAGCAATGGTATAAAAATCGTGTGCGGTGTTACGCCCCATCATATAATCTATGATACAGATCATATGAGAACACCTGAAAGCGTTGTGCTTAAGACAAACCCACCCATAAGAGATCCGGCAACAGCCAGGGCTCTGCTGAGACTAGCTATTGAGGGTGCTGTTGATTTCCTGGAAACGGATCATGCTCCCCACTCTCCTCAAGAGAAGACAGGCCCTCCGTATCTATCTGGCAATAGGAGTCTCGAGATCTATGATATAGCGATCAACATGCTCACAAGATCCGGGGCTAGTGAGAAGACAATATATATGCTCACTAGGGGTAATGCTGAGAGGGTTTTTAAGAAGCTAGACGGGATCGACTAGGTATTATTCTTAACTAGTTCTTCGAAACTTTTCACAGAGCTTGAACGAACATATCTCTTCAGATCCTCCAGGATCTCTTTAAACACAGAGAAACCCTTATAGGCTATGGCACTGCATATCTGGAAACCCCTCGCGCCCAGCATTGCTAGCTCGACCACGTCCCTAGCACTATCTATACCTCCACTAGCTATTATGGGTACATTGAACTCTCCCCTGAGATCCTTGATAACCCTCCTAACTATAGGTTTTAGAGAGGGCCCAGAAACCCCTCCATAGCCGTTTGGACTGCCCATAATAGGCCTCTTAAAGACAGGATCATAGGCATAGCCCCTCACAGTATTTATAGCTGTTATCCCATCAGCTCCTCCTTCGATGGCCTTTCTAGCAACCTCCATATAGTCAGAATTAACAGATATCTTAACAAAGAGGGGTAGCCTTACTATTGATTTAATAGATCTCACTATGTCTCGAACAAGTTCAGGTATATCCTCAACCATCTCGAACTCCGTGTGAGGACACGATACATTGAGCTCGAACGCATCGACGCCCGAGCCGTATAGCTTCTTAGCAACCGCGATATACTCATCAATATTCCTCCCAAAAATACTCGCTATTACCGGGACACCGGCTTTCTTGGCGTCTCTTATCTCCAATACATATTGATCAGCTCCAGGGTTGGGTAGACCGAGCGCGTTCATATACACTCCAGCCGGATCCTCGATCATGACCGGGCCCCTGAAGCCCTTCCTAGGCTCAACACCTATTGATTTTGTGATAACAGCGCCAGCACCCTCTAGAGCGAATCTATAGAGTATCGAGCCTGAGACCCCGCACCCAGCCGCATTCATTAGAGGGTTTGGTAGTTCGAGCCCTGCTATGTTTATTGAGAGCTCTGGATCCCTCTCCACATTTCTCTGAGGTAGTTTTGGACCCTCATCTATAGATCCAGTTATGGGGATTCTGAGACCACTCCTATCCCGTGTCCATAACCCGTACTCTGTTCTAACTATCTTGCTAGCATTTAGAAAGATCCCTTCGATGCATGTTCTCCACAAGCCAAGATCGCAGGCGCCGCATAGCCCTAAAGAGCATTTTATAGGTCTCTCAACGCATAGATAGCTCTCAACACCTTTCTCTATAAGCGTTTCAGCAAGGGTTCTTCCGAGATCTTCTCTGACACATATAATAGCTATATCTATATCTCCTATCATTGATCTAAACAGCTCTATAGCCTCATCGCGACTCTTAGCTATATATGTTTTAACCCCGATCTCGCGGAGCCTAGCGGAATACGGGGGTCTGCCCTCCTCGTCGATAAGGATAGCGCCGTACACTCTCTCTCTATTCCTCTCGGCAAAGAATCTTAGGTAGGATATACCGTGAGATGATCCTATGAGAAGTGTTCTGGAGCCCCATGAAGGGATAGGGTTGCCGAAAGGACCTCTAATACCTACAATGCTTCCCACGGGGATCTTGTGGAGCGCAGCGCCAACCTCGCCTTTTGGAGGGCCTATTAATACCTCCACTAGATCTTTATCTGAGTATGATATTGCTAGTGGGATCTCATCGACGCCAGGGAGCCAGAGCATTATATAGTTCCCAGGCTGTGATTTGGAGGCTATATCTCTTGCCTCTATCCCTAACACCCTATAGGATCCCTCGCTCCTAGAGCTAAGGATCCTTGCTGGCTGGGGTCTTCCCCTCAAGGGGGCACACCTCTGAGGTATCTCTCTATGTCCTCTGGAATACCCTTATCTATTAACCCCTGTTTCTCGAGACTTTTAATAATTCTTCTAACCCCCACTGCCCTATAAAGACTTATCCCTTTCTTGACTATCGCGTCCTCTCCACCCTCTTCTCTATCTATTAGCACTGCTACGCCGAGGATCTCTATCCTCTTACCCCTTTTTCTAGCCTCCTCCTCGAGGATCTCTATAGCCTCTATTTTGGTATCGCCTGTCGTTATAACATCATCCACAAGAAGGATCTTATCGCCGTCATCTATAACGCCGTCTACGAGCCTTGATATCCCGTGGGTCTTTGACTTAACCCCGCCGAGGATCTTGGATAGGCTGTCGACACACCCAGGATCTATGGATCTATCCTCAGAGATCTTTTTCAACAGATCCCTATAGATCATCGGCTCTTTCCTTATATAGATCCCTGGGATGTTTTTCGAAACAGCGACCGCTGACACGATCAAGGCTCCTGTCATGGGTATACCACATAGCTTTGTAGGTCTCAGTGGTAGATCATCGATAAGTCTTGAGATCAGCTCGACGGCTATTGAGAGAAGCCTCGGTTTTGAGATAAGTATCCTCAGATCTATATAGTAAGGACTGATCCTACCAGATCTGAGTCTGTACTCTCCAAATGTAAGAGCTCCTGATACTAGAAGCTCTCTTGAGAAGATATCTATAAGGTTATCACTAACTCCCATAAGATCACCTCATACGGCTGGCTATCCTCTCTACAGCTGAAACAGGATCTTCTGACAGGATCACGGCTCTCCCAACTATGATATGTACATACTTATATCTTGGGAGAAGGTGTGAGGCTATGTTACCAGCATCCCTCTCACCCCTAATCCCTGGTAAGAGGAATACGGGATCCTGGATCCTCTTGCTAATCGTATTAGCATAAAGCAATGCCCTCTCAATCTTACTTCCCGGGATCACGTAGTGCTCAACACCAAGTGCCGAGGCATCCTCATAGATCCTCTGTGGAGAGTCGTCACAAACATAGCCCCCGCCAGATCTGAGGAAACCCTCGTGGGTCATATCACCCCCAATTATGGGCACTATACCCTCATCCCTGAGTGCCTCTACCCATTTTACGAGAGTGTCCCTACCTGAGTGTGGAAACCCTATAGCTGCATCGATACCAGATCTCCTAAGGATCTTAGCGTACCAGGATCCTAGATCTGGTATGTCTGTCATACCCTTCTGGTGATCGTATATTATAGGCTTATCACTAACACTCCTAACAAGATCCACGGTCTTTTTCAGCCCATGGGTTAGGGCTGCTATGAAGCCCACCTTATACCCGGTAACAGCATCTAGATCTGATGTTGCTGAAACGAGCCTCCGGATCGATTCTGCATCGTCTATATCAAGAGCTATTATAACCCCCCTGCCTTTAAGAAGAGACAGTGTGCCTCCTTGATATTTCACTTGGAGGCTAAAAAGTGACAGGTATTATAGCGTGATCTATCAACACCTATCCTATGCCACATAATACTATGCCTTGAAATGCCGTATAGGAATATACTCTAAATTATGATAAATACATGAATAGTGAAAATAATAACTCAGACAAACTTTCACCTAGCATATATATTTCGGAATAGAATTCCAGGTCTTATAGGCTATGTATCGAAGATCACAAGGATCTAAAGAAGGGCTAAAATATATCACTCTCACTTACTAACACGTTGCTAAGCTCGTTTGCAATAAATCCTATGGTCTTACTATAACTACCTTCTTATCTGTGAAGAAGTCTATGGTATCTATCTGAGGGTGTAGCACACCGTAGAAGGATCTTTTTCTCCCAGCAAATGGGAAGAAGGCTACCGGGGCTGGGATCCCTATGTTAACACCTATATTGCCCGCATCAACGCTTGAGACAAATTTCCTCGCACTCTCAGTGCTTCTAGTAAATATGGAGGCTGCGTTGCCATACTCGCTCTTATTGATCATCTCTATAGCCTCATCAAGGTTGGTAGCTCTTATCACGCTCGCCACAGGACCGAAGATCTCTTCCCTCGCTATTATCATCTCCGGAACGACACCTACAAACACAGTGGGCCCTAGGAAATAGCCTCTGGGATATTCAGGAACCTTTACACCCCTCCCGTCCAGGACTAGTTTAGCGCCCTCTTCAACGCCCCTCTCTATGTATTTAATAACTCTTTCCCTAGCCTTGCTGGTTACCAGGGGCCCCATGTCGACGCTCTCATCAAGACCATAGCCTAATCTGAGTTTTAATGCTGATTCTATAAATAGTCTGAGGGCTTTATCATATGTGTCTCCAACAAGGACTAGGTTAGATCCTGCTAGGCATCTCTGCCCAGCGTTTCCGAAGAAAGAGCTTATTATGGTTGGCATGTATCTTTCTAGATCAGCATCAGGCATAACGACTAAGAAGTTCTTAGCACCCCCACCGTTAAGGCTTCTCTTACCATACTCGCCTGCAAGCCTATAGATCCTCTCTGCGGTTTGGCTGCTGCCGACAGACGCAACGCCAACGATCTTCTTGTTTCTAAGTATAGCCTCAACCACATTCCCATCCCCGTGGATAACGTTTATAATGCCTTTCGGAAGACCCGCTTCACGGTGTATCAGCTCCATTACGAAGTTAAAGGGAGCTGGTGTTATCTCGCTTGGCTTGACAACAACAGTGTTGCCGGTAACTATTGCGTATGGTATGAACCAGAATGGGATCATTGTTGGGAAGTTGAAGGGCGTAACTATAGCGAAAACCCCTAATGGTTCTCTAACCATGTATTCATCTATACCCTCGGCTATGTTGTGCATATACTCGCCCTTGGCTAGCGTGTATGCTGCTGATATTGCTGCTTCAACGTTCTCTATAGTTCTCCTCATATCGCCCCTAGCTTCGTGTATAGTCTTCCCATGATTCTGTGTCACTACCCTCGAGATCTCTTCGAAATGGTTCTCAAGGGTCTCTTTGATCCTAAAGAGGTATTGGATCCTCTTAGTTATAGGGATCTCCCTCCACCTGTGAAAAGCCTCATACGCGGAATCTATAGCCTCAGACACCTCGTCAGCGGTCGCTATAGGAACCTTTCCTATCACCTCGTCAAGGGCTGGGTTGTAGATTTCAAGCCTTCTATCCGAGATCGAAGGTTTAAACTCACCACCTATATAGTTAGGTAATATGCCATAGTTCTTCCTAACCTCTGGAAGAATCTTGTGCGTCATCGCCCACCGAGTGCTACTGATAATAAACGATATTTATTCATTAAGGGTTATAGATTATACAATGTTAGTTCTAGAGCACTTACTAACAATATGATCAACACCCCCGTCTGAAAGGAGCACTGCAGATAACCATCGATCTATGTCTCCCCTAGCCAGGTGGTGCTCTAAGAACTCTCCGGGAATCTTCTTCAAGGCTTCAAGCAATTCTGAGAAGCTACAAGCCTTGAAACCGCTATAAACACCCTCCTTCGAGGTGAAGTTGAAACAAAGTCTTTCAGGGGCTCTGAACCTCTCTATAAACCTACAATAGTCCTCCTTAGCCTTTCTAGCCAGATATCTTGCAAGGATCTCGAGGGCTCTTAGATAGGTTACCTGAGCCTTATAAGGGCTCCCGTAAGGGTTGAAATAGCTATGCACTTCGCCAGCCGGCCCGTGTTTTGTTGCTTGGTAGTAGAAATGATCACTCATAGAGTAAAGCCTCCATACCCTGAGAGCCTCTCCCCCAAGGGCTTTAGCATAGCTGTAGAGGATTCCGAGGTTCTCCAACGCTATCCTCTGAACCTCGTTACCAGCCCATGCCGAGAGATCCCTCTCATCAGCCCAGCTAATAGTACTCCAAGGTGGGACGTCATAGACACCGCGGATCCTGTTTGAGAGAGCAGCCTCCGATACTGTTGAGAATCTCAAACCCCTCCTAGAGATCTCTCTTGGGAGATGTTCGAGGAAACCATAGATCCCTGTTTCTGGCCATTGGTGCTCTCCAAAGGTCTCATAATCGATCGCTATGAGCACCAGATCTCCTGTGAGCGCTCCTAGCCATGAAGCATACTTATCCGCGGTGAGAGGGTATTGATCCCATGTCCTCATGCTAAATCTAAAACCAATGTCATCGCTAAGCCTATGGTTCCTCACAAGAACCCTTATATCGCATAGCGGGTTGCTATAAACATAATTATAGCCCCTGAATCCCTGAACCCACTCGACACCCTCTGTCAGCACGACCTTAAAACCCATAGATGCTAGGACACATCCAACATCGTTATTATATATAAACTCTGTGTTCTCAGCCGATACGGGCTTATAGCCAAACACCTCTTCAAGCCTCTTCACATGATCCCTAACCTGCTCGATAAACTCGTCTCTATCTATTAGCCAGGCTAGCGAGTGGTAATAGGTCTGTGCAACCAGCTCAACCCTCTCGGTCTCCACCATCTCCTCTAATATTTTCAAGGCTTTTGGCGACCATCTCTCCATAAGATCTATCGCTACCCCTGACACGCTCATTGTAAACTTAAAATCCCTGTTCTCTCTGAGACTCTTAAGCAGGATCTCTGAAGCCTTTATATAGACCCTCCTGGACACCCTTTCGAAGACCTCTCTATTAACGCTCCACTCAAAAAGATCCCTAGGATCCCGGGGATCGCCGTTGGGCAGGATTCTTTCTAGAGGAGCAAACCTTAGAGGCTGATGCACTTCAAAAAAGAACACTATATCCATTAAAACCCCAGGATTGTTCTCCGAGTAAGAGCTTTTAAAGTTTTTCAGCCACTACAGGTACTGTATCGATTATAGATATCCTCATCCATGCGACGACTATGGATACTAGTGCGTGTTATTTCTTTTTAATGAGCGCTGGCGATCTCTATATTTAATTGATTCTGTATATCCCAAGGCTATTTTCTCCATAACATAGATTAGAGAGGGGCTAATGTCTAGAAAGGATCTTCTCAAAGCTATGGAGGAGAAAACGCTGTTGCAGTTGGCCCTAGACCTTGTGGATCTTGAGATCGCATCGAGACTTGCTAGGCAAGCATCTGAGGCTGGGATCGATATTGTGGAGATCGGGACACCTCTGCTCAAGGCCCACGGTATCAGGGCTGTTGAGGAGGTAAGATCGGTAGCTAGCGGATCCTTTATAATGGTTGATACCAAGACAGCCGATGCCGGGGCAATAGAGGCTGAGATTGTTAGCAGAGCTGGTGGGGATGCGATGAGTGTGTTAGGTCTATCTAGCTATGAGACTATTGAAGAGACCACTGCGAGAGGAAGGGATCTAGATGTCTCGGTATGGATAGATATGATCCATATAAATGATCCCGTGAAGAGGGCTGAAGAGCTAAGACACATGGAGCCTGATATAATAATAGCCCACATCGGAGTGGATGTTCAGAGAAGCAGGGGGATAACTGTTGAGAGCTTGGAGAGAGAGGTTAGGGATCTTGTCGAGAAAGGCTTCAGAGTAGCTGTTGCTGGAGGTATAAAAGGTAACGCTATAAAGAGAATGTCAGATCTAGGGGCGTCGGTGATAATAATTGGGGGCTGGATCACGAAACACCACGACCCCTTAGAGAGGATGAGGGAAGCTGTAAGAATCCTGAGACAATGATCCATGGTTGCGAAGATCGCTAAAAACACCACGGATCATAGCATACAGACAAAGACCTACCTCACCACATTTTGAGGTTTTCTTTAGCAGCTATACGGTGGTTAGTAAATATCGTTTCACAGCCACCGGTTATAGGAGATGTGGAGAGTACTTGTAGTTAGTAATAGTCATAAACCCTCAGCCATATTATATATGGATGGGTTATGGGGATACAGGTGTGGGGAGATCTTGTGAGGACTAGTGGTAGCATAGCCCAGGCTATAGAGACTCTCAGATCGTCTGGAAAGGATCTCGCCGCCCTCTTTAACGAAACATTCCTAGCTGTGGAACCTGTGTATAAAAATATAGGGGTAGTGATCAAGGAGATCGGCAGGGGTTATGCTAAGGCTGTCTTCAACATGAGTGAAAACATAGCTAGATGGGGAGGTGTTGTGAACGGGGGTGTTATAATGACCGTGATCGATATGGTCATCGGGGTCTCCGTTATGACCGTTAATGATGGTATTGACCAATACACTGCAGAGCTTAAGGTTCACTTTCTAGAACCCCTCAGAATAGATCCTTTCACAGCTATTGGTAGGGTTATAAGGAAGGGTGGGACGTTGGTCGTAGGTGAGGGGGAGATCTATGATGGTGAGAACAGGCTCTGTGCTAAGGGGATTGGTACGTGGTTTATTGTTAAGAGAAGGAATACGGGCTAGGAGCAGGGCTCCTTGTTAGAGGATCTGGCTTGAGGCTTGTAATAATAGATCTCGGTGCTATTCATATACATAGCCCCAGAGAGCTTAAGAGCCTAGCAATACAGATCGAACTTACAAACTCGATAGTTATGAGAAAACTCGGAACCAGGGTTATTGCAGTAGCCCCTATGAAAACCATAGGGCTGGATTATATAGAAGCCTCGTCACTGCGTTCCGGCTATAGACTCCTAATAGCCCCTATAGAGAGAGTTATCGATATGTTCGGTGCCAAGAGGGTTATCGTTCTAGACCCCTATGGTGAGCATGACCTAAGGGTAGAGGATCTAGAGTGGGCTGAAACAGTAATCCTTGGAGGCATAGTTGACAGAACCCCTATAAAGGGCATAACAACACTGCTTAGGAACACAGGCTTGCCTTGGGCGCCTACCATGAGGATCGCATTGAGGGGATCTATATTAGGGGTTCCAAGCGAGATAAACAATATAGCGGCTATACTGGTGAAAGCCCTAGAGATAGGGAACCTTGAGAACGCGATAAAAGAGATCCAGCCTAAGAGGGATGCCATAATGAGGGCTTCTGCAGAGATTCCGAGGCTCCTGAAAAACCTTGGGAGGAGCCCTAATGCCGAGGATCTTGTTGAGATCTATAAATCTCTCAGGACATGGCTTAACCTAGATAGCATTGGCATGATGAGAGCCCTTATTAGATGTGATAGGAGAGATCTGGCATCCATATGGCGGGAGAAGATCATTGCTGGAGAGATTATTTCGGAAAAACCTGGACAAGCGGTTCTGGGTCTTGCTAGGAGTTAGTTCTTTCTCGCAAGACACAGGGTTTTATCTATTACATGTGCTTGTAATCGCCGAACACTGTTCCATGCATACCTATCCATCATACATGGTACGAAGACTTAAACATGGCATAAGAACCTATAACCCTAAGCCGTAGCTAACTGTTTCGGATTTAATAGAAGTTTGTATGGGTTGGTATCGATTATTGGTTAAGGGGGGTTTGCTGAGGTCTAGGGAGATATGGAGACTGGGGATCGGCTATAGCTTTGGGTGTAGTGGGAGGTTTAGGGGGGATGTTGGGAAGATTATAGGTGTTGCTAGAAAAGAGTAGCCTGGATGAGTATTTGGGTATAGAATAGGGTCTATTGAGATGTGGAGGCTAGGCTAAGCCCTGTATTGTGTGGGAGTAACATTATATAAGGGTTATTATTAATTGAGCAGAGATCATGGAAAGCCTTCTAAAATATCTAAAACACACCAAGATGTGGGGGTCTCCCCACAGCAGTGAACCAGAGCAAAGCTATGAGGGGGAGCTGTGGGTTGGGGGTCACCCTGAATGGGTGGAGGCCAATGATATGGGCCCCAATGATAGAGGCCCTGAGGCCAATGAAACCAAGGGAAGAGCGGCTGGTATCAAGCAATATCAACCGCAATGAAACCCGAACCCCTAGGAGAGGTAAGCGTTTTAACCTCCATGCATAATGATCAGAGGAGAGGGTTTGGAGAGAAGCTCTTACGAGAACCTTTATAGCATGATTAGGCGGGGGCATAATAGGAAGGAGAGAAGAAAGACGACTGTTGAGGAGTATCTGGAGACGATCCACGAGCTTGAGAAGCATGTCGGCTGGGTGAGAACCAAGGATCTCTCGAGGGTTCTTAACATAAAGCCCAGCAGTATTACAAAAACATTGAAGAAGCTCCACTCTGAAGGGCTCATAATCTATGAGAAATACAGAGGAGCCAGACTGAGCAGGGCAGGGTTAGAGGCTATAAACAAGCTTGTGAGAAAACACAGAGTGCTTGCAGAACTACTCAAAGAGGCGGGATTGAGTGAGATAGATGCACAGGCTGAGGCTGAGAGGCTTGAGCACTTGGTGCCCGACTATCTAGTGGAGTATCTGGAGAAATTCCTCTTAAAGTATAGGGAGACGCTTCGTAGATGTGGAGACAAGGGTTCAGAGACTCTATAGGTTATGGAGCGTTTTAAAGACCTAGGTATAGCTTCCCCAGCTCTCTATGTTCCAAGAGATCCTGGGCTGCCCCCTCAAACACAACTCTGCCACTCACTAGGAGATAGGCTTTGTCACCGATCCCTAGGGCTGCTTTTGCGTTCTGCTCAACCAGGATTACTGGCACCCCTGTTTGGCTCTTTATCTCATAGATCTTGTTAAGCATAGCCTTTGCCAGCTTAGGTGCTAGCTGTGCGGTAGGCTCATCAACCATGAGGATCTTGGGCTTTCTAACAATAGCCATCGCCAGAGCTAGCATCTGCCTCTGCCCGCCTGAGAGTTGGTATGCTTTATATGTAAGCATACCCTTGAGTTCTGGGAAGAGCTCCATTACATCTAATATTCTTTCTTCGCCATATTTACCGAATGCATAGAGAGCCATCCTCAGGTTCTCAAGCACTGTGAGGTTTACAAAGACATTATCCACCTGGGGTAGGTAGACAAGCCCCGCCCTAGCCCTTCTATAAGGGGGCATCCCAGTTATATCCTCATCGCCTAGATAGATCCTACCACTATATAGGGTTGATAAGCCCATGAAGGTCTTAAGCAACGTTGACTTTCCAGAGCCGTTTGGCCCTACAACAACCGTTATGCCCTTCTCATGGGCTGTGAATGTGACATCGTATAATACATGGAGTCTTGCATACCCAGCATTTATACCCTCGGCTCGTAGCAAGCTATCCACCCAGGTAACTCTCTATAACCAGGGGATTGCTAACCACGGTCTCGGGAGGTCCTGAAGCTATGATCTTGCCTCTATGCATAGCGTAAACATGATCCACGTATTTCAACGCTATATCAAGCCTGTGCTCAACAGCTAGGATCGTTATCCCTAGCTCGCTCACAGCTTTCCTCATATAGCTGAATATATCATGGGCAAGTGTAGGTAGTATCCCGGCTATAGGCTCGTCCATTATTACAAGCCTCGCCCTATTCATAAGGGCCCTTCCAAGCTCCAGGAGCTTTAACTGTCCTCCGCTTAGCTGGTAGGCATATTGATCCCAAACCCTGTCTAGGTTGAGGAACCTGAGCACCTTGAAAGCATATTCAGCCGCCTCTTTCTCCTCTGAAACCCACCTCCTCCCCATGTTACGCAAGAGCGAGCTTCTCGGAACACCTCTCCAGGAGACCAGCAGGTTTTCGAGAACAGTTAGTTTGAGGAAGGGCTGTGGTATCTGGAATGTCCTTACAATACCCAGCTCGTTGATCCTGTGGGGCGGGAGGCCTGTTATATCCATACCATCATAGATAATCCTGCCAGAACTTGGCTTATAGATCCCAGATATAGCGTTTATCAACGAAGTCTTCCCCGAACCATTAGGACCTATCACCAGCGTTATCCTTCTCTCAGGCACCTCGATCGATGCACCATCAACGGCTCTGAGAGCGCCAAAGCTCAGTGTGAGATCCATGGTCTTTAAAAGGATCTTGATCTCCTCACCCACACAGATACCCTGATATAATGTATTGATGAGCTGCTTTATATCTATCAACACATTATTTCATAAAATAGCATTGATCATAGTGTGTTTCTAATCTCATCAATAGATCTGGATATATCGAGCCTACCATCAGGGCTCTTTGTAAAAACACCCCTGCTCTCGAGGAAACCGATCACGTGCTCAGCGCTCGCATCACTATCAGCACACAGCGCTATTATAATCCTTCTTGCCCGTGGTGTTAGCAGCTCCTTGGGTGTTTCATTAGCACATCTAGAGATAGCCATAGCCATGTCCACAACCTCCTCCAAACCAGCGTCTGTCTCGATATAACCGCTTGTGGATGATGCTCTGTAGCCTCTAAGCCTTAAGAGATCCAGAAGGGGTTCTATATGGACAGGCCCTCCTATTACTTTTTGGAGATGCCTTACACTCAGCCTAGCTGTGAGGCCCTTGCTCCCAGCACTGCTGAGGCGAGTGCTTCTCACAATGTCTTTGATAAGCTCGATAGCTTCTCTAGCACCCATATAGTTATCATCAAACACGATTTTTATCACGCCCCCGTCCATGGTCGCACTATAGATCCCAGGGATCTCTTCCGAGATTTTCTCAAGGATCTCTGAGCACTTGTTTCCACAGTTTATGGTATAGCTCTTCTTAACCATCTCGCAGCTCCAGATCTATATCGTTAACAAGCCCTAATATCCCAAAACAATGGATAGGGATATTATCATAGTATTTAAACTACCTGGATCTACACCCTTATTCCTAATAACCCTGCTACAAACGATCCTATTATATACAGTACTGCTGATACGCCTAGTATGATCACCGTTGTCTCTGTTATCTCTCTGAGATAGCTCCTTCCATGAAGAACCGAGCCGTATGTAGATATATACGCCAATATTACTACTGATAGGACTATAGATAGAGCAAAGGCTAGAAAGATCTCGTGGACTATGAAGTAGGGTATAGCTAGGATAACAGCTGTTAGGAAATACGCGATCCCTGTATACATTGCTGAAGTCCCAGGCCTCCCCATATTACCTTGCTTAGCCTGGGCATAGGCTGCAGCAGCCATAGCCATTGAGGCTGCAATCCCTGCTATGAGCCCAGCGATCCCAGCCATCACTGTGTTCTCGTACACGCCGAGTGTTCCAGCATGTATTCCCGAGATCTCTATTATCGCGTCAGAAAGGCCTAGAACTATGAAGCCTAGATAGGTTATCCTCTCCTCCTTAATACTATCTATAAGCATGTTCTCATGGCTGATCTCGTCGGATATTATCCGCTCCAGCTCCTCCCTCTCAGGGCTGTTCATCATAGGTAGGGCTTTCTTATACCTCTCTATGGTCTCGTTCTCCTTTCTCTCAAGGATCTTGATCGCTGTCGTAACCCCAAAGATCAGGGTCATAATCAAAGCTGCTAGAATCCTCAACCACGCTAGCCTCACACTACACCCACCGGTAAGGGATGACCAAAACCTATAGTGCCTCTCCTCGTGGGAGGCCATCTCTACAAGGATCCCTCTAGCGTGTTTAGGTACAAAAGGCATTCTGGAGAGCCACCTATATATGGCTCCATCTATATACTCATCCCTGCAAGAGGCTAGAGCTATACTTGACAGATCAACAGTGTCTTTGACACCACTCAATCTATCAACCAGTAAGAATAGCATTTTAAGAGTATAAATACAGAACCAGTGTGCACACTAGATCTCTATCCAAGAGTTCGGGCTTTATAGCCTGGTGCTGTTTTTATACTAGCCGCTCTACCTCTGACTTTATAGGGCACCAAAGACCCTTTATTGAAACCTCTTCGTAGGCGTAGACCTGTTCAGAGCAATCCTTATTTATAACTCCATGATCATAGGAATGGCATGGATAAAAATCGGAAGGATCCTTGGTGGAATCTGAACGGTTTGCTAAACTCTGGTGTAGAAGCTATTCTCCTAGGATCTTCTTTAGAGCTGGGTATGCCTCTATAGCTCTTTCTCTCATTATTAACAGGTAGTACTGTTCCACAATGCCTATCGATAGCAGTATCCCTACACCAGATCCGTATGCAAGGGTTAGATCAGCTATTATTACTAGTGCAACGACTATTAATGTGCTTAGAAGCGTTAATGGATATATATATTTCCCCAGGATGGTTTCAAGGACCTTTGGGTTCCTCCTAAGCCCGGGGATCTCTAGCCCCGCCTTTATAAGCTTGTCAGCCTGTCCTGATGGGTTGAGACCTGCTACTTCAACCCACATGAATGCAAAGGCTAGGGCTAGTAGTGTGAATAAAACTGTATATATAGCAACCCTTGTTGGATTCGCTATGAGTTCTAAATAACCCCTAGGGGGTGATAGGTATATCAATACCTGCTCGAGAAAGCCTGCAGCACCTGTGCCTGATAATATTGCTCTGAATATTAGGAAGTCTGCGAAGAGTATCGATACTAGTAGGACTGGCATGTTGGTTACGTAGAGGAACTGGAGAGGAACTCTGGTTTTAAGTCCTCTCAGCCTCTGTGTTGTTACCGGTATATAGACCTTCATTCTCTGGAGATATATGAGAACCACAGTTATTACTAAGAATGAGAGAAGCCCCAAGAGTCCTGGGAGGTATCCGAGGTTCGGGTTATATCTAACAAATATGTTCTCTATAGATAGGCCTCCGTTGAGAGAGCTATAAACTACATACGGTATGAATCCCAGGGGCTCTTGGGATCCTGTGCTAACAGGGAATGGTGAGAACAGATCGTTGACTATAACGCCCGCAGTTCCGGCTAGTATGAATAGCGATATACCGCTCCCTATACCCCAGCCCTTCTGGAGCATCTCATCGAGCAGTATCACTATCAGTGTCGCCCCTACAAGCTGCGCCCATACGAAGAACCTTATAAGTGGGTCTGCCTTAACATCAAATACTGGGTTGGGGCCTGTAAGCTCCCAGAAGTTTGAACCAACTATCACGAAACCCCCAGCCTCGACACCCGCTATTACCAAGGCGAGTGATTTCTGTGCCAGCGTGAAAGTCCTCCTACCCTCGGGTTTAGATAGATCTAGATCCACCAGCTTAGACCCAACGAGGATCTGCATAATAAGCCCGGCAGTAACTATAGGACCTATACCCAGCTGAGCCAAAGTGCCTTGGGAAGATGCAAAAACAACCTGGACTATTGTTGGGAGAGCTGCAGCCGCACCAGCTGTATGCTGGATCCCATAGATAGGCGTAGAGGCCATCAATATATAGATCGCGAGTGCTAAGAAGGTGTAAAGGAACCTCATGCCAAGGCTAGGCTTAATAGCAGGCTTTGGCACACCAGGTATATACTCGCCCATCGATGCAAATACCTGTAGAACTCCCAATCTCTTCCCATAAACTAGATTTTAGAGAACTTTTAAATAGATAAATACACGGCTCGCCACGACCTAATAGGATCCGCTAACGTGTGCTGTTAACCTCACAACCATGGATCTCGAGGGTCGTCTAGATCCAGCTTGCTCTCTATGAGCAATGCTGCTGGAGACTGTGAGCTAGAGGTTATATAAAACTCATAGATTATTGTCCATGATCATATCTCAGCACAAGGCTCCCCCTCAAAACCCAATAACGAGTCATGGGCTTGTTGAGGGCTCTATCGAAAGAGCCAGCTTAACCGCATCACAGGCATTTGAGCAGGACACCGGGTTTAGTGTCTCCTCCTTTGATGGCTATACCGTATTTAAGGCATGATCACATATATATATAGCGACTAAAAAACCTTTATTCAGAAAAGAGCCCATACAGGCTGGCAATCCATATTATAGATAGCTATAGCTATTGTAGGGAACTGCCCTAACATGGCCGTGGCCGTATATGTGTATTTATTAAAAAGTCCAGTGGGAAGAGCCTTACTCTAATCTTAAAAAAGACATGGTGAGGATTGTTCCCTTCATTTTACATATTTCCCAGGGTTCTTCTTGAACGCATTTACACAGTGATCGCAACAGAAATAGTAGGTCTTCCCTCTATATTCGACACGGTATTCGGATGTTTCTGGAACTTCCATACCGCACACAGGGTCTTTAGGCATTGCATCACCAAAGGAGTATAGTTTTTCGAAGGTAATATGGAAAGTAGTTATAATAGTAATATACGTAGTATGTAATACTATATCTATGCCCATGCACTACTAACTATGACCAAGAGCAATAGTGAGGGACAATATCTTTGTTTAGAGATACTACAACCCGTTAGAAGATATATAGAAGTTTACAAAAGCAGGAATGGGAAGGTGAGATACTAACTGCTATGAGGCACGGCTCCTTTTCAATACTCCTAACAGGTATTTTCCGTTTGTCCCTGGACGCTCATTCCAATCATTCTCTATTTTTTATTCATAGCTGCACCCAGGGGCTTCCACCTCAGCCCGCAGGATCTCTGATCCTGTGGGTTCATGGGCGGCTGTCGAGCCGAACGGCACGTGGCTCCCATCTAGCTTGTGCCCCGGATGGCTTGGAGCGCTGCTCCCATAGCCGCCCGAGACCTGTGTGGGGAGACCCGTACAAAGGACAACCCAGTTCAAAGCTTATAGAATCTCAGGTATCGATGAGGAAGCAGCCTTCGGACATGCTGCCCCCAGTGCTTATGAACATTCCCAAAACTTATCAACCCTTTCTATGTATATCAAAAGAAAACAGCTCCCAATATGGTATAATAAAGGTGATAATAGATTCTGTGCATGGCTATGCACATCGAGCGTAATATATTATGAATATTATGGGAACAAAGTAACTTGATCATCTCAAAGCTGTCTATATATTTAGGCTTAGATCCTCTTTTATTACTTTAACGACAACGAGAGTCGATGTTCTCTCAATCTCCGGCGAGTTGATCATGCTTTCAAGAAACTTCATGAAAGCCTCTCTAGAAGGCGATTTAGCTAAGACAACGAAATCTATATCTCCTAAAACGAAATACACGGACTGCACATACGGGTATCTTGCAAGTGTCTCACCGATCTTCTCGTGATACCCCCTCCCATACCTGCCCCTCACAAATGTTATTGTTATATACTCAAAGCCCAGCTTCTCTGGGTCGAGGATCGCCCTATACGATCTAATGATACCCATGGATTCGAGTTTCTTGACCCTATAATACACGGTAGGTTTAGGGATCTTTAATCTCGAGGCCATATAGCTATAAGAGGCCTTAGCATTCTCCTGGAGTATTCGCAATATTTCGAGGTCAATATTATCCATGCTATAACGAGAAGATGTATGATCGAATGTTGAAACTATATATAGTCACCCTTTAAATTATCTATTTAACCATTATTTATATGGTTTTCTATCCAGTTTTATTGTTGAAAATGACCAGGTGAAAGGGGCCCTAGGGCCAGAAGGCCAGGGATCTGGCAGGTTATATGGAACAACACCGGCCGATACTAAGTCCCAAAACACTGTTACAGGTAGGTTTTAAATTTATTTCGTCCAATAGATCGTATTGTTGGGGTGTATATGGAGACTAGTCAGGGAACAGGGATTCTTACAACAAAGGTTAGAGGGAAGGGGTATAGCTTTTACCATGCAGTTAAGCTTCTAGATCTCTTGAGCGTCAAGGGCCCTCTCGGGAGGGCTCTTATCTCAAGGGAGCTTGGTATAGGTGAGGGTTCATCTAGATCTCTCGTGAGATGCCTGAGATCCTCTGGACTTATTGAGACTGATCCCGTTGGCGGTTCATACCTAACAGATAAGGGATACGGTGTGCTGGCGAAGTGGAGGGGTATTATAACTGGTTCCATATGCGTTAAAGAGAGATTGGATCCGTCACCATGGGATCTTATTTCTTTAACATGTATACATGAATCAAGATCCGGTGAGGTCTTAGCCAGAGGGATCTTAAATATAAGGGATATGATCGTGAGAAACGGTTGCCTTGGAGCCCTAATAATGGGGGTGAGAGGAGGCGAGGTATATATGCTCGATACTGCCGGAAGACCTGATATAAATATGAGCAGAACACCGCTTGGAACCAGGATCCTTGACCTATGTGGAGGCAAGGAGGGTGCTTTAGTTATAATCAGCTCCTCAGACTCGTCATGCCTAGATGCGGAGAAGTGTATATGGGAGACCGTAGCATCCCTTCTAAGTACGGGAGAGATCATTAAGGAGCTATCATGCTAATTCTCATTAAAAAGATCTGACTATGTATCAAGATGCCCGGGTGGAAAATAAGATCCATATACTGCCCCCCTATAATGCTTTACTACTCATCCTCTGATGTTTTTGATCTTTAACATCTAGGAACCCTTGCCGTAGCCAGCTTATTCTATAGTGATGTCCGCCCAGCAATGGGGTAAAGATAAAAACCAAAGCGGGCAGGGGTAAATAGAAAGAGCAAGGCTCATCGTCTACTAAAAAGCCATTAACAGGACAGCCTTAGGTATTTATCAGCCATTGACATGGTACATCTCTCTAGAGCGTTGGTGGAAAACAACCCATGTATTTAGAAATGAGTGCAATTGTTTCCAAAGACTATAAATCCTAGGGATTATTTGGTAAATAAAAGATCCTAGACTCTCGGGGTTATCCAGTAGGTGAGCGATGCACCTCCTCCAAGCGATAAGCGGAGCTTTAGAGGCTTATTAGGTCCATACTGGATTATAACCACCGAGTCCGGATCTATTGTTTTTGCAACCTGCTTCACAAGATCTATAGAATATCTAGAAGAAACATTCTCAAGACTCGATGAGAGTGATAGGAGACCCTTATCGCTTGTCAGTGCTGTCTGGTACTCTCTATCCTCCCCCCTAGATACTATCCTCAAAGTATCCCCGGAAACCCTGAACTCCACCTCATCCCCAACTATTGAGGCATCTTTAACTATTGTTGTAAAGACGTCCCCGCTCATCTGGGCTTCTACCTCTAGATCGAGTTGTATATCGCCTATAGGCTCTATATTCTCCTCCTTGATTTGCACAGAAAACTCTCTCTCAGCTCCTGTCTTGGTGTTTATCAACAGGACCTTGAGATCTCTCGAGCCTTCCTCATAGCTGAGCACAACCTTATCTCTCCTCGAGAGCCTCTTAAAGGATGATAGAAGCTCCTCTTTATCCACGAGAAGCGATGTCTCTCTACTCAGCTGGTACTCCTCAAACATGATGTTCGATATGGTGAGTATGCTCATTATAAGCCTATCTGGCGAGAGGCCACGGATCTCCAGGAACTCGGATCTAACATAGAGGGGGGCTGCATCGAGCGGTGCCAATGCTGCCTGGAACACGTTTTTTATAAAGCTACCCTCACCATGGGCTATCCTGAACATAAGAATCCCTGGATATGATTATCCTGGGAGGGGAAAAAGCATAGCCGATCCTGCAGAGCTAGCGAGTATCATATTAGTGTGGATCTGTATTATATAAGTTTCCTAACAGATCCTTTTATCGATGATGAAGCCGCAGCCCTGAGAAGTGAGGAGGGCTCGTGTTTCTGATCCTTTAGGTGTGTGCGAAGTCCGATAACCTCATATGACCAGAGATCTCTTCCCACTCTATGCTCAGCGGTGCTAGTATCTGTTCAAAAGCAGATCTCAGGCTCTCTATGTATTTCTCCAGATCTATCTCGCTCACTTTCGCCAGCTGAACAGGCTTAACACCCTCCCTACCTCTCACCTTGACAAACAATATGTTATCTCCCTGGGAGATGCTCACACCCTCCCTGGCTAGCATTAGGGCTGCCTTTACATGCTGCGGCGTGTTCTTGGTATAGGATTCCAGGGGTTTTCCAAGAGTCATTTTAAAGCTCAGCTGATCTAAAGTATATTCCTTATCCCTCAGCTTTCTATATATATCCTGGAGTATATCTCTAAGCCAGCTTGATATCCTCATTATATCCTGGGGCGTCTCTATAGATCCAAGCTTGCCCACGGCCTCGGCAAATGCTTCTTTAACAAACTCAGGCACGTGTTTCTTCTTACCAACAAGCCCCTTTATATCAACAGAACTGTCTTGAAGAACCCCTAGGTAGTTTTTCTTGAGCGAGAACGCTACAAACCTATACCTCTTATCCACCTCTAACTCTAGCCCGAAGTTCTCATAGATCCAGCTTCTAAGCCTATCAAGCTTCCCCGGATCGGGCGACCATATGAATAGAGAATCAGTATCGCCATAGAGCACCATTAACCCTAGCTCTTCTGCCTTCTTAAGGCTCCTGGTTATTATCATCCTACCAATAGCTGTCACACTCTCGGCCACTGGCAATGCGTAGAGTGGGAACTTCTCGTGCCCAAATACACCGTAGGATGCGTTTATATATACCTTCATAGCCCTCTGAACCACATCGTACCAGTTTCTCAGCTCCTCTGGCACCGATTTATCCTTAGCCTTTCTCTTATAGATCTTTACCCTGAAGTCCCTTAAAAGGCCTATCATAACAGATGTTATCCCAACCCTGTCCATGCATACCTGGTGTATCTCGTTACCACTCTCATCAGCTATAGGTTCTAGCTTGCTACACATACCTTCCGGAGGATCTACGGTCTCGTAGCTCAGGTTCCACCTCTTAATTATACTAGGGTACAGCGATGCGTAGTCAGCGACAACCACATCGAAGAATACCCCTTGTGGTGGGTCGATCACTATTGCCCCGGCGTATTTCTTACCCTTTATAATCGCCTCTGTAGCTTTTCTGGATTTCTTGATAGATAGATCTACCTCTGAGGGTATCAAATACCCCTTGGATCTGTGTTCCCAGTAAAAGAGATTCTTGATCCATGTGGATACCTGGGTTCTTGTAACGTCCTCCAACCCGAGCTTGCTTATCCTCATGAGAAGTGTTACTAGTTTCCATAGAAGCTCGTTCGAATATGTTGTAAGCTCTATTGTTAGCTGTGCATCCCTCAAGTTATATCTAGCCAGCTCATCAATGCTCATGGAACCAACACCCTCCTCATTAGCCAGCTTCCCCTTCCCTAGAAGGGCCTGTGCAACAGCATCGAGCGTGTGCTCCTTATATTTACCCTCGAATGCGTAGTTCTGTATAGCCTTGTTCTTGAAAAATCTGTATAGATCTATATGGAGGGCGTGTTTGAAAGTAGCGTGGGTCTCTCTAATCACTATCGGTATTTGTTCTTTCTGAAGACCCAGTTTCCTAGATCTTGTGTAGAGATAGGGTAGGTCGAAGTTATCACCGTTGAATGTGACTATAACAGGGTATCTCGCTATCTCTCTATAGAGGGCTACTACGAGGCTTCTCTCATCGCTGAAAACCTTTACCTCTATACCTTCTTTCTCGATCTCTCTGAGAGCTCTTAACTCTTCTCCATCGCCTCTCTTAAGGAGCAGTACCTTGCATTTCCCACTATTATCGCATATAGCTGCACTTATTATCGGGTATTCCGCCGCCTCTGGCTTGGGAATCCTGCCCTTTGTTGGTGTGTATACCTCTATATCTAATGATGCCCTCTTAACCCTTGGTGGCGGTGCCTCGAATATTGGATACCATTTAATAGCTGTCTCTCTCACGTATTCGGGCTCGCTGCTAAAGATCTCTGCGATCTCTTCCCTAACCTTATCCATATCTATGCTTACTATCGGGTCAAACCTAGAGCCCTTTACCCTATATTTCATCCCCGGTGTCAGCTGGTTGTCATATATGTAGTTATGATGATACTTTATATTAGCCTCCCATGTCTTTGGATACCTGTCTCTGAGTCTTCTAACCATGAGAGGGTCTCTCACAACTATTTTTGTGAGCATTACCTTCCTATTAGATAGAAGATCGAATTTCTCGACCCTGTATATATCAACAACATCCTGACTCCTCCCAGCTATCTCCCTTGCCTTCTCAGGATCAAGATCTACTAGAAAGTAGGGTCTATGTCCCGTCTTATCATAGACCTTATATAGCTTCCCATCCTCCTCAACATAAACATAGATCACGGCTTTAGACACTGATCCGTCGTATGATACCTCCATTATATAGCCCTCCAGATCTACCGCCTCCTGGATCTCGAACAACCCGGGATCGAGATCCAAGGTGTCGTGAACAATACCAGGTGCGTCAGGGATCATCGCAGGATCTTCAGCATCACCATACCTAGAGCCCGTCTTGTTTTGATTCTGATAATGGGCCATAACACTGGGGTTTTCGCCCGTGTGAGCACTATTACTTACAGTATCAACGCTTACAGGGCTTCTCTGTACTAAATATAGGTCAAGACCGGATTGTCTTCTAATGTCACGCTTATCGTGTTTATTATGTTGCTCGTTACCACCGCTAGATCGTCTATCGGTTTCAGCAAAACGCGGATCTAGATCCTCGGTATTCTTAGCTAACCGTTTCTCCTTACTATAATATCTAAGAAGCCCCTTATCCTCATTATGCCTTCTCATATAACCATGATCCCCCATTATAAGGCTCCATAACCTCTCTACATAATGATTACGGGAAAAAGTATTAATGCTCTTAGTCCGGCTATTTTACTTCGTAATATCTACACAGTATTACCGGAAGTGATCAAAAATGTGGAGCCTGTGAGAGTAGCTAAGGACATGTTTGGGATAGCATATTATCCTATATCTCTATTGCTTGCCTCCAGATATTTATCGAGATTCTTTGTCCCGCATCTAGTATATAAACAAAAGCCTGTGGAGAAGTAATATGATCATTAATTAAAAAGAAACTGTTTCTAACGATGCTCATATCAGAGAAGCCTGGGTAGCTATAGGTTATAGCTAGGTGGGTTGTGTTATGATCCTGATCACTGATCGATCGTGTTATGCCTTTAACCAAGCCTCGTTCCTGTCTTCTGATAGCTTCTTGTCTAAGGCTCGAATCTTAAAGTAGGATCTCGGATCGATACTGCTTAGAGCTTGCTAGCCTCGTCTATGACCGAGCTTGTGGCTATATATGGCTAATGATCTTCGTTGGATGGCGAAGCTGTTTAGAATCTTTGTATCATCTTTTTTGCTCTTTCAGAATGGAGAGAGCCTCTTCTAATAGCTCCTTCTTTATCCGCCTATCAAAAACTATAAGGATTCTCCTCTTGTTACCTATTCTAGTCAATTTAACCCTATCTATAACCACCCTTCCTTTTATTAGGTCGCTCTCACCTTTTACTGGCACTAGATATTCTTTGAACTTCCTCACTGAGTATCTATAACTCTCATCGAAGTTCTCTATAATTCTCAATGTGTCCTGGATATCGCTTGTCACATATCCGAGACGGTCTGTTAATATGTTGAGGATTTTCTCTGCATCATCGAGATCCAGATCTATGCAGGGATATCCGAGACAGTCGCTTACCATAGGTTCTTCGCTGTGCATTAAAAGCTCCTCCAACTATTGTTTGTCCCTAGATTTTTAGTTTTCACTGCTAGATATCTCCATTTAGCCTATACTAGAGTAAAGATCTCTATGGTTCCATTGAATACTGTGTTATAATGGTTAAAATTCTAGATGTTTGTCATTATGATTCATTTTCTAACGATAGCCTCTATACCCGGGCTCTTTTTGACTAGCCTTGGGTAGTCTTTCTTGATCTCTGTCACCAGCTCCATGTCTCCTCTATCTGGCTCGTCATTCCTAACGATGCTTGGTAGGATTCCTTTCTCTGTTACCAGTATTTCTGGATCTAGTTCAAAAAACATAACTCCCCCATCTATATTCACGATAATACCTCTATACCGTGACATCGACACTCCGACTCCCACATAATAATATTGTTAAAATCTATTTAAGCTTAAGCGGTCTAGTTTATGTTAGATCCAAAATGTATAAAAAAATACCGCCTATGTATAAACCAGTTATAATATCTTCCTCTCTCTTAGAAGAGCTATGAAGCTCCTCATCCACTCAGGCTCGTCAGGCGGGTATCTAGCAGAAACCAGATTGCCATCAACCACTGCAGGGCTATCGATCCATATTCCCCCAGCTGCTATTACATCATCCTTCACACCCCACCAGCTAGTAAGCCTTCTACCCCTCACTACACCTGCACTTATAAGAACCTGGGGTCCGTGGCATATAGTTGCAACTGGCTTATCTTCCTTAAAGAATCTTCTAACTATCTCGAGGGCTTCCGCTTCAAGCCTAACCCTCTCCGGAGCTCTGCCACCAGGTATTACGAGTATATCGAAGTCCTGTTTAACAGCTTCCTTGAAGGACATGTTTGCCCTTACTTTATAGCCAGCTTTACCCGCTATCTCCCCTTGTTGGGGTGCCGCTATTATAACATCGATCCCGAGCTCTTGTAGCCTGTAGTAAGGGTATAGGAGCTCTATGTCTTCAAAACCGTCTGCCGATATTATTAAGGCTCTTACCAAACCATCACCACTGACTATCTGTTTAAAAGGGGTATAAGTCTTATCGATCTCTCTATATACAGGGGTCGGGTTTCATAGCGGTCGATATTTTTGGTATCAACCGCTCTTCCCTTGGCTTCATGGGCCTCAGGGCTCCCTTCATTGGATCCCATATCATTGGCCTCCACCCATTCAGGGTGACCCCGGCCCCATAGTTTGTCTCCGACTCATCGCTGTGGAGAGAGACCCCCACATCCTGGATCTATTGCAAAATACACAGAGCTTATACAGTGTTCCCATAGAATTACGATCAAATATCAGCCCCTATAAACCCTCATGAAACAAGAAACTGTTGGCTACTGCTATCTCTATTATCCCGAGTCACTTGACTTTTTATATTTGTAGGAGTTATTTAGAGTCCTTGATTAATATGGTTTTGGCTATTATTTAGTCTCCGCATCGACTCTCAATGGCGATGAGCGTGTTGTTCCAAACCATCGAGAAAGCGATCTTAAAGTAGATAAGGCCGTATGCCTTTGGGCTAAAAGCGGACCACGAGCCCATGGGGATCAAAAGGCCCCTGTGGTGGACGTCCAGGGACAAAGGCTATATGCTGTGGCTTGTTATTTATTGGTATGCTTATCTACTATCTATTGGTGGGCTTATGAGCTTCAATATAAGGTTTCTCGATGCCAGGGTGTGGCGTTATTCCTTATCAGCTGTCGCAGATCTCGTGGATGTCGGGTCTTTCAGGGTCTCTGAAGATGGGTTTAGGATAAGGGCTATGGATCCAAGCCATGTTGCGTTAATAGAGTTCTCGATCCCTAGGGAGGGTTTCGAGATCTTTGAGGTTGAGGGCGAGGCGAACGTGCCGATCAGCATTGAGGCTGTATCAAAGATTCTTAAGAGGGCTAGTAAGAGGGATGAGCTGATCATAGGGTATGATGGTAAGGGTGCGTGGGTCTCGCTAGCTACTCCCCATGGTTTTGAGCGAAGATTCTCCGTACCAGTCCTGCACGGCTCGGCCGTAGAGGAGGTTCCAGAGCTTAAAATAGATTTCCCTGTCGATGTAAGTATGCATCCTCAGGTTTTTTACTCATCATATAAGATCATCTCAGAGATCGGTGAGGTGCTTACCCTGCAATCAACCCCTGAGGGGGTTAAGATCACGGGATCCTCTGAGCTGGCCGAAGCAGAGATCCTGCTGACAAAGGATACGGGAGGCCTTATAGAGCATAGCCACAGCAGTGATAATATGGAGAGAGCTTCCTATACAATCGATTATTTCGACAAGGTTGCCAAGGCAAGCTCTATTGCTGAGGAAGCATTAATAGCATTTGGCAGTGATAAGCCCTGCAAGGTTACCCTCTCAATGCCACGGGGAGCTAGGCTTGTCCTCTACGTCGCGCCGAGATCAGAGTAATAGTGATAAGATTTTAATGGATCTCCTCTCAAGATACTATTCAAAAGCGGATCTAAAGCTCCCAAGCGATATGGAGTTCAGGGAGTTCGCTGTACAGCCTTTCAGCTCTGCTAGCTATGTTAGGCATCTATCCTTCAGATCTCCGGAAGAGCTTAGACAATACCTAGTCCGGAGACCGCCTCTCCACCTCTACTACTCATCAGCAGTATACCTCCAACCCTCAGCACCGTCAATGGATGAGAAGGGCTGGAGAGGCTCAGATCTATTGTTCGATATAGATGCAGACCATATACCAGGCTGCTCTGTTCAGAAGCTCTACTACTGCCCTGGGGATAGCGAGCTGACAAGGGAGCATCCTGGGGCTAGGTGCTCCTCAAGTGGAGAGGTGTCCGAGGTAGAGATAATAGATCCACAGTGTATAGGGCTAGCTATAAGACAGACGGTAATGTTGTCAGAAGCCCTTGTTGAGGAGCTAGGGATCTCGAGATCCTCGATGGAGATCGCATTCTCCGGGAATAGGGGCTTCCATATCCACTGCTATGTTAAAGATGACCTGAGATCCCTTGGTAGGGAGGAAAGGAGAATCCTGGTCGAATATATAAAGGGAACCGGCTTTTCGCCAGAAGCTTTCTATAAGGTCAAGGGTAGTAGGGCTAGAAAACCAATGATAATGCCGCCCAGAGCCGTAGACGGAGGAATACCATCGAGAATAGCGAGAACATATTTGAAAGAGGAGAGGGTTGTTGATAAAGATGTAAAAGAATATCTAACGGGCTCTCTACAGTCAATTAACAAGAAGATCTTTGAGATGCTTAGTGACATATGGAGAAAGGATCTCTATGAAATCTATATAGATGAAAAGGTCACAATGGACGTATCCAGGCTCGTTAGGATACCGAACTCCCTCAACGGCAAGACAGGGCTTAAAGCATACCCTGTAGATGCCACGAAGATAGAGTCTTTCGAACTAGGGCCCTGGCTCTCACCATTCGAGGATATGAAGATGAAGATCAGGACAAGAGCAAGAATACCTAAGATAAACTTCTACGGCATAGAGTTCGAGGCAAACATAGAGGCATATTATGCAGTACAAGCGCCTCTAGCAATATTCCTCGCACTCAAAGGCATAGCAGATATAATAAGTATAATTAACTAACAAGCTCCTTTCTCTGGATTTTGGGTTCTTTCGCTATTCAGAGATCCTCATTTAGCACAGTGATAGAGATCCTGGGAATTATGAGTGATCACTAATCTAACGAGACCTCTATCTAGTTAGTTCCTATAGATCTTGCTGCTTAGATGAAACGCCGTTGACAAGCCAAACTCTGTAATAAACAAGCTATATTTGTCACCACCAGAGGTAGCTGAAAGTGATAGTGATCATGAGGGCCTAACTTGTTTGCAAAACATATATCGAATAACCCTGAGGGAACGGTGTTTTCTACCGAAGATCTGTAGGTTTAGTGGACCGGCCGGGATTTGAACCCGGGACCTCTGCCGTGCGAGGGCAGCGCTCTTCCAGGCTGAGCTACCGGCCCTATCTAGATAGATATCCAACGGGATTATAATTATTAATCATTATCTACTCTCGGATTTCTGCTTATCTAGCAGTTTTAGCCCAGCTTACGGAAGTTTAGAAGTCCCTAGGCCAGCTTCGATCAACCCAAAGAAGTAAGCTTCCTATTATTTGTCTGATCCCTAGATCTTTAAATATCTCTTCTAATCTAAAATTTGACAAGACTTAGCACCAATAGACATGGGTTAACACCTTCTTAGCGCGTTAAAGCAGCCCAGTATGTTAAATTTTTATCTTAAATAGGGATACATCTGTTGATCTTTTTCATAGTCTCCCTTATTATTAGTTATGAAAAATCCATGAATTAAATGTTTAAAGAAAATCAGCCCAAGCTTTACCGATTAGTATGTGTTTAAATGCGATCGTAGTGAGTTAGATTCGCTGGAAAAGGAGGCTGGTGAAGTTGCTGGGATCTAGTGCCTTTGTAATATCATAGATCAAAGCTTTAAGTCGTTTTAACATAAAAATGTAAATAGTTGCTGTCTTTCCTAATGATCTCACTATGAGCTTATTAACCCTTTTAATAAAAATAACATGGTGTTGGTGGTGGGCAGCCCGGGCCGCTCAAGGGCTGTAATAGCTATACTAGTAGTATCTCTAGTAGCCGTAGCAGCTGTGGCTGGCTTCTTCGCCGGACGTCTGTCTACAGAGCAGTCCCGCACCCCTGCTACCACGGTTCCGGCTACAACAACCCTAACTGTTACAGCATCTCCAAGATGGACTCCGCCTGAGAAGATCAGGGCGGCCTTCATATATGTGGGACCGATAGGTGATTATGGCTGGACATACGCCCATGACTTGGGCAGGAGGGTTGTTGCTGAGCTATTTAAAGACTGGCTTGAGACGACATATGTTGAGTCTGTCCCTGAGGCCAAGGCCTTGGAGGAGATAGATAGGCTTGTCAAGCTTGGGTATAATGTGATATTCACAACATCGTTCGAGTTCATGGACGCTACAATCGAGGCCAGCAAGAGATACCCGGAGGTCTTATTCTTCCATGCTAGCGGGTATAAGAGGAGCAACAACGTAGGTACTTATTTTGCCGATTTCTACCAGATCTATTATCTCAACGGCCTCATGGCTGGGGCTTTGACCAAGACTGGGAAGATAGGCTATATAGCAGCATTCACCATACCAGAAGTTGTTAGGCATATTAACGCATTCGCTATAGGCGCTAGAGAGATCGGTGAGCAGTTGGGCAAGAATATAGAAGTCTATGTAGTAGAGCTAGGATCCTGGGTTGCTCCGGAGAAGGCAAAGGCGTCTGCAGAATATCTGGTGAAAAACTATAACGTAGACGTCATAGCATTCACCGAAGATACTACAGCCGTAGTAGAGTTCGCTCAGACGTATTATAAATCCACTGGCAAGCAGTTATACGTGTTCAGCCATTACAGCCCTATGTATATATATGGACCAGATGTGGTAGTTTCAGGTCAGCTTGTCAGATGGGAGGTGATCTACGCGGACTTATTAATCAAGATCAGGTCTGGGGTTCTAACACCATACAACCTAGCCAACGTTGACTACTGGTATCTGCTCAATACTGGAGCGGTAGAGCTTGGTGCCCACATATACGAGAACGGAACCGTTATGAAGATAAACCCGAGGTTCGTGCCCGAGTTAAAAGGAATCAAAGTCAAGGACAAGCTAACAGGCGAGGATGTGAGCGCATATGAACTGGTGCTGAGGAGATACGAGCAGATGAGAAGCGCCCCGCTACTTCAGCCTCTACAGTTCAGCTCCCTAGGGCATAGGTATGAGCATGTGGATACCATCTATATAGGGGGTGCCGAGAAATCCTATAAAATAGCGCCTCTATTCGAACCATTCACAGGCCCGTTGAAAGGATATTGCCTTGTGGGTGGCGATACAGCATCTTCAAAGTTCTGCAAAGGCAAATCTAAGGGGTCTGTTGTCTCCATAGCCGCCGGTGAGAGACTGACACACGACGATCTATGGAGCATGGACTGGTTCGTCGAATGGGTTAGATACTTAGGGTGAGCGCCTTTTGTCAGAGCTAATAGCTAGCGGCTAGCCTACACTCTAGGTGTTCTTAATGCCGGAGCCTTTTTTAAGTATCAAAAATGTGTGTAAAAGATTCCCAGGAATCTTGGCACTAGATTCGGTCGACCTAGAAATAATGCCAGGCGAGATCCACGCCTTACTGGGGGAGAACGGCTCTGGTAAGTCCACACTAGCTAAAATCATAGCTGGGATCTATGTGCCAGATTCTGGCGAAATATTCGTAGAGGGGGTTAAGAGAAATATAGCCTCGCCCGAGATAGCTATGGGGCTAGGCATATATTATGTGTCTCAATCACCTCTTTTAGTTGACGACATGACCGTCGCCGAGAACGTGGCACTAGCCCTTAAAGATCTAGGGCCTCTATCTAGGGTTAGGAAGATAGAGGAGCTGGTTAGGAGGTGGAGCAGCTCTGTAGGCATTCACCTGGATCCTAAGAGTGAGGTATCTAGGCTAAGCTATACACAGAAACAGCTGCTAGAGATATTCAAGGCTATAGTGTCCAACGCAAGGCTATTGATTCTCGATGAGGTGACAACACTATTACCCAGGTCTGAGAAAGAAATCATATATTCATATATTAAAAGATTAAAAAGCGAAGGAAGATCCGTGGTGCTGATAACCCATAGAATAGTTGAAGCAGTAGAAATAGCTGATAGGCTTACAGTGCTCAAAGGAGGTAGGAAGATAGCTACACTTGACAACATGGGCGTGAAACCAAGTGCAGATGAAATTAGGAAAATGATGTTTGGCGAGAACTCTGTGGAGGTGAAACCCGCACTAAGCATGGATAGAGATAAGGAGCTGAGCGAGGTGGTGCTAGAGCTATCTGGGGCTGTAATTCCTAGCGATCATAGAGGCCAGGTGGTTGAGATCGATAAGCTTAGAGTCTATAGAGGTGAGATTATAGGTGTGGCTGGTATAGCTGGTAATGGTCAAAAAGAGCTCGTCGAAGCGTTAGCAGGGCTTAGAAGGATCTCTAGGGGCAGGTATAAGCTGCTGGGGATAGATGTGACCAACAAGGGTACTAAAAGAGTGAGATCCTTAGGCGTGGGTATTGTGACCGAAATGCCTCTATATTATTCCATGGGCGGAGAGGCCAGCATCGAGGAAAACATGGCTCTGGGCAGGAGGTTTTCTTATCACAAGATAAGCTGGGACTCCCTCAGAAAGGAGGTGGTAGCAATAATAAAGGGCTTTAGAATAGCAACATCGTCTCCCAGAACCCCGGTAAACTTACTGTCTGGAGGCAATTTGATGAAAGTCCATCTAGCTAAAGAGCTATCAATAACCAGGAACCTATTAATAGCCTATAACCCGACCAGAGCTTTGGATGAAGCTACTGCGAGGTTTGTCAGAGGCATTATAAGAAACCTGGCCCACAATTCCGGCGTGGCAGTATTGCTGGTCAGCGAGGATCTAGATGAGGTGCTTGAACTAAGCGACAAGATTGTAGTGCTAAATGCGGGTAGAGTGGTGGGAGAATTCACTCGAGATATCGCTGAAAGATCTAAGATAGAGGAATTAATGGTGATGCACTGATGAAGATAAACCTTGTTATAATTAAAAGGGAGAAAAAGAACATCTTGATAATGCCTACTATAGCAATTATCTCTCTCCTGGTTGGTGTGGCTATAGCGTATGTCACGCTCTATTTCCTAACAGGGCTGGGACTATACTCCTTCGCTTCAGCATTCTATGACACGATCAGGCTAACACCAGTACTCCTAGATAGGTATTTAGTGCTCGTACTACTTGGCTGCGCCTTAGCCGTGGCTTTCAAAGCTAAAGTATGGAACATCGGGGCTGAGGGACAATACGTGATGGGCATGGCTGGGGCGACCTATGTGGTTCTTTTCTCACCTCTCGTAACTTACGAGCCAGGGATTCCCACTCTGATGGCTGATCCGAACCTAAGCAGGACACTGGCATTAGTGTTTGGAGCCTTGTTAGGCCTCATGTGGGCCTTGATCCCGGGTGTTTTGAAGGCTTACCTCAACGTCCACGAAGTCCCGATAACACTGCTGTTAAACTACATAGCTTACTTCATCATCGACTACCTGGTCAGAGGCCCGTGGAGGGGACAAGCTACATGGGGATACTTGAGAACAGATGAGATACCTGGAGGAGCAAGGCTAACGACCATGCCCGGCTCTGAGGCTCTTAGATACGAGCTAGTGGTCTCCGTAATACTAATAGTAGTAATAACCATCTATCTCATGAGGTTTACCCCCCTGGGGCTGTGGATAAAGTTTCTAGGCATAAACCCCACGGCCCTCAGGTTCTCAGGCATAGATGATAAAAAAGTGATCCTAGCCTCTATAGCGATTAGCGGGGCCATAGCCGGGCTTACAGGAGCTCTGAGGCTTCTGGGCTACACCTTCAGACTACCATATGCTATCGAGGAGGGAAAGACTGGGTACTTCGGTTACACAGCAATACTTGTCGCATGGCTAGCTAATAACGAGCCCATCTATGTAGTGCTTACAGCCTACGTGGTGGCTGTGCTCCAGGCCTTTGGAAGCGTTTTGCAGATTAAGGGGCTAGTCCCACCTGGTGTGTCAGCCGAAGCCCTCTCTCTTCTCTTCGTTGGAACTACGTTGGCTGCATATGTTATCCTCAGGATCATGGGTGAATATAGCATTAAGATCAAAGTGGTGAGGTAAATGGATCCCCTAGTCCTGATCGTTAGCCTGAGCATTCCTTACATAGTTTATACATCAGTAGCGCTAGGCAATGCTCTAGTTGAGAGATCAGGAGTGCTAAACTTATCAATAGACGGACTCTTCGTCTTAGGTGTGGCTATAGCTTACACGTTAAACGTGGTTTTAAGTCTATGGCTAGGTAGTGGAGCGATTTTCATAGCGATCGTTGCTACTGCAATGATCGTGAGTCTAGTAGGGATCATGAGAACATATTTAGTCTCAGCATTACCTATACCCCAAGGAGCTCTAGGCTTATCTATCATGTTCCTCTGCTACGGCCTAGCCGCTTTGATAGGCAACCTGGGTTTATCAATGTTCTCCTCAGCCGCGCCCGAGCAACGCCTCAGAATCGGATATATAACAGCTACACCAAACGCTTCTATAGCTTTCTATACGATAGCAATAACCATAGCTGTAGCTGTTAACCTCTTAATAAATAGGACAAAGCTGGGCGTGATGATCAGGGCCTCCGGCGATGACCCCAGGGTTGTTAGCTATATGGGGGCAAACCTAGTCAAGGTTAGGCTGGTATCTAGCGCGATAGGGGACTTTCTAGTAGGGCTAGGTAGTGCAATATACACCCTGTGCTGGGTTACTGGGTGGAAGCAGGACTATGGACTGAATCATGGGTGGCTGGCCTATGCTATCTCTGTAGCTGGCGGTAGAAGCCCGATCCTAGTTGCGATCCTTTCCATACCGTTCTCTTCTCTCTACTATGCGTTCTCACACCTCCAAGCCCTAGGAGTGCCTGTTGATATAGCTAAGCTTATGCCCTATGCAGCAGCTATCGCAGCTACTGTGACTTATTCTATCACCCCTATCGGGAGAAAATGGAGAGATCCCAAGTACCTGGGCAGAGAGTTTTATAGAGAAGAGAGAGCTATGTAGCCTGCTAAACTTTTAATCATAACAGTTAAGAATCATCTGTTTCTTCGGTTCTAATCATAATTAATCATATACTTCTTCTAGATCCTTTTATCCACAGGCTAGGCGATCTTAAAGATCCTGTGGTGAGTATCGAAATATGTAGTTTTAAAGCAAAAACAAACCAAGCCGGTTTTTAACACATTATCCTCCAAATATATTAACCATTGGTGATAGCTTGAGAAGCTATTTATGGGGAGAGCTCAGCTGGAAGGAGTTTGAGGAGACATGCAGCGGTAAAGACTGCATCTCAGTTATACCATGCGGATCTATAGAGCAACACGGCCACCATCTACCTCTAGGCACAGATCTCTATATAGCCACTTCCCTAGCTAGGAAGGCTGTGGAGGAGGCATGGAAGGCAGGGTATAAAGTTCTCTTGTTAGAGCCTATACCCGTTGGTGTTTCTGACATGTGGTCGGGCAACCCGGGCACCCTCTGGGTCCCATTAGAGGTGTTTATAGCATATGTTAGGGAGTATGTGCTCTCAGTCTTTAGGAATAATGTCAAGAGGATAATTGTGATCAACTCGCACGGCGGTAATGCAGATCCGCTTAAGGTGGCTTTGAAGAGCGCCACCAGCTCCCTTGACCCCAGCTATAGGGCTTACCTGATAAACTATTGGGAGTTTGTCGGAGATGTGATAGACAGTGTGTTTAGCAACAGGTTCTTCCACGCAGATGAGGCCGAAACATCGATAGCAAGCGCGCTAGGGCTAGGGGTGAAGACCCCTGGAAAGGAGATCCCTTACGAGAGTATCCAGAGACCCTATAGTGATGAATGGCATAGCCTTTCGCTAAGCAAGAGACCCAGGGTTTATTTCTTCTATAGGGAGGGGACGAGGCTCGAAGTAGGGGCGTTTAACGAGCCGGGAAGATACTCCGTAGAGGGTGGTGAGGCTGTTGTCAGGGCCTTTATAGACCGCTTTCTAGCCCTTCTCAGGGATATTAAGGAGAACAGATTATGACGCAAGAATATATGATCTAGACCTCCTCTAACGCCTAACCAGCTTCGCTATAAAGAACCCCTCAGACTCGTGTACATGTGGGAATGTCCTCAAAACCTCTTCAGATATCCCGTAAGCCCTATATCCGTTTGAAGCATTAATCCTGGGTCTCATTAGCGAGTGACCTGTGGATCTGACGATCTTTAACACCACCTCCTCCCCCTCCTCTGGTAGCAAGGAGCATGTTGAATACACAACCTCGTCACCAAGATCTATAGCTCTTTTAAGCAAATCCTCCTGGATCTTAGTGTAATACTCAACCTTTCCTCTCCTGATCAGGTGCAGCCTTACAGCGGGTTCCTTAGCAATAGCGCCTGAAGACGAACACGGAGCATCAAGAAGAACCTTGTCAAACCGTCTTGATGAAGAAAAAAACCTAGAGTCTGTTATAGATATATCAATATAGCTGGCTACCCCTAATTTCCTCATCAGATTCCGCATGGCCAGAGCCCTCCTTTTAGAAAGATCTAGTGCAATGATCCTAGCCCTCCCCTCGGTCAACATTGCTATTAATGAAGCCTTCATACCAGGTGCTGAGGTCATATCGAGAACCAGATCGCCTGGCTTAGGTTCTAAAGCCTCAACAACTAGGCACGACGCTTTATCCTGAGGAATAGCTATACCCTGTCTAACTGCCTTCAAAAGTCTTACTGGCTTCTTAGTAGCTATGACTTTGTATAGATACCACAGATCCCGATCCCTTTCGACAACGGCTTCCTCCTCAAGAACCCTGAGGATCTTCTCCTCAGGGGCCTTCATAGTGTTTATCCTAAGCCACCTAACTCTCCTCTCAAGAGCCTTCATGAGAGCGTCTACCTCTCCACCGATCAGGGATTTAAGCTCTTCGTAGAGCCACCTGGGTACTGAGTATCTGCACCAGGGATCCAGGTTTTCCCATACATGTTGATCTTTATTCAGTTCCATAGAAATAAAGATCCTTGCTAGCTTTTTTCTCGAGGCTTTGGGGTAGAGGCATCTCAGCATGATATAGCGTGCTACGAACCTCCCAACGGCATCGTATATCCTCTCTCTTTCCTCCGGGCCTTTTGCACAAACCCTTCCTCTACATATCTTTTTAAAAGCCACATCTACTGAGAGGCTATTATTCTCAACAAGATATAGTGTTCTTGAGAGTATATCAACTAGATCCAACTGTAACCATGCCCAGCTAAAAATCTATACCCCTTGGAATGATCGGCCGTTTATACTATCTTTATAGCCTCACCGCTAGATAGATCTATAACTCCGCCTGCTCTCTCAATAGCTAGGTCAAAGCCTACTGATGTTATTACCTTCATATCCATCGAGGTTCTTCTAAGAATCTCTGCCATCTCCCTTATAGCCTGGTAGTAGGGTTTCCCGATATCCTCCTTCAGAGTCTTCTCCACGAATCTCGTTACATGGTTATAGAACTCCTCGCCAAGTGATAGTGTGTTGAAGGCTTCTATGACATTGCTCTTCTCGATACTTTCTATAGATCTCTCGAGAGATACTTGGAAGAGGTCTAAGAGCTCCTTAAGCTCGCTTATCCTTTTAGAAGCACTCTCGAACTCCTCGGGCTTGAGGCTCTTGATATAGAGGGCTATGTTAGATATAGCTTCACCAATGAGGTCCAAAGACCTGGCTATGCTCCTATACCTCGGCAGCATATAGCTCTTTACCTCGAGAAGCCTGCCATAGGATCTGTCTATCTGGCCGAGGAAAGTCTGTCTCATGGAGAGCATGTAGAACCTCTCAAGCTCTCTCCTAAGCTCTAGGATTTCGTCTACGAAGTGGCTCTTCCTCTCGACGATTAGATGTCCAAGATACTGGATCATGTATTTGATCAGGTTAGTCATTCTCGATATTATACCTGCTACTGAGTGCTTTGACGGGTCAACAAAAATTTGTATAACAATTTTCGTTGGGGTATGGTCTATAATCTCGGCTCCAATGAGCTCCTTAACAAAAACCCTCAGCGTCTTAAGCTGCTCCTCCTCAAGATAGCCATCAACAACTTCTACATTGATTGAATCATAACCAAGGCTATAGGCAGCCCCAAGACATTTCTCTATGAGAGAGCTTTTAGTATACTTGGATATCTTTAGCGTCATTCTCCTTTCTCTCTCAACCCTTGTGAAGGCTGGGTATATCCTGAGCGACTTATCCTCCTCAATCGTTATAGTCACAGTATCGCCAGGCTTTAAACCGATATCCCTGACCCACTCTGCTGGGAGTGATACCATGAGTGTAGATCTACCGAACCTTTGAACCCTCCTAGCCTCTATCTCGCTACTCATCATCTTCCCCAATAATAATTTGTTTTAAGAAGATTTAAATATACACATATTGGGAGATATTATAATACTCATTCCCGGTATTTCCAACATAAATTAGATCCTCCAGTGTTAATACGCAGTATTACGGGAAATCATCAAAATATGTGGTTAATTAGTATTAGACCTGTCAAAATAACTTAAATGAAACCATTTATTGAATACTAACTAAACATAGAGTTCGCTCATGGTATCACACGCCACGCATAGTAACCCAGCGATAGATTTAAGAATACACACAGTATTATAGAATTCAATAGAGCTAGGGCTTATTTCCTCATAACCTCTCACCAACTGGAGCGACTCAGAGCGATACATCATGGTTAAAGGATCTTAGGATGGATAACCCATAAAGTGGAAGAACCAGTCGATAGCTTCTGAACTTTTTTTGCTATTTGTCCTCAAACAATATGGAGTCAAGTTTCATTGCTATTAATATCCTTTGACACCAACCGCTCTTCCCTCGGCTTCCTAGTCCTTGGGTTTCTTTCATCTGAGTCTTTATCCTTGGTTTCTACTTGTTCGGTGTGGTCTCTATCCACAGCTTCTCTTCATAGCTTTGCTGGTTCATTGTTGTGGGGAAAGCTATGCATTATGACCCTATATATCCTCCTTTT
>DATMAU010000024.1:0-5577 GCA_035559775.1 Sulfolobales archaeon
ACCGATATCAAACCCTAACCTATAAGAACACACAGCACAAAACACGGTCTACAGCAATAACCCCACGCAATACAGATAACCATAAAAAACCAAACAAACAAAACAAATAAAAAACAAGAAGAACCCCACACCAACCAGCCAGAACAAAGCTATTAAGAAGAACTGTAAATAGAGAACACCCCTAATGCATAGAGACCATTGAAGCCAAGGGAAGAGCAGTTAGTATCTTTTGGTTATTGTTTGGTACTAACTGCCATGAAGCCTAAACCCCGAATAAGGTATCGACTATTGCTTTAATTACCAGAATTGCTATGATGCTCATGGGATGTGTGATTGCATATCGAGCCTTACTTCATGGCCGGCTATATAATTGCCCTTGTAATGCTTGTAATAACATCGTACATGGATCTTAAGACTAGAGAGATAGATCCTAGAGTCTGGATCCCTTTCGTCATAGCTGCTATAGTTATGCTGATAGCTAGGTTCTCGATCCATTGGGATTCTATTTCCGTGATCTATTTGTTGTTAAGCATGATCCCACCATCGATCCTCTTTGCACTTGGTTTCCTAGGAATGATGGGTTTAGCAGATCCGATAGCCTTAGCTATAGTTTCCCTCCTCATTCCAGAACCCCCTGCTGGGCTTTTGCTCCCACCATCTATGGTGGTGCTTATAATAGCATCTATCTTCATGCTCATCCTCCTAGTTATACCGATGCTCATAATCAACCTACCCCGACTAGGCCTCATCTCCAGACATTGCGGTTCTAAATATCTAACAACTATCATAGCCCTTACAGGATTTCCCATAAGTATTAGAGGCTTTCTAGGATCAAAGTTCCTCTACCCGCTGATATATCCATCACTAAACGAAGGAAAAATACAGTGGATCTGTAGATGGTCTTTCGAGATAGAGGAGGATCCTAAAGCACATAGAGAAGCTATAGCCATGCTCCTAGAGAAGGGATATGTAAGTGAGAGGGAGGCTATATATGTTACATGGGGAGTACCATACCTGGTATTCTTACTACTAGGAGTACTGCTATACCCGCTGGCAGCAGGCTGGGTAGAAGAGCTTATTAGAAGTCTAAGCACGTTGTTTCAGGGGTTCGGGCTTAATAGCGGTTGATATTGCTTGATATCAACCGCTATTTCCCTGGCTTCACAGGCCTCAAGGCCCCTTTCATCGGATCCTTTACCCTTGGTTTCTACTTGTTCGGGGTGATCTCTACCACAGCTTCTCTTCATAGGGTTTCTCGGGTTTATCGCTGTGGGGAAACCCTGCATCCTGACTATGCCACAAATAATAGATCTTATACAGTGTTCCCACATAACTACGATCAGATATCAACCCATATAAACCATCACGAAATCCGAAACAGCTGGTTAAGGCTTCATGATGAACGGTTTTTCTCATAAAGATCATGGTTTTATAAAGAATAGAGACTAGGAGCTGTTTATCCTAAGAATATTGTTGCTTGTTGCACAGGCATGCTATCCGTGATATGGATCTATGAAGATCGGAAGGGATGGGAGAAGAATCGTTCATTGGGATCTCTATCATTAGCTTTGACCTGGAACGATCATAAACACACGGGTAATACGGATTTTGTGCGATGCTGTTTTAGATTAAATGGGCTATTGCTAAATAGGTTTCTCTCCAAACGATATTAAGGGGTTTCTTCTGGAAAGGATAGACGCTATATTTGAGAGGATAGCTTACTCGAGGGTCTTTATAAATAAGGAGGTTCTTAGACCTGACTATATACCTGAGAGCCTTCCCCACAGAGAGGGTGAGATCGAGAAAGTCGCCCAAGTACTCGGCTCCTCGCTCCAGGGGATGAGGCCCAGCAATCTATTTATCTATGGGTTAACCGGGACTGGGAAGACCGCTGTTGCTAAATTTGTGCTCAAAAGGCTTGGGATCAAAGGTAGTGAGAGGGGTGTTAGGATCTATTGGGTCTATGTTAACACAAGGATCGAGAACACCAGCTATAGGGTTTTATCCAGGGTTGGTGAACACCTCGGAGTTAGGGTTCCCTTTACAGGGCTATCAACCGCTGAGGTTTATAGAAGGGTTATGAGCGCTATGGACTCGAGATCCTCTCTAATAATCATAGTTATGGATGAGATAGACTATATGGTTAAGAGGGAGGGGGACGAGATCCTCTATAGACTCACCAGAGCCAATGAGGAGCTGAGCTCTTCCAGACTAAGCATTGTTGGTATAACTAACGATATAAAGTTTGTAGAAACCCTCGACGCCAGGGTTAGGAGCAGCCTTGGCGAGGAGGAGATAATATTCCCACCATATAATGCACAACAGCTTAGAGATATATTGATGGAGAGAGCTAGAATAGCATTCAGACCAGGCGCTGTGGGCGAGGACGTCATATCACTCTGCGCCGCTCTCGCTGCAAGAGAGCATGGGGATGCTAGAAGGGCTCTAGATCTTCTGAGAGTTGCTGGGGAAATTGCCGATAGGGAGGGGTCTGACAAGGTGCTCGAGGATCACGTATACAGGGCTCGCAACGAGATAGAGAGAGACAGGGCCTCTGAGATCATATTAACACTACCTATACATGGGAAACTCATCCTATACTCGATAGTAAAGATCCTTGAGGAGGGTAGGGAAGCAACCACAGGAGAGATCTACCTAACCTATAGAGAGATAGCTAGAAAACAAGGGCTCGAGCCAATAACACAGAGAAGAGCGAGCGACATAATATCAGAGCTCGACATGGTCGGAATAATATCAGCCATTACAGTTAATAGAGGCAGGTACGGGAAGACGAGGATTATAAAGCTCCAGGTAAGCCCTGAAATTGTCCTAGAAGCCCTCAAGGCCGATGGAGTGTTTTCTTTTTGATATTCATAGGGATGATTAATAGGCTTTGGAAATTTTCATGGGTATTGAGGCATGCCTAGAGGCTACTTCCCCCCACACCCAGGGGTATCTATAGGCCTTGAAAGATATTATCCCTGGTGTGGGCCTCCCCGCACAAGTCTCATGGCAATGGGAGCGGTGCTCCAAGCCACCCAGGGTTTATCCTAGATGGGAGCCCCATGCCGTTAGGCTCGACGGCCGCCCATGACCCCGCAGGATTAGAGATCCCTGTGGGTAGAGGTGGAAGCCCCTGGATAAGACCATGAATAAAATGATTGGAACGAACATCCAGGGACAAACGGCAATAAAACCTGTGATTTTTATTAACACAATACTAGCGAAAAGCTCTTTAAGAGCTGTAGGAATATAGTTTAAGGCTGGGCCCGTAGCTCAGCCCGGTAGAGCGGCGGGCTCTTAACCCGTAGACCAGAGCTGCTGGGCGGAAGTCCCGGGTTCAAATCCCGGCGGGCCCGCCACATACTCTGATTTTATCATTCATTACTGAGAAGCTTGGTTCTCGTCATAATTATATATAATGCTATTGAGAGACTTTGCACAGGTCCCAGGTCTCTAGAGAACTCTGGGAAACTAACACCTTTTGCCCTTTCTATCCCTTCTTTTCCGAGGGGTTGTTCGCCTGAGGGGAAGATCAGCATTGTGTTGCTCCCTATCTCAACCTCTTTGAAATCAACCCATTCTCTGTTTCTAGAGAAAATATAGATCTCCGAGGGTTTATACAGATCTATGGCGTCTGAGAGCTCTGGGAGTACTGAGAATGCTAGGCCACTCTTATGGGCATGTTTCCACGCCTCAGGGATACCGCTTTGTGCTGCAAGACCTCCCGGTCTTGTTACAACGATAACGAGGTCTCTCGTTACTCTAGCTACTGAGGCTGTTTTTATAAACTCTATCACCATATGGGGGCTTGTTGGCGCGTGGAGGACAAGGATCAAGTCCTACCCTAGATTGTATCTAGCACGTATCCCTATATATATAAAGGGGTCAGGCTAAGATCGCTCGCCTCTGGATGTTGGTTCCAATCATTTTCTTCTTGTTAATAGCCGCATCAAAGGACTTCCACACTATCCGCAGGAGCAGAGATCCCTTTGGGTTCACGGCTGTTTTAGTTCAGCGGCATGGGGCTTCTCATCTAGGATAAGCCCTTGATGGTTTGGTGCAGTGATCCCATAGCCGCCCGAGACCTGTGTGAGGAGACCCACACCGAGGGCAATACCTTTCAAAGCTTGTAAATACCTCTGGGTGTGGGGGGAAGTAGCCTCTAGGCATGCCCCAATACTTATAAAAATTTCCAAAGTATAATTATATTTGGCGGTAGAGCGATCAGGTGATGAAACGACGGTCATGTGAGTGGTGATATGTCTTCTCTTCGCTGATATCCTCTATGTTTATTATTCTCTTGCTTCTTGGTGTTGGTACTATTGTTATTTTTGCATCTGTAAAGCTTATGTTAAGCTCTCTGCCTTGGAAGAGCCTGTCAAGGAATATCGCTAGTGCTGCTACCTCTGAGTGGGGTTGTGATCCTATCGATATATTATGATCAACAATATCGTACACCTCCCTCGGAACCTTTTCAGAGCCCACTATGACAAGGATATCCCTATGTCTTTTCACAAGATCTATTACGTTGTCTATAGGCAACCCATACATTGTTAGATGCACAGCACATCCACCCTTCTCTCTCCATTCCTTGATAACGCCTCTCCACTCCTTCGTATAGCTCACTTCGAACCCGTCACCACCCCATCTAGCCATAACCTTTGCAAGGGAATCGATCAGGCTTTTATCCTCCTCACCCGAGTATATTATCCCTGCTGCCCCGAACGCCCTTGCCACTAAACCAACATGGGCTGATATCCTCTTATCCCTTTCCCTCCTATGCCCCAGTCTTAGTACAACTACCCTGTATCCTAGATCTTTTCTCAACATAGCCATAGATCCACCTTATATCTCTAGCTAGCCCACATTATCATGGGTTTTGGAATATAAAAGAGGTTAAGGCTTAATAGCCACCCATATGGCGGATCAGCCGCTCTATGATCATTCGCCAGAGCTATTATACCGGCATCAATAAGCCCGGTAGTATAGTAGGTATAGGGGTAACGGTGTATGGGGTTCGAGGATGACGAGTATATAGATGTCCACGAGGGTGGAGAGCTATCATGGATGCAGAGGATCTCTAACATGGTTAAGAGCTATAACCACAGAATAGAGGCCCATGGAGATGCCGCAAGAATAGTAGCTGGAGGCTCTTTATTGGATATAGGGCCTATGGGGAACAAGATCTGCTTACAAGCCCACCTAGAACTCCCAATAGGGAGCGATGCTGGCATACAGATAGACGAGCTTGTTGAAAGGGTGGAGAGCATATATAGAGCACTATACACGATAAAAGGCCCCTTCACCTATGTTCTAGATGATTCATTATCAGAGCTAGGGTTGGTACATATAGTGAAATGCTATGAAAAGCCAGAGGATCTCGAGAAAGATCTCGAAGAGATCTTGAAATCCCTAAGCCCTCAATGACATAGACCGTAGCCAACTATTCCCAGCTCTACGAAGGCATATAAAGACCGATATCAAACCCTAACCTATAAGAACACACAGCACAAAACACGGTCTACAGCAATAACCCCACGCAATACAGATAACCATAAAAAACCAAACAAACAA
>DATMAU010000025.1:0-69883 GCA_035559775.1 Sulfolobales archaeon
GGTTTATAAGATAAGAGTTGATATTGAATCGTAGTTCTGTGGGGATATTATATAAGCTCTATATTTTTACGGAAATGCCAACCCACGATGAGGGTAGAGATAAAAACCCGAGTGGCAGGTTAAATAAGACCAGGATATAGATTTTCCCCACAGCTATGAACCAGAGCAAAGCTATGAAGAGAGAGCTGTGGGTAGAGATCACACCGAAAGAGTGGAGGTCGAGGATAAAGGATCCGATGAAAGGAGCTTTAGGGCTAGAAACCCGAGGTAAGAGCAGTTTATACCAAAAACACCAACTGCAATGAAGCCTGAACCCCTGATGCTGGAGAGTATTTAATAATCATAGGATCAAGTATATTGTTTACAGATATCAAAATCGTCATATGCGGCTTCGACCTGTTTGGTCAAAGATCCTGGGCCTGTGGGTAAAAATTCCTACTGCGTATGATCTATGTTATTGGTAAAATCCTGAGGAGTAGTAGTGGCTAGAACGGGTTGAATGTTATCTTGCAACGAGATCTATGTGTATTCTTAGGTAGTCCCTCAGATCCCTTGTGATCAGGAAGTTCCTCTTAACATGCTGGTGCCCATTGGCACCAAGCATTCTCGCTAGCCATGGCTTCTTTATGAGCATTAGGGCTCTCTCGTAAGCATCCTCTATATTATTGACTAGATAGCCTGTCACGCCATCTATCACCTGTAGCGGTATTCCTCCAGCTCTTCTCCCTATGACTGGTGTATATTTCCACAGGGCCTCGCTTACTGTTAGTCCAAAGCCTTCTCTTATTGATAGCTGGAATGCGAAGACCATGGATCTCTGGACAGCATTTACCAGAAGATCGTTATGCTCGTTTATAACATGCACATCGCTAAGACTCTCTATCTCTTTAAGAACCTCCCTATAGATCCTTTCTCCTTCGGGGTCGTCGTCTGCAAAGGATCCTAGGAGCACTAGCTGTAGATTCTCTACCTTCTGTCTCAAAGCTTTATAAACCCTAACCACTGATGGGTGATCCTTCCATGGGTCGAACCTGGCTACCTGTCCCACCAGGGGTTTCTCAGGATCTATCCCATATTTAGATATAATACTCTCGATCTCTGTCTGGCTCAGCGGTTTATTTTTATCGGTCAGAGGATCTATAGATGGGTGGGATATATAGATCTTAATCCCCCTGAGATCTCTAGGCACATATACACCATGAGAGAATATAGCTGCATCATACATGGTCACAAAACCCCTTAGAAAGCTCCAGAACTGCTCGTTGGGATCCGAGAGGTCTATATGACACCTCCAAATCCATTTCGAGCTCCCCTTATTTTTATAGGATATCAGGGCAGCAGGCTGTGGATCGTGGATCACTATTACATCGGCATCCGTATCAATTTTCCCAGCATTCATCTCGTTAGTCTCGAGATATTTCCTAATCATATCCCCTCCAAGCTTTAGCCCCTTATTACCCTGGAGAGCGTTGTGGAAACTCTTGGTCACCTCAAAGAACTCCTTATCCCCGCTTATCACCTCCCACCTAACCTTAAGCCCCAGAGAGTTTGCCAGGGGAACAACACTCCTAAGGATCTCGGCAACCCCTCCGCCTTTCCTTGTTGAGTTTATATGGAGAATCCTGGCTCCCTTTACATTCTCTGCCAGCTCCTTGATGTACTCGATCTCGTCTCTATCCACGATCCCGATATAATCCTCAATCCTTCTAGTTATATCCACCCTCCCTACCCCATGGGATTTATATGTTCTCTCACCACCGTCCTTATCAGGCTCATCCTTGTTAAAACCCCTGTGAATCTTCCCTCCTTCTCGTTAACAACTGGTAGGAGCCCCACATCGCTGTCGATCATTGTATCTATAGCTCTGCCTATATCATCGCCCTCTCTAGCAATGATAGCTGGCGAGCTCATCACCTTAGCAACCCCCACTTTGCCAAGTATATCGGCGAAACCCACCTCAATATCTGTTCTCAGAAGCTCTATTATCTCTTCTGTCACGAGTGGTAGCTTGAGTATATCTTTTGCAGTAACAACACCAGCTGGTAAGCCCTTATCATTAAGAACAACAGCCTTACCCTTTGCACCTTCTATCATAGCCTCGGCAGCCCTCAAAGCGGTGTCTCTCACAGATACTAATGGGAAATCAGCCTCAAGCGCTCTTGACACCTCCTCTCCAAGGCTTTTTCCCTTGAAGAGTTTTAGCACGCGGGTCTCGTCGATCGCGCCTACATATGTGCCTAGATCATCTACTATTGGTATCATTGGTATGCTATTCTCACCCATATGTTTTATAACCGATACTAAGGGGGTGTCTCGAGCCATTGTATAGGGTGCCTCGTCGGAGAAAAGGATCACTTTTTCTCTAAGAACCTTGGTTAAACCCCTCAGCTTAACCATCATGGATCCTCTGAAGCCCAAGAGGATCTCGAGGATCCTAAGGGAGGTGATCACACCTCTAACTCTCCTCTCCCTATCTATTATAACAATCCTTCTGGGAGATCTCTTTGCAGCCAGTATATCTAAAGCTATAGCTAACGGATCATCAACATAGCACGAAGGAACATCGATAAGAACATCGACAGCCTTTAGATCCTTGATCAGCTCGTATAAGCCCATAAATATAAACCCCTAGTAGTTATCTGGACGCACCTTATATCTACATGATCACCAATACTATATAGTCAAGCCTGGCTCGTGCTCCGAATACTATTCACAGCTTTTGAGACCTCATGATCACGAGTATCAGTTATGGAGGCATTAAAGTGGAGTGAAAAATTGTTCATTGACAAGAGTCTAATGGATCTTTTTGCAATATAAATAAGAGAGCGTCTCATGGGGAGCTCTTTATTGTCGGGCTAATTCTAGAGTAAGGAAATGAAGTACCCGTGATCTGCGGAGGGTTTTTGAAAAGCGAAAATAGTATTGGTTGAAAGTGTTAAGGCTATGTATAGGTGCTTTCTATAGCTTCTATCACGCTCCCTATGTTAATCCTATACCCCATATCTCTTAGAGCTCTTGCTAGCGCTGTGAAGGCTATGATCAGGTGGTTTCTAGATGCCTGGACACCCATATGCCCTATCCTTATAACCTTTCCCGCGAGCTTGCCCCAGCTTCCTGCTATCATTACGCCATATTTGTTCCACATGATCTCTCTCAACCTAGCTTCATCAACCCCTGTGGGGATCTCGATGGCTGTGACTGTTGGTGAAGAGTGTTCTCTAGACACTGGGTATGGTTTTAGCCCTGCTGCTTCGAGGGCTCTCCACGATGCCTCTCTAGCCTTTCTATGCCTTTCATAAACGTTCTCAACTCCCTCCTCGAAGATCATGTTGAGAGCCTCGTCAAGAGCTCTTAGAAGAGGGTCTGAGAACGTGTATGGAAAGATCCCCTGCTTATCTAGATACTCTCTCCAAAGCCTCAGGTTGAGGTAAAAGCCCTGGTAATTACTCCTATCGATCTCCTCCCAAGCGTGATTACTTATAGACATGATCGTGAGCCCTGGGGGTACGTTAAGAGCCTTTTGACTACCGCCTATTAGGATATCTATGCCAGGACCGTCAACATTTATAGGGACTCCTCCAATACTTGAGACAGCATCTACAACAGTTATGATCCCAAAGCTTCTAGCTATTCTGGAAACCTCTTCAACAGGGTTTATAATAGCTGATGGCGTATCACAATGAACGATGGTGAGCATTCGGGCATCCTTATTCCTCTCGAGGGCTCTCTCAACATTACCAAGATCTATGCTTCTCCTCCAATCACCCTCGATAATCACCGGGACACCCCCATACATTTTCACAAGATCAGCGAAACCCTCGCCAAAAACACCGTTAGAGACTACAAGCACCTTATCGCCACGCCTAACTATATTAGCTATGGCGGCCTCCAATCCTAGCATGGCTTCGCCAACCATTGTATAGAGGTTACTTTTACCTATCCCCAATAGTCTTTTCAGCTTGTCAGAGACCCTTTTATAGAGTTCCAGAAAACCAGGATCGAGATCCGGGTTGGTCTCCTCACGTATCATGGCTATCCTTATCCTCATAGGGATCTCTGTAGGGCCGGGTGTGAGAATAAAACGGTCGGTGAAGAACCTGGGTAAGGATATCACCATAGATCCTTTCCTAGTCAGTGCTTAAATCCCTACTCTATGGTCGTGGGAAAGCGATTCCAGTCCTCCATTATGATCGCTTGTTATTCTCTGTCATCTAAAATAAGAAAGAGGCTATTACTGCTTTTAGCGATTCGCTCTCCTCTATATCCTAGAGATCTGCTTATCGTTATTCAGTTCTCATAGGCAGCATTATAATAAGCACCATACTAGATAGAAAGCAATTTAAGATCCTATGGATATAAGGGAGCAGGTTATTATATCTAGTGAGTGATGAGCTCGGGAGATGTGAGTGGTGAGCATGGTCTTGAGTGCTGATCCGCCTTGGGTTTACTGTTGCGGGCTTCTTGTTCTTAACACAGCTGGTTTAAACGCTTAGCCTTATATACTTCTCTATAAGGCCTTTAATGTGTTCGTTAGTAAGCACATATATTTCATGGTTTATGCTCCTGATCTTCTTGTCAGTGAAAAGATTGAATTCCTTCATATCTCTGCTGATACCGGCTAAAATATGTATTGGATTATAGGATATGATCCTAGCTTTATTGTTACTAATACACATGGATGACAGGATCTCTGAGAGGATCCCTCTGGAGATAGGGTTTGCTATAGCCTCTTCAAGCGTGCTTGGTCTCTTAGAAAATGCTTGATACCTGTAACTCCTAATCGGTCGAGACTCCCGGGAAGCTTCTCTATCCTTTCCCACCTCGATCCCTTTCTTGACCTTATAGATCATTTCCATTATGGTGCTAGGCCCAACGGATCTCGGGATCAATATTGGAGCCTCTACAGATGGTGAGGGTTCAATAGGGCGTTTATCCCTATACCTCCTCATAGTGAGGATCAGGGGTAACGGGTCTGTGATTTCAGAAGCTACAAGAAGATCTACGAGGTAGCTGTTATCACACGTGTCAAAATTAACTATCGTGAAGGGCCACCATATTAGGAAAAGTTTTCTAGACCTATAGATCTTTACTAACCTCTCATGTGGTTTCAAGAACATGGCTTATCTAAATATAGTTATGTCTAGTAATAAAAACACCCGAACCTGGATCTTGACTGTATATTATAGGAAACACATGATTATTGTAGATCTAGGTATTTTCCTTCGGCTATTATATTAAATATTGTAAATAGATATCTAGAGACTCCCACAAGCTTAGGTAGGGCTATGGTTTCCTGAGCATTAATTATAATAATGCTTTGCCACTATGATCTTTCGGGATTGATGGTCTTCTTGCCACTATGCAAGTCCTGAATAGCTATCATATTGCTTGTTTTGGAGCGCTTAAGATGAGGAAGATCTATTCATCCATAGAACTCACTTCTCTGTATATCTTATCCCTATCACGGTCGTCTATAGGCTCGCTGGAGAACTGGACAATCACGTTCTTGATTCTTGGGTCAATGCTTGTTATCTCCCTTATTATTCTCTCCCTCAATGCCTCGAGGGCGTCTATGCTTTTCCTCGGGTCAACCCCTATTGTTGCCATTATTACAATGTTATCTGGGGTTAATACGTAGCTCTTCAGGTCGTCTATATCGACAACATCAGAGATCCTTGATATCCTATTGAGAACCTTGAGCATCACATCTCTGGGAGCGGATCTCCCAATAAGGATCTCTATGTTTTTGTAGATAACATATGCAGATGCCATGATTATTATAGCGACGATCACTATAGATGCTATAACATCTGCTATACTAGTTATCCCAATCATATATAGTGAGGCAAGAGCAATGGCGTTCCCGCTAAACGAGAATAAGTCCTCAAGGATGAGTGCCATGAATAAGGGTCTCATCTTAGACGATGGGTTCCTCCAGGCATCTCTCGCCATAAATATGAAGAGTAGTATACCTACATCCATGAATGTCGCTATAGCTAGTAGATAAGCTCCGCTGATCACATCTCCATATAGCCTTCCTCCCTCATGGAGCGCCTCATAAGCCTGGGTTAGTATGTTGTTCGCTATAGCTCCTACCAGGATCGAGATCGAGATTATGCTAGCTATATAGGGAAACCTACCAAAGCCGAAGGGGTATTTTGGCGAGGGTTTCTTATTAACAATTATATATGATGCTAGGTATAGTATAAAGCTGTTAACAACATCGCCCACCGAGTGGAGTGTCTCGGCATAGATTGCTAGAGAGCCTACTATGATAAAGGCTATCAGTTTAGTAGTTGCCTGGACGGCATTTAGAAGAACAGATCCTAGAAAGACGAGGGGTGTTCTCCCGGAGGTCGACATATGTTTGTTCCACCATATAGCCAAAATAATGTTGGTCTTGGGGGCTATTAAACATAAAACTCTAACCACTCTAACTGGTTCCTTTATATCACACCTAACGATTTAAGACTAGCCTATAGCCTCACGATCCGCATAATGCGTATACCATGCCTAAACATATAGAGCAACTGTAGTTGTATACTTGAGGGCTTGTGTGGTGGCAGGGCTAGTAATCCTTAGCTCTATATACTAGCATTAGTAGAGAGATTAGAGCATACTTGGTTAGTGCTACTTAAACATAGAGGCAACTATGCCTGGGAGATCCATATATACATATCTAACCCCAGCCAGTTTTGGGAGATAGAAAGCAGCCTTTGCCGATGGTGTCGCTATACATCTATACCCCAGGGTATTGAGGGGCGAGATGACCCCACAGATCCCGGCGAACACATTTACTCCTCTTGATGTCAAGAGATCTATTAGGCCTCTTCTAGACAGCTCTTCATATACGTGGTGTGATGTGAACACCCATACAGGCTTGATCGCGTTGGCGTTTTTCTCAACAATAAGTCTGGCTAGATCCTCTATGAGCTCTATAGAGGCGTGTGGGCAGCCTATGAGTGCTGCATCGACCTCGCTGCATATAGTGTCTTCCGAGGCTCTTCTGAGATCCTTATCATCTATGGAGATTCTCTCGATATTGTTAAGAGATCCCTGGATCTCTAGCGAGTCTGGGGAGAGCCCATCGATCACTACTAGACCCATACCACCGCTGGAACCCGCAGCTGCTAGGAATGCTTTCACTTCCTCATGGCTTTTAGGTTTTAAGCCAACCACATATGGGATCTTTTCTCCGACCATCTCGCCAACTACTAATCCTGCGAGACCATAGTCAACAATGCTTCTCATTCTCGCCTCTATCTTGACTAGGATCTGTGGCTTTCTATTCTCATCAACCAGCAATCCCGCTCTATAAGTCTTACCCAGGATTGCTTCGAATAGGGCTAGAAGACCGCTCTCTCTATTGCTCCTGGCACCATAGATGCTGTTAGCGATCAGGACAGCGTTGCTCTCAGCCCATGCGAGGATCTCACCTGCTCTCGGCTCCCTATAATAGTAAGGAGTACATGTGAACCCGCTGACACCCATCTCTTTAAATATCCCTAGGATCTCTCTCTGCCCCTGTATAAAGGGGGCACCATAGTTGAAGTAATAGCTGCTATCATCATCAACAGAGCCCGGGTTAGCTGTAGTGTATACGCTGAACCTAGCACCACCGTCGCGTAGGTCTCTCAAGAGGGAGAGTCCTGCCTCACCTATATTGCCATAACCAACCCCCGAGATATGGGCATGGGATATGGGTATAAGCCTATCAGCCCCCATGACCTCTCCAACCTTTACAACTACCTTTATAGCCTTCTCAAGGACCCAGCCGGCTTCCCCCTCATAGATCCTTTCCTCCTCTTTCGACAAATACATAGGGACTCCTAGTATAAAAGAGCTAAGGCTGGATAATAGTATAACGGTTTATTAGGATCCCTTGCTAGGTATAACGATCCCTGAGAAGTTTTTAAACACCTAGTCACCTGGTCTTTTTCTCGGGGGTTTTCTGAGGAAGTTTATTATCTCCTTAACAGCTGATCCTGTTATTTCTAGCTTCGATAGCTTTTCTAAATAATCCTCCCACCCATATCCATCCTGGGCCCATTCTTTATAAATCTCGACAAGCTTTTCATAGGCTTTCTCATGTATGGGGCAGAAGCCGTTTTTATTGTTACTTGATGCGTAGCCACATATGGGGCATCCTCCGGTCTTTATCCCGAGGAGCATTGTCTCTGAGGGATCGATACTCTCTATGTTTTTGAGAAACCTCTCTATAGCTGTGCCAACCACGATCTTTGTCTTCTCAACAACATGCTCCCTTCTAAGCTCTCCTCTCCTTATCTTCTCCATCATCTCCTCGAAAGACCTGGTAAGATCTATTCTCGAGAGATCTGGGAAGTATTTCTCTATAGCTGAGTACACCATAAGCCCTAGTTCTGTTGCTCCGGATCCATCGACGTATTTCCTTCTAAACAGGGTCTCTATAATCTCTGCCCTTGTAGATTCTGTCCCTATACCCTGGCTCTCCATCCATTTAAGTAGTGTGGCTTTGTTGTGCGGAGCCTCGGGTCTTGTGTATGATATGGCTATCCTTACCAGGGCTATCTTTATTCTATCGCCTGGCTTGACATTTGGTACTGTTTTCTCCTCTACCTTGTAGAATGGGTATGCGTCTAACCACCCCTTATAGGTTATCCTGGTCCCGTGGAGCTTGTAGGCTCTGCCGGCAACCTCTATATCTATGCTTACTCGATCTATTACGGCTGGATCCATGAAGGTTGCTAGATACCTTCTAACCACGAGATCATAGATCTTAGCATGCTCTCTTTCAAGCCTTCTCGGGATCTCTCCCGTAGGGTATATAGCTGGGTGTGCTGGGTCGTCCATGGGGCCGTTATTTGGTGTGAGGCTCTCTTTCCTAAGGATCTTTAACGCTATAGATCTATAATCACCCAGCCTTCCAATGCTCTGGATAATATCCCTGTGCCCTATCGTTAAGGGGAGCTTCTGGCTGTTTGTTCTCGGATAGCTTATGAGCGAGTCGAGGTATAGATCCTCAAGGATCTTGAGGGTTCTCGCTGGAGAGATCCTATATATTCTGTGCGCCTCTCCCTGCAGATCTCCTAGGTTGAATGGATATGGGGGCTTGTATGATAGAACCTCTCTCCTAACGTTTTTCACAATAGCGTATCCAGAGCTTTTGGCCTTCCTAGCATAATCCTCGGCTAGCTGCTTCCTTTTGAAAGGCTCTTCTGCGCTCTCTAGCTTATACTTCTTACCCGCTACCTCTATGTAGATGTTAACACTATACAGTGGTGTGGGAATGAACGTGTTTCTCTCAATAGTGTTTCTAACAACCTCGAAGAGGGTTGGTGTCTGGACCCTGCCGGCGCTCAGAACCCTACGCTCTCCCGAGATCTTGTTGAAAAGCATCATAAGGGCTCTCGAGACATTTATACCCCATATCCAGTCCATCTCATGCCTCGCCAGCCCGGCCTCGATCATATCTATATCCAGGGGTCCTAGGTTCCTAAAACTCCTTCTCAGTTCATCCTCAACGAGGGAGGAGAACTTCATCCTCTTCATTCTTCTCACGTCTCCCCAGTGTTTTACGATCATATAGCCGATCAGGGATCCTTCTATATCGTAGTCACAGGCGTTTATATAGGCCTTGGCCCTTGGAAGGATCTCTGAGAATGCTCTGTAGAATCTCTCAAGATGCTTATAATCGTCGTTAACAACATGCCTAGGGATCCATTTATACTCGAAAACAGGTATCCCGTTCTTATTAGTGTCTATTGAGAATAGATGCCCTGCCGAGGGGATTACTACGTATTCCTCACCGTCTATCCTGAAGATCCATACGGGCACACCTTTATAGAGGATCTTTTTAGCCTTTCCCTGAGAGATGGCGCTAGCTATCTTAGCAGCAGCTCTTGGCTTCTCAGCCACTATTGCTATACAATCGTTACAGATCTTGATCATCACCCTACCCTCATAAGGGCAGGGGTATTGTTATGGCTAGCATTATGATCCACAGTATAGCTGCTATAGTAGCACCCAACCCTGGCCTAGCCTCTCTATAGGCAGGGCCTGGATGGGATCTCATCCCTGTTGCTAGAAATATTATGAGCAGGAAGAACGCTATGGTCATGAGGATCTCAGCCCTGATGACCATCGCTGCAGCGATCATTGTTATAGATATGATCACTCCTATCAGCATATGGGTTCTCATGCTAACAAGGGATCTGAGAACCTGCCCTCCGTCAAGCTGTGCTACGGGGAGAAGGTTTAGGAAGTGTATTAGCATGAGGAAGTAGCCGGCATATGCTACTGGGTTTAGTATCACCACCTCATTTTGTCCAGGATTTACCAGCGTGTTAACCATGAGTGTGAAGAGTAGTGGTGAGAAGCTTATCTCCTGAAAGCTTGTAGCCATACTGCTTGGGATCATGTATGAGGTCGAGATCCCATAGATCGTCACTGCGAGAATCGCTATGAAGCCGGCTAGAGGCCCCGCTATGGCTACCATAGCAAGATCATCGGCTGTTGCTGGCAGGAATCTCATTAGTATCACAGCACCAAAAGTACCTAACCCTATCCCAGGAGGTCCTGGTATGAAGTAAGGGGGTGTTGCTGGGAGTCTCAGAATCCTTGAGGTTAGGAAATGCCCTAGCTCGTGTATAGCTAGGGGTCCTAGTATTGATAGGGCTAGTATCGCTACATATATAGATCCGAGTCTTAGGGATTCAGTCTCTATGCCGAATCTTCTCGCTATCTCGAGATCTTGGGAATACCACATGTAGGAGGTTATGGTGACTGTAACTATAGATGCTAGTAATAATATGGCTATTGTTATGGGATTATAACCCCTTCTCTTCCCAATATTATATATTCTTAGGTAGTAGTTACCATCTATACTTAGCAGCTGTGGATAATAGCCCGTGTTTATGATCTCTCTGTATAGTTCTTTGAAATCCCTCTCAATGTTAGAGGGATCTTGGGGTGCTACTCTATATATGTCAATCTCAATCCTGTCTTCTTCATCGCCCACAGAGCTCTCCTTATGATGCTCAAGCACTATGAATTTACGCTCAATAAGTGCTAGTACTTCTGTGATCAGCTCTCCCCATCTAGTGATATGGGTATCCCAACTAATATTTAAAGGGCAGGCTTGTGTATTATTTAGCCCTCCCACTATACTATTTCGGGACCCTGGTTGAAGAGGCTAGGCCCTGGTGATAAGGCTCCAAATATTGTTAACGTGGTCATAGAGATCCCGGCTAACTCTTCTGTGAAGTACGAGTATGATGAGGAACTGGGTGTGATAAGCGTTGATCGCGTGCTATATACAGCAATGATCTATCCCTTCAACTATGGCTTCATACCAGGAACCCTGGAAGAGGATGGGGATCCTGTTGATGTGCTGGTTATAAGCGACCACACATTCCTTCCTGGATCTGTGGTTAGGGTGAGACCAATAGCTATTCTAGAAATGGAGGACGAGGAAGGGGTTGATGCTAAGATCGTTGCTGTTCCTGACGATAAGGTTGAGCCGAGATATTCCAGCATAAAGGATCTAAAAGATCTGCCTGATATAATAAAGAGGAGAATAGAGCATTTCTTCCAACACTACAAAGAGTTGGAGCCGGGTAAGTGGGTTAAGATAAGAGGTTGGAAGGGTGCTGAGGAGGCTAGGAAAAAGATCTCAGATGCTATCGAGAGGGCTGCGGGGAAGAGGTAGTCTATAGGTGCTGGGAGTAGCGAGGATACCTCCACAGTTATGTATTAGGTGTAGGGGTTCTCGATACCTATGTGGGCTTCCATACTGTCCTATAATAGTTAACTCTATCTCGTCCATGGTTTTAGATAGGGTAGAGGGAGAAAGGCTCGACGGATCCTCTCCCCCGAGCGTGTTTGTTGGCAGGGAAGGCTATCCGTGGGTGAGGGTATACCCCTCATCGCCCCCGATCAAGGGTGATACATCGATCCACGAGGATCCGTCTAGATGGGTGCACATGGATCTAGAGGAGTTCCTCTCACTCAGAATCTCTCTAGTGAGAGGGTATAGAGTATATAGAGTAGGCGATGCTATGCAACCGCCCCGAGAGCTCGGAGAAGTCATAGAACTATCCCTCAGCCCTGGGCCGGCTGATGTTGAGATGCTCTTTGAAAAGAAGCCAAGTGGCGGTGTTCTGATAAGCGAGACCACACCGCCAATGGGTCCCTCAGCTCCTCTCAAGAGGGTTAGTATAGGCTCTATTAGGCCGCTTGAGAGAGTTGTTGAGAAGGTCTATAACGATCATGACCTCAGGGCTAGGGAAGCCGTGTTTATGCTATACACCAGCGGGATCGAGGTCCACAGGATCTCGAGGATCCTTAGTGTTGGTGCTATTGGTAAGAAGAGAAGGCTTGTCCCAACTAGGTGGGCTATAACAGCTGTCGATAAGATCGTTTCCGACATGCTTCTTGAGCAGGTTAAGCGCTATAGCATTATAGACCGCTATATGCTCTATAAGAGGAGGGTTGATAGGAATCTCTTCATATCCATACTAGCACCCCATACATGGGCTTTCGAGTGGGGTGAGGCATGGTATCCTGGGAGTACGTGGAATATGTGGGGCTCGGAGCCTTGGGTGGAGGTTGATTATGAGGGGTATAGGGGTAGGGATAGCTATCCAGGTATAGGGGGTTGTTACTATGCGTCAAGGCTAGCCTCTCTAGAGGCTCTGAACGCTATGAGGAGACAGGCTGCTGTAATAAGCTGGAGGGAGATCTATGAGGGTTTCAACCTACCTGTTGGTGTTTGGTTTGTTAGGGAGAATATGAGGGCTATGTATAGATCAGAGCCCGAGGTTTTCGACAGCTTAGAGGATGTTCTCAAGAGGGTTGCCGAGCTTCTCAGAACACCTATAAGGAGCTTTCTAGAGAAGTCGGGGGTGTTCAGGGTTCTCAGCAGTAGGAGGATAACAAGCTATATGGGTTGAGCTATGCTTCCTAAGAAGGTTATAGAGATAAGGGTTTCCAAGGCCCTCTATAGATCTAAACTACCTGATCTAGATTATAGCCTCAACCCATACCAAGGCTGCTCATTCGGGTGTATCTATTGCTATGCTATTCATTTCACAGGAATCGAGGAGGCTGCCAATAATTGGGGTGAGGTTGTTGCTGTTAAGGTGAACCTGGTCGAGGTTCTCAGGAGGGAGGTTATGCATACTACTAAGAAAGGGGTTGTTGGTGTTTCAACGATAACGGATCCTTATATGCCTATCGAGGCTAGATACAGCCTTACCAGAAGATCTATAGAGCTTCTACTGGCATATAGATTCAGGGTATCTATACAGACTAAATCGCCCCTCGTTCTCAGGGATCTCGATATGCTGAGAACCCATAGGGATAAGGTTGATGTTGGGATGACAATAACAACCATGGATCCTTCTCTCGCAAGGGTTATAGAGCCCAGGGCTCCCCACCCGCTTGCAAGGGCTAGGGCTCTTAAGAAGATCTCTGACTCCCTGATCTATACGTGGATCTTCCTCGGACCAATAATTCCAGGGCTGAACGATAGTGAGGAGCATATTGAAGGCGTCATAGGTGCTGCTAGTGAGAGCAACAGTCTGGTAATATTTGATCTTTTAAACATATACGATAGAACCTGGAGCTATATGAAGGAGAGACTGGATCGAGATGAAGTTACGAAGATCTACAGGGTTGTGCGGTACGGAAGCAAGGGTTACTGGTCTAGAATAAAGAGCCTGGTGCTCAAACTCTGTGCAAAACACGGGGTCATGTGTATCGACTTCCACCTCAGCGACCCCTTCGAGACTAACAGCTGGCCTAGTATTAGGAAAGCAGGGTATATAAGAAGGGGTGAAGCGTCTCAGAAACGTCTTTTCTAGAGAACTCAGCTTTGTATAGGCATTCCACGCTTTATATACTCCTATCGTTAAGAATGATGGGGCCTTGCTTGGCAACGATCCACCTCTATAGGGATGACTCGTATTTGAAAGAATTTAGAGCCAGGATCGTTAGTATCACGGACCGAGGGCTAGTCCTTGACAAAACAGCCTTCCACCCAGATAGTGGTGGTGTCTCCAGCGATACTGGGTACCTAATCATAGGTGGTAAAAATTACAGAGTGCTTAGAGCAGTCCACGATAGGGAGAATGACGAGGTATACCACGTGCTTGATAGCTATGAGGGGATCTCCCCAGGCATGGAGGTTGTTGGCGTGATAGACTGGGACAGGAGGTATAGGCTAATGAGGCTCCATACAGCAGCCCACATAATATCAGCTATAATGTATAGAGACTATGGTGCTATGATAACAGGCGGGCAGATAGAGCCTGAATATGCCAGGGATGATTTCTCTATAGAGAGGTTCGATAGACAGGTCTTTGAAGATGCTATTAGAAAGGCTAACGATGTTGTCAGAGCAGGGCTTGAGGTTAAGATCTATTATTTGAAGAGGGAGGAGGCTATGAAGATCCCGGGGATTGTTAAGCTCGCAGAAAAGATGCCACCAGGGTATGAAATCCTAAGGATCGTTGAGATCCCTGGGGTAGATATTCAAGCCGATGGAGGACCCCATGTTAGGAATACGGGCGAGATAGGGGAGATAAAGCTCCTAAAGGTTGAGAATAGAGGGAGAAATAAGAAGAGAATCTACTATACAGTCCCGTAAATGTTGTAGTTATTATTATATCCAGCAAAGTCTCCCTGGGGATCAGCGTGAAAGTTGGGAAACTCTCAGCCGAGCTTCTCGAGAGATTCATCATGAGCAGGATTGGGACTACAGATCCTGAGGTTCTGGTAGGCCCTAGATACGGAGAGGATGCAGCTATAATAAAGATCGGGGGGTCATATCTAGCAGCCCATAGCGACCCGATAACAGCAGCTGTTAGGAACGCTGGGTGGCTCGCTATAAATGTCGCATCGAACGATGTTGCTGTTAGGGGTGCTATGCCTAGATGGGCGCTTAACACGATACTGCTCCCCCCATCGGCATCTATAGAAGATCTTGATGAGGTCACGAGCCAGATAGATAGGGCTGCAAAAAGGCTTGGTATCATGATCATTGGGGGTCATACAGAGGTTACGGATGTTGTTAGTAGGTTGGTAATAGTATCAACTGTAATAGGACCTGTAGTTAGAAGGCCCATATCGACAGGAGGTGCGGGTGTTGGTGATATGGTTATAATGACAAAGACTGCTGGTATAGAGGGGACGGCTATAATAGCTACTGATTATAGAGATGCATTATTAAGAAGAGGAGTATCTCAAGAAGTACTGGATCGTGCATCGAGTTTTTACGATATGATCAGTGTGGTCGATGAGGCATTGATCCTGGCTAAGAGCGATCTAGCAACCTCAATGCACGATCCCACAGAAGGGGGGATCGTTGGAGGGGTTGCTGAGATAGCTTATGCATCAGGTAAAGGGGTAGAGATCTGGGAGGAATCGATACCAATAGCCCCAGAGACTCGGGAGATTGTTCAGGCTATCGGTATAGATCCCCTAAGGCTTATAGGCAGTGGATCTCTCATAGCAACAATACCTAGCGAGCATGTGGAGGAAGCGATTAAGATCCTCAGGGTGAAGGGTATAGAGGTCAGCATAATAGGGAGGATTCTCCCAGGCGGTTCGGGTGTTACGCTGGTTAAAAAGGACAGCACTAAGATAAAGATCCCGATGCATGTTGATGACGAGATCTATAGGGTTAGCGAGATTATTAAGACCCTGTGAGTATCCAACATCTATCTCTCATAGGCGTATATCAGAGGTTAGCGCATAATAACACGGATCACCGTGTAGGTTGGAATGCAAACACAACCTGGTAAAGATAACTCTAGAGTCTTTATCTCTATATAGAAATATAGAAAGTTCTCTCAAACTTTTTAAATAGCTAAAATGTTCCTGGAAGATTCAGCCTAGTGGTTTGGACATTATTTTCCAGCTACCCGTACGCTTTTTAGAAGCACTGGTGGGGCCGAGATCCTTTCCCTATGCTCTATATCTTTCCCGACCATATGTATTTTGTTTATAAGCATTTCGTAGAAGTCGACAGAGATGACACCACCATTTATAGGGGCTACTATCTCTCCATTTTCGATCAGATAGGCGTTTGTTATTGTTGCATTTAGATTTCCGCTCACGGGGTTTGAGAGCCACTCGCCTATGGTGCTTAGAACATATATGCCCTTCTTTGTGCTTCTGATCATCTCATCTATACTGAAGGTTCCCGGCTGTATTGATAGATGGTTTGGACCTGGTGTTGGAGGCGACGAATAGCTTCTCCACGCATTCCCTGTAGAGGCTCTCCCCTCTATTTTTGCTGTATAGCTGTCATAGATATAGCTCTTAAGAACTCCTTTCTCAATAACGATGTTCCTGGACGTCGGGTGCCCCTCATCGTCAAAGGATCTAGCACCTAGGTATCTCGGATCCGAACCCTCATCGACTATCGATAGATCCTCAATAGCTATTCTACTACCTATCTTACCTATAAGCGGGGATCTCCCGCGCTGGATCGATAGGGCTGATATTGCTGGTGAGAGCATTGTGCTTATAAACGATGCAAAGATCCTGGGTGCTAATATTAGATCATACACACCATTCTCAGGAGCCCTACCCCCTATAAAGCTCTTAGCCATTGATCCGACCTTAGCTCCTAAGTCGTGCGGCCTGAGATCCTTTATAGATCTGGATGCGTGGTAATCGCCATAAGTACCCTCGCCTTTATCGTTAGAAGCCTTAGCATATACATAGACCCACGAGCCTGTCTCCTCCCTGCTCACTGGACCACCATATGGATTGATTATCTCCACACGGTGATAGGCAGTGCCACAAGACCCCCTAACAGGCTTTGTAGATGGTGACGAGCTCATAACACCCTCTATAGTGTTAACAGCGATCTCCACGATCTCTTCAGGCCCTATACTAGCTATAGCTTTATCAGCAAACTCTCCTTTAGAGATTGAACCTATTTTCTCGTTAAATCCTCTCCAACCAGGATCTTCAGGCGCAACCCTAGCTATCGATATAGCCTTCATCACAGCATCCTCTATACCTCCTGGGCTTAGATCCTGCGTCCCCACTACTGAAACCTTCTTACCGATAGAGACCCGTATTCCTAGGGATTTCGATATCACAATCTCAGCTCTCTCTATATCTTCTGAGAAGTTGAGCGATAGATCTCTAGAGACAGAGTAATAGATTTCCGCCTCTGAGGCTCCTAGATCCAACGCCCTCCTATAGATCTTCTCTATATCTATATCCACATGGTTCGTCATTCTATCTCCCTCCAACTATTATTTCTCTCACCATTATGTGGGGACCTCCATCACCGACTCTCACAAGCTGCCCATTCTTTCCACATCCCCCGAACACAGATGTCCTGATCCTGAGATCCTTTCCAACAGCCTCAACACTCTTCAGGGTCTCCAAGATATATCCAGAGATCACCACACCCCTAACCATCTCCCCGATCTCCCCGTTTCTTATGAAGTACGAGGGCCCTGCGGAGAATGTGAACGTACCAGCCCCTGTATCAACCTGACCTCCGCCAGCCCCTCGTCCTGATAGGTAGAGCCCGTTTCTCGCCTCTCTTATCTGCTCCTCCACGCTCCACCCACCGGGTTCCATGTATATATTGGTCTGCCTAACAATGGGAGCGTTCTCAAAATCCTGAGCCCTCCCATTACCAGTGATCCCTACTCCCAGAAGCGATGCCGAGGCCCTATCAGTTAGATATCCCCTCAACACGCCCTTTTCAACGATAACTGTTCTCTCTTTAGGATTGCCCTCATCATCATAAGGTACTGGGTATCCTCCGAAAGCTAGCCCGTCATCAACTATTGTCACGATCTCCGAAGCTACTTTCACTCCAATCTTGTCCTTAAGTATAGATGTCTCCGAAGCAACGAGATCTCCTTCTGACGCGTGTCCAAAGGCTTCGTGGAGCAACAATCCTACGAGGTCAGGATCCATGACAACTCTCATCTTTCCTGGAGGAGGGGTTGGGGCTTTCAGGGCCTTTTTAGCTGTCATGCTTATATCCCTAGCAAAGCCCTCCCAATCGTTGTTTTGAATAAACTCCCAACCAGATGCCATCGAGCGGCTATCATGGAGCCTCTCCATAGAGCCAGTCTCTCCAGCAACGCTAGTATGGGATATGCCTACGAGAACCACTTCCCACGTTACCTCTGCATCGCTGGAAACCACCGATCTGAAATCCCTCTGGATCCCGAGCATAGTTATAGAGGATCTTATACCCTCGACCTCTAGACCAGCCTTATTAGCCTCTAAAGCGACCTTGATCTTTTCCTCAGGAGGCACTGAGAACGGGTCTACATGTATATTGGGAGTTCGTCTCCCCTTCACATGGGGTCTCTCGGCTAGGATGATCTGTTTCTTTGAAGCCTTTGCAGCAGCAATAGCGTTTTGTACAGCTGACATGAGATCCTCTATGCTGGGGGAATTTGTTGCTGAGAAGCCAATTCTGTTGTTATAGAGAACCCTCACTCCAAACCCAGCCCTGCTTGTTACTGAATAGTCTTTCAAAGAACCATTATCCGCTCTCACCAGTTCGTATGAGTATCTATGAAACCTAGCCTCAGCATAGCTAGCTCCGAGGGATTCAGCGTATCTAACCAGTCTGTGCAGCACATCCAGATCATACTCCATGTGCATCCCAAGGACTATACCTTATAAAGATATTAAAAGCCATAGTGATCCCAGGAGCAGAAGTTCAAAGAGCTCTGAGTTGTTAGGGTAACGCCATGTCTTTTAAAGCCTGAGCGGTCATGTTGGGTTGTTCTTATTTATACTCGTTATAGCCAAGGTTATTAGGAGTTATTTAGAGTCGTTATTTAGAGTCTTTGATTAATATGGTTTTGGCTCTGATTTAGTCTTCGCATCGACTCTCAATGGCAATGGGAGCATTGCTCCGAGCCGTCTGGGGCTAATCCTAGATGTGGGCCACGTGTCGTTGAGCTCAACGGTAGGGCATGACCTCATAGGGATCTTCTATCTCTGTGGGCGGGGTGGAAGCCCTTGGATGTGAAGTTACATCAAAGAACATAGACATACATCCAGGGACAGATGGAAGCCTATCAACCTTGTTCCCGGGTTTGACGGCTCTCTATGCTTCGAGCTCTTAAAGGGGCTCCATTGACCCTACTGATCAGTCTCTATGACATAGGAAAAGTTTAAACCAGCAGATCAGATCGTGAGAATATGTGGATAGGAATCTTTACTAGCTATTAAGCTCTTTATAGAATTGTACCTGGGCGTGTTTGACAAATGATAGATCTAGATCTGGTTGTTAAGGGTGTTGAGAGTTATAGGGATTTTGCTGTGAGGTTTCTTGGAGAGATAGTATCTATCCCTACTGTTTCTCCTTGGGGTGAGGGTTATGAGGAGTTCGCCAGGGTCTCTAAAGAGCTTCTAGAGGCTGTTGGAGTTTCTGTAGAGATCCACAGGGTTCCCCAGGACTATGTGGATCCCAGGATCCCACCAGAGGGTAGAGGGAGAGCTAGGTATATAGTGCTCGCACGGATCGGTAGTGAGGATAGCGTGACTATCCACTTCAACGGGCATTACGATGTCGTCCCCGGAGGACCTGGCTGGAAGATAACTGATCCCTTCAAGCCAAGGATTGTTGATGGAAAACTCTATGGCAGAGGATCCACAGATATGAAAGGGGGCATAGCTGCTATAGCAGCTGCAATGGCATCGCTATCAAAGCAAGCTGATCGCCTCGGCATAGGCGTTGAAGCTGTATTCGTCCCGGACGAGGAGATTGGGGGATCAACTGGTACGGGATACGTGGTTGAGAAGGGCATGGCTAGGGGTAGATATGTTGTTATAGCAGAGCCCAGCGGTCTGGGGCAAATATATATAGGGCATAAGGGGGCGGTGTGGGGTGAGGTTGTTGTTAAGGGGAGGACTGGCCATGGATCCACTCCATGGCTTGGTGTGAACGCATTTGACAAAGCAACTCTGATAGCTAGGAAGATGTTCGACGAGCTTGTCCCAAGGGTTGAGGCTAAGAAGAGCAAATATACATATGATCTTGAAGAGGGTAACAAGGCAACGATAATGATCGGGGGTTATCTGAAGGGGGGTGAGAAGATAAACCAGATCCCTGGCGAGGTTATATTCAGCTTTGATAGAAGGCTTATAGTTGAGGAGAGTATCGAGGATGCGTGGAGAGAGATAAAGGAGTTCATAGAGGATATAGCTAGAAAAGTGGGGGCTGATGTGGAGCTCAGGCTTGTTCATAAAATGGAGCCTGTGGTGGTAGATCCAGGCTCAAGGATCTTTAGCGCGATAGAAAGGGCTGCTGAGAGAGTCCTTGGAACAAGACCTAGAAAGATAGTGTGTATAGGGGGGCTTGACATGAGATACTATGTTGCAGCCGGCTATGAGGCAGCAACATACGGACCAGGTGTGCTTGGAACTGCACACACGCCGGACGAGTATATAGAGATTGAAGACGTGATATCTGCTTCCAAGATCTACTCGTTATTACCGCTAATCCTGTCAAGCAAAGGCTCATAGCCTCTATCACATCCTATCAAGCCTTATCACGGTTTCTAGCAACACTTTTAAACCATTCACAAGATCTTCATCCCTGGTATATTCATCCTTGGAGTGGCTCTTCCCACCAACGGATGGGAGGAATATCATACCGGTTTTTGAGATCCTAGCCATGTTCTGGGCATCATGACCCGCCCAGCTCCACATCTTCTTATAACTTAACCCTAGGTCTTTGCATACTGATTCTATGGTCGATACTACTTCTTCGTGGAAATAGACTCTATCTAGTGTGAAGCTTCTCTTAATCTCGAATTTAAGTCCCTCTTCCTCTGCTACGGCTTCTCCGATCATTTTCAAGAGCTTCTCAGTCCTCTCTATGGCTTTGGGATCCGGGCTTCTGGCCTCTATTGTGAAGCCAACAAACCCTGGCACAACGTTATGGACGCCTGGGTGTATATCGATCTTACCTATAGTGATCCTTATGGATCCTTGGTTTTTGAGGGCATATTCGCGCGCCTCTATGGCGAATTTTGCGAAGCCTGCTAGAGCGTCTCTTCTAATGCTCATAGGGGTTGTGCCCGCGTGGTTACTCTCGCCTTTGAAAGAAGCCTCCCATACTGTTATAGCTACTATGCCCATAGGTATCCCTATTTTAATGCCTTCCGTGTCGAGCTCTGGTCCTTGTTCTATGTGGAGTTCTAGATAGTATTTGGGGGGGGGGCTGTTGATCAGGTTGTTTGTTCTCTCACCCTTAAACCCCGATCTTTCAAGGGCTTCTCCAAAGCTGACCCCATCTCGATCCTTTCTATTATATATGTAACCAGGATCATAGGCTCCTGTGGATAATCCTGAGCCCATCAGCGATGGCGTCCATCTAGACCCCTCTTCATTAGTAAAGTCTATCAATGCCAGCTTATGTCTAAGCTTGATGCCCGATTCCTTAAGTGTTCTAAGAACTTCTAGGCCAGCGATAACCCCTAAGGCGCCGTCATACTTTCCGCCGCCTGGCACAGCATCTAGGTGTGATCCTATGGCTATCGTGTCTTTCCCCTCGCCTATCTCGGCTATGATGTTCCCAGCCTCATCATATCTTATTGATGCACCAAGGCTTCTCAGCATTTCTATTAGGAGTCTTCTAGCCCTCACGTCGTTTTCGTCGAGGGAGAGCCTCTGCATCCCTTTCTCACTATCCCAGCCTATGGATGAGAATAGATCGAATGTTTTGAGAAACCTGCCAGGATCTATCTTTAAACCTTCAACCACCGCGTCGTCACCAGTAGTATTAAGCCGCTTGTTATTTATGCTTGTTAAGCGCTTAGCCAGCGGTCTAGCTGGTAATGCTAGGTGATCATTGTAAGTCGTTCGCAATATTAGCTGTGTAGTGGGTGGTTAGTTGGTGTTCTATATGGGTAGGGAGTTCATTGTGTCGGATCTGGAGGATATATGGCTTGAGTATGATAGATCGAGTGATATACTTTACATAAACTTTGGAGACGATGTTGAAGATATAGATGAAGCACTATTGGTTGGGGAAGATATAGTTGCGAGGATCAAGGGTGGGAGGTTAGTGTCAATAACTATTAATAATTTCTCCAAAAAAGCTGGTATCGAGCTCTAGCTATATAGAGCATAACGCGATAATGGTTGTAAAGCCTATTAAGGGGGTTATGAAGGATTCAACAAAAGCAGCAACTAACAAGAGGGCAACGCCGATGAGTATTGCTGGCAAGAGGCTCCTAAACGTCTGGGTAAAGGAGGGCTTCTCGGTTCTCTTCCCCCTCTTCCACGACACATAATCGATCAATGTGAACGAGAGCCTGACAGATGCTGCCATGAACACACTTATCCCTGGTATCTCGAAGATCCCGTGGGGTATTAGTAGGGCTGCCTTGAGTATAGACATATCAAAGGGGCTGAGCACACAGTTAGGGATCGTTGATAAGATTTGTCTGATACCCTCGTCGATCCCCGGGTAGCCTATGATCGCTCCGGTTGCAAAGCCTTGGAAAGCTATGAAGAGCCATGGACCAGCTATTGTTGGGAATAGTGCGAGCATTATCAAAGATACCATGAGGTTATTTCCGAAAATAATTAGGGGTAATAGGAGCAATCCATAAGCCCCAGAGCCTGAGATTGCCTGCTCTATCTCCCTAGCCCTCTCGCTAAAAGATCCGTAGAGGGTCTCTTTAACCCCCTCTGGCGAGAGAGAGCCCATTATTGCTGCTACTACGAATATCACTACCCCGATCGCTGCTAAACGCTTGATTCCTGACCACCTACTCTTAATAGTATCACTGGACACGCTATCCCTCCTAGTATGGTTCACTATAGAGGATTTTATATTGCTTTATTGTGGTTTGTTCAGCAAGGTGATCCCAAGGATCACTATTCCAGATATGGCTAGCGATATTCCAAGGATGTTTATAGGCTCCACCAGCTCTCCTAAGAATAGGTATGCAAGGATCCCGGCGCCAACAGGCTCTAGAACGGCTATGGTGGATACTATGGGTGCTTCTACATATCTCAACATATAGTTAAGCACTGTGTGCCCACCTATCATGGGCCCTATAGCGATCGCTATGAATAACGCGAACTCTCTCAGATCCGTGGTGAGGAAACTATAGCGACCTTCCAGAATAGATATTGATGCCAGGAATGCTGAGGACCATAAGTAGGTAGGGATCACGTATTCATAGAGACCAGCGCTCCTCCTAACGATCCTCCCTATCACAAAGTACCCGGAGGCTGCTAGTGCACCTATGATAGATAGGATCGAGCCTAATACCCATTCACCAGCAAGAGATCCGGGTTCTTTATACGATGCCAGCAAGCCCCCTAAAAGGGATATTATTATCAATACCCATTGCTTCTTCCCCAACCTCTCTTTAAGGATAACGTGCGATAGTATCCCAGTAAATACTGGGTGGAGATCAACAAGCGTTGTGCTCACAATAACCGGGAGTAGTCTGAGGCTCCATATCCATGAGTAGAAATGAATAGCTAGAAAGAATCCAGATAGAACTGTGAGGAGTAGGTTCCTCTCTATAGACCTAGCTATAAGACTAAGCCTGTTAGTAATGATTGAATAGAGAAGCAATATCAACACAGATATGAATAACCGCCAGAAAGAAACAATACTCGGAGGAGATGTAGTGGCTTTTATTAATATAGACGCAGATGATATCGATACCAAGGCTACAACAGAGAGGATAGCTAGCGTTAAGGCCCCGCCACCAGGTCTCTTCCCCATGGCTAACCAGATCTAATAAGAAGGGTCTCTTATTAAAGCCGCTAAATCTATCTCGCCCTCGCTATTTAAACAAAATGATAAAAAAGCTGATAGGATATCATGGAGGGAGATATTGAAGGGACTGCCCCTCAAGACTGGAAGGGATTTCGTATTCCCCGGATATACGGCTAAATATGCTAGGGAGTATTGGTTCAGGATAAGACACGCCGATATATATATAAGGACAGACATTGTTTCCAGAAGCATTAGGGGTAGGGTTGTCCACGATATAGAGATGATCGATGATAGGGGCTATATAGAGCTCGACGCTGTTGACATGTCACTAAAAGCAATCAGGATCAATGGATCCGAGGCTAAGTATAGCTATGACGGTTCAAAGATCACTGTAATGATTCCAAGAGGTCTTGGAAGCAATTTCCAGGTAGAGATCCTTTACGAATCAAAACCGATCAAGGGGCTCCACTTTGTATTGCCCAAGAGTAATAATGATTACCCGCAGATGTGGAGCCAGGGTGAGGCTGAGGATACTAGATACTGGATCCCCATATATGATTACCCCAACATGAGGCTAACCTGGACACTCACAGCCGAGGTTCCAAGCCTCTATAGTGTTGTGAGCAACGGGGATCTCGTGTCGGTTGAGGATATCGGTGATGGTTATAAGAGATGGAGATACAGAATGGATAATCCGATGCCATCCTATCTAATAGCACTAGCAGTAGGCGTTTTCGACGAGGCTGAAGAGGTTGTTGATGGCATAAAGCTCCGATACCTTGTTCCCAAAGGAATGGGTGGGTTTATCAAGAACTCCTTCTCAAAGACCCCCGATATGGTTAGGTTCTTCAACGAATACCTGGGGGTTAGATACCCATATAGATCCTATACACAGGTATGTGTTAAAGAGTTCATAGTAGGCGGTATGGAGAATGTGACAGCAACATTTCTAACAGACCTAACACTCCACGATGACATAGCCCATAAGGAGTTCTCATCAGATCCTCTTGTCGCTCACGAGCTTGCGCACCAATGGTTCGGGGATCTTGTCACATGCAAGGATTGGAGCAATATATGGCTTAACGAGAGCTTCGCAACATATCTTGAGGCTCTTTACACGAGGAGAGATAAGGGTGAGGATGAATTTATATATGAGCTTTATAGCGATCTGAAATCCTATCTCGAGGAGTATGGTAGGAGGTACTCTAGACCCATAGTTATGAGGATATATAAGGATCCGGACGAGCTCTTTGACGCACACTCATATCCAAAGGGAGCCCTGGTTCTACACACGTTGAGGAATATCGTTGGTGAATCTAAGTTTAGGGAGGCTTTAAAGAACTACCTCTCTAAATATAGCTTCGGGAATACAGATACAGAGGATCTTAGAAAGGTCTTTGAGGAGGCGAGTGGAAAGGATCTAGAGTGGTTTTTCGACCAATACGTCTATAGCTCCGGACACCCAGTCGTAAGTGTGAAGTGGGAGTATGAGCCTAGGGATAAGGTGCTCAAGATCTCTATAAAGCAGGCTCAGGGTCAGGATAGCCTTGAAACTTACAGACTGCCCCTAAGACTATTGATAAGATTCCCCAGCGGCTCTGTTGAGAGGAAAATAATGTTTGAGGAGAAGGAGAGAACGATCTTTCTAGAGGCGGAAGAGCCTCCTAAGTATATATGCCCTAACCCCGATTTCGATGCATTCGCTGTCTACGAGGTTGACGAGGATGTGGAGATCCTCGGGAACATGTTAGAAGATCCCCATGTATTCTGCAAGCTATTGGCAATAGAGGGGCTTTCGAAAAAGACAGGCTCTAGAGTGGTTGAGATCCTTGCCAAGGCTCTTGAGAGGGAGAGCTTCTGGGGGGTTCAGGCGGAAATAGCAAGGGCTCTTGGAAAGGTGGGTGGTGAGGATGCTAAGAAGGCTCTGATCGATGCTTTAAGGAAGATCGATAACCCGAGATCCAGGAGGGCTGTTGTAGAAGCATTAGGCAACTTTAGAGGCGATGAGGAGGTTGCAAAAACACTTCTAGGGGTTCTGAGCAATCCTAGCGAGACATACTATGTTAGGGCTTCAGCGGCATCCTCTCTCGGAAAGACTAGGGTTAGCTGGGCTTTCAATGAGTTGGTGAAATACCTAGATACACCGAGCCATGCGGAGATCATTACGAGGGGAGTTCTACAAGGGCTCGCCAATATTGGTGGGGATGAGAGTCTTAAAGTGATCCTCAGATACCTTGAGCGTGATAAACACACGATGGTTAGAGTGGCAGCGGCATCCTCTCTCGGAAAGTTCCCTGGCAGGAGGGATGTTATTGAGAGGCTCATAGAGATCCTTAGAACAGATCCGAGCCATAGGGTTAGGATGGCAGCTATATCCTCTATGGAGGAGCTCAAGAACCCAGAGTTCCTAGAAGTCCTCGGAGAGGCTACGGAGAAGGATCCCGTGGGTTTTGTTAGGAGAAGGGCTAGGGAGGCGGCGAAGAGAATAAGAGATCATTTGGAGAAGGGTATAGAGTACAAGCAGCTTAGAGAAGAGGTTGAGAGGCTCAGGGAGGAGAGTAGAAAGATTATTGAGAAGATAGAGAGGTACGAGGCAAAAGGAGCTGGTGTATAGAATGCAGATGGTCATACTAGCTGGGGGGAAGGGTGAGAGGCTTAAACCTATAACAGATACAAGGCCCAAACCCATGATCATTGTTGCTGGCAAGACCATCGTGGAAAGGCTTATTGAGGCTGGCTATAGAGAGGGGATCAGGAGGTTTGTTGTTGTCACAGGCTATATGGCTGATCTTTTATCAAAGCATGTGGGAGAGGTAGCTGAGAGGCTGGGAGTAGAGGTTGAGGCTGTGAGGCAGAAAGAGGAGAGAGGGAGCGGGGATGCTCTTCTAACGGCCTCAAGCTATATCTCTGAGGAGAGCCTGGTGGTGTATGGGGATCTACTGATCGGTGAGAGTGTTATAAGGAAGGTAGTAAGCTCTGGAGCCCCGCTGATAGTTGGTGTTCGTCATAAAGAGCCCTGGAACTATGGCGTTATAGTCGAGAGATCCGGGGAAGCGGTGAGGGTGATTGAGAAACCAGACCCCTCAGAGGTGAAGGGCGAGGCTCTGGTTAACGCTGGAATCTATGTGCTGAGCCCGGGTATGGTTAGACATGTCGAGAAAATCCAGGAATCGCCGAGAGGCGAGGTAGAGCTGACAGACCTAGTCGAGATACTATATAGAGAGGGTAGAGGCTTGAGGGTGATAAGCATAGATAGCGATGAATGGATGGATATAGGAAGACCTTGGGATGTTTTGGAGGCTAACAAGAGGGTTATAGAGAAAATACATGAGAGAACAATCCTAGGGGAAGTTGAGGGCAGTGTTACTATAAAAGGCCCTGTCTATATAGGCAGAGGAGCAAGGGTTAAGGGGAACACCTATATAGAGGGGCCTGTATATATAGATGAAGAAGCCCAGGTAGGTCCTAATGCCTATATAAGGCCCTTCACCTATATTGGTAGAAACTCTGTGGTGGGTTTCTCTGTAGAGGTTAAGGCTAGCGTTGTGTTTGAGGGTACTAAAATGCCTCATCTAAGCTATGTGGGGGATTCTGTTATATGTGAAAAAGTCAACCTAGGTGCTGGCACGATAATAGCCAACTTTAGGTTCGATGAACAGCCTGTTAAGGTGTGGGTTAAGGGTTCTAGGATAAGTAGTGGGAGGGTTAAGCTGGGAGCGTTTATAGGGGGCTATGTGAAGACGGGTGTGAATTCATCCATACTACCTGGTGTTAAGATCGGTGCCTACTCAATAATATATCCAGGGGTTGTTGTCTCTAAAGACGTGGAGTATGGCGGGGTTGTTAAATCATCAATATAAATAGAACAACGATATAGTGATAGCTAGCTTCTCTTCTTCTCTTCTTCTCTATCGATCTCTTTTATAACATCCCTTATAATATCCTTTAGCTTTGTATCGCTTTTGATCTTCTGCCTAGGCTTGGCCCTCTTGATAAGAACCTCTAGTAATTGGTCCTCGTATGGGACGCCTATGAATTCAACCCTGCCATTAATAGCTATAGAGGGAACAGAGCTTACAGCATATCTCTGCGCTATATCCATGTTCTCATAGGCCTCAACAACTATCGATACCACATTGTTGAGACCTGCTCTATGCGATTCGAAGGCGAACATGTTGGCCATGAGAGCGGCGTATGGGCAGTAGGGGCATGAGGGTGTTACGATCGTTTCGATCACAGCGTCTCCAGGGATTTTCTTTATCCCTTCTATAGTTTCTTTGCTGAGCCCACTCTCACCCTGGCTTATTCTTATAATAGTTTCGACGAATGCTCTGATCTCTTCTCCAGCAGGGATACCATAATACCTTATGGCACCATCTAGAAGCAGTATAGTTGGATATCTATTAACATTATATTTCTTCACCTCGTCAGTGTCGACCTCCTCCTCATAGATCTTGAGGTCGATCAGTTTCTTCCCACCAACCTCTGGTGCTTCATCTCTTATTGTCTCGAGCATCTGTTTAGTCTGTTTACAGAAATCACATCTATCGCTTAGAAATAGCATAAGGGTAACTGTCCCTTTCATATCGCTGAGAGCTTCTCTGAGGGCTTGTCTCTCATACTCGTCAAAGTCGGTCTTAAACCCGTAAAATACTGCCATCTTACTGCTACACCTCTTAATATCTCTACTCTCCGGCTTATAAGCGATAGATCACGGGTCTAGAAGGCTAGCAATACCTCTGGTTTCCACATGATCTCTCAACGAGCTCTAGGTTTCGGTTTAAGAGGTGATGTTTTTAGGTCTACGTGTTGTGGTGGAAAAGATCATATATAGATCTGTTGACTCTAAGCTGATCCCTGTTGATCGCTATCTTTCCAGCGAGATCATATGCTCGATCGACTCTTTCAAGGATCACGGCATCGCTTGTAGCCACGACCCCTCCCTCACCGATCACAGATCTCTCGAGATCTATGATCCTCCTATCAGCTTTATTGTCAACAACACCACTCACCTCTACTGAGAGTGTGCTCCTCATCATATCCTCTGCGTGTGCAAGTATGCTGAGGCTCATTGGGGCTTTTCTATCTATAACGAGATATATCTTTCTAGGCTTAAGCAGCATCAGATGATCCATGATGAGCTCTATGGCTTCTGCAACTCTTCTCTTCCTCCCTCTCCAGTATCTAGAACCTCCGAGATCTCTCACAAAACCATCGTCGCATAGATATAGGCATTCGCCTTCTAGGAATGCTATTATTGTTGTGCACACATTGAGAAGATCTATTATGAGGGGGATCCCGCGGATCTCGTTGTTTGAGATAGAGCTCCTGAGGATCTTTAACGAATACGCACTATCGTGGACGCATCTTAGGAGGAGGGATCTCTCAGCCCTGCTGAGGAGATATCTAGACACTACAAGATCTAGTGAGGGTTTTCTAGGATATCCTCTGTCTAATAAATATCTATAATCTCTAGCAGCCTCAAGCACTTTCTGATCAAGGTTGCTGCATTTCTCTAACAACATTTTTAAGAACCCTTAGTATTGTATCAGCATCAGCCCTAATCCTCCCGGTTGCATGGGAGCTACTACCGCCTCCTCTACCGCCAAGGATCCTCGAGATCCTGTCCACAAGGCTGTTAGCATTGATTTTGTTCAATATATCCCTCGATACAGAGACCTCTATGTTGCTTTCATCACCTGATTGTGTTATCATGAGGGCTATGTAACCCTCATCCCGGCTCAGGATCTTCAGGATCTCTCTCCCACCATCGATCTCTGGCGGGTTTGTGATAACATATAGCCTAGCTATACCTATGCTCTCGGCAGTCACCCTAGCCTCTGCTATCTTGCTCCTGATCCACTCGGCTCTATACGCTGTGAGCATACTCTTAGCCCTCTCTAGCTGTGTGTTTAGAGCCTCAACTCTTCTCACGAGATCGTCGCGGACGCCTCCGCCAGTTATTTTAGATATTCTATCCAGTATATCCTCGTATAGAGACATCTGCTCGGCAGATCTGGTGCCCGCTACATATTCAAACCTAAGCACCCCGTCAGCGATCCTCTCGACATTCACTATCTTGAAACCCCCTATCTCGCCTGTGTTGGCTAAATGGGTTCCGAAACATGCCTCAGCATCCCAGTTATCGATCTCGACTATCCTTAGGATCTTCTCTTGGGGTACTCCTCCCTGGTATATTGAGTAACCATACTTATTCTCAGCTTCATACCTATCAATATACTTGACCCTCACCGGTCTTCTCTCATCGATGATCTTGTTGACTTCAGCCTCTATCTTCTTTATATCATCTCTACCTATGGATAGGTGGTGAGTTATGTCGAGCCTACCCTTCTCCTCCGTCTTCTCAGCCCCTGCTTGCCACACATGATCCCCATAGATCTTTCTGAGGGCTCCTAGTAGTGCGTGTGTTGCTGTGTGGTGCCTCATTATCCTATACCTTCTCTCCCAGTCAATGATCCCTTCAACTTTAAAGCCAACCAGATCTTCTGGTAATTTTCTATCAACCCTGTGTATGACTACATCGCCTATCTTGAATACATCTGTAACACGCACCCTGAGATCCCCTATGATTAGGAGCCCGGTATCGCTTCTCTGCCCCCCTCCTGTTGGGTAGAAGCATGTTGAGTCGAGGATCACGAGATCCCCTCTGATCCCCTGGATCTCTGTTGAGAAGCTCCTCATGTATGGGTCTTCGTGGAACAGCCTCTTAGTAGGGCTAAACCCGGATGCCCACTCAGCGATCTCTCTCTCGATCTCCTCTTTCTTTTTAACAGGCGCTCTCATATGTCTCGAGGCTACTATTGAGTAGAAGTTATGGGGCAATACAATCTCCACTCCCCTGCTCCTCATCTCCTCCTCAACTATCTCGGGGGGCACGCCATGGCTGTCATAGATCTCTACAAGATCTTCTGTGGAGAAACCTCCTCTCTGGTATCTAGCAATGATGGACGGTGCTTTCTTAATAATATCCCTGAATCTTTCTTCCTCTAGTTCTGTGACTTCTAAAACATATGATCTGGATCTTCTTAGCCTGGGATACAGATCTCCCCACCTCCTCGCCTGGAGATCCACCAGCTTTGCTAGGGGCACATCGATCCCAAGCCTCCTGAGCGTCCTCATAGTTCTCCTCGCAACAAGCCTTGCAAGGTAACCCTCGCCACTGTTTGACGGAACTATCCCGTCGCTCAGCATCAGCGCGATTGTTTTGGTATGGTCTATTACAGAATAGACATTGATAGCTCCGCCCAGTTCCTCTTCAACTGTTCTCTCGCTATACCCAGTCTCTCTGGCTATTTCGGAGAATAGGCGTTTGATCGATAAGGGGTCTTCGGGGTCTATCTTGCCAGCCTTCCTAGAAGCCAGGATCAGGAGATCCTCTCTAGCCTCGGGGATACCGAGTATTCTGTGGAACTCGGAGACAAGATTCCTCCCATAGACAGCGTGGAAGGCTGTTGGCGATTTCTGGGAGAGCCATGCTATCCTCTCGATACCGTATCCTGTGTCGACTATTTTTAGGGGGAGCTCTACCAGGGATCCGTCCTCTCTTACCTCGTACTGCATGAATACCAGTGTAGCAACCTCAAGCCCTCCTACAGTCACCTCTAGGCTGGGCCCTGCGTTGCCCCCGCCCTCCCACCAGCTCTCCTTGAATGTGAGCTCCTCGTCGGGTACGCCCATTAGTTCTACGAAGAATCTTCTAGCATATTCTACTGTCTCGTCTTTCCAGTAGAGATACTTGTCTTTATAGTTGAATGCGTGATGCCCTCCCATTGTGAAGTTAGTCATATGCCTTCCAAAGGTTTTGCCAACGTTATCGATATCCTCAAGCCTTATACAGGGCTGGGCTATAACCAGGGGGTTAGCTGGCGGGGGTACTTTTCCAGAGGTTACGTGGGGCTGGAACACTACTATGGATGCTATGGTGAGATACAGATCATCTCTCCATCTTGCAACAACGGGGGCGGGCTCTATGACCTTATGGCCTTCCTTCTCAAAAAATCTGAGGAATGTCTCAAGCGCTTTCTCATAGCTCAGTCCAGTCAGCTTGAGATCTATGTCGAAGAACCTATACTCGCTACACGGTGTGTCGTTGCAAGTTTCATGAGATCCTCTGCTCCAGAAGGGCGTAGCACAGGATCTACATATGGCTCGTCTAAACCCGTTATCTATAAAATATCTAAGCCTATACTCAGACGGCTCTCCAAGTTTAACCATAGTAGGTAGCCTAATAATAAGCTAAATGGCGGAAATATATATTCCGCTTTTTACCACCTATTCCTGACTTACTTCTATAATTAGGTGCTTCCACACAGCCTACGGGGTTCGGTGGGCGGGCTCCCAATCTGCTAGGGATCATCTTCAGAGCGGCTTAGAGTAATTCTTCTACTGCTATCCAGATCTGATGTTCGATATGAAGACAGGCTTACTACTAAAAATCGCGCTGAATGGGTGGAGGTCGAGGATAAAGACTCAGATGAAAGGAGCTTTAGGGCTAGAAACCCGAGGTAAGAGCAGTTTATACCAAAAACACCAACCGCAATGAAACCCGAACTCTGGTTCAAGTCATAAGCGATCTATGGGGTTATCGTAGGTAACAATAGGTAGTTCTAGTTTTAATGAAACCTGATTATTACCATAGTCATTTGTCCCTGGATGTTCGTTCCAATCATTTTATTCATGGTCTTATCCAGGGGCTTCCACCTCTACCTGCAGGATCTCTGATCCTGTGGGTTCATGGGCGGCTGTCGGGCCGAACGGCACGTGGCTCCCATCTAGCTCTGCCCCGGATGGCTTGGAGCGCTGCTCCCATCGCCATGGGGCTTGTGCGGAGAGACCCAGCACCGAGGGCAATATCTTTCAAAGGCTTATAGATACCCCTGGGTGTTGGCGGGGAAGGTAGCTTTCGGGCATGCTTCAATACCCATAAAAATTTCCAAAGCATATTAATCCTCCCTATACATATCAAAAAGAAAACAGCCCTTTTCAGTTACCCAGGGTTCGAGAAGGCTGGTCTGTATGGGTGAATGGCTTGTTACACTTCTCTTACTACGTATATAAGCATTAATATTGCTTAATTGTTTCTCCACGGCGGGTTCTAAGCTTATATGCTTAGTAGCGGTTTATTTATACGGACGGCGGGTTTATATGGATCTTCCTGGTGTTATAACCATAACCGTGGTTAGCATCGCTTTCATTGCCCTCCCGTTTATAGCGTACCTGATCGGGAGGATATTCTCGCCGCCTGTGGATTTCCCCACCAAGGTTGAGAGGTTTGAGAGCGGTAATCCCCCCTATGGTAGGGGTAGGGGTTATTTTCTCATGCAGTACTATCCATACCTTCTCATGTTCATAGCGATGGAGACATACGTTGTTCTCATGATATTTATAGCCCTCTCCACAGTTGCTGGGATTATTCTTAACTCATTACTATTGATAATCCTCTCAACTATAGTTATCTTCCCATCTTTTCTATATGCTCTTAAAAAAGCCGGGGTGATAGATCTATGGAAGGCGGACTAGTATTCATAGGCGATCTGGATCTAACTACTAGGAAGGTGTTACGATGGCTTGTTGAGAGAAAGCCTTTAAAAGACATAGTAGAGTGGGCGACAGCGTTCTCACTATGGCCTGTCCACCTCATGACCAGCTGCTGTGGTGTTGAGCTGGGAGCGGCATATGCTCCTAGATTCGATCTCGAGAGATACGGCTCACTACCCTTCGTCTCTCCGAGACAGACCAACCTGATCGTTATAGAGGGGACGCTTACCAGGAAGATGGCGAGGGTTGCCAGGATTACTTGGGAGCAGATGGCAGACCCGAAGTTCGTTATAGCCATGGGGGCCTGTGCGATAGACGGGGGTCTCTTCTGGAATAGCTATAATGTTGTCAGAGCCTCCGAGGTTATGCCCGTAGATATCTATATACCCGGATGCCCTCCCAGGCCTGAGGCTCTTGCCAGGGCTATTCTACTCCTCCAACAGAGGATAAGGAGGAGAGGGCTCTCTAGGCACGATCTAGAGATGATAGAGAACACTATCAAGAGAATCGATGGCGGTAAATAACACATGGCATTATTGGTGTCAGAGATGGCGTCACAGGGTGCGACAGGAGGATCACAGGCTCAGCAACCACAAGAAAAGCTCCAGGCTGTAAAGGCTCTTGAAGAGCTAGCATCAAGGCTAAAGAACATACTGGGAAGCCTGGTAGGGGCTATTGCTGTTGATAAGAAAAGTATGGCTATAAACATAGAGGTTGAGAGATCTAAGCTGCTTGATGTGGCAAAGATCCTGAGGGAGCTTGGGTTTGAGCATGTAAAATCGCTCACAGGAGTTGATCACCCAGAGGCAGGGATCATAGAGCTCGTGATCCATGTTGGATCTTATAGAAAAGGGCTCAGGAGATTTATGGTGATACTTAAGTCTAAGCTTGATAGGAAGGATCCTAGGGCACCGACCCTCGTTAACATATGGCCGGGCTCAGAGTTCCAGGAGAGAGAGGCTTGGGAGATGTTTGGGATAGTCTTTGAGGGTCATCCAGATCTTAGGAGACTTTTACTGCCTGAGGAGTTTGAGGGCCTATGGCCCGGTAGGAAGGATTTCGCAATAGTAACGAGAAAAGCAGGAGAGGTTGAGGAGCCATGGAAGTAGATAGCAAGAGCATCTCAGCACAGGCTCTTGAGGAGCTTAGTAAAGAGCTGATCCAACAGAGGGATCTCGGAATAACAGAGGAGGGTGAGAGGCTAATAGAGCTCCAGATCGGGCCCACACATCCAGGGTCTGGCCATATGAGGATAAGGGTTTGGGTTGATGGCGACATAATAGTTAGGTGCGACCCCGATATAGGCTTTGTATTCAGAACCATTGAGAAGCTTAGCGAGAATAGGATCTATATGAAAACCATACCCCTTGTTGAGAGACCAAGCCTCCTCGACACAACCCCCATGACTATAGGCTATATAAACGCCCTTGAGAAGCTCATGGGGATAGAACCCCCTCCCAGGGCTAAATACCTGCGAACAATACTTGCTGAGCTGACAAGAATAGCCAGTCACCTCTACGGAATAGGGATCTTCGCAATATTTCTTGGACACTCAACAGGGTTCATGTGGGGCTTCGGGGATAGAGAGCTCTTTGTAGAGCTTGCTAACCAGCTTAGTGGGGCGAGAATCACATATGCATATGTAGTCCCAGGGGGTGTTAGGAGGGATATGCCGCAAAGCTTCCCTGATAACGTTGAGAAAGCCCTGAGGTATTTAGAGAAAAGACTTCCCGACTGGTATAAGATGTTCTTGAACAACCCGGTTATAGAGAAAAGGCTACGCGAGGTAGGTGTTCTGAGGAAGAATGATGCTGCAAGGCTAGGAATTACCGGGCCTAATCTAAGGGCATCGGGAATCGAGTATGACGTGAGGGTCGCGGATCCTTATGAGGCTTATGACGAGCTGGATTTCATGGTACCTGTAGCAGATGAGGGTGATGCTTATGCCAGGGCCCTAGTCAGGTTCGAGGAGATCAAGCAGAGCATAAATATAATAAGAGACGCTCTCAGGAAGATGCCTGGAGGAGATATAATACATCCACAGATAGCTAGGATGTTCAACCCGCTTATGAAGAAGATCTATGAGGAGAGCAGGAGGGTCAAGTTCCCAGGGGTTTTTGCAAGCCTTAAGCCCCCAAAGGGAGAGGCTACAGCAAGGGTTGAGGCTGGGAGGGGGGAGGCTCTCTTCTATCTTGTCAGCGATGGTTCACCGAGACCCTATAGATTTAGGTGGACAACACCATCTTATAGAAATGCCATTCTGTTTAAATACCTAGTTCCCGGGCACAGGCTAGCGGATCTCCCAACTATATATGGTTCTATAGACTACTTCCCGCCGGAGGCTGATAGATAATGATCCCAGAGATATTATTGCTCAAAGAGCTCTTAGGAAACAACGAGATGATCTATAGAACTGTAATAGGGTTAGGATATATGCTAATATACCCAGGCCTTATAATGATAGTTATCGCAGCAGCACTGCTCCTCTGGGCAGAGAGGAAGATCGTCGCACTAGTCCAGCTAAGATACGGCCCCCTATGGATCTCGAGGAGGATTGGAGGCGCTCTCCAAGGTTTTGCGGATCTCATTAGGTTTTCTTTCCAGGAGGTGATAGTGCCGAGGAGGAGCGATGTGATCCCGTTCCTCCTATCCCCAGGACTTGCTATTCTATTCTCAGTATTGCCGATAGCCTTTATGCCAGTATCGCCTTATATAAAGCCTCCGATATATAGCGATATAGGTCTCCTGGCAGCGATCGCTGTTATATCGGTGGCGCCTATCTTTATAGTGCTTATGGGGTGGGCCTCAGATAATAAGTTCGCATTCATAGGCTCGCTGAGGGAAGCTCTCCTCATAGTATCCTACGAGATACCCTTCATAATATCGATCCTATCGATGGGGGTTATGTTCAGTAGCCTTGACTTCTACGAGATCGTTGAGAGACAATCGCTCCTACCAGGGATGCTTCTAAACCCCTTCGCCTTTCTAGCATCGTTCATAGCAATGCTCAGGGTAACATCTAGATTCCCCTTCGAGATCTCGGAGGCAGAGACCGAGATCGTTGCGGGCCCCTATACAGAGTATAGCGGACTAATGTTCGGACTATCAATGGGTCTGGCCTATATAAAGCTCTATGTATACGCTCTAATGATCTCTCTCGTCTTTCTGGGCGGGTGGCTACCAGTAATATCGGGAGAGGGTGTCATAGGCGGTTTCCTAATACCAAGCCTTATAGTGCTTATCAAACTAACAGTAGTATGCCTCGTAGCTGTTTTTCTAAGGGCTGTTTATGGGAGATATAGGATCGATCAAGCCATAAGGATCGGTTGGATCCATGTTTTCGCCCTCTCCATAGTTTCCTTAGTCTGGTCGGTAGTTCTCGTATATGGGGGGTGGGTTAGATGGGCGTAGAAGTTGATTTTGGAAAAATAGCGGAAGAGATCTCGATATCTATAGAGAGCCTCGCACCCGAGAAGAAGAGGTTCTATAAGATTACAACACCAAGCCTAGGTCCGAGTGTTTTGAGGAACCTCGAGGCTATCACAACAGGTCTTAAATATGTTGTGAGGCCTCTGAGGATCACTATCGATTATCCAAGACAGGTTCTCGAGCAGCCTCCCTGGTATAGGGGTATGTTCAGGCTCCTTGAGGATGTCTGTATAGGGTGCTCTCTATGCGATATAATATGCCCCTCAGACGCTATAAGAATGGTACTTAACCGTGAGAAGAAGAAGAAACCAGTTATAAACTGGGGTAGGTGTATCTTCTGCTACTACTGCGTAGATATATGCCCCGTCGAGGCTTTCGATACAACAACGATCCATGACATGGCTTTTGATAAGTATGAGGACATGCTAACCAATCTCGAAGAATTCACCAAGGACCCTAGGGAGAGGGATCCCAGCAAGAATGCTATGAGGATGAGGATCAAGTTTGATGAGAAGAGAGGGTTTGTATACGAGCCTATAGATAAGAAGAGCAGGGGTGGTTAGGTTCCTCGACGTATCGTTGATCGTATCTCTTCTCGCCGGATTATTAGCACTCATATTCTCAGTATTTGTGGTTATATCGAAGAACATCGTGTACGGGGCTATACATCTCTCCCTCCTAGGGTTGGTGGTAGCAGCATTAATAGCAATGCTTGGCTACCCGATAGTAGCTATCCTCCACATAATAATCTATGTAGGAGCAGGTGTCCTCTTCATAATAATGAGTGTCTCAATGATAAGAGAGGTTACTGAGAGAAGGGTTAACAAACCCCTAAGCTTCCTAGTAGCCCTCATAGCATCATCACCACTATTCTATCTAGCAGCTGTCACAGAGAACCAGGGGATACCACAGCCTGGTTATTCAGATTACGCTATACTTAGCAGATATATAGCCCAGAACTACTGGATGCCAGCCCTGTTGGTTTTCCTCTCACTCTCAGCCTCGCTAATGGCTGCTGTTAGCATAACGAGGGCGAGGGGTGAGAGGAAATGAATGTGTATCTACTGATCTCGGCACTCTTATTCCTAGTATCTGTCTACGGGATCCTTAGTAGCAGGAACATGGTTAGGATGCTAATATCCGTAGAGGTCATGTTCAATGCCGTAGTATTAGCTGTACTCTCCATAGGCAATATAATGGCGGCCTCGGGCTATCAGAACGCTATCCCCACGATGGTATCCATAGTGGTGTTTGCAATAACCCTCGCCGTCTCTGAAATAGTGCTGATGTTCTCCATAATGATCGGTATTCTCAGGTTCAGGGTTGTAAGGAACATAGATACAGAAGAGCTCGTAACAAGAGAGAGGTGACCTAGATGAGCCTGCTCCTAAGCTCGGTAATAGTCCCATCGATAGCCTCTCTCATAATGCTAGCAATCTCGAGAAGGGCTTCTCCAGGCGTTCTTACAGCAATATCGACACTCTCGCTAGCCTACTCAGGAATCGTGATCTCTATGGCGGCCGCGATCTATGGGTTACCGTACTATGACACACCTATCTATCTGGGCCCGCCCATAGGCTTCATAGGCTTCATAATAGACCAGTTCAACCTACCGGTCGTGGCAGGAGTTTTAATAGTCTCTATAATGGTTGCGATATACTCAAGACCATATATGGAGCATAGGTTCGAAGAGATCGGGGGAGGCTCTTGGGGCGTATATTACATGAACTACACACTGTTCTCCGCGTCAATGCTCGGGGTTGCCTTATCAACTAACATGATCGAGTTCTACCTATTCCTAGAAATATCCCTGCTAACATCATTCATACTAATACTTCTCTATGGTTATGGCGATAGAGTGAGGATCGCGTTCCTATACTTCATATGGACCCATGCAGGAGCCTTCCTCTTCCTCGCAGGCTCCTTTATCTATGGTCTCTCAGTCGGTAGCTTCGACTATATAGCCTTCAAGGGATCCTCTATATACCCGGTCGGCGGGGCGGGATCTATAGCTGATAGTGCTGTGAGGTTAGTATCGTTCTTACTGATACTAATAGGCCTTCTAGTTAAGCTCCCAGCCTTCGGGTTCCACATATGGCTCCCATACGCCCATGCAGAGGCTCCAACACCTGTTTCAGCCCTCCTAAGCCCCAACCTAATAGGACTTGCAGGGCTGGGTATCTATAGAATACTAGTAATACTATATCCTGATGCCATGATCTCTTATCAATGGGCGATCATAGCGTGGGCTCTAATTACAATAATATATGGAGGCATACTAGCACTCTACCAGAGCGATTTCAAGAGGCTTCTAGCATATAGCAGTATATCGCAGATGGGCTACATGCTCCTAGGGCTAGCCACAATGACGCCCGCAGGTATAGCCGGAGCCCTCCTCCACTATCTAAGCCACGCACTTGGCAAAGCATCCCTCTTCATGTCAGCCGGAAACATAATTGTCGGAGCTGGGGGATTGAGGGATGTGAATAAGATGGGAGGTCTTGCCTCCACCATGCCCTATACCGCAGCATCATCCCTCATAGGTTTTCTCACCATATCGGGGCTACCTCCAACGATAGGGATAGTCTCGAAATTCTTGATCCTCATGGGGCTCTCAAGCATCCTCTTCGCAGGATCAACACTGCCAGCCACGATCATAGCAGTGATCATCATAGCCGCCATCGCAGGCTTTGGCCTCACAATAGCCTATAGCTTCATAACTATGAAGAAGATCTTCTTCGGCCCTGTTAAAAAAGAAATAAAATCAGAAGAGCCCCATGTAAAAGCCATCATAGCATTGATCGTTGTGAGCATAGCAAGCATAGCAGTACTTGTTGCAGGCTCCTATATAGTTAACCCATTATCAACAGCTGTCACAACCCTGGGCATTATTTTCCAGAGGTGATCCTCATGCCGATCGAGATCTGGTGGGCTCCCCTCGTGTGGGGTATCCCGTTTCTAGGATCCTTAGTATCGGGGTTAACGGGGATTTTTAATAAGAGACTTGCAGCTATACTAGGCTCCATATCCCTCGGGATCAGTGCCCTGCTAACACTGCCCCTGATAATGATCTATATGGAGAGCGGTGACGTGATAGTCAGCCCCAGATATACATGGCTATCGATACCTCTAAACAAAGGCGTCGTCGATATAGGGTTAGGCGTATTCTTGGACGGCATATCGCTTGTGTTAACAGTAATGGTTGCGTGGATCTCGTTCCTAATAGGTGTCTATAGTCTGAGCTATATGAAAGGAGACTATGGCGAGCATAGATACTGGATCTTCTTCACATTCTTCGTGGGATCGATGCTCCTCCTGGTAATGACGGATAACCTCCTACTCCTAATAATAGGGTGGGAGGGAACATCACTAGCATCTTACGCCTTGATAGGACACTGGTACAGAGATGAGGAGCACGCATGGGTAGGCGATCCCGGTAGAATCGCTCTTAAGAAGCCAATGTGGTTCACACCAAGCCATGCAGGAGTAAGGGCGATTATAATGACAGGGGTACCAGACATAGGCTTCATGTTAGGAGCCACAGCTATAATACTGGTAAGCGGCACAGCATATATACCGGATCTCTATAAGGGCTTAGCACCGCTCATGGGAGACCTTGCCTCAAAAGGGCTTCTCACAGGATTCCTCTTCCTCTTCACGTTAGGAGCCCTTGCAAAGAGCGCCCAGTTCCCCTTGCACGAGTGGCTTGTAACCGCTATGACAGGCCCAACGAGCGTTTCAGCACTAATACATGCCGCAACAATGGTTAAGGCTGGAGTATACTTTGTGCTCAGATTCGTCCCCATATTCATAGCCTCATCAAGCATGGTCGGCGATATAGCTATAGCCCAGACCAGGGATTACCTAGCACTTATAGGGGGGATAGGCGTTTTCACAGCCTTTATGATGGCTACAATGGCTATAGTTGCAAGGGAGCTTAAACTAATACTGGCATTCTCGACAGCCTCGCAGATAGGCTATATGTTCATGGCAGCCTCCTATGCTGGGATGCTCAAAGACCCAGGCCTCGGGATCGTTGCAGGGCTCTCACATCTACTAAGCCATGCCGTGTTCAAAGCCTCGCTCTTCCTAGGAGCGGGGATTTTAATACACGAGTTTGGGAGCAGATATATAGATGGGATCGGTACTAGGGCGAAAAGCCTTAGGATCACCATGTTATCAATGATCCTGGCCTCCTTAGGATTGGCAGCAATACCCCCATTCTCTGGCTACTGGAGCAAGGACCTTGTCGTGGATACATCGCTAGAAGCCGGTTTCATCCAAGCATCTGTATTAGCGATCATAACCTCGTTCCTAACAGCTGCATACACGTTCAGAATGATCTCGATGCTCTATCTATATGGGGGGAAGGGATCCTCAGAAGCTTTATCGGAGCATGACAAGACACATGGAGAAGATCCCGTGGCTTTCATACCATACCTCCTGCTCGCAATAGCAACCCCGGTTATTGGTGTAGCATGGGCCCTCTGGATCAACTATTTCTCAGAGATCTCGTTGAGAGGAACGTATCTACATGTACCGGAGATCCATTATAATCCGCAGGTAGCTGTGGTTTCAGCATTCGTATCGATCCTAGGTGGTGCGATAGCCCTCTCGATCTACGGGCCCTTCGGGCACGGCGTCCTCCCAAAGATCAGGAGCGAGGGATTCCTAGCCGCCATAAACAGGTTTCTATATGATAGATGGTATTTCAATCCGCTTCTCTATATAGTGTTTGTTGATGGTGGTTCAAAGATGATCAAAACCATCGGTAGGGTTTTCGAGGGAGCTGTTATAGATAACATTTATCATAGAGCACTGCCAGGGATTATGGCGTCCTTGAGCAGGGTTCTCAGAAACTATCAACCTGGTGTTATAAATAGCTATCTCTTTCTAATGATGCTGGGGATAGCGATCCTTGTGATCCTTCAGATGATGGGGTGAGCGTCATGTCACAGCTACCAGTAGATCAGGTTCTCCTGGTCTTCTCGATCCTGATGGGTTTCTCGCTCTCAATGCCCCTGGCAGAGATGTTCGGGATAGATAGGAGGATATCTAAGTATATCTCTATAGCAGGGCTCCTCGTAACCCTAGCCATAGTTCTAATATCACCGCCAAGCGGGAGTGCTAGTATTAGTATTGTTTCGGGCTTTCTATCTAATGTAGATTCTATATCGTATCCGATAGCTATAGCGATACTATTAGGGGGGATCATAGGTGTTATGAGCCTTCCTGTAGAGGCTACCGATAGCGTGCATCCATATTTATCAATGATCCTCATGGGTGTCTTAGCATCCATCATGCTTGTAATGGCTAGAGATCCCGTTGCCATTATAGCCTCATGGACACTTCTCTCGGTAACCACCTTCGCCGCAGTAGCTCTTGCTAGGGATCGCGAATCCCTCGAGGCGTCTGTTAGGTATTCAATTGTTGGGGCTATAGCGTCACAGCTCCTCATAATAGGTATTGCGTTTTCAACACCCTATATGTTGCCAGCCGCCTTGGCTCAGCAGCAGAGCGTGCTATATGCTGTGGGGCTGATCGCTATAGCCTTTACCATGATAGCTATAGGCTTTAAACTGGGGGCTGCCCCATCACATTCATGGGTTCCAGATGTTTATGGAAAAGCCTCACCCTATGTTGTATCGGTGATCTCAGGATCTCTAAAGCTAGGCGTTGTAGGCCTAGCGGTATATGTTCTCAGCTATCTAAGCCCTATCTCTCCAGGCATGTTATCGGTAATTCTATTCATATCGGTTGCCAGCATGCTTATAGGCAGCATACTCCCCCTAACCCAAACAAATGCCCAGAGGATCCTTGCATACAGCTCCATAGCCCATATGGGCTTCATATTCATAGGCCTATCCGTGCTAGCAGTATCCCACGATAACCCCTATGCCTACAGGCTAGCCCTGCTTGGAGTGATTTTCCACACACTTGCATACGCGTTAGGCAAGTCAGGTGTTTTTGCAGCCCTTAACTATATAAGGAGATATAGCGGCGGATTAGAGCTAGATGTTATAGGGAGCTCCAAAGCTAAGGATCCCAAGCTCACATTCTCCCTCTCAGTACATTTGCTAAACCTAATAGGAGTACCGCCTCTGCCTGGCTTCTGGGGCAAGCTATTCCTCTTCATGGCTGCCGCCCAGAACCTCAGGGGACTATATATAGGGCAGGTTCCATGGCTAGTGATACTGGGTATAGCTGCCAGCGTCATATCTGTATACTATTACCTAAACATACTCAGAGTGTCTGTTGCTAGTGGTGGCAGTGTTAGCAAAAACAGAGATCCGGATCTATGGGCTTCCTATACATCAGCCGCTATAAGTATAGTGTTAGGCGTGTTCATGTATATACTCTCGTACTACGTATAATGCCAAGTATTGTGAACCAAGTGTTGGTGATCGTCGATCCCTAGGGTTTTGGTACGATATCCATGCAGAGTTTCTCCTTAACAACATTGAAAACCACGCTTGTCACTGTTCTCTTTATATAGGGTATCTTTAATATGGTTTTTATAAAGTTATTGAGCTCGTCCATGTTTCTGAACTTAGCTATCAATGCCACATCGAATTCACCAGTTATGTCGTATACAGCCATTACTTGGTCATATGTTGAAAGGGTTTTCTCAACCTCAGTTATATGTGCACCATCAACAGACACTAGGATCAATGCTGTTATATCTAGACCCAGGAGCTTTAGATCCAGTTCGGCTGTGAATCTCCTTATCACCCCGAGCTTGACAAGCCTCTTAACCCTCTCATGCACAGTAGATGTTGGTGTTCCCAGCTCTTTCGCTATGCTTCTCAGACTCTTCCTCGAGTCTTTTAACAACCTCTCAATGATCTTTGCATCAAGCTCGTCCATATCTCCCCTCAACTTTCCAGCCATTTTCTATAATTTACACGGGATATTAATGTTAGTTTTACAAAGCATTCTGGGAACTGGTTGAGGATATCCTGTAAACATGATAATAAATACGGGGTGCATATTTAAATACCAATTATAGTCAAATCCTCCCGTGATAAAAAAATGCCGGGCAAGGTGTGGCTCGATATAATGTTCACAGACCTCCTAGGTGTTCTAAGGAGTGTAAGCTATAGGGTTAATGAGGAGGAGGTATCAAAAGTATCAGGGATAATTGGCAAGACTGATGGAAGCTCTGTGTACGGCTTTACTGGGATAGAGGATAGCGATCTATTCCTCAACCCGATAGAGAGCACACTAGCAAAAACCCCCTGGGATGCTGGGAGATACATGGTATTGTCAAAAGTATATTATAGAGATTCGAGGTTTACCAGGGATCCCAGATTAGTCGCTGAAAAAACGGAAGAGGTGCTTGGCGCAGATGGCTATGAAGCCTATGTGTCGATGGAGCCTGAGTTCTTCATAGTTGAGAAAATAGATGTTGGTATCGATAGGAGCATGGGTATCTATAAACAGAAGCTAAGGATATACTCACACGAGGGATCTCTAGAACACCTATTCCCTGTGAAAAGGAGCTACCAACTGCCTCTAGAGAATAGATATGAACACGCTATCACAGAGATTATCAGAGGGCTCGAAGCAATAGGAGTTGGAGCAGAGGTTATACACCACGAGGTAGCCACATCACAGTTCGAGCTAAACTTTGCTGGAGGCTCACCGACAGCTGTATCAGATGCACTCCAAATAATAAAGCTCACCATGAGGAAGATTCTAGATAAGCTTGGGCTCCAACCACTCTTTATGCCAAAACCATTCTGGGGCGATAATGGCTCTGGACTCCATACCCATATTAGTCTGTGGAAGAACAGGGTTAACGCTTTCTACGACGAGAGCGATAGCTATGCCAGGATCAGTCAGCTATGCAGATACTTCATAGGAGGCTTAATAGAGCATGGGAGGAGCCTCTCAGCCATAGTGTCGCCCACTGTTAATAGCTATAAAAGACTTGTCCCGGGTTATGAGGCTCCAGTCTACCTCACATGGGGTAGGTCTAATAGGAGTGCCGCGATAAGGATACCCGCAGCCCTCTCAAGCAACAAGGTTAGAATAGAATATAGACCCCCTGATCCTACATCTAACCCCTACTTAACAACCTCAGCAATAACCCTTGCAGGTCTTGATGGCATAGCTAAGAAGATAGATCCTGGAGACCCTGTTGATGAGAACGTATATAGAATGACTCCTGAGAGGAGAAGACAGCTGGGGATAAAAAGCCTCCCGAGGAGCCTTGAAGAGGCTCTAGACGAACTGGAGAGCGATAACCAATACCTCTTAAAAGCGTTTCCAAAAGATCTTCTAGAGACATATATAGAGGTTAAGAGAGAGGAGGCTAGAAGAGTCTCGTCAATGCCATCACCGATAGATTATATAGAGTACCTCCACCTCTAGCCACTCTAGCCTGGTTCTATGCCTGCTCTATAACACTGGATTAGAATGAATGGTTCTCTTCAACCCTGAGGGTTATGCTGTCCTCTTAGACACGCTATTCGGAATTATCTTGTTGTTATATAGGTATAATAGGTAGGGGATAGCATTGCCTATTATTATCATCTGTGCAGCTATCAGGTGGAGCGGTAGATAGACTCCGGGAGCCCATGCATAGTGGGAGGCTCTGTATAGGAGGGCTAAGCCTAATAGGGGTTGGAAGAGCGATGCTATCAGTGCTGCTGTTGACCACGCATCTCTGGATCTCCTTAGAGTATATGCTGTCAGTGTTAGCAATACCGCAGCTAGGCCCGATAATACGTGCACCTTGACCACGATGTCTATTGCTGAGTTTATAGATAGGGAGAATAGATCCCCTGGTAGTGGTTTCTGCGTTGTCTTTGTATAACCCAGCATATATGCCCCTAGAAAAGCTGCTATCAAGCCCCACGCAGAGGCTCCTCTATGAAGGATCAAGGCTGTTCTCCTCTCCTCCGAGATCTTAGCACGCAACCCGTGATCCAGGATCCCTATCACCATAGCGACAGCACCTATTGTGAGCGTTGCGAGAAGATTGTTGAGAGAATATATGAGAGAAGCCATAGGTTGCTCTATATATCCACCCAATGCCAAGAGGATCATCCTCCCAGTTATAGCGGTTAATGTAAGGAATAGTATGGATAGCAATGCTGAGAAGAGGATTAACGGATGGCTCCTCCTAACCCTGGAGACAATGATGGTGAGGATGATGAGAAAAGGTGCTGATAAGACGGTGAGTATTCTATGGAGAGGCTCTAGACTCCCCTGCAGGAGTGTTCTAATCAGCTTAACAGGCTCTGAGGGCCACTCAATACCAAGATCAAAGCCCTGACCAAGCCCGCTGACTAAGCCCCCCACAAAGCTCAGGATCAACAGCTCTGCTAACGAGATAAAAGCCACAAGACGGACAGCTTGATGTCTATCCAGCATAAGCCTCACATATAACTAGCTCTTCCTAAGATATATCATAAGATCTCGATCTTAAAGCCATTGGGATCTATTATTATACCTCTAGCTCCGCATCGAGTTTCACTGATAGGCTGAATATTTTCTAGCTTGACAGACTTATCATCAACCCTGACCGCGTAGCTCTTAAGCCCAGAGCCAGGGGTTGGCGTAGGTATTGGCCAGTTATTAATTGCAACGTGATGATGATAATCACCATAGGCTAGGAATCTTGCACCAAACCAGACCCCGGTGAGCCTCATACCAAGCACATCTGAATAAAAACCACCGGCAAGACCGGGGTTTGCTCCTCTTAAATGAATATGTCCAAAGAGGGTACCATTAGAAATATAATCCCTCCCACCGAATCTTCTTCCATAGAGTATGAGATTTTCTATATCTAGAGGTAATGTGTCCATCACCACATAGCCCTTAGAATCCCTGGCCCATCTAGTCTTATCTCTATCGCTATAGATCTCGATCCCTATGTTATCCGGATCCCTTATATATACAGCTTCCGAGACGAGATGATCAGCGTATCCTTCGATCCTATCCCATTTATCCAGCACTTTCTCCAGAAGCGCTCCTAGATCGGCTCTGCTTGGTAATAGTAATGCAAAATGATAGATATAATTCTCCTTATCAGATAATAACCGGTTCTCTTCTAGATATACAATACACCTATCAGCTCCCCTAGGTGTAAGGCACACCTGATCCTCGAGACTCTTAACCTCAAAACCAAGCACTTCTTTATAGAAGGTGACAGAGTTATCTATGCTTCTCACAACTAGGTGTAGATGATCCAGGGGCCATGTCATTGAGTAGCACCATATGCCTAGATATATGGTGAGAGTGTTTTTCCAAACCTCCTGAGGATCAGATCTCTCGGGTCTGCAAGCATCTCAGCTATTTTAGAGGCCCTGCTACCCTTTCCAAAAACCCTCTCCACAATATCCATTGATATCCTTCTAACCTCTCTCTCATCGATTATTCCCATTATGTGGAGATACTCGTGCAGCATAACAACAAAGAGATATTCAGTGGATGCGTCAACACCCTCAGCATCTATGAAGCTTCGATAAGCGTCGGCATTTATCTTTATAACTCTAGAGCCCCACTCAACATAACCCAGAACACCCCGTCCTGCTTTAACAAAAGCAACACTGGCTTCGCCAGGATCTCTTCCAAAATAATCCCTTATAGCCTTCCTAACACTCAATAGAATCATCCTAGCATCCAGCGGTCTAGAGATAGAAGGCGGCACTAGGAAACACCTAACTATTATTCTAGCATCCCGCTTTATAAGCAGACAATATAGAGAAACATAGTAATGCAGGAGAGAGAATTTCGTAGGAGCATTCGGAATATACTAGATCATCGGCATAGAAGAACAACAGACCCTATATTCCTCGTGCCTATATAACCGTGGGTCTTAAGACTGCTTGATAGCGTGGATATTATTTACTATGGTTCTAAGTACTTTTGGTGGGGACATGGTTTCTCAACACATACTCGATGACATAGCTAGGAGGATAGCTGGCGATATTATTTGGAGCAATGATATATCACTTGGGCTTAGAAAGTGGAGAGAGATCTTTGGCGCTGCTAGAAGCGATATAGCCAAGCTAATGGGGGTTTCTCAGAGCGTTATTAGCGATTATGAGAAGGGTAGAAGGATCCCTGGCGCAAAGTTTGTTAGAAGATATGTAGAGAGCCTCTTAAAATTCGATGCCACCAGAGGCTACCAGTCTGTGAAAAGCTTGGCTAGATCCTTCAATCTCAACATAGAGGCTGTGATAGACTCGAAAGAGTTCGAGATCCCCATGCAGATCGATACCCTTATAACCAGGGTAAAGGGTGTGCTTTTGAACGCCACCTACAAGGATAGAGAGCTTTATGGCTATACAGTGATAGACTCGATCAAAGCCATATCGACCCTCTCAGGCAACGAGTTCTGGAACATAATGGGAATGACGTCCGAGAGGGCACTTATATTCACCAGCGTAACTACAGGCAGATCTCCAATGATAGCGGTGAGGGTGGCGCCCATAAAACCAGCATCTGTAGTCCTACACGGGACAAAGAGGGTAGATCCCCTAGCTATCTATCTAGCAGAGTCAGAGGGGATACCGCTTATATTATCAACAGCCGAGAGCGTTGATGAGATTATAAGCGGCTTGAGGAGCTATCAGTAAGCCGGATCCTCACTGGGTGGGAAAAAGGAGAAACTGATCTTGGTAGGAAAAACAAAAGATCACCATGATTATAGCTGCACGAGCTCAACCATCCTCTGAACCATCTTTAAACCAGATCCTGTGAGGATCACCATAGCTCTCTCGAAAACAGATCCTGCTTCAACAGATCTAAGCAGCCCTGCTAGAGATACAGCAGAGGTTGGCTCCACAATTATTCCCTTAGATACAAGCTCTTTCAACGCCCTCCTGATCTCCTGATTGCTCACAACAATAACATCGCCTCTACTATCATTCACAGCATCAACGATCTCTCTAAGCCTTGGTGGTTTCTTTATAGATATACCGTCAGCCAGGTTCTCCTCCTCTGGCTCAAGCTCGTTACCCTTCATAGCAGTATATATTGGGTGGAAGCTTCTAGTCTGAACAGCTATGAGCCTCGGGATTCTATCCCTATACCCCAGCTTAACAAGATCTTTAAAACCCCTGTATAGTCCTAATAGAAGCGTCCCACTAGATGTTGGTATAAAGATAGCCTCCGGCAGTTCATCGACTTGATAGTGTATCTCAAAAGCTATTGTTTTCATAGCCTCTATATGGTGCGGTAACCACGTATGAGGCAAATACGCCCCTGACCTCTCAATAGCTATCCTAGGGGCGAGAGCAGCAGCATGCTCTCTATCCTTTGCAATCACTACCTCAGCGCCACATAGTCTTATAAGATCCAGCTTACCTTTAGGAGCTGTTGACGGTGCAACTATTATTGATGAGACGCCATGGGTTTTCGAATAACACGCAGTAGCTATCCCAGCATTTCCCGACGAATCCTCGATCACCGCCTTAGCACCCATCGAGAGAGCCATCGATACTGCCAGCGCTGCTCCACGATCTTTAAAACTACCTGTAGGATTCTGGTTCTCCATCTTGGCCATAACTTTCACATCATATATTTTCAAGTCAACGATCCTCGTAAACCCCTCGCCAAGTGTTGCCCTATACTTATATCTCGGTAAAAGCTGCTGGAAACACCATATACCCTCTCTACACCTAATAATACTCTCTGGCTCTGGGAGTTTGTTATCCTTTCTATACTCAAGATCCAGCGGATAACCACACCTAGGGCACATATATCTATTAAGCTCTTCACCAGAACTCCAACCACAGGATCTACATTTAAGAACGTTACCGCCAGCCCAGCTCTCCAAACACGTCCCGGGATAAAGTCCGCTCCTGGAAATTTATTGCCGTAGCCAACTGTTTCTGATTTCATGATGGTTTATATGGATTGATATTAGATCATGGTCCTGTGGGAACACTATATAAACTCCATGTATTTTACAATAGACCCAGGATGCGGGGTCACCTCCACAGCGATGAGCCAGAGCAGAGCTATTGAGAGAGAGCTGTGGGTAGAGATCACACCGAAAGAGTAGAGGTCGAGGATAAAGACTCAGATGAAAGGAGCTTTAGGGCTAGAAACCCGAGGTAAGAGCAGTTTATACCAAAAACACCAACCGCAATGAAACCCGGACTCGTGGTGATCGCTCTATAAATTTAGATGGAATTCCTCTAAAGGCTCTGTGTTAGACTAACCGAGAGGGAAGGGCTACGCAGGTCATTTAAATGTCCCTAGTTTAGAACCGCTTCTCGGGCTTTTTGGGTAATTCATTAATGTGGTGTGCTACTAGCATATACGATGGAGCTGCATGATATGTCTATTTATTTGTTTTAGATAGCTAATAAAAAATAATAAGTATAAATATATTACTTACAAAAAGCTTAACAGATACCATGTAATTATACATCTGTCCAGTTTATTGATCTCAGTCTGGAAGGGATAACTGATATAATAAATTTATAAAATGCGTGGGATAATATAATATGGGAGAGACTGTGCCTGAAAAGAGGAGGGAAGGTAAAAGTAGGAAAGAGGAGGGATCAAAGAACGTTGTATACGAAGATGAGGATATAGTGGTTATGAGAGCTCCAGACGATGAAGAGCTCATAGATCTTGTTAAGAAGAAGATCGCAGAAAATGGAAAACCTATATCCTGGAAAGAGCTTAGAACATATTTCAGCGGTCTTGCAGGTGAGGATAGGCTTAGGAAGGTCCTGATAAAGCTTATAGAGAACGACGAGATCATAGAGATGCCAGACGGGACATTCGCACTCCCAGGGATGGAGAAAGGATATATACCAAGATCCGATGTAAAGAGAGTGAGGCCGCTTGCTCCTCGCAAGTTCAAGGCTCGATGGGGTTCTATGGCCTCAAGGCTCAGAAGGCTCGGGATCATCGAAGAGAGTGGAGCAACAACTGAAAACTAACCCATAGCTCCTGCAAACGGTTACAGATTCCGTGAAGATCTGTGTAGTTTGTGTTAGCTCTCTTGTTAGATCCTTAATTTTATAATGTATAACTATGTAATATCTTATTTATGCCCTAGTATATCTAGCATATAATATAGGCTTGTCAGGTCTGGTCGGATGCTTAACTAGCCTTCTGATGGATATATTTAATGGGTATATAGTTGTGAGTGAGACAGGATCAGGAGGCTTTGATAGTATTGCTACAGAATCTATGGTAGAGATACCTATAGATGATCCTGAGTGCGGTTCAGGAGGCTCTATGAGGATTATGAGGCGGACGGATCCTGTGGCAGGTCCACAGATCTCTGTAATCGTAATATGTCCAGAGAAAGGATATAAATACTTTGACGAGATACCAGAAAACATAGGTGGTGGAAGAACGCTCGTGATCAGAGTCAATGGATATGAGGATCTCTCAAGGATTATTATGAAATCAAGAAGCGCCACAATAATGATCCCTGAGATCGGGCTTGTAAGCACTCCTAGATCTGCTGCTGCCGACGAGATACTCACAGTGGACGGTATTCTGGAGAAATACATAGATCATCTAGAACCTATGTGTGAAGACACCGAGAACCCTGGTAAATGTAAAGAGGTGGTCGAGTGGATGAAGAGAGCTATGAAGGGTGAGGAAAGATTCACACTTATAATAGACGATCCTACCGGAAGATCAACTGAGATCTCTATATAGGATTGATATCTTATAATTAAAGGGATATTTTCTTCTTGATATTCGTAGGAGGTATCTATAAGCTTGAAAGGGGTTCCCGATGCTCTCCCCACACAAGCCCCGTGGCGATGGGAGCAGTGCTCCAAGCCATCTTGGGGATGATCTCTCAAGCCTAGATGGGGGCCAAGTGCCCTTTGACTCGACGGCCGCCCATGACCCTGCAGGATTAGAGATCCTATGGGTAGAGGTGGAAGTCCCTGGATATGACCATGAATAAAATGAGTGGAATGAACTCTGGGACAAACGGTTATGAGTTCTCTTTCAAAAACTTGAGAGAGCATATAAGGGATCATCTAAAGAGAGCAGGATCTATAGGGGGTCTTGATCTGTTTTGTAGATCGGCATATATGAGGCTTGGAATGTAATACTAAGCTGGGCGTGAGGGTAACACGCGGGATGAGAAGATCTGTGGAGATACTGATAGTTGGGGGAGGTTTTGCAGGATTGCTAACAGCGTCAAGGATCCCGGGGTCTGTGGTTTTTGAAGAGAATCCTCAGGTCGGTATACCGCCCCACTGTACTGGGCTTGTAAGCGAGAGGACTGTTAGCCTTATTGGTAGCCCTGCTAGGGAGAGTATGATCGCGAGATATAGATCTATAGTTGTGGAGAGACTCAGAGGTGGGGAAATAGTAAACCTGGTTCCAGACCAGGCTGTGGTTAGGCTTGATAGGGTTCTTTTGGAAAAGATCCTTGAGATAGAGGCTATCAACCAGGGCTCAGCAGTATATACCAGAACAAGGGTTCTTAGTATAGGCGATGGAAGTATTGTTGCTAATAACAAGCATGGTGTGCATAGATACACAGGATCTCTTGTGGTTATTGCAGAGGGCTCTCAGCAGAAGTTCTCAAGATCTCTCGGGCTTGTTAGAAAGCCGGAGCTCTTAGTAGGGATCCAGGGGTTTACAAAAACCCATGGGGGTTTAGACGAGGACGAGATATATGTGTTTGTAGATGACGAGATATTTAGAGACTTCTTCGGATGGTTAATACCACTAGGCTCCAGAACAGCTCTTGTGGGAATGGCAACACGTCTGAGAGATACACACTATAGAAGGCTGGGCCTCTTTCTAAGGATTCTCTATAAGAGGAAGTTCTTGGAAGAGAGCCGGTTAGCCAGAATGTATGGAGGTCTAGTAGTTAGGGGAAGCCCCTTAGAAAAACACTACACAGGATCTATAGTAGCCGTTGGAGACGCGTCCAATTTCACAAAACCCTTTAGCGGAGGGGGTCTCTACCCATCATCAATCCAGATAGGAGCATTAGCGTCGAAGCTTAGGAAACACGAGCCTTTGGAGGCTCTTATGAAATATGCTAGCGAAATTAGGGATTATGTGGGAAGCCTTAAGCGACAACTAGCGATAACCAGGATCATTGAGAAACTGGGCGTTGAGAAAACACTCCTAATGCTCTCAAAACTAGGTATTCTTAAAAACACAGAGAGCTTCAATTACGACCACCACGATAAAAGCCTTTATACTAAGCTAAAGAAGCTGCTAGAAGCACGATCCTAACGTTATGATTCTGGAAACCTCGATCAATGGTGCGAGAATAGTTTCTTTTAGAGTTATATTAGGTATCATGTCACAGATGTCAAAGGATTATTGCTCCTCAATTTTAGAGAAATATGTTTTGATCGCTAAGGTTTTTGCCACAAACAGATCTAGTGTATTATTAAGATCAGTCGAATCGCTCTCAAGCTTTTGAGTCTCGCTTCTGCAGTTAATATGCCTATAAATTTAGATAGCTTATTACTGGCTTCTCTTTGGGCTATTAGCTATGATGAGCCGGTTATAATGAGATCTCTTTCACAAGATCTTTGGCTAGAGGTCTATCTATCACTAGTCTTATGGTGTAGGTGTTCTCTCTATAGCCTATGAAGATCGTCCTTTCCCCTCCAAGAGTGTTCTTAACTTTTCTAGCTATATCCCTCATATTGAGCATCTTTTCATGTACTACTATTATGAGATGCTTACATATTGGTAGCTCGGTTTCGAAAGATCCTGCTCCTCCAGAGTAGATCTTGAGCGGAGTTTTTCCGATAAAACTTCCACTGATCTCCTCACCAGCCCTCATCTCGACTCTATATGATCTTGCTCTCTTTATCATTAGAGGTGCTATGCTCCCTATAACCTTGCATCCTATGAATTCTAGTCTGTAGATGCATAGCTCGTCGTCATCTCCAACTCTCTCTTCAATGACTTTGTGGTTTGTTATTCTTGGTGTTATTGGTATGATGATTATATCTTTATACCTGCCCCCAGCGATCCTGAGGATCTTTCCGTCAAAAAACCCCTCACCGGTTGGGAAAATGGCTAGGATATTGCTAACCCCCAGCTCCCTCAAATCATACCCAGCAAAAACCTCAGAGATCTTCTCAAAACTCTTAGTAGTAATATACCTGGTCGTGCTATGTCTACGAGCCCCACCGCCAATAGAGATTGACACGGTAGCTGTGGTTGTTCTGATCTCACCCTTAATAGTGGCTCTATGAAGCTCTAGCAACTCTCCCGGGGGTAGAGAGAGCCCGGAGATCTTTAATCTTTCGGAGAATTCCCTCAGAGCTCTATTCCTCTCCACGGTGAGCTGTATCCATCTAATAAGTAGTATGAGCCCGGCTCCCCATATGATCATAGCTATGTAGGTCGCTATAGGGTTGTTAATTATCCGTATAAATGTAAACGTGATAAATGCAAATACAGCGATAGAGAGAATACTATGGAGTAGAGGCACCGCAAGATCTCTCTCAACAGTGACTACAAGAAGATCACGATCACTGCCCAAGGCTACTAAATACTATTAAAGAAAAGCCCTTAAAAGTCTTCTAGAAACTATGTCCATAAACAGCTTGTCTTTAATACCCTTGGTGCTCTCAATATTGTTTTGTTATCCAAGATCCCTTTTTATCCTAACCACTCTACCCTGGCTTTGTCGATCGCAGGATTCCTCTCCATAGAGATTCTTATCTGTCAGGTTTCAGTATTCAGGATAGCCTTGGCTCATAGTTCTCCATAGTAGATCCTCTCTAGCTTCCATAGGAAGACCTGCATTCCGGCTTTGAACTAGACCTGCTTGGGTTCTTATAGCTATCCGCATCTTGCTCAGGTATCCTTGTAGCTTGATTTCGGTTTATAAGTTTATCTATAAAAACAAGGGTCTATGGAGAGCTGGTAATAATTGTAGGTCTTCTTGAAACTTGAAACAGCTACTGGCAATAGACTCCTGTGACTACTAAAATACTGTTTCCCCAAATAAAGGGGTCTTTTTGCCTAGCTATCTCAGTTATTTTGAGTACCGGGTTTCCTTACCCTAAACCTAGTCAAGAACGGGCTTGCTGGTAGCTTTGTCAGCATCTATGAAGAGCTGTTTCCTTTTTGATATTCATAGGATGTATCTATAAGCTTTGAGCTGGGCTGTCCTTTGTGCGGGTCTCTCCGCACAGGTCTCGGGCGGCTATAGGAGCATTGCTACAAGCCATCTTGGGGATGATCCCTCAAGTCTAGATGGAAGGCCAAACGCCATTTGGCTCGACGGCAGCCCATGACCCTGCAGGGTTAGAGACCCCTGTGGGCGATGCGGAAGTCACTGGATGCGGCCGTGAATAAAATGAGTGGAATGAACATCCGGGGACAAACGGTTATATCTTATCACTGTTTTTTCTTTACCTTGAGTATGAAGCCTTTTTTACCGATAACTATTATCGCATCGCCGGCATTTATACTCTCATCAGAGACTGCCCGCCATAATTCGCCCTCGACTAGCACAAATCCTTCTTTGCCTGGTTCTATGTTATCTCTAGCAACACCTTCTTTTCCAACGATTTCGAATATCTCGGATCTTTTCTTTCTGAGTAGCACGAGCTGCCATGCTATAAGCCCGCCTATTATAGCGGAGCCTATACCGATCCCGAGCGAGAAACCGTAGATCGTGCCCATTATGTTGCTCGAACCAGCTATCAGTATTTCTCTTCCAGTTACTGGTAGAAGGGCTGCCCCGATCGCTGTCATAGCTATCCCAGCTGTCATAAGTATACCGCCATCGGCATGTCCTATAGCTATCCCAGCAGCTATGAATGTGATTCCGAGCAGTATTAGTGCGATTGTTAAGAGATCCACCTGGAGGCCTGAGCCGAGTAGTCCTAGTAATATGAATATGAGTGAGAATGGCAGTGCTATTAGATGCCCGGAGGATATGGCGAAGATAGCGCTAAACACGCCTATCGTTATGAATACACCAGCTACCGTAGGATCTGAGAGGAAGCTGAGGAGCCTGCAGCTTAGGCATTCACCTGCAGATGCTAGTTGATATATGTTGAGCCTATACTCAACACCATCTATGGTTACTACCCTACCCCTCAGCTTTTCAACCAGCTCGCCAACGCTTCTGGCAGTAAGATCCGCGAGTCCTAGTTTAACAGCCTCGTCGCCATTAACGACGGTAGCGTTTAATATGAACATCTCAACCAGAGTAGTATTTCTACCCCGCGCCTCGGCATAGTCTACGAATTTCTTAACAAGGGGGTTGATGATCTTGGGCTCTGTTATTGGTACAAGCCTGCCCGTCTGATCTATTGTGACAGGCTGGGCATCCCCCACTAGGGATGATGGGTTGACAGCAAGTATGTGGGTAGGGATCAGTATTAACGTAGCCCCGCTGAAGCTGTCTCCTGACGCATAGCCAATCACAGGGATCTTCGCGTTGAATATCGCATCAGCTATATCCATAGTATCTCCTAGAAAGCCTCCTGGAGATTGGACATCAAGTATGAGGGCGACCCTCTCGCTCTGCGCTCTATCTATGAGACTCTTTATATATCTACTCATGCCCTGATCCACGGTGCCTCTTATATCGGCAACAATAGCCTCCCCGATCTCGATATGCTGTTGGAGCATAATATTGCTACTAGATCCGCTAGATTCCCAGCTATAGAGCAGCCCTGGCTGTGGCAGGAATACCGCTTGGATCGTTGGAACAATTAGCAGGACTACATAGAGAGTGACAAGACCTGCTGCTATGGGAAAACCTCTTCTAAAGGCTACGTTCATTTGCTTGTCCCTTGCTGCCCCCTACTGAGAGCTGTGGCTCCTAGCTGGAACCCTAGGCCTGAGAGATCGGATCTGATTGTGTCAGCTATCAAAACCATGTTCTTCTCCTTAGCAACCTCAACGAGGGTTTGGAGCTCTCTAAGCCTTATAGCTATTGGGCTGTTAGCATACATGCTGGCAGCCTCTGCTAGTATGGATGCAGCCTGCCTCTCGCCCTCCGCCTCGATTACCCTTGCTCTCCTAATCCTCTCAGCCTGGGCCTGCATAGATATAGCCCTTATTAGATCCTCTGGAAGCACTATATCCTTGATTGTTACCGCAACTATCTTTATACCCCAGGGCTCTGTTATCTCATCCACTATTTTCTGTATCCTCTTACTAACCTCCTCTCTGTGTGTTAGAAGCTCATCAAGCTCCACAGTACCAGTAACATCCCTAAGTGTTGTCATTGCAAGCTGAATAACAGCATAGTTATAGTTAGCGACCTTCACGATAGCCTTGACAGGATCCTCTACCCTATAATATACAACAGCATCCATGAGGATGCTCACGTTATCCTTTGTTATGACGTTTTGTTTCGGAAAATCTATCGTGTTTATCCTGAGATCTACTTTGAAGAGTCTATCAACGATCGGTATTATGAAGAAGATCCCCGGTCCTGCTGCTCCCTTAAGCCTTCCCAGCCTAAAGATCACTGCCCTCTCGTATTCTCTCACCACCTTTATGGAAGCTGCTAGGAAGGGTAGGACTATGATCAGTATGGCTATTATTAAAGCTAGTTGAGCGCCATCCATAATAGATCCCTGGATATATTTGGCTTTCAGGGCTAATAAAAGGTCGAAGGCATGCTATACCACTATGGATAAAAACTCCCAAACGTGTATTGAAGAGATAGGATATGTTCCAGGGTTACAGTGATCATATGTGTGGAAAGCCTAACAAGCTTGTCAACTCCAAAAGCAGGTATCTCAGGCTCCACGCCTGTGACCCTATAGATTGGTATGAATGGGGGGAGGAGGCTTTCCAGAAGGCCTTGGTTGAGAATAAACCGATATTCCTGTCTATAGGATATTCTTCATGCCACTGGTGCCATGTGATGCATAGGGAGAGCTTCCTAGATCCTGAAGTGGCATCGATACTCAACACTTATTTTGTACCAATAAAGGTTGATCGCGAGGAGATGCCTGATGTTGATGAGATATATATGACAGCAACGATAGCCATAACAGGCTCTGGTGGTTGGCCTCTAACCGTTTTCCTAACCCCGGATCTCAGGGTATTCTATGCGGGGACATATTTTCCCAAAGACAGGCTGGTCGAGATACTTAACGCGATCAAGGATCTATGGACGAGGGATAGGGATAAGGTTTTAGCAGCGGCAGGAGAGATCCAGAATGTAGTGAGCAACTATCTCTCTACACAGAGGATTCAGAGAGATATAAACATTAACGATATCTTTGAGAAGGCGTTTACGGAGATAACAGCATCCTTCGACCCTGTCTTCGGAGGCTTTGGGTTCTCGTCTAAATTCCCCATGGTACACTACCTCGATCTTCTCCTAAGATACTGGTTCAGGAGGGGTGATGATACGGCACTGAGAATGGCTGTGAGGACAGCTAACAGCATGGTTAGGCTGGGACTCCAGGATCACCTAGCCGGGGGTTTCTTCAGATATACTGTGGATAGGAGTTGGAGGATCCCTCACTTTGAGAAGATGCTCTACGATAACGCACAGATCACAAGGATCCTTGTGGATCTCTATAGAGCAACAGGATCTCTAGAATATATAGTCACAGCCAGGAGGACAGCTGACTTCATGCTCGAAAACATGTTGGGTAAAGAAGGGCTCTTCTACTCATCCCTAGACGCCGAAGCTGGGGGTGTTGAGGGTGGAGCGTATCTGTGGAGTGAGGAGGAGCTTGTAGAAGCCCTTGGGAGGGATATGGCTGAGATTGCTAAGAATATATATGGCTGGTCTCAAACAGCCCTTATTCATGGGAGGATGCATCCAGTAAGGGCTATGAGCCCCATGGATCTTGCAAGATTCCTTAAAAAACCATATGATGAAGCCCTCAAGATCTACAACGAGATCGAGGCTAAACTATACGAGTATAGGTTATCGAAGAAGCCGAAACCCCATATCGATGAGAAACACCTTGCTGATTGGAATTCCCTGGCTATCACGGCGCTTGCAAGACTCTACCTAGTAACATGGGATCGTAGATACCTAGATGCGGCTAGAAGGGCTGCCGATACTATTAAGAGCAAAATGTGGATCGGCGATAGAGTAGCCCACGTATACTATGAAGGGGAGACTAGTAAGTGGGGCTATTTAAGAGACTCCTCGCTGTATGGCTCTGCCTGTATTGATCTATATATGGCTGCCAACGATGAGAAATACCTAGAGATAGCAGTAGAGGTCTTGCAAAATATCGAGAGGGTATTTATAAAGGATGGTATGATTATCGAGAACCCAGGTGCTCCTGGCTCGAGGAGTATTGCTATATCGACCTTCGTAGATAACGCTATACCGAGTGGTGCTTCGGCAACTATAGATCTGTATTCGAAGCTTTACCTCTATAGTGGTGATAAATCGTATAGAGAGAAAGCCCTAGAGATCTTCAGGAGATCATCGAAATATATAGACCAGGTTCCACAGCAATATGCAGCTATGATAACATATATAGATACAATAGCGAACCCATCATACCAGGTTACTGTAACAATGGTCTCGGAGGATCAGGGGTACGAGCTGTTCATAAAGAACCTGTGGAAGAGATACTGGGTGGGCGTCACCTCTGCGAGCACACCTAACCCGAGATCAAAGGTTCTAGGAGAGCTATATAGAGGAAAAGTGTGGGGAGAAAAACCTGTCTATTATATATGTTATGGCACTATATGTGCGCTACCAACACAGGATCCTGAAGAGGCGTTGAGAAGATTCGATGAGATAAAATCCCAGAATAGCGTGATAAGCACCTGATCCATTCGAACAGATCTTCACGGTCTAGCCCCTTATAGAGCCCTAGCATAACTATTTCTGGGGCTCTATGGCAGATCTCGAGGGTATAGTTAGGAAAGGAATAGCTAGGGGTCTCTCTAAAGAAGAGATCCTATGGAGAGTGGTTGACGAGATCGTCTTTTACAAAGATATAGAGTGGGATAGGGCCTTGAAATATGCATCAACGGTTTATGATGAGACGCTATCATCTCTCAAGGCGTGTGGGGATAGCATAGATCCTGGGTTGAGGAGTATACTCTGCCCCAGCGGTTCTGGGGTACCTGCGGGCATTGTTGGGATAGGCTCGAGAGGCTCTGGCGACTTCTTTTTCCACAGTCTCCTAGCTGGTGTTGCTAGTTGGGGAGGTGGTGAGGGCTCTGCAATGGATCTTGATGATGCTGGGTGGGTTAAAATAGGTGACACGTGGGTCGTGGTTGCTGTCGACGGCATACATAGCAGGCTCTCCTACTTCCCACTCATAGCGGGGTTCCACGCTGCTAGAGCTGCTGCTAGGGATGTTATGGTTAAAGGGGCCGTACCTGTGTCTTTCGCTGTAGATCTTAGGATCGGGGACGATGGTGATCCCTCATACCTCCTCGACCTAGAAGCGGGTGTCGCAGCTGTCTCGAAATACCTGGGGGCACCGATAGTCGGTGGATCTACTCTTAGGATCGGGGGCGACATGGTTATAGGGACAAGGGTTGTTGGGACTGTGATGTGTGTTGGTATAGCTAGAAATAAACCTAGGGCTAGGAGGAATGCTCGTCCTGGGGATAAGATACTCATGACAATGGGTGCTGGGGGAGGGACTGTGGCTACGATAGCAATATATGGTGGTAAGCCCGAAGTGGTTCTGAGAACCCTGAACTTCAACACGCTCGGGGCTCTGAAGGCTATTATTGAAAGCGATATTGTGGATAAGATCCACGCGATGTTTGACATAACTAATGGGGGGATCAGGGGGGATCTCAACGAGATCTCGAGATCCTCTGGGATCGGTTTCTCAATAGATCTAGAGGGGATCTATAGCCTCATAGACAGTGAGGTGCTCAGAATGCTCAGGGAACTAGATATAGATCCGCTTGGCATCTCGCTAGACAGCATAGCCATCATAGCGGAAAAAGATACTCTAGAAGATGTGGAGAAGCTTTTAAGGAGTAGAGGGATAAAGAGCAGGATTATTGGTGAGGTCATAAGTGAACCAAAGGTTATGTATAGAGATCCAGAGGGCAGGGTTGGAGAGTTGAAGACGTATCATAGAGAATCGCCCTATACAAAGATAAAGAAACTAGTAGGGGTTGAGAGGCCAGAGAACTGGGAGGCTGTGAGTAAAAGGCTTGAAGAGGCCTATAGAAAAGCCCTAGAGACTAGGGATAGGCTCTATAACCTAGCCATAGGACAAACAACCCACTAGATCTTTTATTTATAAGCTAGGCTATTAATTGGCCCACAACTGATCAAAATAACGGCTTTTGTTTTAAAAACGAGAGGTCATGCTAGGAGCTTCTTAACCATGTAATTTATATATATTTATCTTTCCCGACAATTTATCAGTGGGATGGGCTCCTTGGGAGTCTTTAGAGCATATCTACTATGTGGCGATACTGAACTGGATAAACATGTTATTATAAGTATAGGGTTGAGGGAAAGTGATGTGACATGGGTGTAGATCTAAAAGATCTGATACCTGAGAAGGCTATAAGACAGATCAATGACCTTAGGGAGCTTTCAGGCAAGATCGTAGCTATCGATGCTTATAACGCTCTCTACCAGTTCCTAGCAGCTATAAGACAGCCTGATGGGACTCCCCTCATGGATAGTAAGGGGAGGGTTACTAGCCATCTATCAGGCTTGTTCTACCGCACAATAAACCTCGTTGAGGCTGGTATAAAGCCTGTATATGTGTTTGATGGAAAGCCACCCGAGATCAAGGCTGCAGAGATAGCTAGGAGGAGCATGGCTAAGCAGAAGGCTGAGGAGAGGCTTAGAATAGCTAGAGAGAAGGGGGATGAGGAGGAGATGAGGAAATACGCCCAAGCAACATCAAGGCTATCCAACGATATGGTTGAAGCCTCTAAGAAGCTTCTAAGCTATATGGGTATACCATGGATCCAGGCCCCATCCGAGGGAGAAGCCCAGGCAGCGTATATGGCTATGAAGGGGATAGCCTGGGCCACTGCGAGCCAGGACTATGATTCCCTGTTATTCGGTAGCCCGAGGCTTGTCAGGAACCTTACCGTGAGTGGTAAGAGGAAGCTTCCTGGAAAAGAAGTCTATGTCGAGATCAAGCCTGAGGTGATAGACCTCAGTGTTTTGGTAAAAGCTTTAGAGATAACGAGAGAGCAGTTGGTCGATATAGCGATACTGGTGGGCACGGATTTCAACCCGGACGGTGTTGAGGGTATAGGTCCTAAGAAGGCATACAGCCTGGTCAAGAGCTATGGGAGTATAGATAGGGTTCTCAAGGTACTCCCTGGAGCAAGATTCCCCGTAGACCCCGTGGAGATCAAAAAATTCTTTCTAAGCCCGCCTGTATCAGAGGTTCCTAGTATAGAGTGGAAAGCCCCTGATCGTGAGAAAGTAATAGAACTACTAGTAGAGGAGTATGAATTCTCTAGAGAAAGGGTTGAGAACAATCTAGAAAGGCTCTTCAAGGCTATCTCTAGATCAGCCTCACGCGGTCTTGACAAGTGGTTCGGATAGAGAGCAGCAAGGCATCTATACCTTAGAAGAACTTCACCTAGCAAGAAAAAAGTTCAAACCTAGTATAGATTAGAGGGAGCTCTTCACGAGCTTCTGAGCGATAGGATTCCCTTCACAAGCCTGAGTATTTCGTGGTATTTGAACTTCTTTCTAACGATCCCAGCATCTATCAGGGCTTCTGTTGAGCATAGATATCCTGGCACACCACTAACCCCTCCTCCTGGATGCGTGTCTGCGCCGCATAGATAGAGCCCCTTTATTGGTGTTCTGTAGCTCGATAGTTCTCTGTCTGGTCTATTGCTCCAGAGCTGGTCTGGCGTCATGCTTATATGGAATATATTCCCTCCTGGGGTTTGGAACATCTCCTCGATATCCCTTGGTGTTATTACCATTATCTTTTCGGCATTCTTTCTAAAGCCGCTATAGTAATTATCAAGCACCGTGAATACTCTCTCAACGAGCTTCTCTCTATCCTCTTCACCCCAGTTTCCTGGGCTCTTCCTGCTTGTGTATTGAATGAAGAGCGATGCTATGTGCCACCCCTCTGGGGCTACTGTTCTATCTAGATAGCTCTGTACGTTTACCGAGATCCAGGGGTTCTTGCTCATCCCCTCCATCAACGCTTCTGAGTATGCTTTCTCAACATAGCCTATCGAGGGGATCGTTATTGCAGAGGATCTATATGCTAGATCCTCGTAGCCTGAGTATCTATCAACAAGCTTTGGAAGATTCCTCATAGCAACGACGATCTTTGATGAAGCCCCAACACTCCTAAGGCTTTTAATCCTTCTGATAAGATCCTTATCAACAGGGGCCTCGGGATCGAGTAGCTTTAGCATTGTTGTCCTAACATCAGCGCTGCTTAGAACCATCCAGGCTTCGTGGAACTTCCCACCAGCTATAACGCCCCTAACCCACCCGGCATTGCTAACAACGATCCTCTCAACTTCTACTCCTAGATAGATTTCAACGCCAAGCTCTGAGCATCTCTTAGCAAGGATCTTTGAAAGGGATCCCATACCCCCCTCTACATAGCCCCACTGACCCCTATTCCCAGTTATATTTCCCATATAATGGTGGGCCATTAGTATCGAGGATCCCGGAGTGCTCGGGGAGATCATTTCTCCCACGAGTGCATCTTCAACAAGGGCTGCCTTAACCTCTTCTGATTCGAAATACTCGTCAAGGATCTTTGATGCCGGGGCACTAATGATCCAGGGGATATCGTTGATATATCTAGAGATCTCCTCGCCACCATGCTTAGCAATACTCACAGCCTTCTTAGCAAGCTCTAGCGTATCTTCGAGACTGAGAGGTTTACTCATGTATATAATATCTAGGAGTGCTCCCACAAACCCCCAGAACCTGCTCCACCTAGTATACTGGGTAGCATCCCTCTCAGAGATCCTCGAGATCTCCTTAGCGGTCTTACCGGGATCGCTCCATATACTCAGAACCTTACCTCCCTCTAGAAAGACGGTCATCCCAGGATCCTTTGGAATTACCCTCAAACCTTTCTCGAATAACCCCAGCTCCTCGGCAATCTCTCTCCTGAAAAGGCTTATCACATAAGCACCTATAGGGACAGCAAACCCGGGCCACAGTTCGGGCGAGGAGGCCATGCCCCCGAGGAACTGGTTCCTCTCAAAAACAGCTACTCTAAGCCCTCTCATTGCAAGGTTGCATGCGGCTACAAGACCATTATGCCCCGCGCCTATGACTATAGCATCATACTTAGCCAAGCGACGTGCACCAACTAACTATCATAGCAACCTTATATAAGGTTATTCTCAGAGCCTAGAGAACAGGGATCTATTTGAATAGTATAGGAGAAAATATATATTTTTAGCTCTATAGTTCTCCTAGAAAACTATGTTCTGGTTAGTCAAATATATTAACCCCTTAGAGTAGTGTGTTGGTGGTGTGTTTTAGATGGATGTGTGGAAAAGAATAGCTATATACATATTACCAATAATGATCTTGATAGCGTCTATATCAATGTCATTATCGATCCTGCAGGTAGATGCCCAGGTAGTCAAGGGGCCTGCAACAGATATCCTAAGGATCCAGAGAGTACCAATAACAGAGGTTGTCCAGGCATTTCAGGCCGGAAGGATCGATGCCTACCTATACGGAGGTATACCTCCTGCCACTGCAGAGGTTCTTAGAAGAGATCCCAGCCTGAGGGTGCTCAACGCACCCGCAGGTCTCGTAGACTTTATATTCAACCCAGCGCCTGTCTATATAGCAAATCTATCCGGTGATCAGACTAGAAGGCCTTTAAGCGAGCTTGCCAGACTTACAGGAGGATCTGCAGACGCTATAGTTAACGTCTACTACGATCCCGATAAGGGTCAGACCTTCGTTGAGTATGGAGCATATCCTGGTAAAGGTGCTAACCCATTTGCATTCAAAGACATCAGGGTTGCGATGAACTATTTAATAGATAGAGATAACATAGTCAGCACCATCTATAGGGGATCGGCGTCTCCTATGTATACCTTCCTATCGTCATATGATCCTGATTTCCCTCTGATCTCCGATATAGTGCTTAGGTATAAATTCGCGTACAACCCACAGCTCGCGGAACAGATCGTTACTAGCGCGCTCACCAGAGCAGGGATCCAGAAGGTAGGTGGTGTGTGGAGCTATGAGGGAACCCCGATACAGATAAACTTTATAATAAGAGTAGAGGATGAGAGGAGAGATGTAGGGGATCAGCTAGCAACGGCTCTCGAAACCCTGGGCTTCAGGGTTAACAGGCTATACATGACCTTCGGGCCAGCTATAGATACAGTGTATGGGACAGATCCTGCAGAGTTTAAGTGGCACATATATACAGAAGGGTGGGGCAAGACCGGGATAAGCAAGTATGACTCAGCATCCATAGCCCAGTATTGTGCCCCATGGTTCGGCTATATGCCAGGCTGGGCTGAGGCTACGTTCTGGAACTATAGGAATGCAACTCTAGATGATATAACAGAGAGGATCTATAGCGGTAACTTCACAAGCAAAGATGAGAGAGACTCTCTATATAGAAGAGGAGTCGAGCTGTGCATAGCCGAGGGCGTGAGGGCTTGGGTTGCTACCAGGCTTGATAACTATGTCCTGAGAGCAGATATAAGGGGATACACCAACGATGTCGGTGCAGGCTTGAGGGGACTGTGGAGTCTGAGAGAGATGAACATTCCTGGCAAGACAACGCTTAACCTGGGTCACCTTTGGGTATACACAGCACGAACAGTGTGGAACCAGGTCGGCGGCTTCCAGGACGTCTACAGCGTTGATATCATGTATGGTACATGGGATCCCATGACATGGTTCCATCCGTTCAACGGGCTTCCAATACCATTCAGATCCTCGTTTGATGTCCAGACAGCAGGCCCCACAGGCAAGCTAGATGTGCCTCCCGATGCATTTATATGGGACGCATCGAGAGGCGGGTGGAGACTTGTTGGGCCTGGTGTTAAAGCTACTAGCAAGGTTGTATTCGACATGTCCAACTATATTGGTGCTAAGTGGCATCACAACATAACGATCACATGGGCTGATGTACTAGCACAGCTCTACCAGTTCTTCGACATAACCTATAACGCTACAAAGGCTGCTTCTGAACCTGCTGTAGCTTCACTATGGAGGTCTACCCTTGATGCTATAGTCGGCTACAGGATCGATGAGGCTAATAAGAGGCTCGAGGTCTATCTGAACTACTGGCATTTCGAGCCAGCATATATAGCTAGCTTTGCAACTATAAACATCTACCTACCATTCGAGCTGGTTTTGGCGGAAGACTATCTCGTGTTTACCAGAGGCTCCTATGCATACTCAACATCAGCAGCGACAGCCAAGAGGGTTCCACAGCTTAACCTTGTTCTATCTGGCCATGCTGCTGATATGGCCTCAACTCTTCAGACATTCTTAACCCAGAATTACTTCCCAGCCAATGTGTTCACAGTGGGTAACAGGCAATATGCAACGCCAGATGAGGCTGCTGCTAGGTATAGAGCCGCACTCTCATGGATAGCAACCTATGGGAATGCATGGATAAGCAATGGACCATATATGCTTACCAGCTTCTCAGCTGAGGCACAGTCAGCCGAGTTAAGAGCATTCAGGGATCCGACATACCCGTTCTCCCCAGGCAAATGGGTGTTTGGCGAACCAAGGCTTGTAAGAGTAGAGAACATAGGCGTTCCACAGGTTGTGAGGGGTCAAGAGGCAAGCATATTGGTTGATCTCAACGGTCCTCCACCACTGTTTGTTAAATACATATTGAGAGACTCAGTCACCGGGCAGATCATATCTGTTGGCCAGGGAAGCCTTGCAACAGGGTCTAGGTTCGTGATAACGCTTCCAGCCACTTTAACAAGGGATCTAACGGCAAGATTCCCATACGAACTTACAGTGATAGCTTATAGCGATGCAGTAGCGTTCGTGGACGCAAGGACTTTGTTCATAAGCGTATTCGATCCAGGGATCATCACGGCCCCGATAGAGCAGGAGATCTCTAACCTCCAGAGGAGCGTTCAAGAGACCGTAGCGAATCTCCAGCAGGCGATCCAGGCTATAAACGCTTCAAGCGCAGCAGGTTTAGCAGCCGTGAGCAATAGTATATCCCAGCTAGGTACGGCTGTTGGTAACAGTATATCCCAGCTGGGCAGTGCTGTAAACAATCTAGGTACGGCTGTTAATAACCTGGGAGGCACCCTATCATCCAAGATAGATACTGTGAGTAGTAAGATCGACACGTTCGCCTCGCAACAATCGCAGACTGTATCTGCGCTTCAAGCCAGTGTGAGGGATTTGAGGGATACTGTTAACACGTTAATGTATATAGTGATACTCTTAGTGATACTCCAGATCGTAACTATAGCAATAATGTTTATGAGAAGAAAGTGATAAGGGGAAACCATCGATTATAGAAAGAAGGCTTTTTTCTCCTTAATACCTTGCACGCGATAATACATATGGTTTGGTGTGATTATGGGGCTTGCACGAATCCTGGCGATAAGGGCTATAACCCTCACAGCAACACTTATAGGTATTGTGCTTGTTACCGCAATAATACTTGGCCCAACATCTGATAAGGTTCTCGGTGCGATAGTAAATGAAGATGTGAGAGCCTATAGCCAGGCTTTAAGGCAGAGAGCTGCTGGGGGCACTCTCAACCAGAGTGAGATAGACGCGCTGATTGCAAAGTATAGAGAGGAACTTGTGAGAGCCTATGGGCTCGACAGGCCCTGGTATGAGAGGATCATCCCTCTAGCCCTAACAATACTCAAGCTCGATCTAGGTAGAACTGGGACTATAACCTCTTTCACAGGATCCAATAATGTTAGGGATATAATACTTGAAAGGATACCACCAACAATCCTGTTCCTAACAACAGCAACAGTGATAAACATAATCCTCGGACTAGTGCTTGGCACAGCTCTTGCCTTTAGAAGGGGAGGGTTTCTAGATAGGTTCTTCAGCCTCTACTCAGCAGTATCCTATGCACTCCCAGCGTGGTGGCTCGGATTGCTCCTAATATATGTGTTTGTCTACAGAATACCAATATTCCCACCGCCAACTGGTCTCTTATCGCCTAATCCGCCAGCAGATCCTGTTGGGAGGTTCCTCGACATGGCTAGCCATGCTGCATTACCGATAATAACGTTTGTAATAGCAACATCTGGTGTTTGGATATATATAACAAGGGCTATAGTGATAAGGGTTGTTGAAGAGGACTTTGTATATGTTGCAAAGGCGAAGGGTCTCCCCGATAGGGTTATCATGAGGGGCTATATAATGAGAGCAGCAGCCCCGCCAATAGCAACCAACGCTATATTGGGTCTAGCGGGCTCTCTTGGAGGGGCTATACTTACGGAGACGATATTTAACTGGCCAGGGCTTGGGAGGCTTTTCTACGATGCTATCGGGGCCCAAGAGCTAACAATAATACTTGGGCTCACATATATAACTGCAATGATCTATGTGATCGCTAGAATGATCCTCGAGATCCTATACATATTCCTCGACCCTAGGGTGAGGTATTGATGTCGCTCCAGTCAACCAGACTGGGCGAGGTTTTCCTGCTAGTGTGGAGGACATGGACAGGAAGAGTAGGGATAATCGTGCTAGGGTTAATGGTACTAGCATCCATATACACGCTGCTAACAATGCCCCTAGATTATGGCACAAGGGTGTGGAGCAATACTGATTACTGGAAAGATTACCCCAAGATGGTGCCTCCCGACTGGTATAGGGTTCTATTCGACAGGTCTCTCCTGCCTCACACGGTTATGAAGCTCGAACAGCCTTCAAGCGATAGAGTGATAAACTATGGGGGTTATCAAGTCAGGGTTCTAACATACACTTTCACGTATAGCTATGAGAGCCCTACTTATCCCCAGAACGTAAGGATAGCGATCTATGGTGTTCAGGTGAGGAACCCAGGCATCCCAGTTGTTATGAGCGTCTCCTTAGAGAGGCCTGATGGAAAGATCGATCAGCTCTATTTCGAAATAATAAGGATCCCGCAAGAGCTGGCAGGCCAGAAGATCTACACACCTGTTCCTAAGGATGTTAACGCCTATGGTAACACTTATATGGCCAGCCAGTTATCGAGCTTCTTCTCAACGAGATACGGGTTATCGATAAACCCCGCGGATCTGGCTCAATTTGGTGTTGAGAGGGCTATGTTCGGTGCTCCAGCCTCTCCGGGTAACATATCGTCTCTAGAACCCCTTAATGGTATATATAGATTTACCGTTGAGATCCAGCTGACAAGCCCCCAGGATTCTGTTGACATGGTATCCCTAGCTGTGGTTGGAAGGGCATATGGTATTATGGGTACGGATTTCGATGGAAGAGATCTGGCTCAAGCCCTCCTCTTCGGCTTCCCCGTGGCCCTCGCAATAGGGTTTATAACGTCAGCTGTGGTCTCGATAATAGGTATGATCCTAGGCGTGTTCTCCGGATACTATGGAGGGATCCTTGACGAGGTTGTTCAGAGAACAGCCGATGTTCTTGGCAACATACCTCTCCTGCCATTGCTAATACTCTTCACATTCATAACCCCAACCTATCTGAGGCTCCAGATCATAATCATAACCCTCATAGTGTTTGGATGGGCTGGACTAGCGATCATAATAAGATCCATGGTTTTATCTATAAAGGCGGAGCAATACGTAGAGGCAGCCAGGGCGCTTGGAGCATCAAACACGAGAATAATATTTAAACACATAATCCCCCAGGTAATGCCATATACAGTTGCACAGATGATATTCTTCGTCCCAACCGCTATATTAACAGAGGCAGGGCTAAGCCTACTGGGGCTAGGAGATCCGAGCATCCCAACATGGGGACAGATATTATCGAGAGTACTTGACAAGGGCGCAGTCTCTATCGCATGGTGGTGGATATTACCGCCAGGTCTATTAATAGTACTATCAGCAGTAACGTTTGTGCTGATAGCATTAGCGCTAGAACCAGTGGTAGATCCTAGGCTTAGGAGAAGAGCATAAACTACCCACAAACAGCTTTGCTGAGAACATTACACGGATAACGATCCAAGCTTCCTGCTCCTAGTCAACATTTTCTCAAGCCGCAGCCAGCTGTTTCTGATTTCATGAGGGTTTATAAGATAAGAGTTGATATTGAATCGTAGTTCTGTGGGGATATTATATAAGCTCTATATTTTTACGGAAATGCCAACCCACGATGAGGGTAGAGATAAAAACCCGAGTGGC
>DATMAU010000026.1:0-4999 GCA_035559775.1 Sulfolobales archaeon
CAGCACCGAGGGCAATACCTTTCAAGGCTTATAGATACCCAGGTGTTGGTGGGAAAGTAGCCTCCAGGCATGCCCCAATACACATGAAAATTTCCAAGGCCTATTAATCCTCCCTATGCATATCAAAAAGAAAACAGCCCTATGAGGCCCGAGCTCTTCAAATATCTTGTTCTATAACTAGATAGACTCGGGGCCCTGTTGACAGCTATAGAGATTATGGCTGTGAGTGATGTTCACTCACCAAGATTCCTCCCACTGCTTATATCGTCTGTTAAGTCTATGCTCAACTATAAGCCAAACATCATCCTCATGGGGGGCGATATGATAGATAAGGGTGATGTAGGCTCTATGAAGCCTTTGAGGGATTTCCTATCATCAAGATTCCCAGGAGTCCCTATGATCTCTGTGTTTGGTAATGAAGAATATATGGAGAAGATCCAGGTGCTTAGGAGTATGTATAGAGATATAGTTTGGCTTGATGACGAGGCTTGGGTGGATAGTATTAATGGTGTAAAGCTATGCGTATACGGAACCAGAGGATCTCTAGAGAGGCTGACAAGCTGGCAGAGGAGAAACCTACCCCAGCTAGCAGAGATCTTTGAAAAGAGGGTTAAGAACACTATGGAGGCTCTTTTGAGGCTTAGGACGGACTGCGAGATCCTCGTACTCCTAATGCACTACGCACCAACAACAAAAACACTCAAAGGAGAGCCCGAGAACACCTACCCATACCTCTGCCACAGGGGGTATGAGAACGTAATACTCGGAGCAAAACCCGACATAGTGATCCATGGGCATGCACATGCATCTATAGTCCACCAATCAGAAATTGGGGGCATCCCGGTATTCAATGTAGCGTTACCAGCTGTTAAGAGTGTTACCAGAATAAGGGTTGATATTACAGGTGGCAGAGTGAAGATCTTGAGAACATAGATCCCAGATCTGATAGCCTCCCTACTAGATCCTATTATGGAGAGAGCGTTTCTCTAGCTACTTCTTGGCATGTTTTGCGGCAATACGATCTTCCCAAGAGCTCTGGATGTTGGGAGCATTCTTTATACCTTTTGAGTTGGGATTATAAGTTGAGTTGGGATTATAAGAGAAGTCTCTGTTTCATTGGGTCGATGGTTATCAATGATCCTATAGATTGGTAGAAAGATCCTGGATAAGGATAAGATAGAATAAACAAGGGCGTGAAGAAAATCTAAGAGTAAACGGTTTATTAATAGGGATGCACATGAGGATCCTGAGCATAGCTGATGCGACGGAGTGTGTGTTTATTAAGAGAGAGAATAGGTTTGTTGGGATCGCTAGGTGCGATGGTAAGGATACGAGGGTTCATATAAACAATACTGGAAGGCTTCCCGACCTATTATTCCCGGGGGCTGAGATCCTCTGCATCAAGATCGATTCGCCGAGAACCCCTCTAAGGATTGTTGGAACAAGGGTTGATGGGGATAGGTGGACTTTGATAGACACGAAACTGCAAGAGAGGGTTTTTATACTCAGCGTTGAGAGGGACTACATACCATGGCTATCCGGCTATAGAGTTATAAGGAGAGATCTAGATCTGGGGGGTCTTAAGATAGACTTCTTACTAAGATCGCTTCACAGCGGTAGAGAAGCCCTGGTAGAGCTTAAGAGTGCTGTGTATTATCACCCAAGCGATAGGAGCGCTAGATACCCTGATACTATAAGTCTCAGAGGTAGGAGGCATGTTGAAGCCCTTATAAATAGTAGTGGTTATGAGAGATACCTAGTATTCATAGCAGCTCATCCAGACGCAGAGATCTTCGGGCCTAGCAGCATCGACCCAGTATTACCAGGGCTTCTCAGGAGAGCCTTAGAGGCAGGGGTGCTGATAAAAGCTATAAAGATCTATATCGATGATAGATCCGTGGTGCTCTCAAACCCAGACCTCCCAACCACGTTAGAACCTCCACTTATATAGCCTCGAACAGCTATTATTCTTGTGATGCTCTGTGAGAGTTAGTGGAGAACTTATTTCTAAAAGCCGCAATGCCGCGATCGTTGTAACAGATCTTTTCAAGATAAAGCAGAGCATGTTATTAATATTCACAGGATTGTTTGGCTATCTAATAGCCTCTGGGGCCTCGATAGACCTGCTTACTCTAATTAAGTTGTTAGCTGCACTAGCACTAACAATCTTCGGAACCACTGGTATTAACATGGCTCTTGACTCTGATATAGATAGCATTATGACTAGGACTAAGCGTAGAGTGATACCAAGGGGTATGATCTCGAAGAGGGATGCTACGATCCTCTCAATAGCTTTCCTAATCCCGGGTCTTGTGATCAGCTATATGGTGAACATATGGGTCTTCATAGCAGGTGTCCTCGGATTCTTAATAGATATAGGTATATATACAGTGCTAACCAAGAGGAAGAGCTGGACAAGCGTGATCTATGGGGGCTTTGCAGGGGGCATGCCAGCCTTTGGGGGATATGTGGCATACACGGGATATCCATCGCTAGAAGCCCTTATACTCCTAACACTTGTCGCGCTATGGAGCAATGCCCATATATGGTATATAGTTATCTATAACTACGATGATTATAAGAAGGCCGGTGTACCCATGCTACCCATAGTCAAGGGTGTTAGGGCCGGTGTTATGGGCTCTATAATCCACGTGATCCTCATGATGATCCTCATTATAGCCTATTTTGTGCTCACAGGCAACAGATCATGGCTAACGTTAATAATAGGTGTTGCATTATCATTAAGGCTCCTCATGGTTATGAGAAGGCATCTGGAGAGAATCGATAGGATAGAGGCTTACAAGACGTTCAAGATCCTCAGCCCCTACCTATCGATCATATTCATATTGATGCTCATAGATAGGCTAGTATTCCTCTAACCGTTAGACAAGGGCTAGATCGTTCTCTGTCCGGGATCATTAGCGGATCAAGAGCTATGTGGGTCTGTCATGTTAAATCCTGTGACTATATATATTGCTGGGGTTATGTGTGGGTCAGGTAGAAGTATGTCGGGAGCTTGGGAGAATCCCCGGGGTAATGATTGTTGAGTGTAAGGGTTGGAGGATCAGGGGTGCTTATAGGGTTATAGCCAGGATCAGGGATCAAGAGATAGGTTTTGTAGTATTCACTGGTAGAGAGAGCTATAGTCCGTGGGTTGAGTTTAACGACACAGAATTTTCCGAGGGTTTCTATAACGCTTTGGAAGAGATCCTCCCACAGCTGCTGGGAATCTTTGGTGAAGGTCTGAGAATCATGATCCCCTATGTAAGGGATCATGAAACACTCTCACTACTAGGCAGAGGGATCCATCCTGGGGCTACTAGGTTAGGATCACTCATGATAGTGAGCGGTTACTACCTAGTTAGGGATATGTATTACCCAGAAGGTTTTGCCGAGGGTAGCCCGAAACTCGTGGGGGAGGGGTATGTTGGTAATAAGTGGTATTTGGAATCACTTCTCGAAGAGCTGAGAATGTTGAGGGAGCATCTATCGAAGGGGTGTGGTGATAAGGATCCATCATGCCTATATGCTGAGAGATCTTTGAGGGCTATATCGAGCGTACTCGAGAGGATCGGTTATAGATAGCTAATTTCATAGGATCAGGAGTTCCAGCATACATCACATGGTCAGAAGACCCTCTTCTCATCAGGGGGCGGCGCGGAGGGCCAGAGCCCCGCATCCTTGGCCGCTAGACGACCCGGCTTCAATAATAATTCTTTATCAGGCTTTAAAGGTTTAACTAGCTGGGTGGCAGGGTTCTATCGAGATCGAGGGGAAGAGGATCTCTGCGCTCTGTATGAGAAGCTACTCAGGGATCTATCGATCATTGTTGAGACGCAGGATTATCTGGATAAGAGGGGGGCTTTAACGTCAGAGGGTAGGGCATATCTTATCTCTATAATAAGATACATGGCGATCAACAGGCTTAGATGTATTGAGGTAGTGAAACAGCTTCTAGAGAGGTTTTCAAAGATAGAGAGTGTATATGAATGCATCCAGAACGCCTTAGACAGTTGTCGAAGTGAATAAGTGCAAGCCTTTATATTGCTTATAGGAATCAGATCTAGCTGGGATGGCAAATGTACAGGTTAAAGAGAATTGGTGTGGGGTATTTTAAGAATCGTGTGAGGAAGAGAAAGGCTATCCATGATAGAAGAGTTTCTGAGACTAGAGACACAGCTATAAGCCAGGATGATATTTTAAAGCTCGAACTAGAGACCCTATATATGATAGGAGCACCCGCATCTTAGCCTATAGAGTAGCTTTTAGCAAGCGATAGATCCTGGTAGGAGAAGCCTGGCTACTGCTTAGCTGTAGTGTATCCTCTCAGCAATAGTAAGAGGGTTATGATGAGTATTGCAACTAACAAGGCAGAGATGATCAGGATAACACTAGCGCCATCGCTAAGCACGAGCGGTATTGGTCCTATGATTATTATCCCGAAACCCTTGGATATAGATCCTGGAGTAGCTATGGCTATAGCTATGAACAACAGGATCAATCCTAAGAATATGAGGAGGCTTCCTATAACGAGTCTCTGGAGGCTCAATACCGTGTCCTTGATATATTTTTCGAGGGATATTATAAATTGAGGATGAAGAGTTTGCCGAGAGCCGATTGGTGACGAGTGAACCCCTGGCTGACCTATTACAGCTTAAAAGCTGTGCACACCACAAGCCATATGGGTTGTTTTCCCGCTAGCACTTCTGGAGAAGATCTCTGAGGCTATGTGGTTCGCCAGCCCGGCTATACTAATCCTGATCCCATAGAGATCTCCGTATCACTATCACTGTGTAGAAGTCCTACTAAATGTAAAAAGGTAAAAATTATCAAAGGGCACAGATAGATACAAGGGGCGAGGGCTGTTTTCTTTTTGATATGCATAGGGAGGATTAATAGGCCTTGGAAATTTTCATGTGTATTGGGGCATGCCTGGAGGCTACTTTCCCACCAACACCTGGGTATCTATAAGCCTTGAAAGGTATTGCCCTCGGTGCTG
>DATMAU010000027.1:0-7035 GCA_035559775.1 Sulfolobales archaeon
GGGCCCGCCACACCTACTAAAGGCTCCTAATAATAAGGATCAGAAGAGACGAACTCTAAATAGAACCTTCTAGGGATATCTATCTAGGGGACTGCTCCTGAGGGTAATGATAGTGGGGTTGGTGCCCCACGAGTCGGGGAAAACAACGATCGCAAAGGCTCTTGTGGGAGAGCTCGTTTCCAGAGGATATAGAGTTGGTGTTGCTAAGCCGGTTGCAGGGCATAATATATGGTACCAGAGGCTCTCTGTGAGGAATAGCTATGAGCACAGGATCCTCGTTGGGGAGGATGCTGTTGAGCTTAAGAGGGTATCAGGCTCCGAGGATCCTTTGGAGGCTATAAACCCCCTCGACATAGCTGTAGCACCACAGGATCCAGAGCCGTATTTAAAGAATCTGAGAAGCTATCACGAAGCCCTATCATCGATACTGCTCTCCGCAGCAATGATCCGGGTAAGCATCTGTGAAGGTAAAAATATACATACCCACCACTATATAGTTGAAAAAAGGGTTGAGAGAACACCAAAATCTATCAAGGATCTCGTATTATCGATAGCGGAAAAGGTCTATCCAAAACCCATCCCCATAGATCCTGAAGCTCTGGAGAATCTAATACTAACAGGATATGCGACCGCAGAGCTCTGCTATAGATATTTGTCTGAAAAACACCAAGCCCTCGTATTAGAGAGCTTCAACGACGCTGCATCACCCGTAACAGACCCCGGGGCTGTGGATCTCGTGCTCGCAGTATCCCCTGGAAAGTTATTCATATACAATGGCTCGGTATATAGAAAGGCTCTTAACATCGTACTAGGGATCGAAGGCAGCATTCATAGAAAGTGGTGGCCATCGACAAGCGAGGTTCTGAGACTGATCAGCCCAATATCGTCTATCAATATACCCTTCCTAGAAGATATAGGGGGCTTCGCCTCTTTTGCAGAAACACTCACCGACCGTGTAGAGGGTCTTGTAAGGAGTAGTTTCTCTTCCAACAATCCCTAGGAATAGGGTTTGTCTTCAGAGCCTTCTGGAGAACAATCTACCATCCATACAGATGGGGCGAGAGCCCTAGGTAGAGAGAACATAGAGCACCGAAGAACATGGACGAATAAACCGTGGTGGTATTTTATCTAGCTAGTAAGGATCTTCCACTTCTTCTCAGTGGCGTCAAACACTACTAGAGCCGAGTCTTTTAACTTTTCAAACAGCTCCAGCTCCCTCCTATCCCTCAACACAGATCTTATAGCCTCTTCCGTATCGCTCCTTATCCTTGTGATTTTCTCGCTAAACTCGTTCCAAAAGTCACTGTCAACAGCTATTCTCTCCCTATCAGTTGTAATGATCACTGCCCCCTCACTCTCAAGCCTCTGGAAGAACTTATCCCTATCCTTAATCTTACCCACTATAGATGATTCGTAGAAGACCTTCTGTTGCTTCAGTATCTCTATAGCTGTAGCCTTCCTCTGCTCCCGCCTCTTCTGAAGCGCCTGGCTCCTCTCCTCCCTAGCCTCTTGAGCCCTTCCCTCGAGATCTTCTATCCTGGATTTTATATCCTCCATCTCCTCAACTAGAGACGCTACTCTCGATGCTACCTCCTCTATTTTAGAGGTGTATGCGTTGATCACGTCTGAAAGCTTTCTCTCAGCCCTTGAGACGTGTTTTGCTACAAGATCCTCGACATATTTACCAATATCCAGTGCCTGTGGAGCAGATATGGAGGATAATATCAAGTGTAACAAATACTCCCCAGGATCCTTGTAACCAGCCTTAGCAGCCTTAGCAAGAAGCTCCCTATATATGTTATCAGGTATGTTAATCACAACCTCAGGCATCCATGTCCCAGAATAAAATGCGCTAGGTAGAATAAAACACACATGCAACCGATCGAAAAGATCTTTGAAAAACAGATCAATGTCTGTACACAATGCCTAACATATAATACATATAATTAGTGCAAATTGCTCTTAACACACCTTAGAGCCAGGGTCTGGCTGGCCATCGACGGTAAGTACATAGGGTTTCTCGTCCTTCCCGCACCCAGCTGCAAGGATCATACCCTCACTCACATATCCTCTTATAGTCTTTGGCTTTAGGTTAGCTACAACGATAACTCTTGACCCGACAAGCTTCTCAGGCTCGTACCACTTTCCTATCCCAGCCACTATTTGTCTCTCACCAAGCTCGCCTAGATCTACTACTAGTCTTAGGAGTCCTGTACCCTCTATCCTAGACGCGCTTCTCACAACACCTACTCTGAGATCTATTTTGGAGAACTCATCTATAGTGATCTCTCCCACGAAAACCACCTCTAGCGGGGTTGCTCTATATAGTTGTGCTCTCACCCGGCTTCAAGATCCTAACACCCACCTGCAGCCCTCTACTCGCAATGAGGTCTAGAAGCTCCTTAGGATTAGCCCTTATTAGTGGGAATGTGTTGTAATGCATAGGTATCACCACAGCTGGTCTGAGAAGCTCTATAGCCTTAACGGCCTCTCTAATACCCATCGTGAAATGCCCACCTATGGGGAGCATGGCTACCTTGGGGCTGTAGAGCTCTTTTATGAGCGACATATCGCTGAAAACACCTGTATCACCTGCGTGATAGATCGTGGTTTCACTGCTCTCTATCACAACACCTGTCGGTGATCCTTTAGAGGAGCTGTGCATAGCTGGTGTGAGATATACTGTGACACCTTCCAGAGATATAGGGCCCCCTATGTTTGCACCGATAGCCCTATCCCTAGCCCCGGCTTCTGAGGCTAGGTATTCTGCTAACTCATATATAGCAACGACCTTTGCCTTCTTACTCCTCTTAAGTATACTGACCGTGTCTCCAACATGGTCTCCGTGATCGTGAGTCACTACTATATAGTCAGGCTCAGGGATCTTGTCAGGGGTTGTGGGGGAGAGGGGGTTAGTGATCCATGGGTCTATCAAGATCCTCTTCCCAGCCGTCTCTACCAGGAATGCAGAGTGTCCATACCAAGTTATACTCGCCAAACCACCCACCATCTTCTATTCAATACAAGCTGATAAAAGCATGATTAAAACGGGAAGATATTGAGAACAGACCTCAGGTGGGGAAACAATGCTGACTAAACGCTAACTAATCCCAACTCGACGCTATGACCTGAACCCGTATTTCTTAACCAAGCATCTCTACAACCTGTAATAGGCAATAACCCTCCATCCTAGAGAGGTAGAGGAGACGGATCTGATGATTGCCACAGATCTACAGTTATGATTTTCTAGTAACCATGCTAACCCTGTTTAAGTTCAAGTCTATGTATGTTCCAGCATAAGAGGCATGTAACGATCCTAAGCTTCCTAGATCCTTTCCTTCTAAGCCTAACCATAGCTGTTAACCCCGGTATAAGAGGGGCTTTGCATCTCTTACAAAACCCTCTCTTAATCTCCTTTGGAAGCCTCACCGAATTCCTCATAGAGAGTCTAAAGATCATGTTGCTAGCTACGAGGGCGAGCTCTACATCGCCTCTCCTTATAGCCTCGTGGGAGAGATCCCTGAGAATATGGATCCTCTGGATCACGAGATCCCTGAGGATCCTCTTACCCCTTGTGAAGCCCAAGCATAGCCCCTATTTAGATAAAATATAAGGTGAATATTCTATATATCTCGGAAACCGTTGGAGGTGGCACCAATTTTCAGAAGCAGAGAGGATCCTGAGCAAGAGTGAGATCGATGTTCTAAGAGCCATAGCTAAGATTAGAAGAGGCTCTATAGACGATGTTGAAAGAGCAAGCGGGATTCCTAGGAGCACCATAGCATCTATAGCAGAATCCCTAGCCCTAAAGAATCTCGTGAAGATCGAGAGGAGTGTGAGGCAGATCTATAGAACAACCGAGGAGGGGCTTAAGAGCCTGAACTCATTCCCAGAAGAGGAGCTACTCGAACTTCTAAAGAGAATGGGCGGGGTAGCATCTATCAAGGAGATAGAGGATCTGCTTGGAAAAGAAAGAGCCTCGATCGCTATAGCATGGGCTAGGAGGAGAGGATGGGCAAGGATCGAGGGTGGGAGAATCATATCCATAGGGGGTTATTCTATGGAGAGATATAGAAAAGCCCTTGAAAAAGCCATGAAAGGTGCTACTGCTGAAGAGCTAGGATTATCGCCTGAGGAGCTGGCTGAGCTGGTTAGGAGAAAAATGCTTGTTAAGGAAGAGGCTACCGAGGTTACCATCGAGATCTTAGAGAACGGGTTGAAAGTCCTAGAGGATCTAGGAGATCTTGTTGTTATATCAAAGCTAACAAGGGATATAGTGATCCAGAGGCCCAGGGGTATCTATATCAAGCCCTATAATGTAGAGGCAGAGCCCGCAAGGATCCATCCAGCCTATAGGCACTTCTACGTCGATTTCCTCGAGATGTTAAGAGAGATCATGTTATCCCTAGGCTTCGACGAGATCAGCGATGATCTCGTAGTCCCAGAGCTCTGGAATTTCGATGTGCTCTTCCAAGCACAGGATCACCCTGCAAGAGAGATCCACGACACACTTGTTGTAGAAGGAGGAGAGGCTGATCTCAGGATCTATGGGGATCTTTTAGAGAGAGTCTCTAGAGAACATTCAAGAGGATGGGGCTATGAGTACAATAGATCCATAGCCTCTAGGCTAGTCATGAGGAGCCAGACAACGGCTGCAACCATAAAGTATCTACACTACCACAGAGAACCCCCTGTGAGGGCCTTCATAATAGGCAGAGTATTTAGGTTCGACAGGATCGATGCGAAACACCTGCCAGAGTTCCACCAGCTCGACGGGATCGCTATGGAGCATGATATGAGCCTGAGAAAGCTCTTAGGAATACTAACACAGATCACAAAAGCCCTTGGCTTCAGAGAGGTTATCTTCAAACCCGGCTACTTCCCATTCACAGAACCCAGTGTTGAGGGGTATGTGAGGATAGGCGATCTAGGCTATGTCGAGATCTTCGGCTCAGGACTATTCAGACCAGAGGTTCTCAGAATGGCTGGTGTCAAGCACAACGTTGCAGCGTGGGGCATGGGGGTTGATAGGCTTGCAATGGCCTATCTAGCTATAAACGATATAAGGGAACTCTATACCCCAGAGATCGATAAACTGAGGTGGCATAGGGTTGCCAGTTATAAGGCTATCCATTAACAGAGTTGTAAAAACCATAGGGAAGGAGGTCTCTCTAAAGGAGCTTGAGAGACTTCTCATGAGGCTTAAGGCAGAGGTTGAGGAGGTTAGCGATAACTACATCTCGATCGAGATGAACAGCGATCGCCTTGACATGATGATCTCGGAGGGTATTGCCAGGGCTCTAAAAGGACTGCTCGGGATCGAGGTCGGGATGCCCCGGTATAGTTATAGGGATAGTGGCTACAAGCTAGAGGTTCTCGACGTGCCATCAAGGCCATATATAGCAATGGCTATTGTGAGGGGTATTGAGAGCTCTGAGAACTATATCGAGGAGCTCATACAATTCCAGGAGAAGCTACACACAACGATCGGTAGGATGAGGAGGAAAGTCGCCATAGGGATCCACGATCTATCCAAGGTTCCTTCGAAAGAGTGTATATATAGAGAACTTGAGCCGAACGAGAAACTCATACCCCTCGGATACTCGAGATCCATGAGTGTCGCAGAGACCCTCAGCTCTACAGAGCAGGGAAGGCTCTATGGATCTATATCCCTAAGGGGTGGGAAGGTCCCGGGGATCGTGTGTGGGGAAACGATCATAAGCATGCCGCCTATTATAAACTCTAACATTACCCGGATTACCCAGCAAACAGAGGATCTTTTGATAGACGTCACGGGAATAGATCTAGATGCTGTTATAAAGACCCTCGAGATCCTATCAACAACACTTGCAGAGGGCTCCAGATCTAGGGGGATAGAGAGAGTGCTAGTCAAAGCCCCATGGGGTGTTATAGAAACCCCTAAGGGCGATGCGAGGGTTATGGAGATAGATGCAGACTGGGCATCGAGGATCCTTGGTATAGGGGGTATAGATCCTGGCGAGATGGCTAGAAAGCTTCTCACGATGAGGATAGATGCGAGGGTTATGGATAGGGTTATTGAGGCAACTATACCACCATATAGGATAGATATAATTGATCCTGTGGATCTTGTGGAGGAGATCGCCATGGCCATGGATCTCAACTCCCTAGAACCAGAACCACTAGCAACAATACTGCCTGGGAAACCTAGTAGGGAGAGTGTTGTTAGAAGAATAGCCAGGGATATAATGATCGGTCTCGGCTTCACAGAGATCTATAGACACGTGCTCGTCTCAAGCAAAATACTCACAGACCTAGGCTATAACGATTTTCTCAGAATAAAGAACCCGGTATCAAGCGAGATGGACGCGGCGAGACCTTCGATAGTCCCAAGCCTCCTCGAGACTCTCAGACGCTCGCAACACTCGCCCAAGCCTATCAAAATCTTCGAGATCGGAGAGATCGTGGTAAAAGATCCTTCCATATATACTGGGTGGAGAACAAGACTATCCTTGGCAGCAGCGATTCTCGACTACGAGGTGAGCTTCGAAGATATACAGGCACCGCTCTTCTCACTACTAAGATCACTGGGGTTCGAGCCCAAAACGGTGCAGGCTAGAAATAGCGTGTTTATAGATGGGAGAGCAGCACGTGTGGTGGTTAACAATAACCCGCTAGGATATGTGGGAGAAATAAGAATAGAGATCCTCGACTCCTTGGAGATAGGCTTCCCAGTAGCCTTGTTCGAGATCGATGTAACAAAGATCCTCGAGATCATTGGCTAAACCGAGCTAACACCCTTATTACCAAACAATCTAAGGCTAACTTTAAAACATAGATAGATTGGAACCCACACTGGTCAGATCCGGTCGAAACCTTATGCGAAAGCTTATAAGCGCTAGTGCTCTAATAGAGATGGGCGCCGCGGTAGTATAGCCCGGCCCAGTATGCGGGCCAGGTAGGCCGCCGGGGCCGCGGTTTTCCACAATATTTTCTCTGATAGTATAGTAATGGATGGAGACCATATTGGATAGGGAGCAGGACATCCTTCCTGGC
>DATMAU010000028.1:0-133464 GCA_035559775.1 Sulfolobales archaeon
TCCAACCAAGAGATCTCTTAGTAAAGGGGATCCCCATAGCGGTACTGGGTAGCCCATGTAGCCGAGCATATAATATATAGCTAGTAAGATCGATGCTGGAAGCGATATGAGTGTATAGAGCCTGAGCTTCTTAAGATCCTCAGTAGCTACTTTAGAACCTATATCCTCAACCTCAGCCTCAGCCTTAAAACTCTCAACATTATATCCCAGAGATCCGAGTGCTTCTGCTAGTGATTGTTGCTTGATGACGAGAGGGTTATAGAGAATCCTAACACTCTTGTCAATATGGCTAGCGTGAACCTCTATAACCCCTTCGAGGTTCCTAAGCCTCTCAACAATGATCTTCTCATCATCATAGCTATTGAGATTCTTAACTATAGCAATGGCTTCCTCTTTATATACATCATAGCCAGCTTTTCTGATAGCGTTTACAATATCTCTAGGCTTCACCTTCGACGGGTCGTACCTGATCCTAGCCTCTTCAGATGCAAGGCTTACAAGAGCCTCTATACCGAGCTTTGAGAGACTCTTCTGGATAGTTATAGCACATGTTGCACAATGCATGCCAATGATCCTGTATACTTCTTCCCTCAATTAGTCAGCCCCTCGTTCACGTGTGGTGATGCTCCCCACTTGGCATTCCTTTAGGACCGTGTTTCAGATAATACTCAGGATCCCGTTCGAATTCCTTCTTACACATGCCTGAACAGAAGTAATAGATCTTACCCTTATACACTGTTTTATGGACAGCCTTAGCTGGATCTACTTCCATGCCACAAACAGGATCTATGGCCATACTATACCCCACTCTAATATTGCGCTAGAAGTAATTTAAGTATCCAACTATGGGATCTTTTTTCTTCATTGAAAATAGCAGTAAATCACCATAGTAATGGCTATATGATCGCTTAAACGACCACAAAGCTCTCTATAACATGGAAGAATATTAGCCTTTTTGCATATATGCATTCTAGGAGTTGGTCGATGCCCACGCACGGGTCGATGACCAAAGCTGGGAAGGTGAGGAATGCAACGCCCAAGATACCTCCTAAGCCTAAGAGGAACCTCGTACCCAGGGTTAGGAATAGAAGGGAGTTCTGGATCAGGAATAGAAAGGCAGCAGGGCTTCCTGTCCCAACAGTTGTTCCCCCATCTTCAGTTCCTAGGAAGAAGCAGTAGGTTAAACAACTAGCCTCGCTATTCTTTGCTAATATATATTGGTTTTAGCAGTGCTATGGAGAAGATCTTATGGCAAGGTTTGTCTCACTATATACAGGGGGTAAGGATAGCCATACAGCAACCCTGATAGCTATGAGAGAGTTTAAAGCAGAACCAGCGCTCTTACTAATTATAGTGACGCCCAAGAGTGATTCCTACCTGCTCCATACAGTGAATGTCAAGTGGGCACTTATCCACGGTCACATAATGGGTATACCAACCAGGCTCGTCGAGATCAGAGGGTCCGATGAGGAAAACGAGGTGTTGAGAGAGCTGGAAAAAGCCGTGGAACAGACGGATGCGAGCATGATTGTTACTGGAGGGATAGCGAGCATGTATCAGAAGAGGAGATTCGATTCCATGGCTAGGGATCTCGGGGTGGAGCATGTGTCACCCCTCTGGGGCATGGATCAGGAAAGGATTTTGAAGTTAGAGGTGCTTGAGTATGGTGTTAGCTTTATGATAGTAGCTGCCATGGCTATGGGATTCACGGAAGAATGGGTGGGTAGGGTTATAGATGATAAAGACGACGTGGAACAGCTTCTAAAGCTCTCGAGGAAATATATGTTCTCACCAGTTGGTGAAGGAGGGGAGTATGAGAGCTACGTAGTACACTCACCCCTATTCAAATGCACAAGACTGATCCCTATAGGGAGGAAAGTATGGTTCCCAAGCGGTTGGGGTCTTTATATTATAGAAGATGTTGAGAGAGATACCAGCAGCGCTGGATGTAAAGGATCTGTTAACACCTATCATTAGTGATCTCAGATATAAATGGCCGAACCGGATAACTAAGGCAATAATGATCCTAGTTTGCTGAGTTCAAGCATCTTATCCCCATTTATACTAGGAACAGAAAGGTTTTCCGCTCCATGTAAATTGTAAGAAGATCCTTAGAAGATATTCTAGTATAACTCTCCAAACCAGCCAAGGGTCTAAATTTCGTCGATCTTTACGAATCTTACAATCTAGACATTATCATTGCACAGCCTATGAAGACCATACCTTATCGGGGAAATTTCTTTCACCACACGCGATAGCTGGGGCATTAACATTTATTCTGGCAGAGAGTTTAGCCTGAGGTCTTTATATAGTCGTTTATTGCTTTGATAAGAGCTTCTATATCGCTTTCACAGTTATATAGATAGAAGCTTGCCCTTACACTACCATCACTGTAACCCAGACCATCGTGGAGTGCGTGTGCACAGTGGAGCCCTGTTCTAACAGCTATTCTCTTTTTATCGAGCCACATACCAATAGCCTCAGGACTCGAGCCTTTTAGCGTGAAGGTCACTATCCCGATCCTCTTGTCGGGATCCATGGGGCCTATGATTTTTATCCGATCATCTAGCTCTTCCAGAGACCTCAATGTTAACCTAGTAAGAGTTCTTTCATGCTCATGGATCCTATCCATACCTATTCTTTCAAGATACCTCACAGCCTCTGAAAGACCTATTGCCTCTATTATGGGCGGTGTTCCGGTCTCAAACCTCCATGGAGGCTCTTCCCAGAGGATATCGAGATCCTCACCAACAAGCCTCACCCTTCTCACAGTACCCCCACCGCCTAGCGGGGGTTCTAGCTTTTCAAGCAGATCAATCCTACCCCACAACACACCTATACCTGTTGGCCCCAGCATTTTGTGACCGCTGAACGCTAGGAAGTCAGCCCCAAGGCTCTTTACATCGATCTTCATGTGGGGGACTGACTGGGCGCCATCGGCTATCACGATAGCTCCATGTTCATGGGCTATCCTTGCTATTTGTTTCGCATCACTGGTATAGCCTGTTACGTTGGATTTGTGGGAGAAGGCAACGATCCTTGTCCTTTTACTAATGATGTTTGGGAGTAGATCCCATGCCGGTAAACCCTCAGCTGTGGTGGGTATGATTCTGAGTTTCGCGCCAATAAACCTAGCTATTCTGGCTAGGGGTAGGATGAGGCTGAGGTGATCAGCCTGGGTAGCTATTATCTCATCCCCCTTCTGGATATATCCATTAAACATCAGGGTTAGGACGGCTAGCTGTATAGCCTCAGAAGTGTTCCTGACAAAAACGATCTCATCCCACCTACCCCCTATAAACCTAGCCACATCCTCATGGGAATCCTCATATGCTTTAGAAGCCTCTATACTGAGACCATAGACGCCTCTATGAACGTTTGAATAGCTATACATAGCAAACCTAGCCATAGCCTCTATAACCTGCCTCGGCTTGAGTGTGCTGGCCGCGCTATCAAGGTAAATAACACCTCTATCAATGATCTCTGGGAAATCTTCTCTAGGGGCTAAGCACAATATTATCAACCGATCAATATAGGTTTACGAGGCTCTTAAGGATGGAAGAAAGACCAAAGATCCTTAGATCCTAGTATAAAGGTACGAGATCCGGATTTATGCTTAAATCTCTTGACAAGATCTCTCAGCCATGGAGTTCCTCAAAGCTTATGGGAGCATGAGAGGAAATTTTCTGCCCAGCACAGGGCTTACTGTGATGCTTTGAGTATTGGGCTTCTATGTCGGAGTATTGATCTATGCTCTTTTCCATGTTGTTAGCCTGGGCTGGTCAGGGATCTGTATTGCTTGACTATCTCAAGACCGGATGAGCTGCCTATAATATCTGCTCCCGCGATCCTCATCAGAGCGAGATCCCATATGGTTCTTATACCTCCAGCAGCTTTTACACCGGTTCTGCTACCCTTGAGAGCGTTTTTCATAATGATAACATCCTCCACACTAGCTCCCCTGGGACCATAGCCTGTGGATGTTTTTACATAGTTGGCACCTGCTTTTGCAACAAGCTTGCTGGCGATCTCTATTTTCTCTCTTGATAGATAGCCGGTCTCTATTATTATTTTGCTTCCAAGACCTAGCTCTCTAGCTCTATCAACTATTGCGGTAACCTCTCTCTCAAGTTCGCTCCATAGACCCTCAACTATTAATCCTATATCAGCAACGACATCAACCTCTCTAGCTCCTTTTGATGCTGCATCTTCTATCTCCCTCAGCTTTAGCTCAAGCCCTATATTCCCGTGGGGGAAGGCTATAACTGTGGCGATAGGTGTTCTGCTTATCTGTGCTACTAGGGATAGCCTGTTCGGAGGCACCACTAGTGCTCTGAATCCGTATTGCTCGCTCTCGTTAACAAATTTCTCATAGGTCTTTGGACCAGCATCTGGTCGTAGGAGTGTCTGATCTATTAATGGTGCTGGGTTGCCTATCGACTCTATTATCCTCACAAGATCTAGGTTCAATCTATCCAATCCCCACTAGATATTTTGTTAGGTATATAGTTATCCATTAGAAAGCCAAGGCCCTTGCTTGTGAGAGCCTCTATCTCGAGCTTAGCCTTCTTTTCATCAAATATATCTAGCTCTCTCTTCCATTTCTTAGTCTGGAACCACTTATAGTTCCTCAGCTCCTTAGCCCTCTTGAGATCCATATCCTTAGCCTTGATTATATAGTTCCTCCTCTCGCTCTCAGATAGGTAGGGCTTTTTGCCCGAAGAAGGGTCGCCGAATATATCGCTCATCGCAACCCCAAGGAATCGTGCATTAGGGGTTGCCAGCCCCTCGCTTTCGTATGAGAGTGTTATGGATCCTATTTTGAATACGCTGTATATATAGAACCCGTATGGATCGCTATCGGTTATTATATATACAGGGAGTCCTAGCTCCTCGTTAAGTCTTCTAACAAACCTCCTGGTGGCTCTATCAGGCTGTCCTGCACTTGTGATCAGTATGGCTTTGTATTTTTTCCAGAACTGGGCTCTGTGGAGCTGTTGGAAAACGGCGTCTTTCTCTACAACTAGCACGAACTCTGCATTGACATCTTTAAACTCTATCAAGTCTGGTGTTGGTTCTATAGCATATGCTCCGTGCCCCATCTTGCTAAGATCTATTATATCATCCCCGCTCTTTATCCTCATATCGCCAACAACTTTTCCTTTCTCCTTAGATAGTATTAACATGTTCTCTCTCAAGAGATTTGTGTATACCTCTATGTCTCGCAATACAGAGTCGCTCTCAGCCTGTTCATCCCATGTATTCTCCTCGTTAACCCTCCCTCTATGATCCCTATACCTAATCGTATGCTTACCTCTGTAATAGAGATCCCTTATCGTTGGGTACTCGTTATTAATGAGAGCCTGGTATATTATTGATGCCATGAGGATTGTCTGCATAAACCTCCTAGCCTCGTGGGCATCTAGGAATCTTCTCACCAGTTTCTCGCCCCCTAGCACAAGGAGTTTTCTCTGCTCATCATAGATAGTATTTGATAGGGTTCTCTTTGGTATGCTCATCTTCGGCTCCTCTCCCTCCATTATCGATTTATATATATCGAGGAACTTTGATCTAAGCACCTCTGCTGCCTTCTTCCTAGCTTCTAGATCAACTTTGGAAATATGCGCCGACAAAGCGATCCCCTCCGTTAATGTAGTAATACTCCTCTCTAGAATTACCCTGAGACCTATATCTATGCTTGCTAAGGCTCTCCCTAGATGGGATGTTATTGCAATATCCTAGTCTGGGGACATGACTACTTTTACTCAACCCCTATTACCACGTCCTTTACACTTTTTATACCTACTCCTAGTTTTGCTCTGGCGAGGGATAAAAGCTTCTCCTCAATAATATTCTCACCACCATCCTCTCCCACTATTGTTGAGAGACTCCTAGAGATCTCTGGTATATATTTAATTATAGAATAGGCTCTTCTAGCGGCTTCTTCCTCCCTCTTCTTCCTTGATAGATAGTTCCTAAGCCTCCTAGCCACCTCTCTCAAACCATTCCTTATCTCAGCCTCTATCTCTGGTACGTCAGCTATGCTCTCTTTACCAACACCTTTATATGGGATCTTAGTGCTGCATACATGCACTAGCACAGCTATTGGTGCTGGGAACTCTACCTCATAGTCCTTCCAATCCATTGTTGATACTATTTTGAAAGAGACGTCAGATCCTTCGTCATAGAGTAGGGGTATCTTGTTAGCGAACCTGAGTAGCAGGATCTCTGTGGGGTCATTCGCTATAGGCACAGAGCCGCCATACGCTATGCCGGTCTCTACTATCACAGCATGCCCAGCATAGCTGGTAGGCTTTCTAGTGATGGCATCAACAAACTCCGGCTTAAACATATTGCTAAGCCCTATCCTAAGGATCTCATCTCCTATTGGTGATAGATGATCCGCAGAGGGTCTTCTAAAGCCGTCGTATTTCTTGATAGACTCTGCTAATCTCTCAATCTCTTCTTGCGAGAGTCTCCTGGGATTTCTATCGCTTCTCAGCCCAGCGATTGCTAGGACATTTTCTGCGGTTTTTCTACCAACGCCCTGGAAGTCGTTTTCCAGGAACTCAAGCAGGGTCTTCCTCCTCGTTGAGGTTAGCATCATCTTCAACATTTCTAGATCAACACCTATTGGGTGGGGTTTTGTCTCTCTAGGGGGTTTTGGTATGAGCTCGGTAACCCTTCTAAACAGATAGATCTTTCCCTCAGGGTCTTTAAAATAGATAGTAGCGTATGGTGCTATTATATGGGTTCTCCTAATATAGTCGATAACCTTGCTCTTAGATCTCTGCCAATCCCCCAGTATCGAGACCTTCACCACAGTGCCATGCCAATCGCTCTCTTTACGCCACGAGGATCTTTCAAGAACCACTGGCTCGTTATTCTTTATATCTATCATTAGCCTGAAACCATAGATTCGGGTGGACTTGATAGGACTTGTAATCACTTCGACAGGCTTTCCCACAGTTATTTGTCCATAGAGAACAACCATCTTAGCACCCAAACCAAACATGCCTCTTGTTTGCCTCAATGTATACTTGCTGCTAAAGAGTACCATCCCAAAGGCCTGTGGCACATAGTGGGGCGGGATCCCTATACCGTTATCCTGGACTGTTATTGAATAGATATCCTCATCCTGACCATCGATCTTATCTATACTTATATTGATCTCTGGGAGTATTCCGTGAGCATCTGTAGCGTCGAGAGCATTCTCAGTAAGCTCTCTCACGCTTTGATAGAGCGCTCTAGCGGGGTTGGAGAAGCCGGCTAGCTCTCTATTCCTATAGAAGAACTCCGAAGGAGAAATGGCCCTGAAACTCTCAACACTCATTGCTGTCAAAAACTAGCACCATCTACTAGTATATTTAATATATGGTCTTATATAATGTGTGGCTAATACCAAGAGTCTCTAGAGCAAATAGCATCGGGATCCTTTTATACCTCGTTCCTCCGAGCTGGAAGGCTTGTCTCTCGCCTCTAGGGGTTATGCTATGTTGAGGAAGGTTTATTGCAAGATTCTTACCCATAGCTTAAAACCATTAAAAACGCTTCTGCTTATATGATATTGAATTATCCTCGGCATTACTGATTAATCAGTATATCCATAATAACCTAAAACCTTTAAAAATAATACTCGAGTGGCAGTTCGTGGAAAAGACTCTGGGTAGGGAGGATCTGTCTATTAAACCTATTGGTTTTGATCTATTAATATGGCTAAATACCTTGGTGCTAGAGAACAATTGGGGGATGACCGGCTTCTCCCACTGAGCAGTGATTGAGGTGAAGCGACGGGGACCCCATAGATACTCATGACTTGTTAAGCATTTCGCTAGTTATTTCTAACTCCTCATTCCTCAGCATACATTGTGCGGTCTGCTTTCCCCATAACGATCTTTTCGGCCTTGAGGGCTTTAGCTATATAGTCGAAAGAGAGCTCGGGCCTTGTGTGGGATCCGCAAGAATATACATCTACGGTGGCAAATCCGAACTCTGGCCATGTGTGTATAGATATATGACTCTCCACTATGATGGCTACTATTGATAAACCTTCACCTATTTTCCAGATCTTTATATCAAGAAGATTCATATTACCGATTTCTGCCGCGGTTACAACGATCTTTTCAAGTTCATAAGGATCCCCAAGGATCTTTGGGTCGCAACCATAGAGATTCCCATAGACGTGTTTGCCAATAACCTTAGCAGCTACTGGACGAGCAGGGCTCATGATAGAAATAACTGTGGTCTCCTCCATCCCCCTACCCCCTCCCTTATAAGATAATCAATTCACGTCTTTTAAGCAATAATGGTATTGGTAATAAAGCTTATGTTAAAGAGGCTAGCCTACCTCTAGATCGATGGCTTCGCTAGGGAGCAGAAGATCTTGTTTGGTACAAAGTTATAGGATCCTCCTTTCCTCATTAGAGTCTAGATTATCTAGGCTCTATGTTTATGGTATAAGTTTTTCCGATCCTTGTCATGGTTTCTAGCATTCCTTTTTAACCGGTTTAATCGGGTATGTTTTTTGATCGTAGAGTCGACTAGATGTTTTGCATAGAGGTATTGGGTTGGTAGAAAAGTAATTAGATCTTCCTGAGAGCCTTATTTTTCTGTTCTTTTATCTTGTTTTCTTTCCTCTTTCTAACTATTTCTGGGATTTACGTTTATGAACTCTCCATAATTGATTGTAAATACTAACTATTATGAATTTTTATTAAACCTGGATAAGGTTGCTATACTTGTCATAGATCTATGTGGTATTAGGATTATGGATCGGTTGGGACATGATCCTGTTATCTTTCCAGCTATCTTGGTTAGCGCTTCATAGCGTTGGGAGAAGAAGCGGTATTAATCATTAATGGTGATTCTTCTCATTACAATGGCTATTGGGATTAATGCCGATTAGCGTATCCCATGCTCAGGGTATGATGATTAAGCTTTTTACCCCCCTAGGGTAGTGAGGGGTGGTGGTCTTTATGAGCAAGGAGAAGACAACAGTTTCTGTTATAAAGGCTGATATAGGTTCGCTCGCTGGTCACCACGTAGTTCATCCTGATACTCTCGCAATAGCTTCAAGGATCCTTGCTGAGGGTAAGTCGAAGGGCATTATAACAGACTACTACGTTACAAATGTTGGCGATGATCTGCAGTTGATAATGACACATAGAAGAGGTGTTGACAACAACGCTGTTCACGAACTCGCATGGAATGCTTTTAAAGAGGCTGCGAGGGTTGCTAAGGAGCTGGGTCTCTATGCAGCTGGGCAGGATCTCTTGAGCGATGCTTTTAGCGGTAATGTGAGGGGTCTCGGTCCAGGTGTTGCTGAGATGGAGTTTGAGGAGAGACCTTCAGAGCCTATAGTGATCTTTATGGCTGATAAGACAGAGCCCGGGGCTTTCAATCTACCAATGTACAGAATATTCGCGGATCCTTTCAATACAGCTGGTCTAGTAATAGACCCTAGGCTTCACCAGGGCTTCAAGTTCACAGTATATGATGCCTTTGAAGGGAGAGAGATAACACTCAACGCCCCAGAAGAGATCTACGATCTGCTGGCCATTATAGGAACACCTGGGAGGTTTATAGTGAGGAGGGTCAACAGGAAAGGAGATGACGAGATAGCAGCTGTAGTCAGTGTTGAGAGGCTAAGCCTTATAGCGGGTAGGTATGTTGGTAAGGATGATCCTGTAGCTATAGTGAGGGCTCAGAGCGGTTTCCCAGCAGTGGGCGAGATACTCGAGGCCTTCACACACCCACACCTAGTAGCTGGCTGGATGAGGGGTAGTCACCACGGCCCATTAATGCCAGTAGGGCTGAGACACGCTAAGGTAACGAGATTCGATGGCCCGCCGAGGGTTGTTGCTCTAGGCTTTAATGTTAAGAACGCTAAGCTTGTGGGCCCAGCGGATCTGTTCGATGATGTAGCGTTTGACGAGGTCAGAAGAATGGCTCTAATTATTGCTGATTATATGAGGAGACACGGCCCCATGATGCCACACAGACTCGGGCCGGAGGAGATGGAGTATACAACACTTCCAGAGGTTCTCCAGAGGCTTAGCAGCAGGTTTGTTGAGACGGGTGAGAGAAAGGCCGCTAAGCCGAAAGTAACATCAGAGCTTCTAACACCTGAAAGAGAGGAGGCTGATTAGAAGAGGATCTTTAATGAGGATCCCTGTTCTTGTGATAAATTTTAAGACCTACCGTACATCCTATGGCCAGTCTGGGCTAAGCATAGCTAAGTCTGCTGAGAAAGTCGCTCTAGAGACGGGTCTCAACATCGTGATAGCCCCGCCCCTTCTCGAGACATCCTTAATAGTCAAGAATGTTGGCATAGATGTTTATGCACAGCATGCCGAGCCACTATACTATGGAGCATATACTGGTCATACGCCCATAGAAGCCCTGAGAGATGTGGGGGTTAGGGGGGTTCTTGTGAATCATAGTGAGAACCAAACGGATCTTAAAAGTATTATAAGGATATCGGAGATCGCAAGATCCATGGGACTAGGCGTCATCGCTTGTTCCGACAGCACAGGTTTAGCAGAGATAATAGCAAGGCACGCAATGCCGGACGCCATAGCTCTGGAGCCGCCAGAGCTCATAGGAAGCGGTATAGCTGTTTCCAAAGCAAGGCCTGAGATTATTGTTGAAGGTGTTAGAGCTATAAAACAGGTCTCTAAGCATATGTTATGGAATACCGAGCAAGTACCACGAGATATAGCTGTTCTAGCCGGTGCCGGTATATCATCTCGAGAAGATGTTGCGAGAGCCATAGAGTTAGGAGCTGAGGGAGTGCTTGTAGCATCAGCAATAATGCTCTCCAAATCTCCGGAGAGCGTTATAATGGATTTTGCGCAATCAATGCTCAAGGCTTGGGATGAGAGAAGGGCAGGTTCTAGTGATAAAAAAGCCTAGCTACGGAGCTAAAGGCGCTTGCGAGGTATGCTGGGAAAAGTCGGCAATGTTTAGATGTATAAGATGTGGTCGCACTGTTTGCTATGATCATTTAGGGCCTGGCAATATATGCGTGATATGTAAATCCATGCTATGTAGCATCTGTGGCAAGAACCTAGCAACGATAAGCTGCGTTTCATGCGGCAGACTCACATGCTATGGATGTCTCGATAGAAGGTATAATAACCCTGTGTGTATGTTATGCAAAATAGGATCTATAAATATAGTAAGAGCGGGATCTAAGTTTCATAGTGATTGACATAAGATTATAACGATCTCGTCCATGGATTCACAGATCTCGAGTTTTTTACCAGAGCCTATATAACTGATTCAATGAATCAGTCCTAGCTATTCCGTGATATCACTACTCATAGCTCTTCTCCATCGGGCATTTCCATCTCACTGTTAAGGAAAAGGGAAAACATGATAAGTTTCCTTTTTCCAGCCAATGCCTATTGAGTATTTAAAGTAATACTAGCACCGTGGGATAGGTATACTGCTTGATAAAATAGCATTGCATAAGGATCTATGGAGGCAGATATTAGACACTATAATAAATTCCACGAGATCTGTAGTGTTATGTAAAAGAGATTATAGTAGAGGTTAAAAGCCTGGTTTTATTTATGGGTTAGCTCGACGCTCATATAGCAGTGAGCACTGATAGATCTTTTCATAGGGTTCCAAACCTTCTGTTCCATTCTTCATAGCTGCGTAGCATATCTTGAGATATGCTTGGTTTTCTCTTTGAAACGGCGTCCATTAGATCTTTCATTTGGATCGGTCTTGGTTTACCGCCTATAGATCCCTTTTCGAACAGCTCGTCAACAACCTTGGAATAGGCTTCCCTCACTATATCCACTATATCGCTTGCCGAGTATCCCTCGGTGATCCTTGCTATCTCTTCGAGGTTGACGTCTGGATCTAGTTCTAAGTTTCTGCAATAGTGCTTTAGAAGCGCTAACCTGGTCTCGTAGTTAGGGCTCGGTACATATATTCTTTTCTGGAACCTTCTTATAAACCCTATATCCAGGGACCAGGGCTTGTTCGTAGTACCTATAACAAAGATCATCTCCCTACTCCCCTTGCTATAGAGCCCATCCATCTCTTTAAGAAACTGGTTCCTAACCCTCACCTCTCCCCCAACCTCTGAGGAGAAGACCCCCATTAACGAGTCAACCTCGTCTATAACTATGATTACGGGTCTACCTTTTTCTGCGATCTGTCTTGCAGTATCGAAGATCCTTCTTACGTTCTTTTCAGCATCGCCCAGCCATTTTGACATTATATCTGAGGCATCTATAGGTATGAAGGCAGCCTTGATCTCGTTTGCCACGGCCGCGGCGAGCATGGTTTTACCATTACCTGGAGGTCCAAAGAGGAGCACCCCCTTATCCCAGCCTATCTTATCAACATATAGATCTGGTCTTTTTACTGGATAGATTATGGCTTTTTTAATAGCTTTCTTAACATCATCAAGATCCACTATATCTTCGAAGGTTATTCTAGGAGGTTCTTTGACAAGATCCCTCTCTGTTGTTGGAGAACCGCTTTCCATGTTCTTCCCAGCAACCCCGATCTTCTCTAGGCTTTTCTCAAGAAACGCGGCTCTCTCCTCATAGCTCCTTATAAACTCCACATAGGCCTCCCTCAACCCGGTGTCTGGGTTTATGCTTAAGATCCTTCTGAGGATCTGTGCGGCGGCCTTGTAGTATTTCACGGCGTCCTCGTAGTTACCAGTCCTCTCAGCCATTACAGCTTTGTCGGCATACTCCCTCGCTGTTCTTTCTAAGAGGCTTGTTGAGTAGCTGCTCAAATGATCTCACTCCTCTCATTTCACTATGCTGATCTTGTTACCTTTAACAAGCCTATCAAGCGAGGCCATGACATCCTCCCTTGAGCATCCATAGTTTCTGGTAAAGTCATCTATATCTAAGAAGCCTCCTCGAGATATTATGTAGTCTAGGAGAGCCTTATCAAGATCCTCGGGGGATCTTATATGTCTATTTCCACGAACCACTGATCCCTTATTCTCTGCAGTCCTCGCATCCTTGCTAGCCTTGGCATCGCTCTGCCCTTTGTAGTGGTTGGTCATAACAGCATAGACGTCTGGTGGTAATGATACCGTATCCTCGTTGAGATCTATTGTCACTAACTTTGCAAGTTCTGGGATCATTTGGGGGAGCGTTTCATCAACGCTCCTATCAGCATCCGCCATTATTTTCTTAAGCAGCTCAGAGGCTTCTCTAGAATCCGGCTTTACAGTATGTTCCAACATAGGCTCGGGGGTCGATGTAGCCCCTGTTATCGCGTTTATCTCTCCCATGACCCTCTCGAGAGAGACTGCTACGTTGGGTACTATAGGTGCTATCTGGGGCTTCAGTAGATCTAGGAGTTTCTGGAATTCCATGAGCGATGGTCTTATCTTATCCAGCTCGCTCAGGGTGCCGACCCTTAGTTTTAGCTGTTCTATGAATGTTAGGGCTATCCTTAGCCTCCTATAGATCTTTTTTATCTCAACCATCTCGTTGGCATATATAGTGGCCCTGGCTATGTTCTTCTCAGTAACAGCTCTGAGGGCTTGTGTGTATAGCTCGTTATATCTCCTCTGCATTTTCCTAGCAACTTCCTCTATAGCGTTGTAGCTGAGATCCAGTTCCACTAGGATCTGCTCGAGGGCTCTTTTAAGCGTGCTATCCTTTCTAGACATAGCCTTAGCTATTCCAGAGAATAGCCTGGTTATTGTATCATGACCCCACCATCTCTTCTCAACATCACCGCCCGCTATTGGGTTCACATATAACACCCCGTCTAGGGGTTAGGCAGCGTTATGAAGATACTATCCTAACCTCTATCGGCTTAGACTGAGCCTGCTGTGGAGCCTCTATCTTGGGCTGTGTGGCTTGAACCTCTATCGGGATCTTCTGGGGAACTATAGCCTCGTTCTCAAGCTTTTCCAGGAGTTCTAGGTGTTTCTCTATATCGCTTTTCTCATCAACAGCCCTGGCTTTAGAGCCCCTCAGCCCCTCTATGCTTGTTTTGAACCTCTGCTCACCGATCTCGCCCGAAGTATAGCCTAGCTTGAGGTGGTTTATAGCCTTATCTATATGTAGGATCTCGTCCTCGAGTTCTCCCAGCCTTTTCCTGAGAGTGTTCCTAACACTCTTGGCCTTCTCTCTAAGCCTAGAGAGGGTTGCCTCGAGACTCTTCTTCATCTCCTCGTATGCTTGTGAACCCATCTCTTTCGATGAGAATAGCTCCTCAAGAGCCCTGGCTCTCTTTCTAGCCCTATCTAGCTGCTGCTCAACCTTTATAGCCTCTACTCTCCACTCGGGGAGCACTATTAGTGTTTCTGGAGAGACGTTAACCCTCTCTGATGGGATGTATGATAAATAGCCATCCTCCCTCATAATCTCTATCCCAGTGACACTTCCATCGACATCTGAGTATATAGATGATAAGACGCCCAAGATCCTGCCATAAGGATCTCTCACCTTAGATCCCAGATGCTTCTCGATCTCATCGATTGATACCATATACCCTAACCTCGAAGGAAATGCTTATACTACGATAGGTATATAAGCACTATGGTAGAACACCCATAAGTGCCAGATAACACGGAGAAAAGGCTAGTTAGTGTTCAGTGATACCTATGTAATATCATCGGAAATAGAAGGTGATATCACATCATCTATAGGTATATATATGTATATATAGAATAAGTTTTAACATTAACTATCTCTGCCAGCTTGGCCCAAGATCTCCTCGGCTAGGTCTGTGATCAAGATGTTCCTACGTCCAAGCATATTGAAAGCTCTCTCAAGATTTGTGAAACAGATAGGACACATTACTATCACCCTATCACTCCCAGTAGAGGCTAGCTCCTCAGCTCTCTTTATAGCGATTCTCAAGGCCAGCTTTGGAGATATCCCTTCTATGGGGCCCCCGCAGCAGAGTGTCTTTACCCCGCTGTTCTTGGGCTCTATGTAGCGTATATTTCTAGCGGCATTTCTAGTGGCATCGTATAGTCCTAGCTTTCTAGCCATATAGCACGAATCATGAATAACAGGCGGCTTAACCATAGCACTGGTAGTATGGGTCTTGTCACTGGCTGTGTTGTCTTTTACCCTGATCAGTTCTAGGTAGTGCCTCACCTCTATTTCGAAACCTTCTATATAGCGTGGATAGATCTCTCTAAGCACGTAGGTTGTATGAGGATCCACCGTTATGATCTTTTTAACACCCTCTCTCACAAGCTGTTTATACACATTAACAGCGTGCTGTGCAAAGAGATCCTCGAGACCTAGCTCGTAGAGGTATATTCCAGAGTAGAGATCGTTCTCGTATAGATATCCGAAATCGACACCGCTAGCTCTCAGAAGCTTAACAATAGATCTCAGTGTTCTAGACGAGTAATCAAGGATCTTTTGATCCGGCTTGATAAGCTTGGACGCAAACCATGAGAAGAGTCTTGGGGATAGGCCTATGAAGAGCCTTGCGATCCTTATCCCCCGGTCTCCAAGCCTCTCATGTATATTCACAAGAGAGCCTGCATATGCCATTAGTTGGTATAGACACCCGGTATATAGGACTGTCTCCCCACCCCTTCTAAGCCCCAGATCCTCAGCCCATTCGTGGCAAACCCTACTAGGGGCGGCTAGAGGGTTGCCATAGATCCTCGATATAGTCTCCACAATAACCAGCTGCGAAGGAACTATATCTATGCCATGGTTATGACTCTTCATTACTAGGCACCTGCTTCTCTAAGCATTTCTGACAGATCCTTTACCTTTATATCCTTATCAAGCCCAAGGTTTCTCAACGCGTCTTCTAGCATTGCTATACAGAAGGGACACTCAGCCACTATGGTGTTAACCCCCAGCGATGCCAGCTCTTCAACTCTCTCAACAGAGATTCTCTTCTTCTCTGGAACATCATACCAGTAGTTAGATCCTCCGGCCCCGCAGCAGAACGTCCTATAACCACTCCTCCGCGCCTCTTTATAGCTCTCGCTAGAGATCCTCACAATCCTCCTAGGCTCATCTTCGATCCTGTTTATCCTCGCTATGTAGCATGAGTCATGCATGGTAGCCGCTCCACCGATCTTCGATTTAGGCTTTATCCTTCCCTCCTCGACAAGCTTTGAGAGGAGTTGTGAGTGGTGGAGGATCTCAACGTTGAATGTGGGATCCAGTTCTTTATATTCGTTCTTAAATGTGTTGAAGCCATGGGGGCATATTGTTACGATCCTTTTGACACCAAGCTTCTTAAAAAGATCTATATTTCTCAAGGCTATATCCTGGAACCTGCTCTCCTCACCAAGTCTTCTCAAGGGATCTCCACAGCACATTTCAAGATCGCCTAGCACGGCGATCCTGATCCCTGCTTCTTTCAGGATCTCTATGAAGGCCTGTATAGCTTTTCTAGCCCTATCATCGAAGCTACCCATACAGCCTACCCATAAGAGGTAGTCATACTCGCCCGTCTCTTCTGCTAGCTGGACACCCAGTTTTTTGATCCAGTCATGTCTTCCATAGTTAGGTGCCCCTATGCTATTACCGCTCTGGGCTATGTTAGATATGAGGGAGATCTTCTTCGGATCTATTTTCGAGTTGAACACGAGCCATCTCCTCACATCAACGATCAGGGGCACGTGATCCACGCCCATGGGGCATATCTCTACACAGGCACCACATGTGGTACAAGCCCAGAAAGTATCATCCTGAAGGAGATCTACAACCTGTTTCCCGGGATCCATCCTAACACCCTGCCTTGCTACGAGCACAACCTTCCTCGGGGATAGAGGTCTCCCCACAGCATATGCTGGGCACACGCTGTCACATAAGCCACAGTTGGCGCATGAGTCGAGGTTCACGAGCCTCTCAGGCTCTATGTCGGTGAGAGAGCCTACACCAACCTTGATCTTATCGATGGTTTCTTCGCTCAGCTCGCTAAGTTTAAATGGTGTGGGGAGCTTCCCAGGGTTTCTCTGTTTATTAATGAAGACGTTCAGGGCCGAGGCTATGTTGTACCAGAACCTCGTGTGGGGTGTTAGAAGAACTATTATTGGTGATATAGCTAGTGCTAGGGCTATCGCTTCTCTATAATATATGCTTGATAAGGCTATCCCTCCCAGGACTGGGATTACCGCTAAGTAGGCCAGATCTTTCTTTCCAAGCTCTATAAGCCAGCTCCTCTTACCCTCTCTAGGTCTCATATTGACAAGGATAATGATCCCGGATGCCAGTGCTACAGCTCCGACTACCGCTATGGGTATGTGGAGGGGTCTGAGGATAGAGCCTCCTTCCAGAAGCAATAGGATCGTGTATAGTAGCGAGAGCACCATTATCAGCATGTAGGAGTATAGAGCCACGCCTCTGAATACCCCCTCTATAATGGGCTCGCCGCCCCATCTGAAGAACCTGCCCTGCAGTATCACTTCAACAATGAATCTATGCCACGTACTACTATCAGCTCTGATTATGTAGGAAAAGATCTTCTTGAGCTCCCCATATTCTCTAAGCCTATATATTATACCCAGTGTGGAGGCGACCATGAGGATCATGTAGATTGAGATAGAGAAGATCCACACGATATTATTCAATATAGTCCCCATATTAATGTGTTAAGAGGCTAGATATCTGGGAAGATGCTGGGTAATCTTAGAGATCTCGTGTGGAGATCAACATGGGATAGTGTGTGTTTTAACACTCTGAGGGAGATGTATCTTCAATCATGTGGAGAGCGTTATCCACGCCCCCCGCTCTTCGAGGAACTGCCTAATAGTCTGCCACATAGATTCTCAGCTATACTCTCAATGGTCTCGGAGGCCATGATCTGTGGGCTTAGTGAGGGCAGTAAGGGGCTTGAGGGTTATTTAGAGAAGCTCAGAGAGGAGCTACTCAAGCTCTACTCAGACCTATTGTTAGAGGAAAAGGAGTATGGGTCGAGGCTGAGACCCCACAAGATCGAGGATCTATTGAGAATCCTGGCAGAGAAGCAGGGATAGGCTTATAATAGGCCTTGCTATATAGAGCTATTGGGTAGCAAAATGCCGCTTAGACCAGCCAGATGTTATACGCAGCAAAAGAAGCCAGCATATACTAGGAAGGAGTATATCCAGGGGGTGCCTCCACCGAAGATAACTAAATACACTATGGGTAATCCTAAGGGTGAGTATAAATATGTAGTAAAGCTTATAGCAACAACTAGGTGTGTGATAAGGCATAACGCGCTAGAGGCTGCACGCATAGCAGCCCACAGGTATCTCTCAGCAACAGTTGGCGAGGATAACTTCTTCTTAGTGGTTAAGAAATACCCACACCACGTGCTCAGGGAGAACAAGATGCTCGCCTTCGCCGGCGCTGACAGGCTCCAAGACGGTATGAGGCTGGCTTTTGGGAAGCCGATCGGTACTGCGGCTATCGCGATGCCTGGCGACGATGTTATAGTTGTCTATGTTAGTAGTGAGAAGCATATTGAGGCTGCTAAGGAAGCCCTGATAAGGGCTGAGACAAAGCTTCCCGAAGCATATAGGGTGGAGATCGTTAAACTAGGTTGATCGAGATCTTCTTGTGATGAAGCCGACATAGGTTGATCGGTGATATAGGGTCGATTATCTGATCAGCCATAAATTATCAATAAACAGTTTGTCCCTCAATGTTCTTCTATAATGGATTTCTACCTAGTCTGAAGAGTTCATGGTCTGTTTTAGCCTAACATGGCGGAGCACCTATCCACTAAGGTTCGTTATCTGGGTGGCTTTAGAGTATTGCTTTTATCGCTGTCCAGAGCCAATATAGGTGCCAAACCATCACAGAACCATTCCGATCAAAGATTATAATATTCTATGGGTATCAACGAGAAAAATAGTCTGGCGTTATGCTTAACCTCCATAGCTGTGGTTTTAGCATTACTTCTGATCGTTTTCAGCGTATTTGAGGAGTCTTCTGAGAAGAAGTATTAGGTATGAGAGCTCCATTCTGGTAGGGTTTGATCTATATACTATTCTCTCAAGACTCTTTATAGCGGAGATCCTTTGCCTCTCGTCATTCATCGTGAGTTCGGAAGCCCTTACTATATACTTCATGGCTATTCTGAAATCCTCTTGCGAGGGGCGTTCAACTATATCGATAGAGCTCTTACCAGAGAGCTTCCTAAAGATCTCGTAGAGTACTATGGCTACAGCGTGGGAGAGGTTCAGCGTTGGATATATATGGCTCGCACCGATGTGGAGATATATGTTGCACTTCTCAAGCTCGCTTCTAGTCAAGCCAGTGCTCTCCCTGCCAAATACTATGGAGACAAGCTCTTTACCCTCTATCATGTCTACAAAGTCCTTTAGCTCCACAGGCTGCCTAAGCGGGTCGCTCTTCTCTGTAACTATCGAGGATGTACATGCAGCTATATCTGAGCCTTCTAAGGCTTTTTCAAGATCATCGACTATGATAACCTTTTCGAGATACTCTTTCCCACCAGCTGCGAAGCTGATAGCCTCGCTATTTATCTCGGCCTTTGGTTTGACTAGGTATAGCTCGTCTATCTCAAAGTTCTTACAGAGGCGAGCCACCATTCCGAGGTTTATTGACCCCTCGATACCTACTAGTATAACTCTTATCCGGGGTTTGATCTCTATTCAGCCTCTATATCGGTTCTTTTAACGCCTCTTAGGAGCGGGAGTCTTCTTCTCTTAGCCTCTCTAAGGATTCTCTGTAGATTCTCGTAATAGTTTAGAAGCTCTTTCACCTCCTCAACACTTGTTCCCGAGCCTATGGCTATTCTTCTAATCCTACTCTTATCCAGGATCTTTGGGTTCTGGAGCTCTTCGTAGGTCATGGAGTCCATGATGTTTATCCATTTCCTCATTTTCTTCTCACTGATCTTAGCCTCTTCATCGCCTATCACTAACCCAGATAATCCTGGGATCATTTGAAGGATCTTTGCTAAGGGACCCATTTTTAGAATGCTCTTCAACTGGACATACACGTCTATGAGCGTCATCCTGCCCGTAACTATAGCATTGCTCAGCCTCTTCTCAAGCTCCTTGCTCTCCTCAAGGGCTTTGAACTTCTCTATAATACCCTCTATATCTCCAAGCCCTAGTATTCTGCTTGTGAATCTCCTTGGGTTGAAGATCTCGATCTCATCGATCTTCTCCCCGGTTCCTATAAACTTGATCACAGCGCCTGTAGCTGCTACAGCTGATAAGGCTCCTCCTCCCCTAGCACTCCCGTCAAGCTTCGTTACAACTATAGATCCTATTGGTACTGTTTCGTGGAACCTCTTAGCAAGATCATATGCCCTCTGACCTATAGTAGCGTCGAGCACCAACATAACCTCGTCGGGTTTTATTAACTCGGCTATGTTTTTCATCTCGTCGAGCAAGGCTTGCTCGGATCCGTAGCCGTGTCTCCCGGCAGTGTCGACTATGATTATGTTGCATCCCTTCCTGATCATAGCCTCAACACCCCTCATTGCAATACCGACAGGATCCTGGGATCCTGGCTCACCATATACTGGCACACCGATCATTTCTCCAAGCTGTGCTAATTGTTCATAAGCGCCTGGCCTATAAGTATCGGCAGCAACCATGCATGGTCTATATCCCTGCTTCTTATACAGGTAAGAGATCTTTGCACATGTGGTTGTCTTACCAGACCCCTGGATCCCGACCATAAGCACTACATGGGGTTGTTTTGGTGGAATAATACTGGGCGATCTATCGCCTCCGAAGAGCTCGGCTAGGTTGTCATATACTATTTTTATGAACCAATCCCTTCTCGAGAAGCCTGGAGGGGGTTCTGATGATCTAGCATGCTCTCTGATCTTGTTGCTAAGCTCGTAGACAAGCTTTACATTAACATCAGCCTGGATCAGTGTTTTCTGCAGTTCCTTTATAAAAGTCTCCACAGCTTGCTCGTAGGGGTCTGAGCCTTTGACGAACCTAACTACGGCTTCCTTGATCCTTTCGAGACCCTTCAAACACCTATCCTCTCACGTTGACAACCATCCTTTTACCCATTATTACCCAGTATTCGACCTCCTTGCCAGGGGCTATCCTCTTGAGAAGATCCTCGTCCTTAGGCAGCTCAGCCTCGAAGGTCTCGAAGCTCTCCATATCCATTATCTGTATATTCTTCTCACTAACAGCTAGAACCTGCCCGACTCTCTTATCTATTATAGGCACCTCTACCCTCGTATCTACAGGGGCTACAAGGGTTTTCTTAACACCACTTATTATGGATATGGCTACCACATGAGCCTTGGCAGAGCCGTGTTTCCCTGTTTTTGCCTTAGAGATCTCTACGACTCTGCATGGCTCTCCATCTATTATTAAATAGCTACCGACCCTTAGATCTCCGAGTTCTGCGAACGTGACGCTCAATCCGAGTCCCTAGATATGTGATCTCCTCGGACTTATATTAATAGCGTTTTCACGCCCCACGGATCTCTAACCCTGTATCCATAGGATCTGCAAAGATCTTATATTCGGTGTAGCTAAGAACACTCCGGTGGGTATTTTGGAGAAGAAGGCTGTTGAGAGTAAAGAGGCTCCTAAGCCAGCAGGCCCTTATAGCCCTGGTATCATTGCGTCTGGAAGGATCTTATTCATATCAGGCCAGATCCCGATAGACCCCTCAACAGGAGAGCTTGTTAGAGAGCCATTCGCAAGAGCAGTAGAGGTTGTGTTGAAAAACATTGGGGCTATTGTTAGAAGCGCTGGCGGCGATCTAGATAACATAGTTAAGGTTACAGCATATCTAACCGATATGTCTAAATTCCAGGAGTTTAACGAGGTTTACCAGAGGTTCTTCAAACCACCATACCCAGCCAGAACCACTATCCAGGTTGCGGGTCTGCCTAGGAATTCTCCCATAGAGATTGAGGCTATAGCGATCCTCTAGGTGGATGTGTTGAGAATACTCTGGGCTCCGTGGAGGATGAGCTATATAAAAAATGCTGACCGAATGCATGGATGCTTTCTCTGCGAATCTATTGGGAAGAGGGATGAGGACTCATACATAGTTTATAGATCCGAGAAGGTTTTTGTGATCCTTAACTCATACCCATATAACACGGGACATATAATGATAGCCCCCTACAGACATGTAGCCGAGTTAGAGTCGCTAGATGACAAAGAAACGATAGATCTTATAGGTATTATGAAGAAAAGCCTAAGGGTATTGAGAGATGTATACTCACCCCAGGGCTTCAACATAGGGATCAACATAGGCAGGGTAGCAGGAGCAGGGCTTGAGAGCCATCTACACATACACATAGTACCGAGATGGGGCGGTGACACAAACTTCATGCCAATAATCGGAGGAGATAAAGTTCTCCCAGAAGATCTAACAACAACATGGAGAAAACTCAGAGAAGCGTTTAAGAAAAGTTAAGAGTCTAAGCCCGTATGTCTCCCTCCACAGAGAGATAATGGCTAGGATTCATAGAGATCTATAGAGATCTCTGGGCTACTTTAGCGCAGTCATGGAAATACTCTAGCCATAGCAGACTATTTTCGATATTATGAGAGTTTATAAGAACTGATATTAAATCCATAGTTCTACGAGAACACATGCTTATAATCTGAAACATTTGCTGAGATAACCGCCCACGATGATGGTGGCTATAAAACCAAACAAGCGATTTTAAAAGCCAGGATAGGGGTTTCCCCACAGTAATAAATATGAATGGGAGCTGTGAATAAAGATCACTCTAATGGGTGGAGGTCGAGGAGGCTAAGAGAAGAGCTGTTGGTATTAAAAATCCCGCAATGAAGTCCGAGCCCTATGCTCTCGATTTTTAATATTAGTATCAATATACTGGAATCATTTCTCAACATGCTATTTCTTGATTAAGTTTCAGATGATCTTATGATGATCATCGCTATCACCTAACTCTATGAAGATCGAAGATGCGTTGTTATTTGTTTGTTTTCACTCAACTTTACTAAGAACAACACATATCTGGATTTAGGAAGAGATAAATGTCGTTATATGGGGACGTAGTATTGATTTATATTTATAATTGTATTGATTTTAGTAATATGTATTTGATCAGATGTTCGTAGTACATCTATCTTTTTTATTTATATTCTACGAAGTATTTATTTATCTGGAGGTTCGAATTTTGGCTAAAAAGATACTCATACTAGGTGGTGGGACAGGGGGCTTAATGGCTTCTAAAGAGCTTAGGGAGACTCTCGGAGACGAGATCGAGATCATTGTCATTGATAGAAGAAAGTACACTGATTTCAGGCCCTCTTACCTCTACGTTATGATGGGTTATAGAGAACCCCACGAGATCTCAGCCCCTCTTGAGCTTCTCAACAAGTTTGGTGTTAGGTTTGTTAACGATGAGGTTACCGCTATAGATGCTCCAAACAGGGTTGTTAGAACCAAGAGCGGGGCTAGCTATAAATATGACTATTTGCTCGTCTCGCTGGGGGCTGAGGTGAGAGAAGATCTTGTTCCTGGAGGTCCTTTCCCCCATCCGTGGGAGCTTAATAGCGCTCTTGAGACTAGGAAGGCTATCATGGAGTTTAAGAAGGGGAAGATCGTGGTTGCCGTTCATAGCACACCCTATAGATGCCCTCCGGCACCTTGGGAGACTGCTCTTCTGCTTGACTTCTACTACAGCGGGCTTGGTAAGAGGGGTGAGGTTGATATAACAATGGTTCATCCTTTCAAGAGACCCTTTGAGAACTTCGGTCCTTTGGCAGCTAAGATGATGGAGGGTATGATGGCTGAGAGGAAGATTAATTGGGTTGGTGTTGGCAAGAACCCAGCGATCGAGAGTATAGATAGGAATTCGAAGACTATTGTTGCTAGCAATGGTGAGAAAATCAAATATGACATGCTTATACTCATACCTCCTCATATGCCGCCTAAGGCTGTTACTGAGTCAGAGATCTCAGACCCCTCGACAGGCTGGGCTAAGCCGCATCCACCAACAATGAGGACTAAGTATGACGATGTATACGCTGTGGGCGATGTAGCCGCCCCAAGCCTTAAGCTGGGTATGGCTGGGGTTATACTGCACTCGTATATAAAATACCCCCTAGCATCCATAATTGGTGATATTAAGGGAAGCTATATATCTAAGGATTTCAGGGTATTCGGATCCTGTGTGCTTGATGTGGGGGGCTTTGGCATGGCGGCTGCATGTGACTTCACAGACCTAGTGCTCGGCAAGGCTGCCTATCCAAACTGCATGTTCCTCCCGCCAACAAGCTTCTCAAGGATCTTTAAGGAGATGTTTGAGAAACAATACTTCTCATGGTTATTATCCTACGTCCCCAGGTGATGAGCATGTCCCAGCCCCAGGTTGAGCAGATAAGCATAGAAGATCTAGCCCGCGAGGTTAGAGAACTGCGTAAAATCGTCGAAGATCTCGTGGTAAAGCTAACACCGCTAACAGTGATCCTAGAGAAACTCCCAGATCTAATGACAGACCCAGCATTGTTCAAAAGCATAGCACCAGCCCTAGCAATCCCATACGCACTGGAAAGGGTTAATGTGAACATAATGGGTGCAGCAATGGTTGGAGGGATCGAGTGCCTAAGCAAATCCCTCGAAAATATAGCATTAAAGGATCAGATACCAGAACTATCGATCATGAAACTACTAACAGACAAAGAACTAAAAAGATCCCTAGGAATGCTCATGGAACTCCTCAAAACAACAATGCCATGTGTCCATAAGAATCTAAGAGAAATGCAAGCCTAAAGAAAACCGATCAGTTACATAACATCTATTCTTTTTCCGTTTTTACTAACACTTATGAGAAAGATTTTAAATATAGTTATATAGTTGTAAGAATAAGTTTTGAGCATATGAGGAACTATTGGGACTTGGATCAAACTTGGCGAAAACAGTTCTGCTTCATCTGGTGATTATTATCGCTAATACATCACCAAGATCTATAACACTTGAAGTGTTAGGCTAGATCATAGTGATCGAATACAAATAAATAGAGATCAATAGAGTTTAAGAGCTTTTACCAGTGCGGCGGCCGGGATTTGAACCCGGGATTTCCGGCTCGGAAGGCCGGCGTCCTAGACCAGGCTAGACGACCGCCGCCAATAATAGATAGTATTTGATCGGCTTATAAGTTATCGAGGAGAATCTATCATGGATGATTTGAGTCATGCCCCCTGAGATGTGATGAGAATTGGGGTAGATGATCCTTATAGGCTGTGTGTTTAGTATGCTTCGTTATTAATCTCTTTGTTTATCTACTACAGGGTGGTTTTGACTAGATATGATCTGATTATTAAGGGCGGTGTGATTATAGATGGAACAGGCTCTCCCCCATTTAGGGGCGATGTTGGGGTTGTTGGTGATACGATAAGTGCTATTGGTGATCTCTCCGGTGCTCAGGCTGAGAGGTATATAGATGTTCAGGGATTATATGTTACACCTGGGTTTATAGATATACATAACCATAGTGATCTATCGATCCTTGAGGTACCGACGGCTGATAACTATATACTCCAAGGCGCCACCACGATCGTTACAGGTAACTGTGGCTCCTCACCAGCACCGGTGACAGATGTTAATAGGGATTATAGGGATTTTGTTAGGAAGCAATGGCCCGATATCGATGTTTGGTGGAGCAGTTTTGGGGACTATCTAGAGGCTCTTGAGAAGGCTAGACCTTCTATAAATATAGCTCCTCTCGTGGGGCATGGCATGATCAGGTCGGCCGCGATTGGTTATATTGACAGGAAGGCCTCTGATAAGGAGCTTGAGGAGATGAAGAGACATATAGAGGAGGCTATGAGATCAGGAGCTCTTGGGATGAGTAGTGGACTTATATATATACCAAGCATGTTCGCAGATACGAGAGAGCTTATAGAGCTAAGCAAGGTTGTAGCTAGATATGGAGGCATATATTCCACCCATATGAGGAACGAAGGCGTCGGGCTCATAGACTCAGTGATCGAGGCGATAACGATCGGCCTCGAATCCGGAGCCCCCGTAGAGATCTCTCATATAAAGGCTAGCGGGAGACCCAGCTGGGGTAAGGTCTCAGTAGCACTAGACCTAATATCGGAATACACATCGAGGGGGTATGATATATCGGCAGACGCGTACCCCTACGAGGCATCATCAACAACACTCACAGCCCTGCTCCCAAAAGATATTAGAGAGGGGTCGAGGGAAGAGGTTATGAAGAAGCTCTCGGACCCAGCGGTTGTAGAGAGGCTTAGGCGAGGCTTAGGCGGAGTGGCACTTGAGGATAGATATATCTCTTGGCACGATATAATGATCTCATACTCGCCAAGCCATAGGGAGCTTGAGGGCATGAGGATCGATAAGATCGCTGAGAAAATGGGTCTCGACCCTGTTGAAGCAGTGGTTAAAATGCTCCTAGACGACGGGCTAGCTACAAGGATGATCGTTTTTGGTATGAGGAGAGAGGATGTCGAAACCGCTATAAAACACCCTCTTGTCGCTATAGGGAGTGATGGTTCTGTAACAAGACCCGGGATTGGTAAGCCCCATCCAAGAAACTATGGAACATTCCCGAAAGTGATAGCTAGATATGTTAGGGAGAATAAGATCCTCTCACTACAAGAAGCAGTGAGAAAGATGACATCTCTACCAGCTAGAAAGCTAAGGCTATGGGATAGAGGTATTATCAGGCCTGGCTTTAAAGCAGATCTAGTGGTGTTTAATTACTACACCATAGAGGATACAGCGACCTATGAGAATCCCCATTCATATCCGAAGGGTATAGAATATGTGATTGTGAATGGAGAAATAACTGTTGAGAGAGGCAGGCTTCTTAGCAATGTGAGGGCTGGAAGGATCCTTAGAAGAGTATGGTAAATTATTATCAGGCTATCAGCATCATTCTCATTTTAAAACCTATCATGGATCTTCGTGCAGCTGCTGAGTATGAGTTTTAAGGACACTATAGGGTTGTGAATATACCTCTATTTATTGAGAAGCGCCTCCCCAGCCTCTCTTCATAAGCATTAATAGCCTCTTCATAGCTCTGTAACGTTATACCGATCTCGTCGAGACCGAGTATCAGCATTTTCCTAGCACTCTCATCCATTTCGAAGGACACTACCCTACCCTCATATTCAACCACCTTTCTCTCGAGATCTATTCTGAGGATTAGATCCCCTCGCAAGGCTCTATCTAGAAGCTCTTTCACAATATCCTCGCCGAGCTTTATACATGCAAGCCCATTCCTAGCAGCGTTCTCGTAGAATATGTCTCCAAAGGACGTTGAGATCACAGCCCTTATACCGAAGTCGACCAAAGCCCATACAGCATGCTCTCTCGAAGAGCCTATCCCAAAGTTCCTTCCCGTGACTAGTATTGAAGCCCCTCTAAATCGATCATCATCTAGCACGAAACCCTCTTTAGGTTTTCCCTCATCGTCGTATCTCCATCTATAGAAGAGGTATCTTCCAAGCCCCTCTCTCTTGCTTATCTTGAGGAACTGGGCTGGGATTATCTGGTCTGTATCTATGTTATCGATTGGTAGGGGTGCAGCCTTACCCTCTATTACTTTAAGCCCTGGCATAGGATCACCTCAGCATCCATGAGTATCCAAGCTTCTCAAGAAGATCTATATCGACAACATCCTCCACAGGAGAGATCTCGAGCTCCCTGACATCGACAAAATGACCCTCTATCGCCGCTGCAGCAGCCATCATTGGGCTTACAAGATGCGTTCTACCGCCAGGGCCTTGTCTATTCTCGAAATTCCTATTGGAGGTGCTCGCACACCTCTCGCCAGGTGATAGTCTATCCTCGTTCATGCCTATGCACAAGCTACACCCAGAGTTTCTCCACTCAAAACCAGCGTCTATGAAGATCCTGTGGAGCCCCAGCCTCTCAGCATTTCTCTTAACAAGCTGGGATCCAGGTACAACCATAGCCCTTACACCGCTCTTAACCTTCTTACCCTTAACAACCCTGGCAGCCTGTATTAGATCGTATAGCCTAGCATTTGTACAAGATCCTATGAAAACCCTATCGATCGTTATATCCACTATCCTCATACCAGGCTTAAGCCCCATATATTTCAAAGCTCTCTCAACAGAGGCTCTCACGGTCTTATCCTCATACTCGCTAGGATCTGGTACTGTGCCATTAATGCTGGAGACCATAGCAGGCGTAGTTCCCCAAGTAACTTGGGGCTCTATTGACGAGACATCGATCTCAAGGGTCTTGTCATACTTAGCCCCAGGATCTGTTGCCAAGGATCTCCAGAACTTGGTAGCCTCATCCCACTCGCCATCCTTCGGGGCGAAGGGTCTATTCTTAAGATAATCTATAGCCTTATCATCAGGCGATATTATCGCGGTTCTAGCACCAGCCTCTATAGCCATGTTGGTTAGAGTCATCCTCTCCTCAACATTTATATAGCCTATATACTCGCCAGTATACTCGATTGCATGGCCTATAGCCCCTCCAGCACCTATAGAGCCTATCATGGCGAGAACAACATCCTTGGACATAACACCAGGCTTTGTTCTCCCCACAAGCCTAACCTCCATTGTTTTCGGCTTTTTAAGCCATAGAGTCTGGGTTGCCAGGATATGCTCAACCTCGCTAGTCCCCACACCGAATGCGAGAGCACCAAGGGCTCCGTGGGTTGTTGTATGGCTGTCACCACAGGCTATGGTCATCCCGGGTAGTGTTAATCCGAGCTCAGGGCCTATTACATGGACTATCCCTTGGTATGGGCTGTAATAGTCGAGAAGCATTATCCCGTGCTCATAGGCGTTTCTCCTGAGGAGTTCCATCTGCTCTAGTGAGAGCTTATCCCTTATGGGGAGTGTTCTATCACTAGTTGGAACGTTGTGATCCATGATAGCTACTGTGAGATCCGGTCTCCTAACCCTCCTCCCAGAGATCCTGAGTCTCTCAAAAGCTACTGGGGATGTTACCTCGTGTATATAGTGTCTATCTATATATACTAGATATCTATCACCCTCGCTAGCTATTACATGGAGATCCCAGATCTTCTCAAAAATCGTTCTCCCCATCTATACCCCCTCCCTAATAATCCTAGCCACACATCCCCCAACATCGTGGGTTTTCATAGAGCCACCTATATCTGGTGTTTTACACCCTCTAGCTATAGCCTCTTCGACAGCCCTCTCAATGCTCTTGGAGGCGCTCGCTAGTCTCTTATCATTCTTCCTAGCCCCGAGCCATTCAAACATCATCGAGATCGAGAGGATCATCGCGTACGGGTTCGCAATACCCTTCCCAGCTATATCTGGAGCAGCACCATGGACAGGCTCGAAAAGCCCTATCTCATCACCTATGTTTCCAGACGGTGCTAGCCCAATACTCCCAGCAACCTGGGCTGCCTCGTCGCTCAATATGTCTCCAAACATGTTTGTTGTGAGTATCACGTCAAAGGATTCCGGGTTCCTTATAAGAGCCATGCTAGCAGCATCGACCAGGATATCCCTCACAGTAACATTATATTTGGAGAGCTCCTCCCTCGCTACTCTGAGGAATAATCCGCAGCTTTTTCTCAGCACGTTAGCTTTATGGACTATAGTTACAATCCTCCTTCTCCTAGAGGCTATCTCCCCAGCAACCCTAGCGATCCTCCTGCTGGCCTTCTCACTAATGATCCTGAGGGCGATAACCGCATCTCCAACCTCGAACTCGTACCCCTTATAGAGATCCTCGGTATTCTCCCTAACGATCACAAGATCCACGGGCTTCACGCTTGGAACGCCTCTATAGCTCTTCACAGGCCTTATGTTTGCATAGAGATCCAGCATTTGTCTCAGTCTAACAATAACATCCATAGCCGTCTCACCAACAGGGCCTTTTATAGATGCGTCAGCGGTTTTCACACCCTCTATAGTTTCTCTTGGGAGGGCTTCTCCCCTTCTTTTCAGGCACTCATCACCGGCGTCATAGAACATTATGTCGAATGATACACCATAGGTGTTCTCAACAGCATGTATAACTTCTAGAGAGGCTTCAGAGATCTCTACACCTATACCATCACCCTTGATCCACGCTATTCTATACATTCTAACCACCTTTGCGCATCATGATCATGTTTATAGCCTCTACAATGGCTTCCGCAACAGCCCAGTGGGGGTCAGGCTTTATAGAGCTTGCAACGGCTTGGATACCGTTTCGTGTCTCTAGGATCACTATTGCTTCAACCCCTATTTTTCCATCGAGCTGTACGATTCCTAAAGAGTGATCCTTGATCCTCACACCCTCTAGTGCGGGGATCTTCTCCATAGCATTAACTATAGAATCAACACCCCCCATACCCTTACCATGCAGCTCATATATATTGCCTCCCATAGATATTTTGACAATAGCTCCCACACCCATTCTAGTGCTCGTTACACTCACCTCTAAGAGCTCTGCAACGCGATTATCGCCAGATCTTTGTCCGAGGATTTCTCTAGCCACTTCCACTAGATCCTTATCCGTAACCCTTCTACCCATATCGCCAAGATTCTTGATCCTCTCGACAACAAACTTTAACTGCTCATCAGAAACCTTGAAGCCCAGCTCCTCAAGTCTAGCCCTGATCCCGTGGGATCCGGCGTGCTTACCAACAGCAAGCCATCTACTCGCACCAACAAGCTCAGGCGGGAAAGGCTCATATGTTGCAGGGTTTCTTAGTATCCCGTGGGTATGTATACCACTCTCATGCCCAAACGCGTTTCTACCAACGATAGCCTTGTTAGGCTGAACCGGAACCCTGGTTAGTTTCGAGACAAGTCTCGAGACTTCAACAAGTTTCTCTGTCCTTATGCCGAGCTCATAGCCATAGAGGATCTTTAGAGCCATTACCACCTCCTCGAGACTAGCATTACCAGCCCTCTCACCAATCCCGTTGATTGTTACATGAACCTGCCTAGCTCCGGCTAGGACTCCTGCTATGCTGTTAGCTGTTGCCAAGCCAAAGTCGTTGTGGCAGTGGACGCTAACAACCTTCCCCCTCGAGACACTAATGATCTCTCTAACAAGCCTAGCAATATACTCAGGAGTAGCTGTACCAACAGTATCAGGGATATCTAGGTAATGCGCACCTGCCTCTGCAACAGCTGAGTATATCTGTCTCAGAAACTCGGGATCGCTTCTCGTGGCATCCTCAGCCGAGAACTCGATCTCAACACCATGGGATTTTAGATAATCAACGGACTCCACAGCCCTTCTAAGAGCCTCTTCACGGGTAATACCAAGCTTGTACTTTAGATGCAGATCCGATGTGGCTATAAACACATGAACCCTATCAACATCGGTATCAAGGGCTAACTCGATATCCTTATTATTAGTCCTAGCAAGAGCACAGATCTTTGCATTTAGACCGAGACCAGAGATCTTTTTTACAGCCTCAAACTCGCCCTTACTTGTAATCGGGAACCCTGCTTCTATTACATCAACACCAAGTTCGTCGAGAGCTCTGGCTATCTCGACCTTCTCATCGACTGTGAGAGCTACACCTGGGGTTTGCTCACCATCTCGGAGAGTTGTATCGAATATATATACTTTTCTCGAAGCCTAGCCCACCACCTCGGAGATTTGTCACATCTAATTGATTGTCAGGGTATATAAATCTTACTAGTAATGCTACCCTCGCTATTTATAATAACTTCTCCCACGATCTCTGATAGCTAGCCTACACTTTGCTATCCACTTATGCCGTGATGACAGATCTGCAGTATGCCTATCTTGGAAATAGTTAGACAGTAGGATAATGCTAACCTCTTTTAAACCTATGAGTATTAGAGGGTAGATATTGGGGAAAAAGGTTACCATGATACCTACTGTAAGGATAATCTCCTACACACAGGATGGTGAAAAGCTCGTAGCGGCATCGTCTAAGAGATCTCTCTCTTCCAAAGACGTTTCAGAGATCTTTGAGAGGATGGATGATGAGGAAGTAGAGGTATGGATCAGGGAGACGCTGAGGAGAGGGCATCTAAGCCCTTGGGAGCATAGTATCTATACATTTGAGGTTATATGCTCAAGAGTATGTTCTCACCAGCTGGTGAGGCACAGGATAGCGAGCTACACCCAGCTTAGCCAGAGGTATAATGAGAGACTGCTCGAGCCAAGGGAAACTAAATACTGGCTAGAGATCTCGGAAAGGGTGTTGAGCGGGGATAAAGAGGCTTTCGCAGAGGTTGGGAGGGTTTTCTATCTAGGCGATCCTGACTGGCCAGAGGATCTGAGGATCAGGATGGCTTCTGAATATGCAAGGTCTGTTGCAAAGTACTGGGAGCTTAGGGGAAAAGGTCTCTCTAGAGAAGATGCCAGATATATACTCCCACAGGCTGTGGCGACAAAGATAGTTGTAACAATGAATGCCAGAGAGATCCTCCACCTCCTCGGGTTGAGAATGTGCACACATGCCCAGACCGAGATAAGGATTGTTGCGTGGAAGCTTAGAAACGAGCTGGTGAAAATACACCCAAGGCTCTTCAAATACGCTGGTCCATACTGTCTTCTTGATAATAATCTAGTCTCGAAGGAGCCGTTATCTCTTGAGGATATCGTTGAAGGGAGAGCAGCTGTCTCTATAGATAGGTGCAGGGAACTGGTACCGAGGGAGGGTATCAGGAACTGTATTCTCAGCAGCCTAAAGCTATATCTCTCAGCTTTATAAGACTGGATTTATGTATTTATATCTTCTCGCGTGACTATGATCTGAGGTAGTGTGTAGAGATAGATGATGATCGAGAGATTCGGTGGAGATGGCCGTGTTATTAATAGTATAGATGGTAGGGCATATGGTATTGTTAGGGTTAGTAAGCCCCTACCATTAATTGGGCATATAGCGTTTGGCATAATAGATAGGGGGACTAACCTGCTGCAGGTTAGACCCTATAGTGCGTGTCACTTATCATGTATATTCTGCTCTGTTGATGCTGGTCCCAATACTAGGACAAGGATCTCTGATTTTATAGTTGATGTTGACTATATGCTTGAGTGGGTATGGTATGTTGTTTCCCACAAGATCTCGAAGAAGATCCATATACTTATAGATGGTGTTGGAGAACCCCTTCTACACCCGGAGATAGATAAACTTATAGCTGGTCTGAGAGAGAGTGAGAGGATTGGTTTGATAGCTGCTGAGACCCACGGAGCGGTGTTAAATGAGAGCATAGTTAGAAGACTATATGAGGCCGGGATCTCGAGGCTAAATATATCTATAGATAGTCTTGATCCTGAGAAAGCCTCTATGCTAGCCGGTGCTGAGTGGTATAACATCGAAAGAGTTGTTGAGATGGCTCTCTATGCAAACTCCATAGGTATTGATGTCATGATAACCCCAGTGTGGATTCCGGGCGTTAATGATAAAGATATCGAGGAGATAGTTCTCTGGGCTAAGAGGAATATAAATAACAGATCTTCACCGATCCTCGGGATCCAGAAATACGTTATCCACAGAAGAGGGAGAAAGATCCCCGGTGTTGCTGAGCCGAGCTGGGATAGCTTTTACAGCTTCCTGGAAACCCTTGAGAGGAAGACAGGGGTTAGGCTCAGGCTATCGCCCGAGGATTTCGGGGTTAGACCCGATATAAGCATCCCCAAACCGATGATGGTTGGTAATAAGGTTGCAGTGAAGATCTATTCGAAAGGATGGCTCAAAGGAGAGGTTATAGGCTATGCTAAAGGCAGGGTAGTAACAATCGTTGGCCTCGATGATGTTGATGAGAGGGCAGAAATCCTGGTAAGGATAATAAGTGATAAGGATAACATATACCTCGCAAGACCCGCTCCATGAGGCGATTATATGGCTAAGTGCGTGACAAAGAGTGTTTCAAGGTTACATATAACACTAATAGATCTTCTTGGAAAGCTAGGAAGGGTGGATGGCGGTGCAGGGGTCACGTTGAGCGAGCCTAGCTTTGTTGTTAGCGCACAGATACTCGATCGCGGTGGTGTAGAGTTTTCAGGCAGTATGGAGTATAGAGATATAGCTATTACATGTGCTAATAGATATCTCGCAAGAGCCTGCAGATCCTGCGGCGCAAGGATAGAGGTTATAAAGGGCTACGAGCTCCACATAGGTTTGGGCGGAGTAACACAGCTATGTCTATCGATCGCTAAATCCCTCTCGGCCTCTATGGGTTTAGATGAGGATCCCATAGAGCTGGCGAGGATCGTTGGGCGTGGAGGCACCTCGGGAATAGGCACCTATGGCTTCAAGCTGGGAGGCTTTATTGTCGACGCTGGTCATAGCTATCCGGGTGAGAAGCAGCTTATAGGCCCCTCCGACCATATTGTGGCACCACCTCCGCCTCTGATTACTAGGATTGAGATCCCTGAGAGCTGGCGTTTTATTTTGGTAAGACCCCTAGGGGTTAGGAAGATCTATGGGGATCTTGAGAGAAGGGTCTTTGAGGAGGGAAAGAAAATATCCGAGGAGGATGTGTGGAGGGTATCCCACATACTTCTAATGGGGCTAATCCCCTCTGTAAAGATAGGGGATATCGAGCTGTTCAAGAGATCTATTGGAATGATCCAGGAGGTGGGGTTTAAGAAGATTGAGTGGCTCTACCAGGATGAGAGCGTGTGGAGCATAAGGAAAAAGCTGTTATTGAGGGGCATAGAGCATGGGCTCAGCAGCATGGGTCCAACAATATATATACCATGTCGTGATGACGAGTGTGAAGAGATATCCAGCTATATTTCAAAAGAGGAGAGAATTATCTTAGACATAGTAAGGGGAAGCAACCGGGGGGCAGAAACGATCTGTTAGGATATCGCTTGACATCCATCGATTTTTAAGTCCATATATTGGTTATAGGTTCACGAAGGCTTATAATAATTAGTCCCTGTTTTCCGCTAGATCCTCGCTATTTTAATCCATGGTGTTTCCATATAGTGATGAACTGGGGGATAATCGATGAGGATCGCGAGCTGGGGATCTTCTATGTATTTTAAGATAATTGCTTGGGCAGGCTATCAAATGATCTGTGTGAGGCGATATTTCTCCTAAGGATTTGGGCAAGCTTTTGATCATCCACTCTATCGTCTATGGATCTCACTATGTTGTTAAAGCCGCATCTCTCTTCCAGGGTTCTGAGCACTCTGTCAACCCGCACACCTAGAGATCTCTTAATAAGCTCGTCTCTACCCTCGTCAACAAGCTCGTATAGTTGTATATAGTCTGGCAATCCTAGCACCTCTAGAGCAGTTCTCCTTGCACACTCGTGAATCTTTATCGAGGCTCTTGCCACGTCGAGCTGCCATTGCTCTTCCCCCCACTCTAGCCCGGCCTCTTTAACAGCTTTTAAGGGTCTCCCGAACTGATCCCTTATGAACGTTCCAAGCCCGAGTTTTCTGGTCTTGTAGATCATGTAGTTGAGTAGGGCTGAGTAGTAGTAGGCGGCATCCATGTTATATGTGATCATATACGAGACATGATGATCTATTATTAACCCACTCCCATTGCTACATATATCTCTCACGACCTGTGGTTCTAGAACGGATGATGCAAATGCTCTTGAGCATCTATAGAGTACTAGGTAAGCATTATGATCCTTATTACAGGGTATGTCTGGTTTGGAGGGCACCTTAAGGATCGATAACGTGTTTGTTAGAGTCTCTCTATTTGATGCGTAGAGTTTTTCCAAAAGATCTTTTGATGCTCTGATACCGCCTATGCTGTAGAAGATCTTGAATAGCCTTATGATAGCAAATGGGTATAGGGATCCTCTGGCTAGGTACCAGGCCATATGGTCTCTGATATTACTTACCTTAATCTCCACTCCAGAGATCGGGTGGATATTTGTGTCTTTCGCTGGCTTTCTCAAGCCAAGAGGTCTCACAATATAGCTATCATCGTTACCCTCATAGCTAATTATGGTGAAGGCTAGGGGGATTATAGGTTGGTTCGCATAGATCCTGCCACCAGTGAATATGGGGGAGACCTCGGATCCCTCTAACCTAATTAGATCGATTCCTTTGAGGGTTATTGTGCCTAGGGAGAAATACTCAATAATATGGTCAACATGATCCTTGAGGGTTATGGGTAAAAGACTCACCTCAACAGACCCTGGCTCTAGTGCTGAATCATCGTCTAGTTTTCTCAGAAGCCTTACAACTCCACATATAATTCTACTCAAAAACCCCACCCCTTCTCACAATAGCTATGGATGCATGGACACCATGCCTAAATACATCGCCTAGATAGAGTATTTCACCCTCACAACCCCATTTTTCAAGAACAGCGTATGTTAGCAGCTTACCAGCTCCATGGGGCGTTGTAGAACCACTATAGCTCTGCCCAGCTGGTAACACTATACCCACATATCCTCGATCCCTAACAAACCCTAGCATGAGGTCGAGAAAAACAGTCGATAGATCCCCCTTCTGAACAGCCTGTCTGGGTAATCCGTATTTTCCACCATACTCTGACTTAACATATTTCCTCACAGCCTTACCCCACTCATTCCTTGGCAGCTCGTTTATCTCAAGCCACGGAGGATTCGTAATAGCAATCCCAGGTTTAGGCATGTTTAAAGCTTTTAAAACTCCTCCCAAGATCGCTGACGACAAGAAAAGGATCCCTAAGCTTTCTTCGTGACCCTCGATAAAGCGTATAAGTTCATCGTGAAGTTCTTGAGATATAGATTTACGGATCTCGTTGCACATCATAGTGACAATAGGGTTAGCGGATTTGCATGGAATCTTTGAATTATTCTTGGAGATCTCTTTCCGCAAATTGTCCAACAGATCTATTATAGAGCTATATATGTTTATGATACGTTTAGTCGCATAGATTTTACCCTCACCAAGATCCATGCCTCTCATAAGATTCTTAGTCACAATATTGAGAAGAGCCTTGTACAGATCACTTGAAATTCCCAGATAGCTATTGGATAGACTATAGCTTATAAAATCTCCCCAAAGTATTGCCGGAACTCCGGGCGGTTCCCTACCAACCAGGAGATTATAGATCACAAGCAGCCTGGCTCTCGTCATTGCTACTGCTAGTGGGTTTATATCGAACCCTAAGGTCTCGTAATAAGCGTGGGCAGGATCTACCCCTTCAGCGATCTTTCTACGTAGTATGCTTACTAAGAATCTGCCACTCCCACAAGAGGGATCTATTATTAGCTCACCAGCAAGACGAGCCCCCATAGCTTTAAGCCTCTCGATCACGAGTTCGGTAATCCATCTGGGGGTATAATATTCTCCTGATCGGTATCTTAGCATCCTACTAATCAGATCCTCGTATAGTTTGCTCACAAGATCTATTTCAAGGAGATCCCTTTTATTAAGGGATCTTGTGTAAGATATTACCTCTAGGCATGTCTTAAGGATCTTTTTGTTTTCCCTCTCGACAAGATCTCTCCACCAGAGGAGCTGAGGAACAGGTGCCAGATAATCTCTAGACGCATCGCCTGAGCATATCTCAAGAGGATCATCCCCCTTTCCAAGGGCTATGGCAACGAGTGTGTTTATATATATCTGAATCGCCGTGTGTATCGAGAATAGTGTAAAAAGTTCACGATCGCTAAGACCTCTATATATTCCCGATAAAATGCTGCTGTAGAATTTATAGGAATAAGTACCAGCTATGCCAGATCTTTCAGCAATATCGATCAGATTTCCAACTCCGTCCAGTATCGCTGTATATCGAGCATCACCCTCCCCACTCATTATATATGACACCTAGAAGCGCCATTTTATGGTGATTTAACGCATCATGATAATATAATGCATGGCGCCTAAAGAGATCATGCATATCTATCACCAATATCCTAGACGTTTCAAGGGATTCGGGCTTTGTTATAATTATAATAATTATAAGTAAGATCTGTCGAGTATAAACCAAATAAAATTGAACGAGTTATAAAGGAAGAAGTTGTATTACGTGCCGCGGCCGGGATTTGAACCCGGGTCACGGGCTCGAAAGGCCCGCATACTTGTCCGGGCTATACTACCGCGGCCCTATTTTTAGCATTTACATGGGGTCTTTTAGGTTTTTGACCTCTAGCTCTGCGTTCTGGCCCTGCTCTGTTTTTCTATCTTAACCGTATTATAGATCCTGTATATTTCCTCTGGCGTCATTTGGAAAACCCTTGTGCTTGTCCTCTGAATCTCTACATCGGTGCAGCTCTTTATAGCTTTGTGGGCTAGTCTTTTTCTCTGGCTAAATATGCATTTGATAAACTCCTCAAGCTCTTTCTCCACCATGACTCTCGGCTCTTTTCTACGGAGTATCAGTGTTTGTGAAAACACAGCAGGCTCTGGATAGAAGCTCTGGGGCGCATATATATTCCCACTATCTATGCTGAAGGCTATGTTTAGCATAACCCCTATAGATCCATAGCTCTTGGTGCCGGGAGGCGATTTTATCCTATCTACAACATCTTTCTGTAGAACAAGCACAGCCCATTTAGCATTGCTCCTCGCCACAGAGCCTAGCAGTGGCCCTGTTATCGAATAGGGTATGGTTCCCACAACCCCTGTGAAGTTAATGTTTTCGAGAACCTCGAGCGCGTCTCCAAGGATCATGTAGACATTGTCTAAGCCCTCGAGCATCCTCTTAGCTATGTTATAGATCCTCTCGTCTATCTCTACGGTTATAATCCTAGGGCATAGCGTAGCTAGATACCTGGTAACAATCCCGAAGCCTGTGCCAACCTCGATCAGAGGCTCTTCCGAGAAGCATCCAAAGCTCCTGGCAAGTCTTCCCAGCTCCTCTATAAGCCTGGGATCTATTGTGAAGTGCTGTCCAAGCCTCTTGCTAGGCTTTAGACCTGCTTCTCTTATAAGATCTCTGGTGAGTTTTAGAAGGGAACCCTTATCCATGGGTATGTTGCTAAGGATCACCAAGGCTCCCTATAGTTAGTCCTAGCATATAGATAGTCAAGCATTTTGAAGAAAACAGCGTCTGGCGACCCTCTGGGGGGTTCTATGAAGAGGTAGTATTTCTCACCCCCCATGAATTCTAGAATCATCCTGTCAACCAGGATTTTCACAGGATCTTGGAGCTTAGCTCTCTGTGAGATATCTTTAAAAGATTCGAAGGGTTTTTTCTTCCTCTCGGACAATAATATCTCAAGGCTCTTCTTACCAATACCGGGGAGGAGTTCGAACATATGGAGCCTGATATTTATAGAGGAAGCTATGTTAAAAAACTCTGTATATACAGCCTCCTTCTCGGTAACAATATCCCTCAAGGCTTTGGCAAGGTTATCCCTGGCAATGCCTGTCAGCTCTTGCCATAATAGTTTATCACCAAACCGTGGTCCCGGGGCTCCTTTTGGGCCGGGCTCCACATAGATCCTCTCACCAATGCTTGGATGCTGCCCGGGGTTTGGGATCAGCTCAGCTAGTGTGAGGTATTTGGTTCCTATAACCTGTGCTATTGGCGAGTTTCTATGATGGGGATGCTTATCAAACGGGTTACCGTTGGGCATGTAATCAAGAACTATCACATAGATATCCCTGATCCTGGGGTATCTCGTCTCACGATCCCTAGCACCTCTATACATAATATGCACCGCTTTCTAGCACTTACAATATTCCCTCAAGAGCCTCAGCACCGTCTCCAACTCTTCCTCTCCATAGCCTTTGCTCTCGAAATTCATTAGAGTGAGCAGCTCATCCTTTCTCTTGGGACATATGTTTATTATCTGCACACGTGTTACTTCCCTTAAACCGATCTCTCCTAACCTATCGAGAAGCTCGTTAGCAGCCTCTTCGTCGCATTTCGAGAAGATAGATGCGTGTTCCAAAACCCTTCTCTGGAGATCCTGTAGCTTAGATCCTCTAGCCTCTGCTTCTAAGAGCATCTTCTTAACTATAGGTAGTGGGATCTCTTTTACCGACAAGATCTTCAAATATATCCCCCGTTCATGTGGAGAGGGTTTTAGCTATCAGACCCCTAACCTCTGAGATCCTGGTCTTAACACTATCTACAAGCTTCTTTGTCTCATCAACAACCCTTCCCCACACCTCAGGCGTAGGTCTAAGGTGTTCCGGCCTTACGTATAGGGTTTTCACCTTACCTCCTAGGCTTACCTTAACCTCGTATGCACCGCCCCTTCTACCAGCTATAACACCTGTTTTTCCGTGGTATCTCCTATGGGGCATCCCGTCATGTATTGATGGGTTTACAACTATATGGACCCTATCTCCTGGCTTGTAGTCTATTAGAAGATAGCTGAGGCTGGGAACCTGTCCCCTCTCTCTGGGGCTTTTTCTGAGGAGTTTTCGTGTCCTATGCCTATAACCCTTTGGAGCCTTTACCAGCCTCACACACCTAATGGAGTTTTAACTCTAAAGATTATAAGTGTGTTACCCTTTTATAGCTCCTCACAGATTACGAGCTCATGATCTCCTTGACAGCGTCAGCGATCCTCCTAACACCCTCCCTTATATCCTCCTCAGAGACGGAGTAGCTGAGTCTTATATAATCCTTACCAGCAGTGTCGGGGAAACCGCTTCCTGGTATTGTGACCACATAGTATTTATCTAGTAGGAGATCAACGAACTCTAGATCGCTTAACCCGCCTTTAGCAAGCACTGTAGATACTCTTGGGAATATGTAGAAAGCACCATGGGGTTTCCAGACCTCGAACTCCTTGATCCTTGACAGCTCCTCATAGATTGTATCCCTTCTCCTCCTAAAGATCTCAACCATTTTTCTCACAGGCTCCCAGTCACCCTTGAAAGCATCAGCAGCAGCCTCTTGGGCAAAACTTGGAGCACAGCTATATATATTAACAGCAAGCTTGGTCAGCTTTCTAGCTATATCGCTCCTAACTACCAGGAACCCTATCCTCCACCCAGTCATTGAGAAGGTCTTGCTAGTTCCGTTCACGTAAAGGACATAGTCCTTCCAGCCCGGCATACTGGTTATGCTTCTAAAAGGCGTCTCTCCGTAGACGAAGTTATCATAGATCTCGTCAGCAAGTATCAATAACCCGTTTTCCTGAGCGATCCTATAGAGCTCTTCGAGGGTTTTTGGCGGGAATACATAGCCTGTCGGGTTGTGGGGGTTGTTGATCACGATCATCTTGGTTCTCTTTGTCACCATAGAGGCGATAGCATTGACATCGAGCTCAAACCCTCCAGAGGGCCCCTTAAACCTGAGTGGAACGTATCTAGGAACTCCTCCCAGGAATCTGGCTACCTCCCCATATGCGGGGTAGCTCGGCTCAGGTATTATAACCTCATCTCCGGGCGATATGTATGATGCCATTGCTAGAAAGATAGCTGTTTTCGCGCCTGTAGTAACTATAACCTCGTCTTCCCTAGCATCAGCCCCGTATCTCTCATTAAGATAGTCGGCAAAGGCTCTCCTAAGCCTCGGGATCCCTTGCGTCTCGGTATAACCTGTGATCCTTTTGTCAAGGGCTTTCTTAGCACTCTCAACTATATGATCAAACGTAGGTATATCAGGCTGCCCGACCCCGAAGCTTATAACCCTATGCCCCTTTTCCCTAAGAGCCCTCGCCCTAGCTATATATGCGAAACCAAGCTCACCCTTAAGATCTTTTACAATGCTTTTTGCATTATCAATCGGGGAGTTTTGTGCCAGGTGATACACCTCGATACTAAGGAATTACGGGCTTATATATCTTGCGGCATAGATACCTATGCAATCTAATTGCTCGGCAGTCGCGGTATAGCTGTATCCTAATTATTCTATAACTACTCTAGAGTAGGTTTCTACCAACCATTCATACCAAGACTATCCTCTGATATTTGTTTCACACAAGATCATCCACCTTGGATATTTCTTAATCATCTAGAGCTTATAGCAGTTATCAGCACAACTAATAGGACTATCCATACAGTAATTTGCTAGACAGATCGAGCATTACCCATATCACAACTCAGGGTTTAGGTATTGGTAGCTTTTTAGGTTCCTGTTCGTCTCTTAATATAAAGAGACATCAAAGAATATCGATCTAATATTGAGGAGCGAGCGATGGCTGTTATAGCTTTCCAGATAACCCTATAATGAGTAGAGGTAATATGAAGACTGTCGATGCATATACATTAGTTCTGATAATAAGGTCCATACTACCTCTATTGTTAGTAATAAAGATAGCAGAGAAGATATGGAGAGAGAGTGGGATCAGTACTGCTAGAGACGATATCCTTGCCAGCGATATATATATTGGGGTATATATGGCTATTAAGTAGACCAGCATAAAGCCCTCCACACTAGAGAGCTTATTCGCAAGAACCTTCACAATAGCTCTATATGCAAGGGATAATAACAAACTATATAAGAGCGCGAGAGTAACTCCGTCCATCAGGCTTTCGCCCATTATTTAGAATAATTAATTTACCCTAATAGCGTTACCTTTTGCCTCCTTTCAATTCTATGGTAGCTTGACTCTATAGAATCATGGTTTGTTTTCGACCCAGAGGCACTGGGTCTGTTTACTGAGAGATAATCCTCCAGGTGGATTAGAGCTTTGCTCTATTGCCATAAGAATCAGTATATCAGTATAGATGTCGAATCTTTGCAAAACCATCCAGCCCAGATCTCTTTGATGCGATATCAGGTGTCAGTAATATTGCTCTAGAGTATTTCTCCTTGGTGGTAGTATTAAAATTCTGATCACGGGTAGACCTGGTGTTGGCAAAACCACGCTCTTCTCAAGGGTGGTATCGGAGCTAAGAAAATCCTATATTACTGCTGGGTTCGTGTGTCCAGAAGTGAGGGAATCTGGGGCTAGGATCGGGTTTAAGGTTATAGATCTCATGAGCGGTTATGAGGGTTGGCTTGCTATGAGTATCGATAAACTGGGTAGCTGTAGGGGTCCGAGGATTGGGAGATATTGTGTTCTTGAAAACGATGTTGAGAGGGTTATGGCTAGGACAAAATCGTCTCTCCCCACGGCTAGCATCATAGCTATAGACGAGATAGGCCCTATGGAGCTCAATATCAAGAGTTCTAGGGAGGTTATAGATCTCGCTATCTCAATGGATAAGCCCGGGATCTTTGTTGTTCATTATAGGCTTGCAGGTGAAATAGCATCGAGGCTCAGAGGCTCTGGCATTCCATATAAGCTCTACACACTCGATCCCATTAATAGGGATAGGCTTTACAACGAAATCCTATCCCTAGCACTAAGGATCGTTGGCTGGTATAAACAAATATAAGTCTCCTCCCACCTAATGCATATAGTGGGTAAAGTTGTCTGAGATCAAGATCGTGGTCTCGGATCCGGACGTGAAGAAGCCTAGAAGGGTTAAGGTGATAGCAACAGCCGATCCAAGCCTAAGCTATGGTGAGGATGAGAAATCCCAAAAGACCCTTGTAAAGGTAAAGATCTCACCTATCCTTAGGAAGATACTAGACCCACAGCTAGGCGTAGTGAGCATCAGGATCAAGAAACAAGATGGAAGCATAGTAAAACTAACAGCGCAGGCTGTTACAGATAACACACTGTCAGAGGGGATGGTAAAGCTCCCAGAGGCCTTTATGCGAGAGAAGCTTGGGAGCGACAAGACCCTTGCTGAGATCATGAGGGCCCCTAGCTTCCAGATAACATTACCCCGTGAGAAGAGCTCAAAGCTCCTTGGACTGAAAATAGGCGATAAGTTCGACGGATCCCTCATAGGCCTCCAAGGCTATAGCTTACAGATAACCGGGGGGAGCGATAAAGCAGGGGCACCGATGCTACCAACAATCCAGGGGCCTGTTAAGAAATACGTACTTCTAAGTGGCCCTCCAGGCTTCCACCCAACAGAGGATGGTATGAGAAGAAGGAAATTCGTAAGAGGCAACACCGTTAATGAAGATACAGTCCAGCTAAACACCGTTATTGTTGGAAAACCCTAGCCAGAATATGGGATGGAAATAAGTGTTATTAGGTAAACCTCTAGATCCGGTAGATCCGATTCCCCTCACGTTTTAGAGATCCTTCAAAAGCAGAAATTGAGAGAGATCTAAGTGGAAGTCCCTGGAATGACAATGAATAAAAATAAGATGATTTCTATGAAATTCGAAAGAGTTGGCTGCGGCTAGCATGTGATTATTATTAACAAACCCTAAACCTTCTAGATGGGAACAATATGTGGTTATGATCCTGCAACATAGAGCTTCTCTAGACGCGATCGTTTGGTGCGTGGGTATCTTGACAGATCATTATAGCCTTGATGCTTCATGGCTCGATCTTCCCGGGATCTGGCCAAGTTAATTAAACCACATACCGTGGCTTAAAAAAGGACTGAGTATGTTATGGTATGTTATAAGTCTTTGAACGCACACCATATTAGGTGCTATAGTTGGTTAAGAAGAAGCAGGAAGAGACTCCTAAGGAGATACCACTTCCGTCGGAAGGTCAGGTTATATGTGTTGTGACAGGGGCTATGGGGGCTGAATGGATCAAGGTTCTGTGCACAGATAGTGTTGAGAGGGTGGCAAGGATACCAGGTAAGTTTAGGAAGAGGGTTTGGATAGCTCCTGGGGATATTGTTCTCTGTGTCCCGTGGGATTTTAGGGCTGATAGGGCTGATGTTATATATAGGTATGAGAAGCATGAGAAAAAATATCTGATCGATAAAGGTATAGTGCCGAAAGAGCTTTTGGAGCTAGCTGGGGTATAGCTATTCTTTCAAGGCCCTTTCAAAGGATTCGTAGAGAGAGTTGACTCTATAGATCCACTCGCCCAGTTTTTCGGGAGTGTCTGGGTATTCTTCGTATAGCTTTTTCATCTTATCCATATACTCGGCAGCAACTATGAGCTTTGCCAGCAAGCTCGGTCTCCCAAGCCCTGCTACAACTCTGCTGAGCTTATCAAACACACTCCTCTTGTTCTTTATAACACCGGTCACGCTTGTCTCGTATAGATCGCTTTCCCTCAAGATCCTTTTTCTAAGCCCGTACTCTATATCGTCATCGCTAAGCTTTTGGAGAAAGATCCTGAATATATCCAGCGATGCCTGTTTAGCACCATAGTAGTCTATGTAGAGTTTATTCATTATCCAGAGACCCTTAGCGCTATAGTCACCGACCTCAGATGCTTTTGCAAATGCTATTGATGCAGCCTTGGCTGCCAGCATCCCAGATCCCTTACCACCCCCGTGCACTGGGTTTACGGTGTATGCGGCATCGCCTATAACCATTATGCCATTCCATACCATAGAGTATGGGGGTCTTCTTGTCGGTACTAGTGCACCGCTTGTCTCCACAACCTTTGAGTTCTTGAACTCAGGTCTTGTTAGGATATATTTATATAGATATGTCCTCGGATGCTCATACCCCTTCCCGTTCTGTACGCCGAGGCCAACGTTAACGGTTCTTGCCACGCTCTTTGGGAAGTTCCACCAATAGCCTCCGGGAGCTATCTTTTGGTTCACATAGATCCTTATATACTCTGGCCTATCTATCCACTCCTCAAGGATCCTTATCTCTCTATAGGCTACCTGTGTATCCTCAGGCTTTATGGGGTCGACAACAGGCCATTCCGGTGGTAGTCTTCTAACAATGCTTCTAGCAGATCCTGAAGCATCTATCACAACATTAGATCTGAAGACGAGCTTCTCACCCATCCTAGTGGCTATAACACCCCTCACAAAACCGTTCTCTATTATTGGTGCTGAGGCGTTTGTCTCATCATAGTACTCGGCACCGTTATCGATACTCTCTCTAATTAGCCTTTGTGTGAACTTGACCCTGTTTATCTCGTAGCCCTCACCCTCTATGGTTAGTATAACCTCTTCCGAAGGACTATAGAGCAGGATTCCCTTTACAAGGCCATCGAGCTCCTCACCGCTCGGGGGCTTTATTCCAATCTCTTCGAAGTGGTGCTTACCTATAGCATCTCCACAGGGCTTATCACCAACCCTATAGCTGGGCTTGGCATCTATGAGAGCCACCGAGAAGCCCATTCTACTTATAAGGCTAGCCGCTGTTGCGCCAGCAACTCCAGCTCCAACTATTACTACGTCGTATTTCTTCTCAACACTCATGATCAACACCCAAATAACTGTCCATACTTATAAACACATGATCAACAAACATGCTCAGCACCAATTTAACCACATCATATGCTATGCACTTCAATCCTTAAATTCTTAACTGATCTTTAGGTTTTTCCCACCAAGAACTCAGGCTGGATGACTAGTGATAACTATAATGCGGTGAGCACTTACCCAAAACGATTTTCCAAGATACCATGTCCATTTCCACAGGCTTCTCCCTAAGACTGACTCTTCATTCACAGGTTCATCATAGGCTTTGTTAATAACAACTATAGGGAAGCGACGCCGAATGATTGTTTCTCTCGTAACAAACAGCTGAGAGCCTAGATATCTAGTCACAACAGAAGTTCGGGCTTCATCGCGGTTGTTCTTGTTTGGTATCAATTGCTCTTCTCTTGGTTTTACTGGTCTCGGTACACGGCCGTTTGTCCCTGGATGTTCATTCCAATCACTTTATCTTCTCATGGTTTTATCCAGGGACTTCCACCTCAGCCCGCAGGATCTCTAACCCTGCGGGGTCATGGGCGGCCGTCGAGCCGAACGGCACGTGGCTCCCATCTAGCTCTGCCCCGGATGGCTTGGAGCGCTGCTCCCATCGCCGCCCGAGGCCTGTGTGGGGAGACCCACACCGAGGGCAATACCTTTCAAGGCTTATAAATACCCCTGGGTGTTGGCGGGGGAGCAGCCTCCAGGCATGCCCCAATACCCATAAGAATTTCCAAAGCCTATCAATCCTCACTATGCATATCAAAAAGAAAACAGCCCCTTTATAGGGTTTCTCGGGCTTGCTTCGGTGGGGAAACTCTGTATTTTGGCCTTTTTATTTAGCCTGCCTGGGTCTTTATAGCTGCTATCGTTGCCGGACTGGTATCCCCATAGAATAGTAGAGCTTATACGGTGTTCCCACATAACTATGATTAAATATTAGCTAGCCGGCCACTGCATTCCAGTCTTGTTGCAGGTTATGTGCACTTGATATCGATCTTCCCGTATTTTTTCAAAGCGTCTATTGCTTTTTCGAGTTCTCTGGAGTCCATATAAAGCCTCTGGATCATTATCATTCTCCCTGACATCGGGTTATTCTGCTCTCTGATAAGTTCTAGGAATTTTCTGCTCCTACTGCACCTAATGTTTATGCTATGATCCTCTATGGGGAATTTGATCAGGATACCTGCTCCCTGGATCCCCCTGTCTGTTATAAGGTAATTCATAATGGGTTGGACAAACACTGTTGGCTTACCCTTCCTCATTAGCTTATTAATAGCTATAGGTATTAGGAAGAAGATCTCGAACATCACCAGGTTTCCAAGGAATCTGGTTAACGCGTCGTTATGAGTAGCATATAGTGGTGTAACATAGGCTGTGTATACATAATAGATTGTAAACACTATGGGTAGCGAGAGCATGGGCATGAGCATTACTTTAGCTTGTTCCCTGAGCTCGTAGTTAAGGTCTGAATCGCTCTGCATTATTTCCAATGCTTTCTTGGAATCCATTCTCACTATCTGTCTACCAGAGCTCACGAACTGGGCATCTGGGCTTGTTGTTGAGCTCCTCATTCTCCTCACATTGATCGCTACCATTATCGCCATATACGATATGAAGAAGAGGGTCATCACAATCCAGTATAGATCCCCTGGTAGGAATGTTAGAGCAAGCGCATATAGTGCTGCAAGTACTTGGGGGACTATGTATGAGGCAATCCTTCTCACTCTGTGCACCTAAAGACTATATGGCAAGTTGCCTAAATAATCCTACCTCTCCTGTTTTCTATGAGCTGTGATATCTAGTGCTTGTTAAAAATCTATCTACATACATCCTGCTAGTTGGTATAGAAATGGATGTATATATATCCTCTTGATCAATATATACTTCGGCAGTCTCCCTATAAAGCTCCCAGGGTATTCGTGGATCTTGAGCGAGTCTCCTTTCCCCGTCACTATGCTTACTGCTTCTTCCTCCTTATATACCGGGATTGTGTCTGCAAATACTATCATATACCTCTCATCCACATTACCAACCTTCTTCCTCATACCCCTCAGAATACCCTCTACCTCCATCTCGATCTCGGTTTTGTTGGGAGCTTCTTTATATACTAGCACTGTTTGATCGTAACACGCTTTATAACCTTTTCTATAGAGAAACCTTGATATGAGATCCTTGGTCTCTTCATCCGCAAGCCCGCCCTGCTCTCCTAGGATTCTGTAGAAGAGCCCGTTGATCCAGTAATCGTCTAGGTATTTAAAAACACCGCTCTTGATAAGCCCTGCAATACCGCTTATGTTTCTGAAAGGCTTGAGCTCGTTGTACATGTTTATAAGCTCTCCCCATACTAGTGTTAAGAGTAACTCGTACCCAAGGCTTGTTTTGTGATAATAAACCCCCCTATACATGTGGAGCCTCGCTATGTAGAAGTTCTCTGCAGCTATAAGCCCCTTATCCTTCACAGCTATGTTTCCCTCAGGATCTACTGATATCGTCTCCAAAAGCCGATCGAGATCTATTGAGCCATATGTAACCCCTGTATGGAGAGAGTCGCGGACTAGATAGTCCATTCTATCGACATCGAGATCCGATGACATTAGCTGGTTATAGAGGGGCTCCCTATGCCTACCCTCTATTATCGATGCCACCTCGTGTCTATCGATCCCAACGCTCGATAACACCTCCTTTACTTCCCCGTCATTCACGATAACCTCCCTGCTCAGATCCTCATGCCCAAAGCCTGATCTCTCACTCCTGAGGTAAAACATCTCCAGGGCATGGCTATAGGGGAGATGACCTATATCGTGAAGGAGCGCTGCAGCCTCTAGAAGAGGTATATCGTCTCTCTCTATATAACCCTCCCTGCTCAGTCTCTCGGAAAGTTTTCTCATTATGTGATAAACACCCAGGCTATGGCTGAACCTAGTATGCACAGCCCCTGGGTATACATAGAATGTAACACCAAGCTGTTTGATCCTTCTGAGCCTCTGGAAGACGTCTAGCTCAACGATCTTTAGCGCTGTTTCGTCAAGCTCGATATATCCGTGGACCTCGTCGTAAACCTTCTTTCTATACTTATGCGCACCCATTACAGCACCTACTAAGAGTACCTAGGTTCAAAGCTATATAACCTGATCGCTATTCGGCTTATTATTTATAATCCCCTCTTCTATAAGCATCCTCCCAACCTCTTCAGCACATGTTCTTCTTATATAGGGCTTGATCCTTAGAAGATCCGTTACAGGATCCTTTGAAGGTGGGTATGTGTTCTTAGCAAGCATATGTATAGATGCAATTACCTCTAGTGTTCTAGCCATGGGCTCGTCTTTACATAGGCTCTGAGCCTTAACATATATACTGGTAAACCTATCTACAAGCTGTGATAAGGATTTATCGTCAAGCATATTTCCCCGAGTAGCACAGGCAGCCTCATAGGCATGGAGATCCCTGGACAGTGTTCTTGAATACGGTCCATAGCTATACCAGCTAAACTTATATCCAAGGCCATATCCAAGGATCTCCTGAACCACATAGCCTATCTTCTGGAGTAAAAGCCTGTCCTCCAACCTATTAAGAGAGACATTAGGATTCAGTTTATAAGCTATCAACCACACAACACAAGGATCCCTCATATATCCAGCTACCCGATAAACATATTACTACTAATTGGAATTTCTATACTAACCCAAAAGATCCGCAAGCGCTTTGAGTGATACCATATATAGACATTTTCACATAGATTATTACCGTTTGTCCCTGGACGTTTGTCAATATTCTTTGGGGTTCTTCACGTCCAGAGACTTCCACCTCATTCGTAGGGATCTCTGTCTCTGTGGGGTTGTGTTCTGTTGCTAGTCTAACGGAATGGGGTTCCCGTCTACTGGAGAATCATCCATGGCTGGCTTGGGGTCTTCTCTCATCGCTATCAGGATCAGTATAGATAGAATAATAGAATAGAAATAGAGACTAACTAATAGCCAAAAACAATCCTAATCAAAACCTATAAATATTTCCTATGAATCATAGTAAGAAAACAACCCAGAATCTCGGAAAGGCAGTCAACACTCAAGCTGTTCAATATGATCTCCCAAGACATTTAGATGGGTTAATATCGAGACCACATATTATGATTAGCCTGTGGGATGTCTTCTTTTTGACGCTCATAGGAAATGTTTGTAAGCTTTAGAGGTATCTCTAACTATTGATGTCTACAATGTCGAGGAGCTGATATAATATATCAAAATAGCCTGTTATAGTGTATCATTCCACCACATAACAGCTTAGCCTTAAAAACTCCACAATCCCATGCTTTGTATGACAGCTAATATATTTTGGCAAAGCAATAGGTGTAACAAACCTTGGTGCGGGGGGTGGGATTCGAACCCACGCAGGCCTACGCCAGCGGATCTTGAGTCCGCCCCCTTTGACCCGCTCGGGCACCCCCGCCAAATAAAATAATATATAGGGAGGGTATAAGTATAGCTAGAGATGTTCCACAGGCTAGGAATGGCTATTCATGTACATGTAAGTAGGATTTCTTTGATATAGAAGGAAAACAAGGAATATAGAAGAGTGTTTAGGATAGATAGAGATACTGGCTAGGTGTTTTTCTTGGATTCTAGAGATGCTAAGCCGTTGATCATTACTAATGTTTCGTCACAACTAATATCGCCTCTGTGTGTTACTACTAGGGTTATTATTCCTTTCTCTCTCATATAGCTCATTAGGTTTTTCAAGCAACACTCGATATACCAGGGATCTAGGTGGTCGAGGCCTTCGTCTATTAGCATCACACCTGGGGCTGATGCCAGCCCTCTTGCCAGAGACACTCTTATCTTCCACCCTGTGCTTAGACTGCCAGCCTTCTTCTCTAAATCCTCGTGGTTTATTTTCAACAGTTCTAGTATTCTGTTCAGCTCACCATCATCAACCCTCTTAGCTATCTTTATATTTCTCTCCACACTCATGTGGGGGAAGATCCCTTTCTCACTCCTTATAATCGGGAATCTTCTCTTCTCAGGCTCCAGATCTGTTATATCTACTCCTCTATATAGTATCTTCCCAGAGTCAGGGGGAACGATCCCTGCTATTATGTTTAGGAGGGTGGATTTTCCAGACCCGTTGGGCCCCTTAACACATACTACCTTCCCGCCAGGGATCTCTAGGAAATCCGCTCTGAGCGTGAAGCTTCCGAATGTTTTCACAATACCTTTAAGCACCAGCGTCATAGCTAACCTATATACTATTAAATTGTGAAAATATATTAACTTTTACTCATAGGAATAACGGTGATAATATGAAAAGAAACGTCATAATAAGTATCATGGGGGTTCTCGTAGCATTCCTTCTAGGCTTGATCTTATCACCATATGTACTAGAACCCCTTACATCAGCTGGGACTGGCTCAACCAGTGTTACAACTGCAAGCCAGAGTTCGGGATCCTATAAGAAGGAGATCTATATACTAGAGGCTGCAACGCTAAAGCCTTTAGTAGATATGCTTAGAGAGATCGCTAGTCAGAGGGGGTATGTGGTTTATGATGAGGCTAAGGGCTCTACCCAGCTGGCTAGGGAGATAAATGATCTGAGTAAAAGAGCTGATCTATTTATACCGATAGATACAGAGGTTGTCGAGAAAATACTGTTTCCAAGCGGGGCTGCTACGTGGTATATAGTTATAGCTACATCCTCGATGGTTCTCGTGTATAGTAACTCTAGCGAGGATAAAGTCAGAGGGCTTCTAGATCTTCTCAGTAGAGGCGATCCAGAATCTTTCTTCAACGAATTATTATCAGGGCAGTATAGGATAGGCTTGGGCAATCCCGATAATGTACCCCAGGGCTATAGAACCATAATGATCATGAAGCTAGCGGGGCTCCTCATAAAGGGCGATGAGAACTACTATCTAGCAAGATTCAATGAGTTAGTAAAATCGGGCAAAGCTGTCTATACGAGGGATGCAGCAGCTCTTGTATCGCTTCTCCAGACAGGACAGATTGACGTGTCTTTCACGTATCTTCACGAGGCGAAGCTATTTAATCTCAAATATGCTAGACTCCCAGACGATCTGAGTCTATCGAACCCCGCTAAGAAGGATCTCTATTCAAGAGTCAACTATACAACAAGCCAGGGGGTAGTGATAAGGGGGAATGTGATAGAAATACCGGTCACAATACCGAGGACTGCTGTTAATAGGGAAGCTGCCCTCTCACTAATATCATATCTCCTAACAAGCCAGGGTAGAGATCTCATGGTGAGGGCAGGACTTATACCTCTCGAGAAGCCTGAGATAAGGGGTGTGTATCAAGATCTCTTGGGGTGATCCTATGGGTTATAAAGTATTCTTCTGGCTCTTCATAGCCCTTGTTCTCATAATAGTGGCAGTCCCGATCCTTTATGTGGGTTATGAGGGATCTATAGGTAGGTATTCAAATCCCCAGCTCTCGCTGAGCCAGGATGTGATGAGATCTATAGCGCTGACCATAGTATCGTCGGCGATAGCCACTCTAATAGCCCTGGTGCTGGGGATCCCTGTAGCGTATTATTTGGCTAGGTATGATTTTAGGGGTAAGGGGGTTGTTGAGGCGCTAATAGATCTCCCGGCATCTGTGCCCCACCCCCTCGTAGGGGTAGCGATCCTGCTGCTCTTCTCAGGACCCCTCTCACCGGCCCTCCTACTATTGGGTGTTGAGAGCATTAGCTATACATTCTATGCCCTTGTTCTAGCCCTTCTAATAGTATCGTCACCGATCATGATTAGGACCATGGTGAATAACTTCAAAGCAATGGATCCGGAGCCGGAGATAGCTGCACTGAGCCTGGGGATAAGCAGGGTTAGGGTGTTCTTATTAATCACACTACCCATGAGTATAAGGGCTATTCTTAACTCATATGCCATAACCTTCGCAAGGGCTGTGAGCGAGTTCGGCTCTATATCGATTGTTGCATACTATATCATAAACCCTCCTTTCCAGGGGGTTAAGCAGGCTTCTGTTTTGATATGGGATCTTTTTGAGAGCGGTGGGCTTGGAAGAGCTCTCCCGGTAAGTGCTACGCTATTAGCAATAAGCCTCCTAGTGCTTATCATAATAAGGATCACAGAGACTAAACAATAGGTCTGTATGTAGTTTCTGCCTCAAGCACCGTAGCTATTAGCTCAGAAGCCTCGCCTGGATCTAGCTGGGCCTCTCTGTAGAGCCCCCTCCTCTCAGCCAGCTCGACAGCGGCCATATGGGTGCAGTAACGCTTAGAACATCTCAAAGCAATGTTTATTGAGAAATCTGTGCAGCTGCAAAAGATCCTCGGTATTACGATATGCACATAGGAGCCAGAGCCTATTAGATAGAATGTAATGCCGCCAACCCTTATCCTAAGGATCCTCCTGGATGCTACTATTTGGACAACATTATAGTCCTTAACAAGATCCTCAGTATCTATAGCCTCTAGAGAAGAGTAGGGCGATGACCAGTCACACTTATGCTGAGAGCTTTTCATCTCATCTATTAAAGGCATTATCTATCTACTCTAGAAACCTCCAGAAAGGTTAAAGGGTTTAACGTTAACGGATACGTTGCGGTATAGATAAATTATTATTTCTACGCTGTTTTCGATTACGAAACAAAGGAGCATCTAAAGCCTAACTATTTAGAGGCTGTCGATAGACCTCAGCATGCCCGTTGTCGACAGTAAGGTATTTGATCCTAGTGCTGAGATAAGGAGGATACTAAAATACTGGCTATATGGTGAAAGTCCTAATAGCCCGAGAAGGATTCGATCTTTAGTGTCTCTCGATGCATCCTTATGCCTAGGCCTCTGAGAAGGATTGTTATTTCCCTAACCCTATCTGGGGGTCCTGAGGCGTAGAATATGGGGTTCTTCATACTGCTTATAAAGCTTCTGAGCTCGTCGGTGCTGGGAAGGCTTTTTCTCCATATCACCTTTATATTGTTATTAATCCTAGAGGCCCTTGCTAGGTCTTCTTTGAATAGATAGTCCTCCCTCTCATCAATATGGATCGCTAGGATCTTGGATCTCGTTTTTTTATCGGCTGAGTATATGATCATGGATCTGATCGGTGTTACGCCTATGCTATGAAAGATCATTACGATCTCCTCAGCATTTTCGTCGAGTGTGAAGTGTCCATACGGCCCCCATACATTGACCTCGTCTCCTGGTCTAAGCATTCCAAGAGCTTTTTTGAACTGAGAATCCCTTTCTATTGTTGCAAACATAATGTAATCCTCAGTAGGGCTTGACGCTATTGAGAATGTCTTTGTACCGCAATCGCTACAGATCCTTTGGCTCAGCTCAAGCTCGGCGTTCTGGCCAGGGCTGAAACTAAAGCTCCACAAGGGCTTTAGCTTTACTACTCTATATATTGAATACGGGGATGACTCGATAACCCTCATGGGTGTTGGTTCTTCTCCCAAAATACCACCTAGTGGTATCTTTATTCAGTATTTATATACACGGATCTCTATAGTTTTATAATGTAGAGGTTATCTTTTCTATCAAGAAACCCCATTTCGACGAGGTTTTCTAGGGCGTCTTCGTAATAGATTTTATCCACATCGATTCCATACCACTCTCTAAAACCACTTACTATGTCGTTGAATGTCCAAGCGATCCTTCCATTCTTAGCCTCCTCAGAGATCATTCTCTTTATAAAGGATGTGACATCTTCAAGCCTTGTCCATGGGTATTGGAACCAGACCCATTCTTTAACCTCTATATAGTAATAGTCAGGCTTGATCTTTGCGACACTGCTTATCCACTGAAGAGCTGCTTTCTTAACATCGAGGGGGTACCAGTTCTCTCTAATGAACTTCTCAGCAGTCATTAGGGTATCGCCTGTATCTACTATATCGTCGACAATAAGGATCCTCTTGTCCCTCATATCAACAACATATGGGAATCTAAGAATAGCTCTCTCCTCAGCCTTCGCAGCCTCTGTCCAGTGTTGGCTTTGTATCGAGAGCAGGTTCTCTACACCGAGGAAGTCGCATAAAAGCCTTGCCGGAACATATCCTCCCCTCGCCACAGCTACTATTACGTCTGGTCTCCACCCACTCTTTTTAATAATATTGGCCAGGCCCCTGCTCCAATCAACGATCTCTTCCCAAGACACCAGCTTAGTAGGCACACGGGGCAACGATGTCCCAGAATAGAATATATTTATGAAGCTATAAATACTTATCCATAATAAACATCTATCCGATCAGTTTTATATATGAGATAGAACTCTTATTCGCAACATATGCATATCCGCCTGAGGCCACTGCAATCTCGTATCTTGAGACTGAGAGAAGTTTTCCTGAAAGCTCTTTCCCTCCTATGAATCTCACTGTAACATCATAGCCAGCATAGCTGCCATCAAGGATGTGTTGATCCTCACAACACTCCTTAACAATCCCTGCAACCTCGTTCTCCCTAACCCTAACGCTCCTGATCGCGTGGCGGAATACTATTAGAGCCTCGTCGAGTCTTCTCACACCGAGCTCGTAGTTGGACACGTGATCCAGAATCCCTTCAACGATCTCTCCATCTACTAGCTCTATATATATGCTTCTACCAACAAGCTTCTCCGTAATCATTGTCTGGGGCATTCTCACCAAACCGAAGCATCACCCCCTCTAGTACTTTCAACGCATAGAAGCTCTAAAGATGTGGTTGTTTCTCTTTCAGCAATAATCTCTAGGAATCGTTATAGATGTGATCCTTTAGAAGTTATCACGTTATCGTAGCCCTAGATGTCAGGAGAACCTATATAGAAGAAAACAATGGGTATCGATAAACATTCGGAGACAACGGCTACACAACCCTCTTAAAGATCACGTGCACCTCTCTTCCACATCCGCACAGGAGCACGCTGACAGGCTTGTAGAGGGGAGATTCTGAGGTTGTTTCAAACCCAATGCCACCAGCTATGGATACCGATTCCCGTCCTCCCAGTATATAGCCTGCATATGTTACTCGTATCTCATCGATTAAGTTTTTCTCGGCAAGGCTCCATATAAGCTCCCCACCCCCCTCTACAAGGATCTTTTCTATCCCGAGTTTATAGAGGAGTTTCAAGGCCTGCTCCATATCTATTTTTGGGGGTTTCTCTGAATCTACTACATAGACCTCAACACCCAGTTTCTTCAACTTCTCCATCTTATCGCGATCTGCTGCCCTTGAGGTTATGATTATCGTTCTCGATAACCCGTCCCTAACTAGCCTTAGATCCTCTCTGATACTCAGCCTACCATCTATAACTATTCTCACAGGGTTTTGTCCCTCCACGTACTTGAGCCTTAGTGAGGGGTCATCGATATTAGCTGTATTTGCACCGATCATTACAGCCCCAGCCTCTTTCCTAGCCATATGGAGTCTTCTAAGATCCTCTGGGCAACTTATGCTGCTAAACCTGGTTCGTGATGCTATCTTACCATCTATAGTTGCGGTTACGAAAACTATCACATACGGCTTTCCGCCAGAACTCATTCCCAGACACCCCTACACTTACTTGCTGGACACTTGTTATTAATTATTTCTTATCACTCTCGTACAGAACCTTGAGACACATGCTGTTCCCAATGTCTTATTAAAAGATCAAGATATTCAATGTTGCGAGATCTGCTTACCTCTATACACGTCGAGACCTCATTAACTCGATGCGATCTGTGTAAAGCTTATAAGCATTCATGGACTATCGTTACAAAAGAGATGGGGGTGGGAATGTGGGAGGTGCGGGTAAAATCAGGGGTGAAGGAAAAACAAAATCTTGTAGTAGTTAAGGTCGGAGGATCTATAGTAAGATCTCCGAAAGACTATGTAAAGGTCTCAGAGATCCTGGTTAGAGATATCCTTGAAAACTACAGAGCAGCCATAGTTGTCTCGGCTATTAAGGGGATAACGGATCTACTTATATCCATATGCAATGGCGATAGAGAAGCTCTCGATAAAGTGATCGAAACCCACAGGCGATTCTCAAGAGAACTCGGCATATCAGGTCCGTATAGCGATCACGTGGGAGAACTTGAAGAGGAGATCTTGAGATATAGTGCTATGTGTAGAGAATCAATGATCCATAGGGACAGGGTTCTATCCATAGGTGAGAGGTTCTCAGCCGTAGCACTTGCAAAGATATTAAGCGATATGGGGTTGAGGGTTAAGATAGCATGGCCATGGGATGTCGGGATCATAACGGACGATAGGTTCGGAGATGCGTCTCCCAAGGTTCCAGATATATATGGGGATGTAGGGGCATCTGTTAGAAAGATCATAGATGGTGGGTATATCCCGGTTATCCCGGGATTCATAGGGGTTACGAGGGATGGTTATATAACAACTATGGGCAGGGGTAGTTCGGATCTAACAGCAGTGCTTATAGCAAGGGCTACTATGTCTAGCAAGGCTATACTTCTCACAGAAACCCCAGGGATCATGACAACAGATCCAAAGATAGTGCCTGAAGCATATACAGTAGATGTTATGGATTTTGTCGAGGGTGAGAGAGCTTCTAGATATAGTGTTAAAGGTCTTAACTATAAAGTATTCGGGCATGTCTGGGACTACGATGGTGAGATATACATACTAGATCTGAGCATGAGAGGTACCAAGATATGTAGAGAGTGTAGGAAGGAAGGAGCCAAGGTGATCGCGCCCTTCGTTGGAGGCGTCTCTGTGATAGGCTGGGGCTCCGGTAAGGCGGTCAAGACAGCGGTTAGTAAGAACCCGATGGGTGATAGCAACATAGAGTTTAGAGACGATGTAGAGGCCCTAATATTATCAAAGGTAGATCCCGTAGAGCTTGTTAGAATAATACACAGGGAGGTGTTTGGTAAATGAGATACGACGTAGCAGTCCTAGGAGCTACCGGGATGGTTGGGCAGAGGTATGTTAAGATCCTGAGCAAGCACCCATGGTTCAACCTAGTAGCCCTTAGTGCGTCGCCACAGAAAGCTGGCGCTAGGTATGGTGATGCTGTATCATGGGTGATCGGTGGCAACATCCCTGAGGAGGCTGCCGAGATAAGGCTCTCAAAACCCGAGCCCTCCGAGTTTAAAGATATCGATATAGTGTTTTCAGCACTACCCACAGATATTTCCAGAGAGATCGAGCCAAAATTCGTCTCAGCAGGATTAACGGTCTTCTCCGATTCAAGCCCTATGAGGCTTGATCCCAGAGTCCCTCTCGTGATCCCAGAGATCAATGCTGATCATCTGAGCATAGCAGGGTTCCAGAGGAGCGTTCTAGGGGGTGTTCTTGTAAAAACCCCCAATTGTACCTCGAACATCCTCTCACTGGCGATAAAACCCCTAATAGACCTCCTGGGGATCCCTGAGCATATAGATGCAGTCTCACTCCAAGCAATATCGGGTGCTGGGTATACTGGCTTACCATCGATGGCTATTCAGGATAACGTTATACCTTATATAAAGAATGAGGAGGAGAAGATGCTTGAAGAGCCAAGGAAGATCTATGGGAGAATATCTAACATGACTATCGATCCTAACGAATCCCTATATATAGATGCAACAACCACCAGAGTACCAGTGCTAGACGGACATACTGTTGTGATTCACGCCCATTATAGCTTGTCTGTCAATATTAACGAGGTATTGAAAGCTTACGAGAATTTTAGATCCTATCCACAAGAGCTGAGATTACCTACAGCGCCTGAGAAGCCATTGATACTCCACAGGGCCCCGGATAGACCCCAACCAAGACTAGATCGGGATCTCGGGGGCGGGATGTCGGTATCTATAGGAAGGCTAAGAGTAGCTGCCAAGCGTGGGGGTAGCGTTGTTAAACTAGTTGCACTTGGACACAACACAATAAGGGGGGCTGCTGGGAACACGGTACTTAATGCTGAAACCTATATCTCTTTAGGACTTTCTAAGAGATAGCTTTTGCCGGCTACCTGTTCTATAATAGTTGGTTTCTTTTGGTGTTACCATACCTGTTCCACTTAGTCTATAGGGATGAAGGGTTCTCTTAGTGTAAAGATCTGTGGGTTTATAGATCTTTCAATAGATTATGGCTATGCTCTCAATAGGGGGTTTATTAATAGGGCCTTGGATAATGTGAAATGGGACAAAGTTGATAGAGTCTATCGCAGTGATCTCGATGGTGGCATCGATCTTTATCCAGGCTCTGCATGTGTTTTACGCAGCCGGTTATGGCAAATACGCTCGGAAGATCTTTAGTAATTCTGCTAACACCTTCGGTATAAACGATCCTTATATCTCTATAGCTATCCCTATAAAGAACGAGGATCCAGAGATACTTGAGAGGACACTAATGTCTTGCACCTTAATAGAGTGGGATAAAGAGAAGCTAGAGATACTTGTAATATCAGATGATCCAGAGGGCGCTAGGCCAGGGATCCAGAGGGCGGTTGATAGAGTATCGTCTCTCTCAGGCTTAGATGTGAAGGTGATCTATAGGGACTCCCCGCTTGATGGAAGGATCGGTGCCCTTAACCTGGCGTCAAAGGTTGCGAGGGGCGATGCACTGCTTTTTCTCGATGTTGATACAAGACCATCTCCAGGGCTGGTTAGAAGGGCTGTAGAGCTTATTAACAGTGGCTGTGACGCTGTGGTTTTTAGGTGGAAAGGGTATTATTACTACAACACTAGATTGGCCAAGGCTCTCTCAACAGCTATGGAGTTTATAGTGGGGTCCCTGTATAGAGGGCGGGCTGGGCATGGTTTTCGTATAATTCCGCTGGGCAGCGGTACTATGTATAAGAAAGAGGTTATAGCTAGAGTTGGTTATTGGGATAACAATATTATTCAGGATGATTATTGGATGGGTATTAAGCTCTCACGAGTCGGGGCTAACGTTTGCTACTGTGATGATGAGTATGTAGAGGTCTTGGTAACGTCTACATATAAGGCTTTTAAGATCCAGCAGATGAGGTGGAGCTTCGGAGCCGTCCAGGCTGTGAGGAAGGGGCTCACACATATAGCCCGATCCGGTATATCCCTGGCACAAAAAGTGGAGCTAGCACTCTACGGGCTTCAGTATACACCAACAATGGCTATAGCTTTTTCCCTGTATTCATATCCAATTCTCCTAGTCTTTCATAGCGGGAGAGATCCCCTCTTAGGAGTGTTGCCTGTATTCTTGCTATGGGTTGCTGTGTCTATAGTATATATCGCAGTATATATATCCATGATCTCTAAGAGGCAGGGGTTATCGGTGCTAGAGGCCCTCAAGCGGTTGGGGGCTTCTTCTGCTGTTACAGCATCTCTAGCACCTCATATAGCTATTAACCAGCTAGGGGCTCTAGTAATCGATAGGTATCTATACCCAATAACCCCTAAAGGTGCTAGGGAAATGTCAACAAGCGGTGTTACAAGGTCAGAGGCGCCCGAGATCTTGGCTATATCAGTGCTTCTACTGGGTATCGTTATATCTCTCCTCAGGGGGTATGTGTTATCCTTGCTATGGCTCTCCATACTATTGTTGTCATTCATATACACGGTAGCGCTTATTATCTATAATAACACTATCTGTGATCGAAAGCCTCAAAAGCTTTAGAGCGGATAACTATTTGGTGATTATCTAATAAGCAGGGACGTTGATGTAGATAGGCTTGTTGACAGGCTCTCGAGGAAATATAGGGGGGCAAGGATCAAGGACAGCGATCTTTTCGAGATAGTTGAGGAGGTGTTCGACAGATCCACTGTTATGAGTGTAATTGAACTGAGTTCCAGAGGGTGTCTAAAGTCCTTAAAGGGTGTAGTGTCATCAGGCAAAGAGGCGAGGGTCTATTGGGGTAAGGGTAAGGATAACAGGGATCTGGCTGTCAAGATATACCTCACACTCACATCAGAGTTCAGGAGATCTATGATAAAATATCTCGCAGGAGACCCTAGGTTTAACGAATACAGAGGCTTATCTCCTAAGAAGTTGATATACATATGGGCTAGAAAAGAGTTCTCCAACCTGAATAGAATGTTCTCAGCAGGGATAAGGGTGCCAGAGCCTCTATGCCTCGAGAAGAACGTCCTTGTTATGGAGTTTATAGGCTATGATGGTAAAAGAGCTCCCCTGCTCAAGGAGGCTTACGAAATGGGGGAGCTAAGCCTAGATGATCTCGAGAAGATCTACTGGTGGGTTATCGAAGCAATTAGAAAAATGGTGAGAGACGCAGAGCTGGTTCACGGAGATCTTAGTGAGTATAACATAATGATCTTTGAGGAGAACCCAGTAATTATAGATGTTTCACAAGCTGTATCTGTGGATCATCCGAACTCTAGGGAATTCCTCAAACAGGATGTATATAATATAACGAGATTTTTCTCCAAGGCCGGGGTAGATGTCGAGGAGCCTAGCACCATATTATCAGATATCCTCGGCATCGATTAGATCGGGATTCTCGAGCTGCGCAGTCCTTGAGATCCTTAAACGATTCCCTTATAATATTGATGCTAAACCACGATCTCAAGCTTTGATCCCACGATCGATGGAGTAGAGGGATGATATAAACTTAGCCGGAGGGGTTTGGTCTTCACTGCGGTTTGGTGTTTTTGGTATAAACTGCTTTTTCCTTTGCTTCCTAGGCCTTAGGGCTTTTCCTATCAGAGTCCATATCGCTGGCCTCACCCGTTCGGGGTGATCTCTACCCACAGCTCTCTCTTCATAGCTTTGCTCTGGCTCATTGCTGTGGGGGAACCCCCTGCATCCTGGCTATACCATAAATAAATAGAGCTTATACAATGTTCTCATAGAACTACGATTCAATATCAGCCCCATAAACCCTCGTGGGAATAGAAACGGTTGGCTACGGCTTCTTTACAACACTTTTAAGCGTTTTAAATATGAATTACTAGGGTGGTTATGGCTAGTAATATAGATCCTGATGTGAGAAGTGTTATTGAGCAAATGGCTAAGGATATATATGAGAGAACAGCTAGAGAAAAGGAGGCGAAGCCTGTTGAGATTAAGAGTAGGAAGGAGCTCGAGGATCTCATATCGAAGGGATTATCTGTGATCGTGTTCTATAACCCTAACTGCCCTGCATGTAAAAGATATCTACCTGTCTACGAGGAGTTTGTTAAGAAGAAATCGCCTAGCTATAGAGGCATTAGGTTTGCTAGAATAAGTACTAAGGATGTTCAGGGGGTCTCTAGCGACTATCTCATAATAGCTGTCCCAACCACCATAGCGTTTAAAGATGGTAAGGAGATCAAGAGAGCAGAAGGATATATGGATGAGAAAGAGATAGAGGATTTCGTAAAAAGCCTCCCAGTGATATAGCCAATTAGCATGGTTCTTTCAGATAGATTAGATGTACATTAGACTGGATAGGGTTGGGTGAGCCTTAGTATTAACCCACTTTTCGTGTGTTGGCTTGATCCTTGTTTTTGTCTCTCTTCAATATATCGAGACATATCTCCTTAGCCATGCCCGAGGGATCTCTTCTAAAAACCCTGATTATCGATAGTTTCCTTGAATCGGCGTAAGGTGATAGGGCTTTCTCAAACACATCGCTATCCATTCCAAAACCTGTTAAGACATAGGCTGGGATCGAGTTGGCATATGCCATGAGGATCTCTATCTCAGTCCCAACACCTCCTCCCAGGGATACCAATATATCTCCTGAGAGAACAAGGGTCTCAGATCTCTGTCTCATGGAGAGTCCTGTGTATACTGGGTAGAAGCACTCTTTCCTTGGGGGATCTTCTCTTGGATTCTCTGGGAGTATGAAGACGCATGGTATCCCGAGACTGCAGGAGTATTCTGCTATATGTTTCATCAAACCCCAATAGCCGCCGAGATAGATTATAAAGCTGCCTAGGCATTCTCTGAGAGAATCTATAAAGATCTTTGAGGCCCTTATAATCTCTTCCGAGGGTTCATCGCTACTAGCAGCTATCGAGATCCTTACCACCAATCTGTCAACCCTCTTGATGATATAGCTGGGCTGAATAATATTTTAATCCCTCCGGTCCGCATAACCCTGAAAATAATGGGCTGATTAGCTACCTAGTTTTGTCATCACAAAAATGGAAACGGTTACATTACACATAAACCGTTTGTCTCTGGATGTTCGTTCCAATCATTTTATTTTCATTCATGTATATCCAGGGGGCTTCCACCTCTACCCGCGGGGTTAGAGATCCTGTGGGTTCATGGGTGGCTGTCGGGCCAAAGGGCACGTGGCTCTTATCGCCACCCGGGCTTGTGTGGGGAGAGCATCGGGAACCCCTTTCAAGCTTATAGATACCTCCTACGAATATCAAGAAGAAAACAGCCCAGATCACTTCTAAAGTTGATTGGATGGATTTTAATAACAATACCTAACTGTATAAGATTGGTGATAATTGTAATGATGAGTGATACCCATATCTGGTTGAGGGCAATAATAGTTGGTATCGCGGCCATGCTTATTGGCTTAGCATTATCGGTTATATCGTTTTTAGTCGAGTCTTCGGATATAGTTAGAGCTATGGTCTCTATCATCGGTTTAGGGGTAACTCTGGCAGGCATGTATCTAGCTATAAAGGGGTTTATAGGCTATATAGCTGTAAAAGTATCTTCGAGGAAAAAAGATCGTTAGATCAAGCTAACGGATCAAGGACATGCAACATAGAAAGTAACGCTAGCAATGTTTGACGTGAGTCCCAGTGCTGCTAGATCCCTCTCATCTATTACACCATCGCCATTAGCATCGGGCACAGTATCTGGCGCGTTGTTATTACTAACCATGGCAGCAAGCGCCTTAGTCCACCCACACCAGGCAGGTGCACCAACTATCCAGACAGTCTGTATAAATCTAAAGACAGTCTTCCCACCAAGATCAAGCCTATCTTGGAAACCGGTGAACTGGAATAAATTGGCAAGATTCCTTCCAGGCCCACCAAGAGCTGTGGGTGTATTATTAAATATAACCACGAGTCCTGGGAGAGCCTCATTTCTACCTAAGCCAAAGACCGGTGCCCCAGCACCTATAGATACGCCGTCAACAGGTCCTCTAGCCGTATAATTGGCTGTAAAGGCTACAAGGGTAGTCGCATTGATCCTCACAGTCGGGTTTATAGAAACCTCCGGGTAGGCAGTGACACCTGGATCTGACGTTATTATGTTTATTACGACTAGGTAGAACCTGCCTCCCACACCAACAGAGGATCTCGGCAGGGGTGAATAGAACTGCACGATCGTGGATGCTTCAGGACTCTGGGCTCTGAGGAGCTGGGTTAAGGCGAACGAGGCTGATGTCAGGGCTATTAGCAATATCATACTTAGGGCCAATATCCTGAGCTTTTTTGATATCAATTTATAGACCTCATAGATAATAAACAACAAGCCTTATAAACACAAAATATTATTACATATTATGCAGATCTATAAAGCTCCAGTCCATAACTCTCTTCAATTATCGTGGAAGAAAACAATCATTTAGGCTTTTTCTATACACCAACTAAGCCCACCCATGTTTCATGGTGAACTAATAATGCTTAAGCAATGGTATATTATTAAACCCCATGGTCTGATCTATAAGATAATCTGTCCAGGCCGTTAAGCTCAATAACAAGGCTTTCATCTATAGATCGTCTGGGCAACCTGGATCCTTGCTCCTTTTAGTATTCTATGATCCTACAGCCTCACTACCATGTTCTCTAGGAATCCAGTAACAAGGGCGATGCAGCGGATTCCGGCACGAATCTCGAGATAGAAGGCGATAGTATCGGTATAGAGATCTGTTAAGAAGATAGTTACCTGTCGATCTTGTAGATGGGTAATGTTGGTGCCGGGGGTGACCCGTCCCGCGCTCATTCCAACCCCGAGGACGCGGGAGTGTTGCGCAGGCCCAGGGTCCCGTTCTATATGTATTGTAGTGCTATTTAAATGTTCATGCGCCCATTTTAGCAACCTTATAGAGCAATTCCCAAATACCTGGTGCGAGTTTATCTAGATTCTTCCACCCATCCTCTGTAGGCTGTACTATATACACGATCTCCCCCTTTTTATTGAATATATAGAAACCTACCGAATGGGTTATCAACCCGGTGTTTGGGTCTCTTGCAACAAAGACTCTGAAGTTCTCCCACACTTTGGTCATGTTGTCAACGTCTTCGAGAACCCATATCCAGTCTACCTTGTTGAGGAGCTCTCTAGCCCTGCTCTTTTGGTAAGCTATTATATCTTCGAAAGTAGATCTCCAGGGATCGACGTCGAGTGTTACAAACACTATATCTCTCGAGAGCCCATAGGATGCCGTTTTATTCATGAGATAGACAAGAACGTATGTCTCCCAGTGACATATATCTGGGCATCTTATATACTGGAACGTCATAACCGTTATCCTGCCCGGCACAGGTATTGTTACATTACCGGCTGTGGAATTAACAACCATGCTCTCCATGGAGAAGTCGGGTTTTATTACATAAGCTAGATTGATCCTCCCGTACGTTATTACCAGTGTGTTGGGTGATACTGTTGGCGTACTATAACCGGTCTCGCTAGAGCTTATAGGGCTTCCTAACTTTAGAGGGAACCCGGTTATTAAAGAAGATGCTATGAGCGATATCACTGCTACTAGGATTATTCCCACGTATATATAGAGATGCTTCATACATAGCCCCACCATGGTAGCCCTGGGAGATATATAAAGCTACGTGTAGGTGTGTATATAGATATATATAGATGCATATAGAAACATACTGGGGGTTAAATACCGCTGCTGATTAACAATAAGAGGAAGAAGGCAGATGTCAGCTATTAGGATTAAGGCATCTAGGCGGTATAGGCTTAGCTTTACAAGAATGCTTATCCTATCACTAGCGGTATGGGCGGTTCTCGTAGCTGCAGCTATATATATAGATAGACCCGGATCTATGGTTGCCACAGCACCCCAGCAGCAGACAGGAGCCCCTGGCGGTTGGAATAGTACAGCTCGTGTTATAGATATTAGTGATTATAGAGAGCTCGATATACTCGATAATATGTCTGGGTACTATCTACTCTATTTCGAGCAGAAAGACTGCCCTGGGTGTAAAGAGGTATCCCCAGCTATAGAGAGATATTTCTCAGATAACAACACCCAGGTTGCTTTAGTGCGGATACACATAGACGATATATTTAACTCTAACCAGGATGCAGCGTTCAAGCTCGTATCAAGATACAATGTTCTGGGCACGCCAACTCTTATACTTCTCCATAACGGTGCCGAAGTTGCGAGACAGGTGGGAGTTTTTAGAGGCGATCAGTATGATGGTTTGAAGAAATTTATAGAGGATGGTTTGAGATCGAGAAGCAACGCTGGAGGCATCATTTTCTCACCATTACTCCCACTAAGCCTTGGATTCTTGGCAGCAATATCGCCATGCTCTCTACCGATGCTTGCACTCTTCATGGTGGTATCGAGAAACCCTGGGAGAAGCATTGTTAGTGCCATTAAGACTCTTATATCCCTGATCATGGTGCTTGTACCCGCATCGTTAGGCCTCGGGCTTCTATTCACATTCGGAAGACTCCTTGGGATAAGCATCTACTACTCCCTTGTAACATACATAGGGGTTGTGACACTGCTTTGGGGTGCCCTAACTTTTATTGATAAGGAGCCCATGATCAGCACTAGTGGGAGAGCCTCATTGCTACTCCCAATCCTTGGTATGCAGTGCTCATTCCCATTCCTCCTAGCACTATTACCAATGATCCCCAAGAACCCTGTTGACGCATCGATACAGGCACTGGTATTCTCAATAGGCTATTCAGCCCCATATATAGTGGCAAGCATATCCTCAAGAAAGGCTTCAAAGGCCGTTAGAGCATTATCTTCAGAGAAGAGTGCTAAGATCTTCAAATACCTACAAGGCGTTATCCTGATCTCTATAGGAGCGTATGTGATTATAAACGGGCTCCCTTACATAGTTGGCTAGCCAGCTAGGGTTTCGAGCTGTATAGTATTTACAGGGTCTTTGTAACCCGTTTGTCCCTGGATGTTCGTTCCAATCATTTTATTTTCATTCATGTATATCCAGGGGGCTTCCACCTCTACCCGCGGGGTTAGAGATCCTGTGGGTTCATGGGTGGCTGTCGGGCCAAAGGGCACGCGGCTCCCATCTAGCCTGTGCCCCCGATGGCTTGGAGCAATGCTCCCACCGCCGCCCGAGACCTGTGTGGGGAGAGCATCGGGAACCCCTTTCAAAGCTTATAGATGCCTCCTACGAGTATCAAAAAGAAAACAGCCCAAGTTCTAACAGAGTCTAGTTTAGCCGCACATGCAACTTAGTCTTGGTTAGCCAACGGATCATCCCATTTACCCCTTAGATTGTTCTATGCAAATAACATATCTGTGCTGAATATCTACAAGCCACACTTAAAGTGGGTTCCAGATACAAATGTCTAGTATTGATCCGAGAGCCCCTCATTGTTTTGTTACTACTGCTGCATGACATTAGCGATCCGATTTAGTAAATACTATCATAGCCATATTAATTAACACGCAATAGGAGGCTGATACACTTAACAAAAAAAGAAAGCAATACTATAGATAACAATGAATTATTATTTACCATTTAGCTCACTACTATGAGGAACAGAGTAAGGCTAATTCAATTTTTCTCAACATTACTTAAAAGCTTTTTATATAATATTCTATGGCTTTCACGCGGCTGATTAATATATTCCTTCATAGATCATATTAAATGATCCGTATGGCAGCCGGGAGGATAAGTCATACGGGTTGTATGAGATCCTCCAGGATAAATATGTGTGGTCGTTATCTTGGCGCTTCTAATCTATCGATCCGTATGAGGCGCTATGATCTTAATGATGCTCTTGATAACCAGGTCATGGTTGTCGCTGGTCTCACGCTACTTGCTACGCTACTTTCCGCTTTATTCGCGTCTTTTGTCCTTGGGGTCTTCCAAGGAAGTACTCCACAACCAGCTATCGATGTAAGGATTACGAGGATCTCTAAGGTCGCTGTCGTAGAGGATAACGTTGTATGGGATCTAGTACTTAGTGTAAGGAATAACGGGGGCTTAGTTCTCGAGATTCCATATATAGATATCGTGATCAATGACGACATCGTGACACCAACAGGATCCCCCAATATAAGATCTCCTATCCCGTTAACGATTATGCCAGGCGAGTTGAAGGTTCTGAGGATAATTATCACTAACCATAATGATCCCCGAGGCATGAGTAACGATGCCATAGTCTTTAGCGATAAGAGATTCAATAGCGGTACGATGATGAGCTTGAGAATCACGGACTCTAGGGGCTATATGGTTCTTGTAACATTCACACTACCCTAGGATTCAACAGCCCAACATAGTGGAAAGCCACGTCAGAGCCTGGTGTTTGAGACCCTCTCACCTAGTATTGAGTCTATATAGTTATTAGCATAGCCTATATAGATTCTAAGGAGACCCCCTCAGCCAGGTAGGCAAGGAGATACCAACTGTTATGGTTACAAAAGTATCGATCCCACAGTGCGAATGCAAAGAGACCGACGCGAAAGCCTCTGTCCAAAAAGCTTTCCTTACAACCAGCTTTGAATAAGAGGAAAGGTCTGGCACGAGAGAGATTCATGTCAAAGCTTTCTACCCGCTCAGAAGTCTAAAGTATGGTGACTATATCTTGAAAGTTATTCTCGACATGGATCCCGGCATAGATGATGCTGTAGCGCTCACCATAGCGTTAGGATCCAGCGATATAGAGATCCTCGGAGTAACAGTCGTCTCGGGCAACGTTCATGTAGATCAAGGAGTTAGAAACGTGCTCAGAATAACCGATTATCTGGGTAAAAGGGTTAATATCTACAGAGGCTCTGAAAGACCCCTCATAAGGGATCTGGTGACTTCTGAACATATACATGGTTCCGATGGTCTCGGGGACTCTAACTTACCTCTTAGAGACGGGATTATCGCTAGAGAGAATGCTATTAAATTCATCGTCGAATCGATCCTTAACGAGAAGGCCTCCATAGTAGCTACAGGCCCTCTCACCAACATAGCTAAAGCGATCCTTATTGAGCCGGGCATCGCATCCAAGGTCGAGGAGATCGTAGTTATGGGTGGGTGTTTCGGGTTAACAAAATATGCTAAGGGTAATGTAACACCTTATGCTGAGTATAACTTCTACGTAGATCCTGAAGCCGCTAAGATCGTGATCAGGTCAGGGGCAAGGATCAGGATCATAGGTTTAGACGTGACCCAAAACCCCTCATCGATGCTCACTAGGGAGAAGGCCGAGGATCTCAGAAGGGTTGGTAGAGGTGGAGAGCTTATATATAGGATAACCCGTAAACCGCTTATTGAGAGAGGATATTTCGAGCTCCACGATGCAATTGCTATGGCATCAAAAATAGATCCTAACATTGTCGCATTCAAAGAACTATATGTTTCGATAGATACGTGCTATGAGAGGGGTAGGAGCCACGCGTACACAGAGCCTTCTAACTCTGATGGGAAAACGCTTGTGGGATACGACATCGATTCTGATAAATTCTACAGTCTGCTTAGGGAGTCCCTAAAATAATAGTATAGGTGTTAGCATAATAAAATAATCTTTATTTTCTTATCCCGCTTGAGTGGAATAATAATCTTTATCGGAACAATACGGACCACGGTATCCCTTAAAACAGCCTGAGAGCGTACTATGATGAAGGTGAGAAGATGCAAGGCATGAAAAAGATCCTAGTGATAGGAGCTCTGATAGTAGTAGCGATAGGGCTCGCATATCCGCTAGCAGTCTCAGCTCTTTCTATAGCGGCTGGTAACCTTAGTAAACAAAGTCCCAATAACTATAACTCTATGGAAATCTCTAACAACGATCTTGAGGATGGTCATTACGCGTTCGCTAAACATATCGCTGTCCAGAAGCGCGGCGAAGACCACGATGATCGAGAAGATCATTCCCATGTGACTGGGAGGACGGTGCTTTCAGCATCGATCAATATAACTAATACCAACATACCCAACGTGTCGGTCGGCGATAAAGCCTCGTTAGTGCTCCTCAAGAAAGGAGGCAACTATAGCCTGTTATTGCTTGTGAAAGCTAAGAGTAGCAAGCATGTATACCTAGCTAAGGTGAACATAACAAACCTTACAGTAAGCTCTGATAAAATCTCGATAGATGGTTACATAAATAGGAGCAATGTGCCAGGGTTCATCAACGGCTCCCAAATATCTATAGAGGTTAAGATAGGGTTTGCCAGCATAGCCTCAGGATCCTATCAGCTTAGCGGCGATGTTCTAAGCATCATATTTAAGAGGTAGGGTAGATCTTTTTTAATTATAGCGGGTGTTTTTTAATATTTTGTAACAGATCCCTTATATTGTTTATAGTTTAACCAGGTCATGACTCTGATCTTGTCGCTATTTAGAGTTTTCCAGGCTCTTTATAGTGCTGTTTATCAGCATTAATACCTCATCAGCTGTTGATCTGCATGTGAGTATCCTATCTTCAGAGCATTCGAAAACTATATATATGGATCCTTCCTTCTTCTCCATATGTATAACAACCCCATTGGGCATATCTATGTTATCAGGCTCTAGAGACTTGATCACGACATATGGATCTAGATCCCCAGTATTTATTTCTACCTCGACCCTGACGATCATTGCAATGAGCTAACCACCTCAGCAGCCTCCTGAACACTCTCAACAACTGCTAGCCCGCCTGGTGTTATCCTAAGCCCTTTCATAGATACAGGATCTATTGTTTTATCAACAGGTATAGCGTATCCCCCCTCTATCTCGTAGACAGCATAGCCGTTATAATGTGAAAGCAACGCCAGTATTTTATGTACAGGCCATATTATGTTTACAGAGATCCTAGGATATATAGTCACTACCCTGCCCTTTACTGAATATGTGGACACCTTCTTGCTCTTATCAATAATATCCTTTAGATAGTCAATAATCCCTTTTTTATGATCTAGACACCTATATGCTATTCTGGACAGCCCTGGCATGCCTGTTGATATGTAGGATGAGATCTCCGGAGATCCGTTTGCTATAGAGGCTAGCAAGCATATATGAAGCTCATAAGGATCTATAAAGGGGTATTCATCCCAGTAGACAGGTTTCAGCCCCATTGAGACTAGCTCTAACCCTGTCAGATCGTTGATGGTTTTTGAGATTCTCTTAAGCGCCTCCCTATCGCTCTGCTGTATAGAGCTCATAATCTCCGAAGCTTTCGAGGGGTTGCCCGTGACTCCTGGTATATAGGGATCCAGAGTGTTCTCAAAGACATATGATAAGCTGTCCCAGACCCCATAACCCATGACCTTCAACCCATCCTTTATATGGCTAGAATCCGGGCCAAAGATCTCTCCAAGGCTAGAGATAACCTTATCATCAACACTGGATAGGAGGTTTTTTGAAAAGGAAGCCATATGGCCGGCTACAGCAGCGCCCCTAAGCTCTCTCGGAACTTGGTAAAACTGCGAGACCGCTTCTAAGACTTCTTGGGATATAGATCCAGTTGCATATATGATCGTCCATTCACCGATCTTCAGACCTTCATCCCTCCTTCTAAGGATAACCAGACCTCCCCCACCCCTAGGGGGTTTTGAACCTATTATGAGCGAAGCATCGGGCGGTGTTATTGTTAGGAGTGCTGATGCTGAGGATACCCCTACATCAATCCTATGTGCGTTCATCAATCTAATAACTATAGATGCGGCTATTACTGAATCTATATCGTGTGAGACATAGATCTCGCAGTACTTCTTATCAAGAAGTTTTTTAAAGAACTCGCTGATAATACCTCGACCGCCGCTTTGCTGATCCAATAGCTAGCTCCCAGCCTTTCCAACGGTTACCTGCTGTGCAACTAGAAGCTTTGCCCTTTCCCTATCATACTCCCAATCTGGCGGTAGTTTCCCAACCCTTTTGTAGTATTTAACCAGCCTCCTTATCTTTGACTCTATTTCTACCAGACCTCTCTTCGAGTGAATATCCTTGGGGTGCTCTTCAAGGTGTCTTAAGAGGTTCACAGCACGCTTTATAAGGTTGAATAGATCCTCTGGGATCTCTGGGGCAAGCCCGTGCTTCTCAAGAACCTTTGTCAGCTTCACACCGAGAACCGATTTTGTGAGGGGAACGCCATACTGATCCCTTAGTATAAGGCCTATCATTGAGGGCTGGTACCCCATCTTGCTAAGCTCAACAATAACTGTCTCTATCTCCTCTGGCCTCATTTTAACCCATTTTGGAGGCCCGGCTCTCACAGGCCTCGTCGAGTGCGACTGCCCCTTATCCCTCTTTCTATTCAAACAAACACCAAAAGAAGAATAGTGAGGAGAAATATAAAAATTCTCTATAAGACGGGATAAAAAGATGGTAGAGCTATTTCTAAGGGGCCTCGCTTGGGTTCTATCTTCAGGTCTAGGAAACCTTTGTCTCTGCCTTGCTCTCGGCTGTAGATACTGAGGGTAGTTCTGGGAAGCTCTCCTTCATCCTCTGCTCGGCAACGATCCTGGCCTCCTCAAGGATCTTCCTAGCCTCTGGCGATGAGTATGTAGCCTCTGTGAAGCCCACGCCGAGACCCTCGCCGCTCTCTGTTACCACCTCTCTCAGGCTCTCCTCAAGCTCTATCATCTCGTAAGAGAACTCAGGCATTATTCCTCTGACAAGTCCTCTGAGCTCTCTAACAACACCTATCACCGGTGCTAGCTGCACGAAAGCCTCACCCATTAGAACTACTGTCTCTATCCTCATCGAGATCTGCTCAAGCGCGATCTGGACCACTGTTAGCTGTTTAACAGCCTTCCTTATCTCCGCTATCTCGTTGGCAAGCATAGTGGCCCTCGTTGTATCCTTAGATATGAGGGCGTCAACCACTCTCTCGAATAGTACCCTGTCTCTCTCCTTCATCCTCTCAAGCTGGATCCCTATCCTGCTGGCTAGCCCCTTTATCTTGTAGTTAGCCATTAGGAGCTTATACTTTATAGGCTCTCTCTTGGCAAAGGCTTTTCTAAGCTTCTCACCAACACTCTCCCCGCCCTCCCATCTCTTGGCTATGTCGACTATGTTTCCCACTTATCTACACACCTCGAATAGTATGCTTTTACTCTCCAGGGTATTTAAGACAAACCCCCAATTGGACCTTTAATCATAGTCATACTCGAATAAACCGCGGGCTGAAATACTACGAAAAGTCCGGCAGATTACTATGGAAGGATCATTATCTTACCGTCTCTCTCGCTAGAGAACAGGTTTCTAAGAGCATCAACCCCACGGTCTAGATCATAGCTCCTCCATATCTTCACCCTGAGCTTCCTCTCCTCAGCCATTCTAATGAGATCCAGCATCTCTCTTCTCGTACCGCCTGTCGATCCTATTATCCTCAGCTGCTTCGAATAAACCTCCCTTATCGAGACTTTGAGCTCATCACCTGTCAGAGCACCGAAGGTCACGATCCTGCCGTTAGTTCCTAAAAGCTTAATGCTCTTCGATATTGTCTGGGTTCCCTGGGGATCTACAACCACATCGGCCATCAAACCGCCCGAGATCCTCTCCACAGCCTTATACGCGTTATCAAGATCAACAACCTCGTCAGCACCAAGCTCTCTTAACCACTGCTTCCTAGTCACCGCAATAACCCTAGCTCCCATGATCTTAGCGAGCTGGACAGCAAACATACCTGTATTGCCCGAAGCGCCAACCACAACAACAATCTCTCCAGGTGATACAGAGGATAATCTAAGAGCATGATACGCTGTTAAAGCCCCAATCGATAGGCTTGCAGCGAGCTCCCACTCAATATTATCACTCACCTTAAACACGTTCTTGGCTGGGACTACAGCGTATTCAGCATAGCCGCCGTTGGAGGCTACTCCTATAATTCCTCCTTTTCTGCATAGCATCTCCTGACCTGCGAGGCACATATCGCATGAACCATCGAATAGCCTGCTGTAAACAGCAACCCTATCCCCTGGTTTTACCTCTCTAACATGGTCGCCCACGGCTTCCACTACTCCTGCGAACTCTGCCCCCGGTATGTGGGGGATTGGTGTTACGTTCCTTATACTCACTACAGTAGCATAGTCGATCGGATTCACACTAGCTGCTTTCACTCTTATGAGAACAGAGTGGGGATCTAGCTGGGGTCTCTCAACATCCATTACTCTTAGGTTCTCCAGCCCGTTCTTATCAAAAACCAACGCTCTCATTGCAAAGCCCTCCATATATCGCTTCTTGGAAAATAAATATAGCTTTCTATCTGCTCGACGAGATGAGCTCTATGATTGTTGATAATAGTCTCTCTGACGCTGATACTCTCTTCTCGAGGCTAGATATGCTTTTATTAATGCTCTGCATATACTGTGACTCAACGCTTCTCCTAAGATCCTCCATCTCCCTGTTGATATTGTTCAAAACAACCTGGTAGGCGTCGACTAGGTTCCTAAGCCTTTTGAGATCCTGAGAGACAGCCTTATACCTCGCATCTAGATCGTGGGTTAACATATAACCCAGTATCAAGAACGGCACGAAGATCGATAAGTAGAGGGAGACAGGCGATCTGGGGTCGTTGAAAACCACACCTATAGAGGGGATTCCCAGGAATTCCCACGAAGCGTAGAGCATAGCAATGGCTGAGAACGACGCTACCAGTGATGAGATAAGCCACCTCATCTCCTCACCAGTACCGCAGTATCCCAAAGGCTAATAAGGGTTTGGGTTAGTACCACATGTCTCTACGGATTCAGGTTACCCGCATACAGGTATGCTATAGGTAGCTTCTTAGCATTACTTCCATTTCCACATTTCTCGGATCACCCTGGCTCAGAGCAATCGGCATTGCTATTAGATATTACTATTAGATATTAAAAGTTAAATCGCCACAAGCGCCATTAACAATGATGATGAGTGTAGCCCGCAATAATGAGCCGATGAGTAAGCTTGATCCCACTGAACCTTATTTCTGGAGTTATTTCGTCTCTATAATCCTTTATTCATTATAATTCCATAAGCAGAGGCTATTTTTCCTACTAACGTCAAAGAAAGATTTATTTGGTAGTGGTAGGAGCAGTGATCCAAACAATCCAGGTATTATCCTAGTGCGAGCTCTATTCCCAGATATCTATACACTAGGCAGAGGTCCCAGATATGAGGGTGGATCAAAGAACACTAACAAATATCCAGAGAATCAATCAAGGCGGCTGTAAATAGGGTCACCTAACGATACTGATTCCAATGATAGAGATCCTACAGCTCGTGGAGCCAATGACTGGGTAGTTAGTCTGTTTAATACCAATTGTTATATTGCTATGAAACCCTGGCTAGTTAAATGCTTCTGGTTAATAGATATTGGTGCGATGACCACGCCTATTTTATATAGCTCCTTGCCTTTAATAGTATGAAAAGTGTGACTGAGATGGGATGGTCTCCTTTGTTCGAGATCTGCAATGGCTGCCGGCTCTTCATAACAATCTCCGACGCTAGATATGGGGGTGTTAATGGGTGGAGGAAGCTATCTATGCTGAGCTTGATAGGCTGAGAGAGGATCTTAGGATTCTCATGGAGAAGAGGGATAAGACTGGAGAAAGTTTTTCAAAACTGGTTGAGGAGAGAAGGAGACTCATATCAGAGCTCAGGGAACTAAAGGGGAGCTTGAGAGAGGTTAGAGAGAGCAAAGCTAGGCTTATAGAGATGGTGAGGGATCTCAGGGGGAGGCTTAAACAGGCTAGGGAGAGGCTGAAGAGCAGTGTTGCTAGGCTTGAAGAGATCAGGAGGGCGTATCCTGATCTCGAGAGGGCCGCAGGGGTTTCTATAACTTCCCTTAAGAGGAGGATAGACTCTCTGGAGTGGAAGATCATTACGGGCCAAGTGGATCCTGAGGAAGAGGAGGAGATCATTAGACAGGTAATGAGACTTGAAACACAGCTTGACAAGATCTTGAAGGCTAAGAATGTTAAGAACATGGTTACAGAGATAAGGGCTGAGATAGCGTCATCGAGACTTGAGATAGATGATATAAGGAGATCTATTGCTGAGGTCTCACGAGGTATTGATGAGATTAAGAAGAAGGAGAGCGAGCTTATAGGAGAGATAGAGAAGAGGAGGACAAGGATAGATGAGATCTCAAAGGAGCTTGACAGGCTTGCCGCAGACAGGTCAAAAATCTCTGAGGAGATTAGGAGAAAGAGGGAGGAGATACAGACACTTAGAAGCAGGTTAAGAGAGATCAGGACAGACCAGGATAAGAGATCTAGGCTCGAGAGGCTAGAGATGCTGAAAAAGAAGGCTGAAGAGAAGCTATCCTCAGGAGAGAGGCTAACATTTGAGGAGTTACAAGCACTATATGGAGGGCTAGACGGAGAGAGCAATGACACGGGTAGTGGAGAAAACCCCTGAAAAAATATTGATAGTTGTTATAGATTATGACGATGATCTAGGGAGGGTAGGGATAGATACCCCAGTAGTTGGTGTAAAGAGAGTTTCTGAAATCGCTTTTAACTATGCCTTAGAGAGACCCGAGGATCCTGATGTTAATGCGCTTTTCACAGCTATAAAGATATATAGGGATATGAATGATCAAGGGTATAGGGTTGAGGTAGCAGCGATCTCGGGCGATCAGAGAGGAGGATTGAAAGCTGTTGAGAGGATCAGGAACCAGCTCATAGACGTGATCAATCTAACAGGCTCGAAGTCAGTTATAGTGGTGTCAGACGGAGGCGAGGATGAGAAAGTTATCCCTGTTATAGAATCTATAGTACCGATCTTCTATGTCAAGACAGTGGTTATAGAACAGGCAAGGGCTGTTGAGCAGACATATATTCTTATCTGGAGGTATGTTAAGAAAATACTCAGCGAGCCCAGGCTCTCGAGGCTCGCCATAGGATACCCAGGGCTTCTCCTGATACTTATAGGCCTTATGCTTTTCTTCGATCTACTCCAACAAGCACTAATGGTTTCTCTAATCTTTCTCGGCGTTATTATGATAATCAAGGGCTTCAACCTAGAGGATGCTTTGATAAACATGTGGAAGAGAAATCCCAGCGGAACTATACTAGCCGCGGTAGGGGCCATCGTTATGAGCATAGCAGTAATGCTCACCTGGTTCAGCCTAGCCCAGGCCCTGCTGACCCCTCAGAGGGATTTCAAGATCGTCGGCAACATTCTTGAGAATGTCTCATGGCTATACGGCCTATCTATAGCAGTTCTCCTCCTCGGGCCTCTGATAAAAAGGATACTCTCTAGATCTATTAGAATGTGGAGATATGCAGTCCTACTAACAATGGTTATTATGTTCACATTACTCTTAAGAGATATAGGATTAGTGCTCCTCTCACTCCCCGACACAGCTACTACAAAGGATATCGTGGATGCCATGTGGAGTAGCAATACGTTCCAGGGGCTTATAACAATAGTCATAACAGTAATAATAGCATCCTCCCTACTCCAGCTAGTAGAAGTAACAATAACTAGGAGGAGAAAAAGTAAATAGCCATAATAACGAGTTACAGATCCCTCCTACACATCTATAAGGTTTCGATAGACCCAACACCTCATAACCTCCAGTATACTAACACATCTACTTATCCTTATGACATCTTTATCAGAGTATAGTAGGAGGTATTCTGCTATAAAGCAAGAGGTTTCTAAGTTTTAGGTCTAGCACGGGCTTTCATGCGTAGCAAGGGATTTCGGGGCTCTCAAGCCTTTACCGGCTATAGCTAGTGCTATTATTGCTGCTATGTATGGCATTGCTAGTGCTAGTTGATACGGGATCTGGATCATACCTGATGCCTGCATTCTTAACTGGATAGCATCGAGGAGGCTGAATGCAAGTATAGCTGGCAGAAGCTTCATAGGATCCCAGCCGGAAAGTATCACGAGAACCACAGCTATATAGCCCCGCCCAGCTGTCATGTTATCCATATAGAGCCCTGAGAATCCTATGCTCAAGAGAGCTCCTGAGAGTCCTGCAAGACTACCCTCGATGAGCAGTAAATAGAGCCTGAGTATAGAGACTCTAACTCCTAGCCTGCACGCCCTCTCAGGATCCTCTCCAGATGCTCTTATTAAGACACCTAGCCTAGACCTGTTTAGAAGAAGCCATATAGCTAGAGGCATTGCGAAGGTAGCAATGGATAAGAGTCCAAGATCCCCTAGAGTAGTGGTAAGCTGAGGAGGCTTCCCAGCACCTATGAAGAGCCTATAGAGATATGCTGTAAGCCCTATAGTTATTATGCTTATCGAGAGCCCGGAGACCATCTGATCAAGTCTCATGTTGGTCGCAAGTATAGCCAAGACCCCGGAGATTATGATGCCAGAGAAAACCCCTAGGAGGACTCCGATGAGGGGGTTGCCACTATACAGGGCCGCTAGGTAGGCTGAGAATGCGCCGAGGAGCATGGCACCCTCAACAGCTAGGTTGATCATACCGCTCCTCTGGACTAGAAGCTCTATCGATGCTACTAGGAATAATGGGGCTGCTATCTCTATCGTGCTGCTTAGAAGCCCTGCTAATAGCCCTTGATCCATGAGATCAGCCCCTGATCTTGATAATAACTAGCGCCATGATCAGAAGAAAACCTTGAAGTATATACATCACGCCAGAGGGTATACCTGTAATCATCTGAGCAAAAGTAACACCGTTGGTAACACCTCCAAGCCCTATGGAGGCTATTAGGAGCATAGGAGCATTGGGTCCTGAAACCATAGCCACAGGGATTGCTAGGTAGCCATACCCCTGGGATATTGTTGGAAGAGCCCTGTGATGAATTCCGAGCACCTCAAGTGAGCCTGCAACACCTGCCATGAATCCGCTGAAGATCATTGATAGGATCACTATGAGTCCCGTGTCGAGTTTGAAGTATCTTGCTTGAACCTCACCGGCACCGATAATTCTGAGCCTTAGTCCAATGAGACTCCTTCCAAATAGTATGTGGATTGCTAGGGGTAGGATCACAAGAGAGATCAGTATCCCTACATGAACTCTTGTTCCAGGAAAGAGAGGATCTAACCATAGATCCCTATCAATGAGATCAGTTTCAGGGAAGAGGGAAGCCCTGCTCTTAAGAGGACCGTTGAGCAGATAGCTAGCCATATACATAGCTATGTAGTTCATCATGAGCGTTGTGAGCACCTCGCTAGACCCTCTATAGGCTCTCAGAAGCCCGGGTATCAGAGCCCAAATAAGACCACATAGCCCGCCAAATAATACCGCTATAAGGATTCCAAAAGATCCCCAGCCTGATAGATGAATACCTATCCATGCAGAGCCAAGAGCACCAAGGATCAGCTGGCCCTCAGAGCCTATATTCCAGACCTTAGCCATGTAGGGGACTACGAGGCCTGATGCTATGATCAGAATTGGAGAGGCTCTTAAAAGAGTCTCAGGGATCTGTTGTGGTGAGAAACCTCCCCAAAGGATCCAGTACAACACGTTAAGAGGGTTAGCACGTGCTATTAATGATAATATTCCCACAATGATGGCCAAAAATATTGGGGAAAGAAGGGCTAGGAGGGCATTGCTGAGTATCCTGTGTGATTTGATCTTCTTGGCTGATCTTAGCAATATGGCTCCCCGCGGCTAGATCCCATGTACCGAGTTCTTTTCAAGCTCCGCTAAGGCCCCCTCTCTTAAGAAAAATACCCTGCACCTTAGCTCCTTTAGATCCTCTGGGTCGCTTGTAATTATAAGAACAGCAGAGCCTCTCATAACTAGATCCTTTATCAGTCCTTTGAGCAGTTCTATAGAGCTTATATCCAGATTGGCGGATGGCTCCTCAAATATTACGAGATCTGGTTTTCTGAGGGCTTCCCTCCAGATCACGAGTCTCCTAGCGTTACCTCCTGAGAGGCTTCTCATGGGACTCCAGATCGATGGTACCGTGATCCTTGACTCTCTTATTAGAGATTCAGCGTATGATCTAAGATCCTTATGGTTTATAAGCATATCCCAAATCCTTAAGGGTTTCTCAAGCAGTCTCCTCATAGACGCATTAATAGCTATACTCATACTCATAACAGAACCACGCTCACTATCGCTTGGTACATAACTGATCCGAGATCCGGGCTTGACCCAGATCTCTCCAGATATCGGGCTTCTAATACCATATAAGGTCTCAGCGATCTCCCTAACACCTCTACCATCAAGCGATACTATAGCCATAACCTCTCCCCTAGAAACTCTGAAGCTGGTGCCTCTCATCACATAGGCGCCTCTATCATCAACTACTGTTAGATCCCTCGTACGAAGTATCTCTTCACCACTATCAATAGGATCAGCGATTCCCGTCACGGATCCATGACCATCATGATGAACAGCATGTGGGAAGAGCTTTTTGAAGCACTCTCCACACGATCTAACTTCAGCAATCTTTAATCCTTTCTTGAGTATCGTGAACCTATCACCAAAGCTTACTACCTCTCTGACCTTGTGGTTCGTCATAACTATGGCTTTCCCATCCATAGAGGCTTTTCTAAGGATTCTTAGGATCTCAGCCGAAATCTCAGGCCCTAAGAGAGATGTTGGCTCGTCGAGAAGGATAACCCTCCTTCCAACAGTCACAGCTACTAAAACCTCGAGAAGCTGTCTTTCGCTAGGAGCTAGGTTTGATACCTTCACACCAGGATCTATCTCCCTGAGCCCCATCTTACTCAGCATATTTTTGACATTATTAAGGATCTCTCGATAATCCATTCTGCAAGACCCCGAGATGATCGATATGTTCTCCTTAACTGTTAGCTCTCCTATCAATGATGAGCCCTGGTAAGCCATAGAGATACCTTTCTCCAACGCTACCCTAGGCGATTTGAGATGTACCCTCTCACCATCGATCCTGATCTCTCCAGCTGTTGGTCTCATATATCCACTCAGTATCTTGAGAAGCGATGTTTTCCCAGCCCCATTCTCGCCAAGGATCACATGGATCTCTCCTCCGTATATCGAGAGATCCACGCCAGATAGTGCTGTATAGCCCCCCGGATAGATCACCCAGATGTCTCTGGCTTCTACTATGGGCGTCTTAATCTCACTCATATAGATCCCTAGCTCCACCTAGAATCGTCCCAACTCTCCATGATAGGAACCTTGAGCCTTCCTTCAAGTATATCCTTCCTAACCCCCTCGACATGGCTAACTATCTCAGGAAACTCCTTGGCAAAACGAGCGTTCCACGAGAGCTTAGCCCAACCCTCCTTCATACCCCACCCAAGGATCCCACTGGTCCATGATCCATTCTTTCTCAGCTCAACGAGATATTTTATAAAGGGCTTTAGATCCCACACAATGCTGGCAACAAGGGTGTTTGGCGCTATATTACTATAATCTATTACCGTTCCAAACGTATATACCATCTTGCCCTGTTTATACGCATCCTCGGCAGCGTCTGTAGCACCATAGCTCTCCGAATATATTATGTCAGCCCCAAGATCTATGAGGGCTTTTGCAGCCTCCTTAGCCTTTACAGGATCATACCAGCTCTCTATAAAGACAGCTCTTATCTTCACAGAAGGGTTAACAGATTTCGCACCATATGCGAAGGCGTTTATAAGCCTAACAACATCCGGGACCGGGTAGCTTGCGACAACGCCTATAATATTGCTCTTAGTAAGCTTGCCAGCCGCTATACCCGCAAGATAAGCTGCTTCTTGGATCCAATAGTCATATACAACAACATTGGGCGGATACTGAATATTGGTGGGGCCCGAGCCTTGGGCAAAGAAAGCATTGGGAAATTCCCTTGCGACTTTGATTGTTGTCTGGTAATATCCCCAACTATGGGGTATTATTATATCATAGCCTGCTTGGATATATTGTCTTATAACCCTCTCAACATCTGATTCAGAGACCCTCTCAACATAGCTGTACTCAATCCCAAGGTTCTCTCTAGCCCATTTCATCGCCTCATGCATAGCCTGGTTCCACGGCTCCTCGACGGGTGTTACATAAATCACAGCTACTTTTATCCTGCCTTGCTGTAAGATCTGAGTGGTATTAACCCCGGCTGCAGCACCTCCAGGGCTTTTTAACAAATAAACCGTAGCTATAGCACTTATAGCGATTATAACTACCACAGTCAGAGCTAGGATCGAGGTTCTCATGGCTATCCACCTATGCTGTGCCGAATGTCACTCCAAGCTCTCTAAGCCACATCCTATATGCTATCGACACCCTATCCGATCTTAGGTGAAGCTCTGCCTGGAGATCTAGAGGTAGCAGCTCAGGCCTCTGGGACTCGACTACAGGGATATCTTGAGATACTATTTTATCTTGGAATCTTCTAACCTCATCGTCTGGGATCTCGTGGGCATAGTTCATCGCGATTATCATCCAACCGATACTCTCAGTCTGCTCTACCGGGGTCACTGCATAGAATATAGAAAACCTCTTGCCATCAGATTCCTTGGTAAAGTATGCAACAAGGGGTCTTAGAACCATATAGGTATAGGTCTCCCATTTACCAACACCTGTACCATCGGGATTTGGCTGCCAAACCCTTATATTCTTTGCAACAATACCCTCTTCGCTCTTTATCACCTCATAATCCGGGATCTCGGGTTTAGACGGATCTCCAAGAACCCCTGTGTGGACGAAGGGGAAGTGGGCTACATCGAGGAAGTTCTCTATAGCTCTAGGACCGCTGCTTCTTATCCTGTAAGGCCCGCAATAAATCTTTCTGAAAGAAGAGTCCGACCATTCAGGAAACGGAGGTACTTCTCTGCCAGGATTTCCCAGCGAGACCCATATATACCCGTACTTCTCAACAGCCCTATACACACGAACCTTAGCCTTCTCAGGAGGCTTCTGATCCGGGTGTGCAGGTATCCTTACACACCTACCGTTTTTATCATACTCCCAACCGTGGTACGGGCATACAATTTTGTCACCACTAACCCACCCGAGCGAGAGTCTGGCGCCTCTGTGAATACAAAGATCCTGCCAAGCCATCACAGTCCCATCACGAGATCTCCACACAACAAGATCCTCGCCAAGAATCCTAGCCCTAAGGATCCCACCAGCAGGAAGATCAGAGGATCTGGCCACTACAAACCAGTCATTGACAAGCACAGGATCCCGGATCATATTCATCCTCCACTCAACATTCATGTAAAAACGCTTATAAGTATAACGTGTAGTTGAATCACATTTTTAAATAGAACATGTTAAAAATCAACTATACCTGGTATAAAACCATATCGAGAAAAACACGGAGCCTGCAACGAAACTAGTTCTACGGAGATCCAGAGAAGAAGTAGAAAGAGACATGGTTTTGGGCTGCTTGGCTAGCTTGATCGATTTTGGCTTCACAAGCCTTGATACTAAGCGTTTCCCTTTTAATGATCTTTGTGGGTAAAGATCTATATTATATTATTTCATATTGGTTTAATACCTAGAGAGTCATCGCAATAACCCTAGGTGGTAATAGAGGTATGATCTAATCCACATAGAAGATGCTTTCTCGGTTAGGAATCCCCTTCCGTTAAGCTTAAGTGCCCATGACTTAGTAGGAGTAAAGAAGCTCTATAGGTTTATCTTGTGGCGTTCAAATCACTATACATGTATTGAAACAACTATAGCTGATAAGTGTGAAACGTGGTTATGGGGGTTCTACTCTATAGAACCTGGTTATGTTTTCTACATGTATCCTGTATATGGCTTCTTCGTCGAGAAAACCTTCTTTAACAGCCTTCAATGTGTTTTCCGAGATCTCCCAGGGGTATAGGACTCTCCCCGGTCTTGCTGGATCATCTATATAGTCGCTCTCGAACATGTAGAAGCCTTGGTACTTACTTGCGATCTGGATCACTTGATAGATCGCTGGCACAGTAGCTGGAATCCCCATGGATATAGCGTGTTCTAGAAGCCCTGGTTTTGCATGGTGCATAGCAACCCTATCCTTGCTAATCCCTATTCTTTTGATCCTATCCTCTATATCCTTCGCAGTGATCCATCCACCCTCTTCTAAGTGTAGGTGCACAATAGCTCCAAGATCCTTAGCCCTTGTTAGAGCATAGTCGAGAACCATTTCTGCGAGAACCACATAGTGGGGTTTAACCTGGTAGTGGGGCCTCCCAACCTCGGCAATGCCTTGTAAAAGGCCTTTCTCTATATAGGTGCACGCGAGATCAATGACCTTGAGAGAAGATCTATAGGCATCCTCAGGCTTCATCCCAAGCTTATCTATCATCTTGTCAATCATAGCCGGGTGATATCCACCGAGACAAGCCACCTTTAGTCCTTCCTCTCTAGCAGCTCTACACTCAGATATAACTAACTCTATAGATCTTTCAAAACCCTCTATGCCTGGGCTAAACCCAAGACTGGTTGGAGGTAAAGAGACAAGGGCTATGAACCAGCCCTCAGATTCTCTGAATCTTCTGGCAATGGTCTTAGCTCCCAACCCTTTGAGAGGGTTTGTGTGGGCATGGGCGTCTGCAAATATCAACCCAGATCCTCACCTAATATATCTAGCCCACTCGCTAGGAGGCTTTATCCCGAGCTCCTCGAGGATCTTTATCACCCTCTCGGATGGTGCTAGATAGTATAGAGGCCAGTCCCTCAGCTTTGAGAGGAGCGTCTTGCTCTGGACACCCTCGATTCCGGTTATTCTTCTAAACCTAAAGGTAGGCTCTCCCTTATCATTCACACTGACATCATCGACTACAAGGAAGCTTGGGGGGAGGGATGTATAGTCAACTCTATCTGTCCTAGTACCCCTTCTGATAGGTCCCTTACCATATATACCTATAGCTGGTATTGGTAGTAATCCCCTTATCTCTTGCAATAGCTTCTCATCAATACTCGTTCCCTGGTAATGGACCTCGCCATCCTTCTCCCACTGGCTTGGGTTGAAATGCGTGTTTAGGATGAGTACAAAGCCCATAGAGATCACTCTAGACAAGCTCCTCCTTATCGAAGAAGAGGGAGATCTCATATTCAGCTGCTTCAGGGCTATCGGAGGCGTGGGCTATGTTCTCGCTAACAGATAAAGCATAGTCTCCCCTTATCGTGCCTGGAGGAGCCTTTCTACCATCTGTAGGGCCTAGGAGGTTTCTCACAACACTTACAGCTGAGTCGCCCTCTATCACCATGAGCACAACAGGCCCTCTCGTGACGAAATTTACAAGCTCCTCGAAGAAAGGCTTACCCTTGTGTACAGCGTATAGCTTCTCCGCCTCCTCTCTCGATAGCTTTTTAAGTTTCATACCAGCGATCCTTAGACCTTTTCTCTCCAATCTAGATATTATCTCACCAACAAGTCTCTTCTCATAAGCATCTGGCTTTAGCATGAAGAATGTTCTCTCAACAGGCATTGGTTTCACCTCCTCTGCCTACCCATATAGCTCGAGGTCCATGGGAGTTTCTTGGGATCTCTCCCCATTCTATAGTATTTAAAACACTTGGAGGAGCAGAACCTGAGTATGCTTCCATCGTTCCTCACAAACATGATCCCGGTTCCGGGGGATATCTGGCCGCCGCAGAAGCTGCACCTATGGATGCTAACCATCTCCCGCACCACGCATAATTATGTCTAAAGCTCTTTAAAGCGTCCACAAATATATCTATGGGGCTGTGATTGTCGCAGCAGGCTGAGAAGGCTTCGAAATCAATAATAGAGGAGATAGGAATACCAGCAGAGGTTATACAGATCATAGGAAGGACAGGCGTTACCGGAGAGATAACCCAGGTTAGAGTGAGGGTTCTTGAGGGAAGGGATAAGGGTAGAATCATTACCCGTAATATCAAGGGGCCTGTGAGGATAGGGGATATAGTGATCCTGAGAGAGACTGAGAGAGAGGCTAGGAAGCTCACAACAAGGAGATAGCTCTGATAGGTGCTCCTGTTGGTAGTGTGCAATGTATATATAGTTTCTTATAATGAGAAATCTATTGAGGAGGTGGAGAGAGAATTATCCAGGATAGCCAGGATCGTGCAAAAGGTTAGGAGCAGTGTTGTTCACAGCTTCTATTACTATAGAATAGAATGTAATTCCGAGGATAGCGTCAACAATATATTGAGAAACTATATAGATAAAGGACTCATCTCCTGGGCGAAGGTTGAGAAAACACTGGGGTGAGAGGATGGCTCACCTGGGGTCTAGATATAACCCGGAAGAGGTTGAGACAAGGATCAAGAGGTTCTGGGAGGAGAACAAGATCTACGAAAAAGTGAAGTCAAGAAAAGGGGACAAGGTCTTCTTCTTCCTAGACGGCCCACCATACCCCAGCTCCCCCACATTCCACCCAGGAACCGGGTGGAACAAGGTGATCAAGGACGCTGTTCTCAGATACTACAGGCTCAAGGGATACTCTGTAATGGATACGCCTGGCTATGATACACATGGACTTCCAATAGAATACCAGATCGAGAAGAGGTTGGGGATCTCGAGTAAGAAGGAGGTAGTTGAGAAGATAGGGGTCGATAGGTTTATACATATGTGTAAAGAGTTCGTGTTAAACAACGTAGAGTCTCTATCCAGGGGTTTTAAGGATCTCGGCGTGATGATGGATTGGTCCAACCCCTACATGACCCTGAATAACAGCTATATAGAGGAGGCTTGGAGGCTGATAAAGGCTGCCGAGACTAAAGGTCTTCTCGACATAGATATAAGGGTTCTCCACTGGTGTCCCAGATGCGAGACTGTTCTAGCTGACTACGAGGTTACACAAGAGTATGTGGATCTAGAGGATCCCTCGATATATGTTAAACTACCCGTAAGAGGGGCTAAGAATGAGTATATAGTTATATGGACTACAACCCCGTGGACACTTCCCGCAAACACCTTTGTCATGGCTAGGGGTGATGCAATCTATGCTAAGATAGAATATATGGGCGAGATCCTCATAGTAGCTGAGAATGCTATCGAGAGAATTGCAAAAGAGGTTGGTATGAGGAACTATAAAGTGATCGAAAAGATCCCTGGCAGAGAGCTTGAGGGGCTCGAGTATGACCACCCATTGGAGGACATAATACCTCTTCAGAGATCCCTGAAGAGCTATCACAAAATAGTTCTTGCTGATGAGTATGTTAACCTTGACGAGGGGACAGGGTTCGTTCATGCTGCACCAGGACATGGTCCCGAGGATTTCGAAGTGGCTAGGAAGAAAGGCTTCCCAATATACTCACCGCTTGATGATTCAGGGAGATTTACTGAAGAGGCGGGGAAATACAGGGGTAAGGGTGCTAGGGAGGCTAACCAGGAGATCATAGAGGATCTAAGAGCTAGAGGGGCGCTCCTCTCACACTCAAAGATCACCCATAGATATCCTGTGTGCTGGAGGTGTAAAACACCTCTCCTACTTAGAGCGACTAGACAGTGGATCATAAGAACCTCGAGGCTATCTTCAAAAGCTCTTGAAGAGGCCTCCAAGGTTAAATGGATACCCAGGTGGGGGCTGGATAGGATAAAACCCCTTCTCGAGAACATGCAGGACTGGGTTATATCGAGACAGAGGTTCTGGGGAATACCACTCCCAATCTGGATCTGTAGGTCGTGCAGGTATAGAATAGTGGTCGGGGGTCTTGAGGAGCTCAAGACATATGGTGCTAACGAGCTTCCAGAGGATCTCCACAGGCCCTGGATAGACCGCGTGATCCTCAGATGTCCTAGATGCGGTGGGGTTGCTGAGAGAGTGCCAGATGTAGCTGACGTGTGGCTCGACTCAGGAGTCGCTTTCTATGCATCTCTAGGCAAGGGTGGGTTGGAGAGGTTCAGAGAACTAGGGCCTGTCGATTTCGTTGTAGAGGGGCATGACCAGACGAGGGGTTGGTTCTTTAGTATGCTTAGATCTGGGGTTATAGTCCTGGGATCCGTGCCCTACAGATCTGTCCTTGTACACGGTTTTGTTCTTGATGAGAAGGGTAGGGAGATGCATAAGTCCCTTGGTAACTATGTTGAGGTGTCACAAGTTGTTAATATGTATGGGAGAGATGTTTTTAGACTGTTCGTGCTATCCAACACCACCTGGGAGGATCTCAGGTTCTCTTTAAAGAAACTTGACGAGGTAACAAGAGACCTTAATATAGTCTGGAACGTCCTCCTCTTCGCCAAATCCTATATGGAGATAGACGGGTATAGATACTCAGAAGATGATTTGGAGAAGCTCTCGGAGCACTTAAAACTAGAGGATAGATGGATACTCTCCAGACTAGCATCGCTAGTAGATAGTGTAACAAGGGCTATGGATGAGTATAGGGTGCATGAAGCCGTTAACATGCTTAGGGACTTCTTAATCGAGGATCTATCGAGAGCATATCTAAAGATAGTGAGGAGGAGAGTGTGGGAGGAGAAGAACACGCCCGATAAGATTGCTGTGTATGCAACGCTCTTCAAGGTGCTCAAAACATGGAGCGTTATGGCCTCAATAGCAGTGCCCCACATATCAGAGCTGATCTACCAAGAGCTTGTCAGGAGCCTATACGAAGGTGCCGTGGAGAGTGTTAACCTAGAGAGATGGCCAGACCCCCTGGAACTAGCAAGGTTCAGGGATCAGGAGTTAGAGAGCGTGTTTGAAAAGCTGAGAGAAATATTCGAAGCCCTAGCCTCGGCCAGGATGAATGCTGGGATAAAGCTTAGAAGACCTGTAGAGCTTTGTGTCATAGCAAGCAGTAACCAGGGCTTCCTCGAAGCTGTTACAAAGGCTTCTAGCGTTATCAAGGAGATGCTCAACTGCCAACAAATAGTGTCAATGAACCTTGAGGAGGCTGTTGGCAAGATCTTTGTGAGAAGGGCTAAGCCTAACCTCTCATTAATAGGTAGGGAGTTCAAGAGCCTTGCCAAGGAGATAGTATCATATATAGAGGCTAGGAGCGAGGATATTGCAAAAGATATCGAAGCAGGTGTTATAAAGATCCCTGTACAGGGTGGTGAGGTAACACTCACAAGAGATCATGTTGAGATCGTTGAAGAACCTCTCCAGGGATACTCGGTAGTAAAGAGGGATTGGGGATATGCTGCTATATCCACAAGGGTCTCCGAAGAGCTAGCCCTCGCCGGATTGGCAAGGGAGATCATAAGAAGGATCCAGGTTATGAGGAAAGAGCTTGGTCTAAGCCTCACCGATGTCATCTCAGTTGAGATCTATACTGAGGAGGATGTTGCAAGATCTGTTGATAAGGTGAAGGACTATATAGCAAGGGAGACTAGAAGCACCTCGATAACTATCAAGAGATCTAGTGGCGAGGTCAAGGGGTCTTTAGTGAGGGAGTGGGAGATCGATGGAGAGGTTTTTGTAATAGGAATCACACCAGCCCGCAGCACTACCCAATAGGTTGCCTATAAATAGATTTATAAGCGTATAATCTATTGATACTTGATCCATATTGAAGGTCTTGGGGGAGGATATAGCGAGAGATCTGGAAGAGATCAGGAGAAGAAGGCCCCTAATACACCATATAATGAACTATGTCGTCATGAACGATGCTGCAAACGTTGCCCTAGCAATAGGAGCCTCACCCATAATGGCACACGCAGTAGAGGAGGTTGAAGAGCTCGCGGCAATCGCGGATGTGATTTACATAAACATAGGGACCCTGGATAGACATTGGATACCATCAATGATAGTCCTAGCCAAAGCAGCTACAAAGAATAACAAACCACTTGTGCTAGACCCTGTCGGCGCCGGGGCTACAAGGCTCAGGACAGAAACAGCTATAAAGATACTTAGAGAGGCTGATGTAACCGTGCTCAAGGGTAATGGGGGAGAAATTGCGGCGCTCGCAGGAAACCAGGGACTTGTTAAGGGCGTCGACTCCCTCGGTAGAGCTACGGTAGAGATTGTCGAGAAGGTTGCCAGTGAGTTCTCAACAACTGTTTTTGCGAGCGGTGAGGTTGATATCATATCAGATGGCTCTAGATATGCAGAGGTCAAGGGAGGCTCCCACCTCTCTAAATACGTTACAGGGATGGGCTGCATGTTAGGAACCATAGTTTCAGCCTTCACAGCTGTTAATAAAGATCCTCTGAGATCCTCGATCCACTCTTCAGTCTTCTTCAAGAGAGCTGCAGAGATCGCATCGAGGAAGGCCTCGGTGCCGGGGAGCTTTAAGGTTGAGCTTATAAACGCTATCTATAGCATAGGCCGCGAACATCTAGGAGATGTAGAGGTGATCGTGACACAGGCTCACAGGCCGTAGTGGGCTGTTTCAGCTTTCATGAAATTTATAGCGATCGATCATAGATTCTTCTACTAGATCCTCTTTTTGTTTTATGATAAGCTTGGCCTCTAGAGGCTAGTGATAGGAGTCGAATGACGAGGTTCTAAGCTGATAGGGCTAAGAGCAGTGGGGTTGTCATGGGGCAATACCAGTTAACTATGAAGCTCAACCCTAGCTAGGATCCCCTAACGGCTTTTAGAAATATCTCGTCGATCGTTACTGTTTTCATCCTCATATCGATAATAATCCCTCCCCTGCTTTGGATGGTCTCTGATATGTTTTTCCTCACAATTCTATCTCTATCCTCGTTTCTCAGGATAATTCTTATAGTACTCCCCATTGAGTATGCCTCCATAACACCATCGATCCCTTTGATAAGCTCCTCTATACCGGGGATATTGTTGAAGAGCTCTATTTCAAGCACCCTTCCTCCTCCAAGTAGCCCTGAGAGTTCTTCTTTGGAGCCGCTTGCAACTATCCTCCCCCTGTTTATTATAGCTATATGGCTGCTAACCCTTTCAACTTCTTCCAATACGTGGGAGGAGTATAGGATAGTCTTCCCCTTCGACGCAAGATCTATGAATAGGTCTCTGAACTGTATCCTAGCCTCGGGATCTATGCCCATGAGAGGCTCGTCGAGTATTAAGAGCTCTGGGTCTGGGAGGAGGGCCTGGGCTATAGCGAGCCTCTGAACCATACCCTTGCTATAGGAGCCTATCTTTCTCTTAGAGGCTTTCTGGAGACCAACGATCGAGAGCATCTCCGAAACCCTCTCCCTAGAGCTTCTTCCAAGACCGTATAGATCTGATACTAGTTTTAGATACTCCTCACCTGTCATGAACTCAGGGAAAGAGGGTGTCTCAGGAACATACCCGACTCTATAGAGGATCTCCTTGTGATTAGATGCAGGGTCGAGTCCGAGAACCTCTATAGATCCTTGATCCTGTCTCAAAAGCCCTACAGAGATCCTTATAAATGTGCTCTTACCAGCACCGTTGGGGCCTAGGAGTCCGAAGAGCGAGCCTCTTGGCACCTCGAGGTTCACATCATTTAGTGCAACTACATCTCTATATTTTTTAACAAGCCCTGAGGCTTTGAGAATAGCCATCTACTTCTCCCTATCAAGTAATGGTTATCCATAGAATGTATAAAAGGAGGATAAGGATAGCTAGACTAAGGGGTCATTGTTGTGTAGAATGTTTATAATGATCGGTGCTTCAGAGGCTGTGGATAGGGCTAGAGACAGTATGATTACAAGCCTTGTAAACGCTGCTAAGAAAGATCCTTACGGGCAAGCCCTTTTTGGCGGTACGGAGATAAGCCATAGGGATGGGTGGGGTTGGGTCGCTCTACACCTAGGTAGTAGGGGTACAGCTCTTCATTTTGGTAGATCAACCGCACCTATATATGAAGATCCCTCTATAAATACCCCTAGATCGGTATCCCTCCTGCCAGGCGGGAAAGCAGCCCTCATGATCCATGCTAGGGCTGCTAGCAGGGGTATGCCTATAAATATTTTCTCCACCCACCCAGTAGAGACTACTACAAGCAATGGCTATAGGCTATTCTTAATCCATAATGGGTCTGTTGATAAGGAAGAACTGTTAAGGATCCTTAATATCGATCCTAGGAGCAATGAGGCAAAGATCTATAATGATACGTATTTCCTAGCACAATATATGGCAAAAAAGATCTCCAGGGATATAGATCTCAGCATCATCCATGAGGCGGTAAGGCTTACAAAAACAGCCCTCAACATAGGTGTGGTTCTGATAAAGGAGCAAGAAGCCTGGGTAGCTGTAGGAAGCTTCTACAAAGCAAAAGATGATGAGGTGAGGAGGAATTATTATAAAATATACAGAGGAAAGACACAGGATCTAGTGATATATAGCTCATCAACGCTAATAGATTTCTATAAGCCAAACATAGATATAGAATGGGAAGAGCTTGAAAACGGCCGCTTCGAGATCTACAGGATAAGCGGAGAGAAAATAGAGATGGTGGGGAGCGAGATAATAAAAATATGATGCGTAGAGTAACACTTACACGGGCCCGTAGCTCAGCCAGGATAGAGCACCGGCCTTCGGAGCCGGGGGTCGGGGGTTCAAATCCCCCCGGGCCCGTCATAGTAAGATGAACCAGGATCTAATAATAACCCAAGTCTTTACCCTAACATAATAAAAGATCGTGTACGGATTAACTATTATTTAGCCTCCACATCATATTAACCTGGTGAAACCTTTTGGCAGCGGATCTTACGGAGATCTCTAGGATAGTTAGCAAGATAGTATCTATCCCGAGATATAGTGTTGAGGGGGTTGCTAGAGATCATCTCATCTATAGCTCCACGGAGAGAGGCGATTACAGTGTATTTGCAATAAACATTAAAAATGGTGAGAAAAAGCTAGTTGCACCAAATATCCACATGCTAGTAGCCGCTCACGGGGCATCAAGCGAGATCGTGTTTATCCGGGATGTTAGTAAGGGTTTCGAGCTCTCTAAGGTCATGATGGTTGATATAGAGGGGGGCGATGAGATCGATGTTGCTGAGAACATCGAGCCCCAGAGAATAGCTGGGCTAGCCTTTGATGGTGAAAGGATCGCGTGGTCAGGCGCCACCAAAGCTTCTGGAGGCGTTTACTTGGCAGAGATCTCAGAGAGAAGGGCTGAGAGGATCGCGGTCACCAAGGGTAGAGAGTTTGTAAGTGATGTTAACGATAAATATGTCGTGGGCTATGGTCGTCTTAGGGGAGATCCCTACTCCACAGAGATATTTATAATTAATATTAATGAAGGGAGCTTCGAGATCTATACACCAAAAGAGGGTTCTAACAACACCTCACCAAAGCTATACGGGGACAAACTGCTCTTCATAAGCAACTTCGAGGATGAGGATAAGATGAAACCCTATATACTCAACCTCTCGACGAGGGAGCTAGAAGAGGTGAGGTTTAAGTATGATGACATCTATAGATTCGATCCTATAGAGTTTATCAGCGTTGGCTGGACCAGCGATGGAAGAGTATGGAGTATAGGTAAAAAACGCGGCACTTCAAGGCTCTTCCTAGATGGACGTGATCTTGGTATAGGCTTTGGGCTGGTATCATCGGCAGCGATTAAGGATAACATGGCCTTTATATCCCACTCAAGCCTCAAAACACCGCCGAGAATACTGGCGATAGATATCAATAAAGGGGATGTTAAAGAGATTGTTAGCAGCAGACTCCCGAGAGATATAGAAGAGAGGCTAGGCGATATGGCCTTTATAGAGGTGGAATCTTTCGACGGGCTCAAGATACCCACGTTTGTACTAGAATCTAGAGCTGCTCCCAAGCCGGGACCCACGGTAGTATACCCCCATGGAGGTCCGTGGAGCGAGGTTGCAGACTCCTGGTCACCCATAATAGTATCGCTAGCAGCACTCGGATACCATGTGGTGGCACCCAACTACAGGGGGTCAACAGGCTATGGTGCAAAGTTCAGGAAAATGGATATAGGAGACCCAGGTGGGGCTGACATGGAGGATGTTGCAGCAGCTAGAAACTGGGCTATAAAGAGCGGACTAGGGGGAGAGGACCTTGTATCTATAGTGGGTTATAGCTATGGAGGCTATACAACACTAATGCAGCTCACCAGAAAGCCAAAGCTATGGAGATGCGGTGTAGCTGGAGCGCCTGTAGCCGACTGGGAGAAGATGTATGAGCTAGCGGACGCGTATTTCAGATCATTTCAGGAAACCCTGTTCGGAGGGAGGAAGGAGCTGTTTAAAGAGAGATCACCTATAACTTATGTGGAGAACCTAGAGGCTCCTCTATGTATAGTAGAGCCTCAGAACGATTCGAGAACACCTATTCAGCCGGTCCTCGACTTTGTTGATAAGCTTGTCAAGCTTGGTAAGAGCTTTGAGCTTCACGTTATACCCGATATGGGGCACAGAGTATCGCTCAACGATGAGGCACTAGCCAGGTTCCTCCTATATACAGCTCTCTTCCTAGCTAGATGTTATAAAGGAGATCGGGGCTAGGTATGGATCACGTGATAAAAGATCCTTTTACTACTCATACCATGTGGTGTAAAGCACTAAAGAATGCTAGCTACTTTATTAGTGGTCGTGTTAATGAGGTTAGACGAGTTTAAACAGGTCATAGTCGTGAGAACAGATCTCAGGATGAGCCCTGGAAAACTAGCTGTCCAGGTTGCCCACGCTTCTGTTGACGCTGCTTTGAGATCTTTGAGGAATGAGAGATGGAGGAGATGGCTTGACGAGTGGGTATCCCAGGGTATGAAGAAGGTTGTTGTTAAGGGCGGTGGTGAGGAGGATCTGTTGAGGATCTATGACGAGTGTGTTAAGAGAGAACTACCATGCTCTATAGTAAGAGATGCTGGAAGGACAGAGCTCGAACCAGGAACCCTTACCACGGTCTGTGTAGGGCCTGCTCCCTCAAACATAGTGGACGAGATCACTGGGAAGCTGCAATTATACTAGGCTGGGGATTACCCGTGGGGGTTAAATGCATTGAGACAAGATCTCGTCTAGATACTATCCTGGGTATGGAGTGCTATCTCACCGCTTCTGAACCTGTAAGGCCTGAAGGGATTCTTAACCACGATAACTTCTATGTTTATGAATATATCGATAGAATTGGCATTTTAAGACCGCCCATAGCTTTTCATGGAGATCGTGGAGAACTGTATGCTTATCTTCTGATCAAGAGGGGGGTAGATACCTATAGAGCTATAAATAGGGTTAGAAGGATCCTGAAGCCGAAGAGGATCTCATACTACGGACTTAAAGACTCTAGATCTACCTCATACCAACTCATAGTCGTTGAGAGACCTGAGAATCTTGAGACATATGTGTTTGATAAAGATATCGAGGCCGTAATGCTGGGGATTTCCAGCAGGCATGCAAGGAGGGGAGGTAATGTTGGAAACTGTTTCAAAGTCCCCCTGGAATCCCTCATCAACTATAACGATATAAAGAAGATCTCTGAAGATTTAGACGAGATCGAGAAGACGGGGTTTATACCCAACTATTACTCATACCAGAGGTTCGGGGTTAAGAGACCAATAACCCATGTTGCTGGTATGGGGCTCGTATGCGGCTCTTATGAGAATGCTTTGAGAGCTATAGTTACTGGAGACCCCTACGCTGACCCCAGAATAGATCTTGTAGAGAAATGTGGCGAGATAAATATGAAGGGGCCGGGGTGGATGGACATAGAGAGGATCGTGTGTAGAAAGTATATAGAGACCAGAGATTCTGGAAAGGCTGTTAAAAGTCTTCCGAAAAACTATCTAGAGCTCTATATATCAGCCCTGCTATCATATATATTTAACCTATACCTAAGCCTCAGGTGGAGAGATCACGGATTAGGTTTAGAGCCTACTAGAGGAGAGGTTCTTCTGAGATCCCGTCTATACGGAGTAAAGATCCCGGGCGTTAGGATCTCTATAAGCACGGGCGAGAAGCCTAGCTATGTTGTTATAGAGGCTTTGAGTAGATACGGCCTAGAGGGTTGTAGACCCAGGATCAACAAGTCTATAATAAGATCACTGGTGCTCCCAATAGGCTTTAAAAACAAGACCAAGAGCTTAGAATTCTGCCTAGATAGCGGTGGCTATGCAACCAACCTCTTGAGAGAGATTTTTAAAGAACATACCCCTGCTTTACTCTCCCCTGATCTGGACCTCGGAGCCGGCTATCATTGAGAGTATCTTTTCAGCAGCCTCTAGGGGTAGGGAGAGGTATCTGAGATCCCTCTTGGGGACTCTGAGGATATGAAAACTAGTCCCGTCAGGTAGCCATACGATATTTATACCAAGGATCCTTGCTGGGAATAGGAGTTGTGAGGCTATGCTTTTAAGATCCCTAGAGGATCCGTTGATAACCCTTACCTTAGCGTTAAGACTCTCACTAAGGTGTCTCGAGATCCTTTGATATATATCGTAGGGAACATCGCCCGTCCTCTGTATAAGGATAACTATAGAGTCCCTAAACCTATATGCCTTCACATAGCTTAGGTTCTGCATATACTTCTTCAGATCCTGGTTCTCCTCAAGATCTATCAAGCTCCTCATAACCTCTATCTCGAACTCCTCAACCACGCCCGAGGAGACTAGACGCTCACACCTAGGGCAGAGAATCCCTGTCTTCACACACACGTGATCCAGGGGGAGCCTCAATAGCAACACCACTACTACTAGGAGCACTAATTCATAGATACTTTGGACGCTTTTAAACGAAGCACGCTCTAGGACTTCTACCTTAAACAATTAGCTTATAAAACAGACATCCTGGATATCATACCCAGCCTAAAGCCTATACTTGATATAGCTTTTCGTTGTCTCGAACATTTTCTCGAAACCGTATTGCGAGCTATTCTAGCGGTACCATGAAACCACAGGGATCTTGGGGATCCTTAGGGCCATGTTGAGGTCTATCGATATAGGAGAGTATTAAAAACATCAATAAAGTTTCTTTGGCTAAGAAACCTGAATCCTCTATATATCAGGGACTCTCTGGGTCAGAACCTATATCTTTTCTCCTCAGTCTATATAGCTTTCCCTTTCCAGGACCCTCGAACTCCTCAACAACGCCCTCTTCGATCAGTTTTCGCAGTTTTTTCCAGGTGTTTTGCTTTGGTATGTTGAGAGTCTTAGAGATCATCGAGAGCGACATACCCCTAGGATTCTTTGAGAGCAGTTGTACTATCTCTTTCTCTATATCTCTTCCTCTGAGTCTAGATCTAGCTATTGATAAGAGCTTTACCGATATACCACCCATCAACACTCCGATAGCTAAGAGGATTATTGAATAGACTAGATCGCTATATTTATTGCTGCTATCCATCCGCTCCTGCTGAATTGTCTGTGTAGGTATGATCCTACCGGTGATATGTATAACGCTAGTCGTGTTAAATTCGAAAACATAGCCCCCATCGTCAGACATAGAGATCCTTACGGGGTCGGGTTTTGCTGATATGTTTGCAACATAATATGGAAACCAGATCTTCTTTATAACAACAGCAGTACCATTAACCAGCAGGGGCGGTATGACAGCTTCTAGAGAGTCGTTATAAATAGTCATCATCGGTATTGCTACACACGTAACAATACTGAAAGCCCCACTGATCTTGGCTACATATGTTGATGCCGCGACCTGGTGAACCTTAGCATCTCCGTTGGAAGAACATATAACTATGGAACCCGGGATCCTTATCTCAAGCTCTGCAAGACCTTCACGCCGGCTCGTGTCTATATAGTATTTTATCAGAGGTATCTCAAACCTAGCATCAACCTCTATGTCACCTACTCTCTGAGCGTATAATGATCCCGTGAACCCCGTAAGTATAACTTGTAGCATAAATAGTGAGAGCATTGAAAGCAACGTATGAGGTAATCTTGGCGTCAAGACCTTTTCTCACCGAGCATGGAAACCCCTAGGAGGAGATATGCTGTATATCTAGCTATACCTGGTATGGTGTCTATTGTTATATACTCGTTCGGTGCATGAGCCCTCCCACCATGCCCAGGGCCTGTGGCTATCATTGGGATGCCTATCCTTCTTGTGAAGAGATAGCTCGGCGCAGATCCTGGGATTATTGGTATTATATAGGGTTTGAGCCCCATATCGCTATAGGCTTTTCTAGCTATATCGACATATGGGGATCTAGGGTCTGTCTTGCTCCATGTGTATGCGTCCATGACCCTTATCTCAACCAGATCTGATAGTCCAAGCCTTTTAACAAGACCCCTCACCCCCTCGATCACGTCCTCGGGCTCTATGTTTGGAACAAGCCTGAAGTCAAGCCTCATAACCGCCTCGCCAGGGGTTATGGTCTTGGTTCCAGGGCCTGTGTAGCCTGAGGAAAAGCCATCTATATTAACGGTTGGTTTGAAGTGGACAGCAATATACCAGTCCCTCCCCCTAAGCCTTGGTCTCTGAACCCCGTAGAGTTCCAAGAGCTCCTCGAGGGGTGTAGCCTCTTCGATGTCGCTCAGGTATTTGAGATCCTCTTCCGTTGGTCCTACGGTCTTCTCCTCGAGCCATGGTATCCTGGGCCCCTCAAGTGGATCTATGAGGTGCGATGCTATCCTTGCCAGCACAGCTGCTGGGTTGTAGAGACCCCTGCTATAACTGCTATGGACATCATATTTAGAGACCCTACACCTAAGCTCTATAAAAACTATCCCCCTATTACCCAGTATTATTGTCGGTTTACCCCTAATCCTTTCGGAGGGGAATGGGAAGTAGGCTAGATCGGCTTTCTTTAACTCTGAGAGCTTGTCTTCAACAAGCTTTGGCATTGAGGGGCTTCCAAGCTCCTCCTCACCATCTAGGATGAAGATCAGGTTTACTGGGAGCTTATCTATTCTAGCTAGGATCTCGATGCCGAGGAGGCTGCTCATCAACGCGCCTTTGGTGTTGAAAGCACCCCTAGCTATGATCCTGTCGCCAACGATTCTAGCTTCGAAGGGGGGCGCCTCCCAAAGCTCTAACGGTTCTACAGGCTGGACATCGTACATGTTATAGATAATAACGGTTCTCTCAGCACCGACGTCTAATACACCATATACTATAGGATGCCCACCATACCTTAGGAGAGAGGCTCTAGCCCCAAGTCTATTCTCAAGCCACTCTTTAAGGTAAGAGGCTGTCTCCTCAATACCCTCGCCACTCCCCGATATGCTGGGCATTCTAAGGAATCTTCTAACCTCTTCAACCAGATCGTTTTTCTTCTTATTAACGCTATCATCGATCATAGCACGAAGATCCCTGGACATAGAACCACACCAAGAATATTGTGAAAGGGCTATATAATAAAGCAAACCACTATAAGCATAGCTACGGTCTCCCTCCTGCCAGGTAAAAAATATAAGTATGCCCTCAATTGAGAGAAATATGTGGGTTTAGGTGTCTAGAAGCTCGTTCGACCAGGCAGTGGCTCTCGCCGTTCTATTATTCCTGATCTCGGCGTTGATCCTTAGGGCTAGAAAGCCCGGGATCCCCGTGTGGTCTATAATGGCCATGACCTCCTTCATAATCGTTGTAAGCGGTATTGTACCTATAGATGAGCTCGGCTCAGTCATAGATCTCAACGTCATCCTTTTCCTAGTAGGCATGTTCAGCCTTGTATCGCTTGCAGAGTCCTCAGGACTCCTTGGAGCAATCGCGTCTAGATTTATATCAAGGTCCAGGAGTGTCTCTCCGCTTATCTACGCCTCATCAATTCTCTTCGGACTTTTATCAGCAGTGGCTGTTAATGATACCATAGCACTTATGGGCCCTCCTATAGCGTTCTCTATAGCCAGGACAGCTGGGATCAATCCTGAGGCTATGTTTCTTCTCCTTGCCTTCTCAATAACCATAGGGTCTGTCATGACGCCTATAGGTAATCCCCAGAATGTCCTAATAGCTATACAGTCTGGTATGAGCGCACCGTTTATCCAGTTCATGAAATACCTAGCCATACCGACACTGGTTAACCTCCTCCTAACGGCCTATATAGTTAAAAAGATCTATGGGATAGGATCCCCAAGGCTTGAGCTATCAGCAGTCCCTAGAGAGGAGATCATCGATAGGAGGGACGCGATACTAGCCGGGATAGGGCTTATCGCAGTGATCTCCTCCCTCGTGATCAACGATATTCTGGAACTCGCCGGGCTCCCCCATATAAAGGAGAGGGGTTTTATACCATTCATCATAGCGGCAGGGATCTATATGCTCTCGAGCAACCCTAGGAGAACACTTGCAGGTGTGGACTGGGGAACCATTGTCTTCTTCATAACAATGTTCATAACCATGGAGGGTATATGGAGGAGCGGGATCCTCCTACCCCTCTTATCAATAGTGCTTCCAGAGAAGCTTGGCGAGATCCACGGGATACTCTCTATCTCGCTCCTCTCGCTAGCACTCAGCCAGGTTCTTAGCAACGTACCCTTCACAAGGCTATTCATACAATATATGCATCAACTAGGCTACAGCGGGGCTGATACATCAAGCTGGATAGCCCTAGCCATGGCATCAACCATAGCTGGGAACCTCACCCTCCTTGGGGCCGCGTCAAACATGATAATCCTCGAGGCGCTTGAGACCAGGATGGGGGTTACTATCTCTTTCATCAGGTTCGCCAAGATAGGCTGTATAGTGACGGCTGCAAACATAGCGATCTACATACCATTTATACTTGTAATCAATACACTCCTATAGATAACCAGATCCTAGTGATAATAACTATCTATTTATTAGCCCAGTAGCTCTCAACATAGCAGGAGACACTATGGCTGGCGAGATAACTTTGAGCACGATAGCGGATGCTATTATAAGCGCCTATAACTGGCTAACAAACTTCCTAACACAGATCCTCCAGCAAACAATACTCAAGGATAACCCATCAATAGCACAGGACTACGGGTCTGCGATAGCTATGCTAGTATCACTCACAGCAATCTATATACTCCTCGTGCTAGTATCAGCATTTAAGAAAATCCTGGGAATAATACTAGCCCTGGGATGGGTTCTCCTAATAGTAGCATTGATCATGAGGGCCTTCTCAAGCACAGGATAACCGGGCTGTTTTCTTTTTGATATGCATAGGGAGGATTAATAGGTTTTGGAATTTTTATGGGTATTGAAGCATGCCCGAAAGCTACCTTCCCCGCCAACACCCAGGGGTATTTATAAGCCTTGAAAGATATTGCCCTCGGTGTGGGTCTCCCCACACAGGTCTCGGGCGGTGATGGGAGCAGCGCTCCAAGCCATCCGGGGCAGAGCTAGATGGGAGCCACGTGCCGTTCGGCTCGACGGCCGCCCATGACCCTGCAGGGCTAGAGGCCCTGCAGGCTGAGGTGGAAGTCCCTGGATAAGACCATAGAATGAAAATAAAGTGATTGGAATGAACATCCAGGGACAAACGGAAAACATAAGGGTAGAGCGGAAACCCTCGAGATAAAGTTAATAAAGCTAGACGCATAGATAAGATAGGGCCGGGGTCGCCTAGCCTGGTAGGGCGCCGGCCTGCTAAGCCGGTGGGGGAAACCCCGCGCGGGTTCAAATCCCGCCCCCGGCGCCAGGCCGTAGATTCAGTGCTTCAAGATCCATGGATATCCATAACCAGAGGCTGGCTGCTTGCTGATATTCGTAGAAGATCCGTATATGTTTTTAACTATATATCGATCTCAGTACAGATTCTGGATTATAGTAGAAGCATGATACAAACCACCGGAGAATGATCTATTAGTAGATGGAAGCCCATATAGTAGGGCTAGCAGCAACCATAACCCGTAGGAAAAGAGATCCCTGCGAACTAGGTGAAGATCCCTAGATATAGAGAGCATCAACAAAACCAAGCAATGATCACACATAATGGAATGATCGGGTTTGCAGATAACTGCAAGCCCGGAATATATAATGCCGCTAACTTTCCTGCCCCGAGGTGGTTATGGTGAGTTTGGCTAGTGCGAGGCCCAAGATCTTCTCTATAGTCTTTCTAGCCCTCCTAGTAACATCCTTCTCATATAACCTGGGCTTTGCAACCATATCAGCAGCAGACTCACTCATAAAAGAAACCCTGAGAGTTAGAAAAGAGGTTATAATACCCCTAGGAAGAGAATCATACAAACCACTCGACTACATCCACAGAACACTACTCTACCTAGAAGACCCACCTAGAAACATATCATCCCTACTAGGAATAATAGGCAAACAAGACCCCGAGGGTAAAAGACTGGGATGGGATCTAGCAATACCCCTCAAAGACAGAAAATTCATAATAATAAGAGCCGAGATCCTTGAAAACAAATGCTACATATATTATATCCTCTACAACGACTACACAGACGAGGTCGAGAGAAGCTATATATACCAAGCAGACCCAGTACTATGCTCCTACGACTATGGCTATTATGGAAGTAGTAAAGATAGAGCTGGGTTATCGTATGTCGTGCTAAACAACTATACCGTGGCTTTGATAACCAGGATGCCGGCTTTTGTAGGGGTTGTAAAGCCTAGCTGGAATAACGACCCTGAATTCAAAAGGTATTTTAACGAGCGTAGCGTCTTCGTGGTATTCAGAGTGGGTGATGAGAATCCAGGTGCTAGGGTCATTATTCCAGGGTATCTTTGGGACGCGTATGGTACTCGTTCAGGCACGGCTAACGAGAACATATATTACTCCAGCCAGCTCGGCTACTCAGCCATATCTGTTGCTACTTTATCCCCCTATATATGGATAGATACTTATTACTATGTCGATGTGGTCTCGAGCGTGGGGGCGGATCCGTCAGAGGCTAGAAGACATGCAGGTGTGGGTCTCTTCAGGGTTTATGATAACCTGGACATCAAAATAGATCTTTTCAGGCTTGTTAGAGAAGACACACAGGAGTTTAGAGGCAAAGTTGTGAGGACTAGTGATGGTGGCTACTTACTAGTTGGCGGTGGCGAGGGTGATTCGAGTAGGTGTAGGTTCTATGCTGCTAAGATCAACAGCTCCATGAAGCTTGAATGGCTTAGAAACTACTATGTGAATCTAACAGCATACTACGAGGATCTGATGGATATAGCTTCAAAGACCTGGGGCAATAATAGCGAGGTATACCGCCTTGCCAACAGAACCTACCAAGAGATCCTCAAGCTCCCTCCAAGTGCGAGGGCTAAGCTGTGCGGCAGCTTCCTGTTCGAAGAAGGCGCAATACAACGCACATTGATCCCGGCGGATGTAAACCTTCCCCACGTCTCAGAGGTTAGAGGGAGTAATGGATCTATACTGGGGTATTTGATAGGCACCAAGCTAGGCGGGACACCATATGGTTTCGGGACATATCCTGAGGGATATTATTATGGATATGCAGCCTTCATGCTAGATCCCAGAGGCAATGTGGTCTGGAATGTTCTTCTAAGCAATGCTGCGGGAGGCCAGGCTTATTATCTGGAGAGGTTGGGTAGCGATCTGGCTGTGATGGGTATCACGGGAGGTACTGCCTATGGTCCCTATGGCCAGTTCGGCTTGATCAATCTGAGCAGCGGTGTTTTCACATCATCATGGTATGATCCTGCTGTATGGGATTCTATTGATTTCAGGGCTGCTGCCTCAATGATCCTTTGGGGCTATGGTAGGGCTGTTGAGACCGAGGATGGTGATGGCTATCTATACACAGATCTCGGTGAATGGCGGTTTAACGATATTTTTAGTGGTCATGGTCTTGAGGTTGGCTATGCTAGGAAGAGCGATCTACTAGCGATCTTCTCAAACGTGAAGAGCTTCTCCTTCAAGAAATGGGTTTTGAGCGAAGAGATCCCTGAAAACATAGCCAACATAAGTGTCAGGAGCTACAGCCCCTTAGTAGTCGGGGAGGATGGTGCCACAATACCCAACACATCGTATAAAATAACACTATCCAACCCCAATATATTGAAGATAAAACACCTAGGAGGAGGCTTCAAACTAGAATCTATATTCAGATACCCACAATACCTCATGCCAGGCTATGGGAGCTTCAGATCCCTCCCAACAGGGGCTAATATAGATACTAGGGATAGCACTATTGGTGGCGGTGCTCTTACCGGGGCTTCCAGCCTATTCCTAACAATAGTAGATCTAGGATCTGTTAAGGTGGGAGACGAGATCACCTATAAGATCGAGGGTATAAAGCTAACCAAGCTAGGCAGACCATTATCAGAAAAAATACTCTCGGGAGGTTTTAGAGATATACAATACTCTTCCGAGGGCTTCATAATCCTTGGAGGAAACCTCTCAAAAGCGGGGTATAAGGAGAGATTTATCTTCGAGGTAAAGCTAAAACCAAACGCAGCAGGACCAAGAGCCTACACAGTAAGACTCCCAGCCGAGAACCTCTACCCACCAAACAACCCCAGCGAAGAAAGTCCGGTAACAGTATTATACGGCTATAGGATCCTGTTTATGGGACAGGTAACAAACTATGTAGCTATAACCAACTATAGCTCATATAACGTCAGCATAAAATATGCTGTCTCAACAGCAATAACAAGCCCCCCATCAATAGCAAGGGTAGGCGTACCAACACCATATAACTTCTACATAACAAACATAGGCAACATAGAAGCAGTATTTATATACGCATTCCTAATGCCATTCTACATAAGAGCCCAGAGCGTCCTAGGAGCAGACCTATCCATGATACCAAGAGATGCTGAAGATGGCGACATGGTTGCACTGGCAGCAATCAAAATACCTCCAGGAGGTATGAGAACAATCCAGGTCATAGCAGTAGCACCAAGCAGCTATATATATGAATTCAACCCCAACGGATCCTGGAGAGGCTTCTCAATATCAATCAGCGGTGCAGGCTTCGCAAACGGCTACAACCCACTCCCAGTCCAAGTAGCAACCCTACCCCCAGATCTGTGGAACAACCTAACAAAGAAGTATGGAAACAACATACCAGTACTATTCAATGAATCAATAGAGATAGGGCTAGATCTTGAGGAGAAGTTCTTCGACGATCTTATCGATAGGTGGTGGAGTAACAGCTCAGAAGCCTCAAAAATAGTGAAAGACCTAGCTTTGTTAGAAGACTCAGGCACCTTTGGGAAAAAACTAGCGGAAGCTATAACAAGCAAGCTCTATAGAAAACAGATTTGGAGCTATGTAGAGGATTTTAAGAGAAATGGAAGACCCAGCGGCTTCTACACATCCCCCCTCGATATAGTGCGTGAAGAGACGGTGTATAGATATAACAGTGTGCTTGACAAAAACCCAGAACTCCTTGCAACGAGCAGAGGATCCAGGGTACCGATAAACATAGAGATGATTATAGAGGTGTCTCAGAGCTATAGCTTTATGCAGCTACTCTCGAAAGCGGTGAGTCCTAAGTATAGCTACATACCAGTAGCCATCGAGAACGCACCACAATCAGCATCCCTCCAAACACCACAACAAGGGGTAGGATCAGCAACCACCATCTCACACCTCTCCCTTGGAAGCGCATTCAAATCCCTTTCCTCTATCGCTCTCCAAAGCCAGGGCCAGGGATCCACCGTGATAGGCTATATGGATGCAATGACAAAGAACTGCCTAGATCTCTATGCAAGGCTTGGGATAAATACAGCTCTACTCAGCCCCGAAGAAATTCGCAGGCTTAACGAGATCCTTAAAAACTTACCCATATACCAAGATCCCGATGCTCTTGCCCGCTACCTAGTTGACAAAATCCTATCAGCCATTTTCTCCAAGAGAGCGAAACTAGTTGAGAAATACGGCACAGCAGACCCCTCACTGATCCTCCAAATGGCTCTAGAGAGGTTAAAGACCAACCCCAACGACCCAGTGGCGCGGGATATGGTGAACGAAGCCATCGACCTTCTGAAAAGCACAAGCCTAGAGAACCAGTTATACAACTTACTCAAAGGCACCCCTATTTTTGTCCAGGCTACTGCCCAGGGCTTGGATGAAGCCGCCAAGACTCCCCTGATGGGCCTGTTAACAGGCATACTATCAAGTGCACTCGACACAGTACTAGTTAGTTATCTCGATAACAGCGGTGTCTCAGCAGTCCTAGCCAGATACGGGATCTATGTAGGGGGTTCTGAGTACGCCTATAAGGGAGACCCAGGCGTTATTCTCTATAATATGGCTAGTATCGGTATAGCATTATACGACCTAGGCAGCTTCGCCAAATCACTACCCGAGGATCTGGTGAAAGCTGGTACCATGTATACAGCCAGCACTAAGGGTATCGCTGTGCAGTTTGGTAAGCTCGCAGACGAGCTTGATCTCAGCAACACCAGGATCCTTTCGGTGAACGAGATCTCTATAAACAGCCTGGAGGACTCCTTGATCAAAATACTCTCACAGCGTGAGTGGGGAGAAGGTAGCGAGGCTATTCTGAAAAGTATCTTCAGCGAAGCCGCCGCTACAAGCCAGCTCAAGGATCTAAAGAAGGTTGGCGATAAGAAGGTTGTGAGTAAGAATGGATACGAGATCTTCGAGCAAAGCTTGAAGAAGGCTAAAGGAAATATTATCATAGATGTTAGAAGTTCCGGCGGTGTTGAGTCCGCAGGAGGCTTCACGATCACACTGTCCAGGCAGGCTGACGATACACCAACAATCTCCATAGTATCGAGCTCAAGCGTTGCCAAAACCGTTGAGATCGATGGCGATACGATCAAGCTCTCCGACATTACTATCTACAAGAGCATCCTGCCCGGTCCGAAGAAAGAGATTATCCCCTACGCCTACTCCCAGAGCGCAGATACCTTCTTCATCAGTGCCGAGGAGGTGAAAGACTACGTGAAGTATATAAAATCCAGCGACCCCAACTACAGAAAGATTAAATATCTCATGGATAAGCTTGGAGAGAATAAGATGACTGCGATCTCCCAGTACCTAGATTTCCTAAGAAAGGAGGGTAAGGTTGATAACTATGCCATAGAAGCCCTTAAGTTCTATGGCTTCTATAAAAAACTCCTCTCCCTCGATCAAAGCATGATCCCTCCAGAATTGTTGAAAGCATTTAGAGATAAATACGGCGACAAGGGTTGGGAAGAGGTTTTCCAGAGCCTTATGATAGGGGGTAATTTCAAGGAGATCCTTGATTGGGGGAGTAGGCTTGGCCTAAGCCCCGACAAGATCAATATAAAGACACTTAGTAATAAAGATATCAGTAACCTTGTCAAAACTCTAACATCAAGCAACGATCTAGGAAGCATCGATGCTCTAGACCCTGCAGAGCTGGCGAAAAAAGCCTACGAAACTCAATCCTCCCTCGATCAGCTTGGTTCATCGCTAGAAGCTCTCACCAATAATCCATTACTATCAGGCGGTGACGTGAATGCATATATAAGCCTCCTCAAGGCCGCCGCAAACTATAGAGGTAAAACCCTAGAAGATTGTGCTAAACATAAACAAGCTGGGAAGGAGGGGGATACTGTTAACCTTAGAATAGGTGATAACATCTATACCCTCAAAATCGCCCGAGATCCCGACAAGGCTCCTATAAGTTCCTCTCCCGTGAGGATTATAGCTTCTAGAGATCCTAACCAGGTTTCTGTAACCCCTGATAGGTTTATAAGGCTTCCAGGCCAGGAGCTCAACATACTTGCCGAGTTTGAGAACTATGCTAATGCTAGTGCCGAGGCCGTTAACGTAACCGTGAACCTCGTGATCAAGGGACCCGTAGATCCAAGATCCGTGGATGTTGTCGATGTTAGTAGGAGGGATGCATATATATCATGGTCTATGAATATATCTAGCGGATCTATAGTATATAGGATCATCTTCGAGAACATAAACCTACCGCCTAATAAAAAACCACCAGAGGGTCAGGGCTGGGTCTTGTTTAAGGCAAAAACACTAGATAGCATAAAAACAGGAGACACAATCGAGATCTATGCCGACATAGTATTCGACTACAACCCACCCCTAAGAACCAATATCATAACACTCCTAACAGATCTAGAACCCCCAAGAACAACCCTCAAGAACGTCAGGGTTGATGGAAAAACACTCAAAATAGAAGCCCAATGCACAGACACAGGATCAGGATGCGACGAAACCCTAATAACAATCAAAAGCCCAGCAGGAATCGAGAGGAACTTCGCAACAAACGCATCGACAGGATCTATAAGCCAAACAATAGATCTAAGCGATATAGAGCCAGGAAGCTACACAATAACAATAATATCAAAAGACATAGCAGGGAATATAGAGAGTAAGAGCACACCAGACACAACAATAACAATAGAGAGGCAAGAAACAACAACACCAACAAAAACAACAAAGACTACAACAACTACACCCACGTCTACGCCCACACCCACACAAACAACACAGGCAATAACAACAACACAGCCCCCAATACAAACACAGACAGCAAAAACCGAGGACGGAAAACCACCAATAGACATAATACTAGTAGTAATAGCGATAATCATAGTAGCAACTGGTATCGCCATATATATGGTTAGGAGGAAGAGGGTAGGGTAGGGCTATTCTTACAATGCTTTTTCTCTCCCTATATATTATTTTATTTGGCGGGGGTGCCCGAGCGGGTCAAAGGGGGCGGACTTAAGATCCGCTGGCGTAGGCCTGCGTGGGTTCGAATCCCACCCCCCGCACTATAGGTTGGTTAGGCTTGTGACTTTCTGGATATCTAGTAGTTATTCTCTGAAGCTATATGCTAATATGGCTTTTTGCACTATATAGTCTCCGGTGGGGCTTACTGAGGCTCTATAACACTCTTACCAAGCGTGTTGAGGAGTTTGTTCCATCTTCTAGGGGTTATGTTAAGACTTATTTCTGCGGTCCTACTCCTTATGATTATTTCCATCTGGGCCATGCTAGGGCTTATGTTTCGTTCGATATTCTTAAGAGGTTTTTGATGGCTAGGGGCTATAGTGTTATCCATGTGCAGAATATAACGGATATTGATGATAAGATTATAAATAGATCCAGAGAGCTCGGGATCTCTTGGAGAGAGCTTGCGGATATCTATACGAAGGATTATCTAGATGCTATGAGGCTTCTCAGGATCTCTATAGATCTTCACCCAAGGGTTACTGACCACATAGGCGATATCATAGCATTCATCCAGGGGCTTATAGAGAAGGGACACGCGTATGTTGCTAAAAGCGGCTCGGTATATTTCGATGTCTCAACATATCATGACTATGGGAGGCTAAGCGGTAGAGGTTATTCCGAGGAGTGGAGGCAGGAGGAGGAGTATCTTGCTGAGAAGAGAAACCCGTATGACTTCGCATTATGGAAGGCCGCAAAGCCTGGGGAGCCCTATTGGGAGTCGCCATGGGGGCGTGGAAGGCCTGGATGGCATATTGAGTGCAGTGTTATGAGCTCTAAATATCTTGGGAACGAGATCGATATACACGGCGGAGGCCAGGATCTGATATTCCCACATCACGAGAATGAGAGAGCTCAGAGCGAGGCTTATTTCGGAAAATCCCCATGGGTTAGGCATTGGTTCCATGTCGGCTATCTAACGATCTCTGGCGAGAAGATGAGCAAGAGCCTTGGCAATATAGTTACATTTAAAGAAGCTGCCTCTAAATGGGGTGCTGAGGTTATAAGGCTATGGATAGCCTCTGCAAGCTATAGGAAGAGTCTTGATTATAAGGAGGAAGCCCTTGAACAGGCAAGAATAATATATAGAAGAATTGTCGATGCCCACCAGCTCCTCAGATCCATAGTTAGGGAGAGAGGGGTTGAGCACAGCTTGGGTGAAAAGGATATAGAGGTCTGGATGAGAATATCGAGAACATGGGAGGGTTTCCTAACAGCATTGGAGGACGATCTAGACACACCAAGGGCTATGACCGGCCTCCACGAGCTCTTATCGATAGTCTATAGCAACGTGATCCAGCGGGATAGCGGTTCCCTAGCTCTCAAAGCCCTCTCGGTGCTTGAGACGATGGACAAGATCCTAGACGTATTACCAAAACCTGAGCAGAGATCTGTGCTTACAAACATAGATCCTGAGGATCTTGTGAGACTCCTGGTCGAGGTGAGACAAAGGCTTAGGCAGAAGAAGATGTACGAGGAGTCAGACTGGATCAGGGAACAGATGATGAAGCTAGGCATAAAACTCCTCGACGAGAAGGATAAGACTAGGTGGGTTTATACTTCCTAGTCCTCTTCTCCTTAGTAGTTTTCCTAACACTTTCCTCGAGATCGGGGTTTTCACCCATAATCTCTAGGGGGAAGTCATCCTCGGAAACCAGGTTCTTCTCCCTCAGAAACTCCACCATATATTTTATATCGACGGAATCCAGCTTAACAGGATCCACATGCCCCCCAAACCTGGTGCTAAGCCACCTGATAAACTCGTCCAGAAGACCGGCATCAACTATTATAGAGATCAAATCCTCCTTGACCATACTCTTGAGCCTGGTGTCATCCGGCAATACAGGCACCAACCTTTAAGATAAAGCCTTGGAGGGATAAATAGGTTTTCGAAAGATCCTTCCATCTACCCAGGGATCAGCGACGATAGGAGGATCAGAACTAATCCTAGTGAGAACATGACCAAGGCGAAATAGTGCGGCTTTAACTTTAACGCATAAACTCCAAACTTGTATGCACCATAGATTGTGTATGAGATCATGACAGCCCCAACTATGACTAGCCCTGCATATAGCATTATATCTCTTGCACTGGACAGCGCTTTAACAAACGAGCCCAGTATATTTATTATCTCAGAGGACATCAACAGCAATACCTCCACCCACTATTATCATCAGAGAGAGATCTGTATAAAAGCTCGCCCCCACATACTATTCATGGGATGATGAAGGTTAAAAGCGGTGAGTGGTGAGCTAGCCCAGCATCCTGATAGATGAAATAAAATAATATTGGCAAATATTACGGGGTATAACTGTTTGACCTGAATATTAATAAATGATAAACATTCATGGCTTTAACATCGCTACATAGGTATGGTATATAGAGATCCTTATTGGTTTGCGGATCTTTGCTAAGTCAACAGCGCGTAACTCCTATCTATTATGAGATCATCTTCCAGAGGGATTGAAGCGATGCTCCCAACACCCAGAGGAGTCGAGGATTCAATATCGAAAACGACCCACCTCCAAAACAGCATCAAAAGCTGCAAACCCTCCTCAGAGTATCAAAAATAAAACGGCTCTATAGTATAATTGTTATTAGGTGTATGAGGAGGAATCCGGGATCTGAGTATGTGATGAGCAAAATACTCGCTGATCGTCTGACCGTTGTCAGAAGGATGTTACAATGCTCCGCCCAATACCTATGAGGCGGTGGGTGATATATCCATATGACTGTGTTGATAAACCGATCTCAAGATAATGCTGAGCTCAGCATTATGTGTGGCTGGTTGGGCTCTTCGATTACAACGCTGTATATTATTGGATCACCGCAAGATCTGCATAATGAGCTGTAATGTTCAATCGACTTGAGGCTTGTTGATAGAAAGGATATATTGAGCTATAGTCTTTCATATATTTGGTCAGGCCCTGTAAGGGTGTGTTTTCTTGGATGTCCAGGTGTATGTAATATATATTGTGGCTACGGCTGCATCGATAATGCTCTATGTGATATCCAGCGTGACTTTGTTTAAGCAGCTGGCAAGGGTTCTTGGGAGGGAGATGCTGATCGTGTTAAGGATAGCCATGATCCTGCTCTCGATCTCTGTCTTCCTGGCATTCACCTCGTATCTCTATGGAGCCCACGAGATCTTTGTTCTAATATTCACTCTCTTCATAATAAGTTTCCTCGTGATTGTTATGGGTGCTAGGCATGTGCTCGAAGAATATGTTACCGGGATCTTTGCATCAAAAGCCTATGACCTGAGGGTTGGTGACTATATAGAGGTAGGCAGTATAAGGGGATATATAACTGCTCTGGATGACACCTCAATAATAATAAAAGATTCCAGAAAAGGTCTTATCCACATACCATACACGATGGTTACCCACACACCATTTAAGAGAGTTAAGCCTGAGGAGGGCTATGAGATCAGGATCCAAGTGTTCTTACCACACGAGATCGATGTGGAGAGGATCTTAGAGGATGCTAGGAAGATAGCGAGAGAGCTAGGGCTTGACGATGTGAGGGCTGATATAGAATCTATAGAGAGGTCTGGCGTGGTGATGCTTGTGAGGGGGCTTACAAGAGATCCTAGGAGAGAGGACGAAATCAGGTACTCGATCCTAGATAAGCTATATAGAAGCCTTAGACTCTCTACGCCTCGTATAGATAATAAGCCCGAGGAGAAGCCAGAGCCCAAGGATCCAGAGAAAACTCCACTTAACAATAATGTTGAAGACCAGTCCAGTAAAAGTTAAGGGAATGCCGAAGAGAGCTGTCACCGGGATCCCTCTAACCCTAGGGCTTGTGAAACCCCCATACAGCTCTCCCCTCCTTGAGATCATCAGAAGCGATATAGAGACCACAAGATAGTTGAACAGAGACCCTATCGCGTATACCTCAAGTATAAAGCTAACCTCGCCCGGTAGTATAAAGAGGAGTGATATTATGAAGACGATTGTGAGAGATACATAGGGGGTTCTGAACCTTGGGTGGAGCCTCACCATAGGCTCTGGTACCAGGTTTTCGTGTGATAGTATATATGCTAGCCGTGAAAAAGATATATATCCTGCGAGAGAGGCTATGAGCATTATTACTGCTATATCTAGAACCACAAGCGGTTCTACAAGCCATGATATGTAAGGCGTCTCTCTAGCTATTAATAGCAGTGCTAGTGATGGCTCTGCCATGAGATCTTTATAGGAAACCCTGCTCATAAGTATAGCTATAAGGGGTAAGCTGTAGAGAACACCTATAGCCGCTGTGAGGAACGCTGCTCTTGGAACCTGTACTAATGGTTTCCTAGCCTCCCCAGCTAGCTGGCCTATTGCATCCACACCAGTAAACCCCCTTGACGCGAGGGATAGGGCTACTAGGAGATCCATGGGTTTTATACTATCCCACCTATAGTGGGGAGGCTCTGCAACTGTACCGGCTATGATGTTGAAGCTTATCAGCAGAATACCGATCACTGTGAAGTCTATAATGACTATAGCGAGGGCGATCCTGGCGCTCTCCCTTATACCGATCAGTGTTAATATATATAGTATTAGTGATAGCACTATCGCAAGCACTTGGGGAGGCATGTTGGAGATGCCTAGATACGTGAGCACATAGTTTGAGGCATCTAGCGTGCCATAGCTAACCATTATCGCCTGGTCTATCATCAATAACCATGATGAGAGAAATCCTAAACCTCCCCCCATAGCGTGTTTAGCGTATAGGAAAGAACCACCAGCTTCAGGGAATCTCGAGCCCACCTCGCCATAGGCTATTGCTATAGCTACCATCAACGCAACAGCATAGATAACAACGAAAAAAGCTTCCCTACCGCTGTAGAGGGCTATAAAACCCAGGGTTAGATAGAAAGTTGACTGGAAATCAGCATGGACTAAGGAATACATATCAAGGGTTCCTAGTTCTCTTCTAAGCCACTCCCTCTTACTCACTGGGTCAACAACTCTCTCAACTTATCGATATTACCGACAGCTATGAACATATCGCCCTGCTGGATCTCTTGCTCGGGATCTGTGATCGTGTTATCACCCCTAATGATAGTCACACTGATTCCGTATTCATTCTCTGCCTCTCTGATCGTTTTCCCCAATAATCTTGAATCAGATGTTATATGAAGAGAGAGAACAGATATGGAGCCCTCTAATAACACGATCTTGGCGAACCTTAGCTTCAGTATCCTGTTGAGCTCCTCAAGGATCTTTCTAGCGACATTGATAGGGATCATACCATCGCTCTCAGCCTTCTTCTCAGCCTCAGAGCTCCTTACAATGGCTAATACGATAGGCACACCTCTGGATCTAAGGATCTTGCCAACACTGAGGTTTAGATCATCATTGGGAGACATGGCTATCGCTAGCTCGACCTCACCTAAAACACTTTCCAGATCTTCTCCTATAAGCCCGTCAACTAATAGATGTATGTAAACGGGTTTTCCTAGATACTTCTCTGCGTCGTTTTTATTTGTAAGTATGTGGACTGTGTAACCATTGCTTATTAATAGATCTATAAGACGATCCGAAGATTCATCACCACTACAAAGGATCAAAGCCCTGCGAGCCAGACCCATTAGCTCTTTTTCCCAGAGTAGTTTTTATAGAACGGTTATATGAGCTTTATAGCCGGGAGACAGCCTAGCGTAAATAGACTATACACTGTGGTTATGATCTGCAAGAGAAGTCTAGTGGAGAAACAGCTATACAGACTATGACTCTATGGCACTTTTACATAGAATCGTAATAGACCAGCTTCTTATCAGGATCCACAGCCCAGGGGTTCTTTAATACATGTGACTCAATAGGAGTTCTTTATTAATAGATATAGCTAGCATAGAAGTGGTGGGGAAGCTTTTGAGCTCCGGATTCGATGTGGTATCGATACTATATAAAGTAAGGAGAGAGATGCGTGAGGAGAGGAAGAGGGAGCCCCATATCTATTGGATCACGGATCTTGTTAGATGCCCGCTCAAGAGGGAGTATGAGGAGATCTACCCGGAGATCTCTCTGAGCTCTATTTTCTCTCCCAGCGCGATAATGGGTGATCTAATACACATAGGGATCGAAGAGATCTTTAGGAGAGAGCTTGACAACGCGGTTGTATTGACAGAAGTTGAGGGTTCGAGGAGGCTCTCAATACCCGAGAAGGGGGATGTGGAGGTGAGGGGTAGGAGCGATGTTATCATAGAGGTTGGGGGAACAAGGTTTGGTGTTGAGATAAAAAGCGCTAGGAGCGATACCAAGATCCCGTTGGAACACCATATAGACCAGGTGCGTCTTTATAACTGGCTTTTCAATCTTAACCTAACATATCTAGTGTATATCACCCATGAGAGGATAACCCAGTACCCTATCGATCAAAGGGCAACAGAGGAAGAGGTTATATCGAGAATAATGTCTAAGAACTATCCTAGATACCAGTGGGAGTGTAAATATTGTGACTACGCCGTACTATGTCCTTTCAAAAAAACATGGTAGCAAGGTCTTCGAAGGATTTGGAGAACACACTCTACTGAACACCCTTGGCCCTTTCCTCGGCTAGCCTTTCTTCATAATACTTCTGCAGCTCCTCATCGCTCATATTTCTATAGGGCTCGTCAAGCAACGCTCTGACTTCCTTGTTCTTGATGAAATAGTATGTTGCGTATGAGCATATGGGCACTACCTTTAACCCCCTATCCTTAGCAACCTCTATAGCTTTCTCTACAAGCTTCTTAGCAGCGCCCTTACCCCTATGCTGTGGTGGTGTGTATGTGGATACTAGGAACATTTTACCCTGATCTACTTTATATGTTAGGTATGCCTTCGAGCCATCGCTGAACTTTATATAGAATACCTCAGAGGTATATTTAACTTCTTCCTCGCTCAACCACACCACCTGTTTATTAGTGTATAGAGAGCTAAAAACCACAGACCATGGTGAATTATTAATCTCTATATAGATATGATCTTGGTGGAGGACTCTATAGCCGAGAGTGAGAGGAAAATAATAGAGATCCTAGAAAGCGCAGGACCCAAGGGAGTCATCCAGGCTGAGATCTACAGGACCCTGGGTCTCTCGAAGAGCTGGGTTTCAGAAATATTATCGTTGATGGAGAAGAGAGGCCTTATAGTGAGGACAAGAGGGCCTGGGAAAACGCTTGTGGTTAAGCTCTCAAAATACGCTGACCCAGCTAGTGGGAGGACCATAGTGGTAGGGCTTGTCCCCTCAATAGAATATCTCCCCCTACCCATCATGATGAAAAAGCTAGAAGATCAGGGATATAGGGTTGAACCTTCTCTCAGGAGAAGTGTTGTCGATGTTGCAATAGGGTTTATGAGAGGAGAATTCCACATAGCATATCTCCCCATATACACGCTAGCAGTGATGAGACAGTTTGGAGCCGGGTTCAAGATCCTTGGCGCTGTTGCTCTGGGAGGCGCTTCCATAGTTGGGCACCGCGTTCCCGATGTCGATAAGATCTTCACCAGCATGTTATCCACCATGGAGGTCTTGGCCATGGCTTATCTGAGAACCCATGGGCTTGACAATACCTATACAAAGTATTATAGAGATCCCAAGGATATTGTAGAAACAATCTCTAAAGATCACAGATCCGTAGCAGTGCTATGGGAACCATACTCACTTATAGCAGAGACCGAGGGGTTGAGGAGAACCCCTCTCTCAAGCATTATTGGTGATTACCACTGCTGCCTCCTCATAGCCAGAGAAAACATGCATCCAGATATTATCGAGCTTATTGCAAGGGCGCATAGAGAGTCTATCGAAACGCTAGGGAGAAACATGGAAACCGCATCCCAGATATTCTCAAGAATCGTTGGGATCGAGCCCCACATAATAGTTAGAGCCTCCAGCGAGTATAAATATACATACCACATAGATAAAGGGCTCTTGAGAAACATAGCAAGCCATGCGAAAGGTCCTCTAACAAACATAGAGATCTTAGAGAACATAGTCTCACAGGACACGATCAACGCGTAATAGATCAACGGCTCTTGAGAAACAGCGGTAAGATCACGGATCACATATATCTTACAACCATCCAAACACAGCGATGGGTTTACTTAAGATATTTACAAGCATGTTGAAAACAGCTATACCTACTGGTCCTCCGACAAACTCCTCCTAACAAGATCGATCTCCTTAGGTATAGAGAGCTAGTTATTTAAAGCTAAAGCCTTCGTCTGCTGTTCCTAGTTTCGTGAAAGTTCATACAGGTTAATATCGGTGATTGGTGTTCATAAGCTATGAGATACAGAATTTACAGTGATACCAGCCCAACAATGAGGGTAGAGATAGAGGCCCGAGCGGGCGGGTTAAAGGCAAAAGAACCAGGATGTGGGTGTTTCCCCACAGCTATGAGCCGGAGCAATGCTATGAGGGGGGAGCTGTGGGTTGGGGTCACCCCGAATGAGTTGAGGCCGAGGATAAGGGCTCCAATGAAAGGAGCCCTGAGGCCGAGGAAGCCAAGGGAAGAGCGGTTGATACCAAGCAATATCAACCGCTATGAAACCTGAACTCCTAGTAATACACTATACTTAAGCGATTCTACAGATAATGTTAGCCCAACTAATGGGACAGATATGTGGGGTATGAGGTAACGTGGATCTATATGGGAGAAAACCCTGTAGATCTAAAGATCTGGTGAGGTCGGTTTAGAAGATTTAAATAGGCCCACAAAGTATCCGGGATCCGATAGATCGGGATCGGGGGAACGCGCTCTGGGTAGCATGATTAGCTGCACAAAACTAATACTATTCCATCTACTACTGATAAAATATCCTCTAAGTCTTTCTGGCTACAGGTCTCGACCAGGATCTTCCCAGCCGCTGCTCCGGCATATATTTTGAGATTTCTAGTCATGGATTTTGCTTCAAAAGGGATGATGGTAATGTCGGGGACTAGGAGGGCTATTATGCCTAGGCTGTATTGCAAATGCTCTTCATGGATCCTTACAGCTATGCTTCTATACGCCTCCTGAGCGATCCTCAGCGTCTCTGCTGTCTTAAGCAGCTTTAGGTCTAACGCTATTACGAGATCCCAGAGAGGTGTTATTAGATTTAGGCCTCTCGGTGGTTTCTCCGGGTTTATGAGGGCTATGATCTCAAGCTTTCTCGCAGGATCTTTAGGATCAACACCACAGCTCTTTATAGCATCAACAACCATTGCTGGGGATACGGAGTCTACACTCCTTAGATCAATATATATGCCGTTCACTTCGGAGGGGCGTTCTCTTATATGTGGCTCTACATATACTTTCAAATGTTTCATAAAACACACCTTAAGTGCTAGATCTCGACTATCCTGGCTTCCATCCTATTTATATCGAGGATCGCGACTGTAGATCTCCCAGTGAGGATTCCGTAAACCTCTCCCGGGTTTATGATCAGGGTTCCCTTCTCAACCCTTATATCTGGTTCATGGGTATGTCCGTAGAGGATCAGATCGTAATCACCGCCTCTGGCAATGCTGTCAATTATAGCCCTCGTCTTTTCCTTAGGACCATACCCATGGATCATGATCACGCGTTTGCCCTCGATCTCCGTCTCGAAAGGTGGTTCATAGAGCTCCTGACCAGCCCTCACAGCTATCTCCCTTAAACCCAGCTTCTCCCCATCATTATTACCAAGGATCCCGACAAACCTGATCCCACTCCTCAATATCCTTGTAAGCGAAAAGGGTGCCACATAGTCCCCCAGATGTATTATCATCCTGACCCCGCTGTTAGAGAAAAGACTCATAGCCGCGTCTATTTTAGCTATGTTGTCATGGCTGTCACTCATAATACCTACAAGCATAGGGTCACCATCGATCCTGTCACACTAATGCTTTTAAGCAGAAAGCCTCGGATCTCACTCTTCAGGGTAAGAGGTTTTTGGTCTTCCAGCCACTATGGGTATTGAGGGTGGGCATCCCTTCTCTATGAGTATTAACTGAGATAGACTCTATTGCTCTGCTATGAGGCTGATTAAAAGTTCTATGAGAGGCAGGCTGGTGTGCCTGTTGGTAGTTATGCGGCTTAGAATTCCTAGCTAGGGGTACGAGACCCTGCAGAAGTACCCGGCTCCTTCGTATAGGGTTACTTTTACAATCACGTCTTTTCTCTCAATTAGCTTGTATATCTTCTCAGCTATCATTAGAGCCATGTTCTCTAGAGTTGGGTTGCCCTTATCGCATATTGTGATTTTCCTAAATATCGTCTTGATCTCATTATCTATTATATAGCCCTGGGGTACTATCAAAGATCTGTCAAGGTTGCTTGCCACGCTTCTCACAATCCTCTCAAGCTCTCTAAGATCTAGTATATAGCCCTCAGCGCCTGGCTTCCCAGAGATCTCTACTGACAACTTATAGGTATGCCCATGCGGTATTAAGTCTATATCCAGGAAACCATGTGTTATATGCATGGCTTCGAAGTATATACCATCAACCCCAATGCTGATCTCTAATGCCACGCACCCCTAATATGAATAGTCGTTCCGAATTAATAGCAAGACCAACACCACTGGTACCAAGCACGTCTGAGCTTGTTTGGAGATGGAATCACTTATAGCCAGGGTAGCTCCGAATGGGTAAAGGCCAAGATATAGATAATACTATTGAAAGAAGCCCTGAGGCCGGCGAAGCAGTAGGCTAGGCAGCTGGCATCAAGCTACACTCTACCATGAAGCCTGAACCTCTATTTAAACCTACTATTATGAGACCATTGGTAATGATATGTTCATTTTTCAATTTATTATCCCCTAATAAATAAGTGATCTATGGTGATACTATGCCTACATTGAGCTCTGGGTATGTAATAGCTGGTGGATATGCTGATAAGCTTAGGAGAACAGTGTTTGCACAGCTTAGAGATGAGATTAAAGGAGGAGCTATCTCGTCACAGGAGGTTGCGAGGGCTGTTGGTGAGCTTAACAGCACGTTGTACAGGATTCTCGTCGATAAGTTTAAGGTTGATAAGGGCGATGTGGTTAGGATAAGGATAGACTATCAAATAGAGGGTGGGAAGATCATATGGGATCCGTCTAGATTATCGATAGAGGTGTTCAGGAGGGATAAGGAGATCGATAATATAGTCAGATCCCTCGGCGGCGCCATGCTATGGCAAGAGGCCTTTGGAAAAGGCGTTGAGTACCAGGTTGTAAAGCTTGGTGAGACTCTTGATGGCGACCTAGTATACACACTAAAGCTAGGTGACGAAGAGGTGGGCTCGCTTATTGTAACCCGGCTTGATAATGAGCTGTTTATAAAGAAAGGAGCAATACTGCATCCAAGCCCAATGGTGTTTGAGAAGCTGAGAATCCCTATCCATGAGGGGGAGCTGCCTGAGAGCGTGCTAGCGCAGAAGATCCTGGAAGCCCAAAAGATAGGTAGGCATGTTGCTGAGGAAGAGGCTAGGAAAGTAGTTAACTATCTCAGAGAGAGGGTAATGACCCCTCCTCTTGAGAGAAAAGTTTACGAAGAGTCCCAGGAGGAGATCTGAAAATACAGTAGTAAAACCAAGTTTAAATAGATACTAAAGTAAAGCCTAGCTATATCTAAACTTCACCCCATGCCCGCTCCTCTCTGGATTGAATGAGATAACATCTGGAGGACCGATCACCCAGCATGTTCCGCACGAAACACACGCAACATGGTCAAACCTGATCTCGGCCCTAGCAACGTCTCTCCATGTTTCTTCAAGAGCTTTTTTCTCGAGATCCTTGCCACCAGATCCGGTCTTTCTAAGCCTGTCCAGGTTATGTTTATATAGATCCCTATATGAGGCGAATATACCTTTCCCGGGAACCGATAATGTGTAGCAGTTAGTCGGGCATGCTGGAACCCAGAGCTTATAAGGATCCCTGTTAGCTGTGGCGTAATCGATCTTTATATGTGAGTAGTTCTTATCCTCCTCATATACTAGGATCCCTGTTCTCTCCTGGATCTTTTGCAAAGCATCTTTATTATCGATCCTCTCCTCCATAGTACCTGAAACCTTTTTCCCGAGAAATCTAAGGAGAAGCTTATACCCGGGACCATATAGGAGCCTGCTCTCAGACAAGATACTGTTTCTAGCAGCCCTCCTAATATCCCTATAGATCGGTTGTAGAAGATCTAGGTATATGGAGAGGGTTTTCTCACTGAAATCATTGTTCTTCCTAGCATATATATACGTCTGGGCAGCCATGATCCCTGTAGCGATAGCCCTCCTCATACCGTCTATAAGACCTCCTATCTTCACAAACGCTCCCATAGCGTCTCCAGCGACTAGAAAGCCGCTTCTCAGAGGCTTTTCAAGCATGGTCATTGGTCCTTTAGGAATGTTATGTGCCGAGTACTCGACAAGCTTTGCACCCTCTATAAATCTACTCACATATGGGTGTGAGATCATGTCCTCCAGCACGTCCAGCGGCTTCCCGATCTCTCTGACATTTTTTCTGAGACTCTTGAGCATGCTACTCATCGTAACAACAAGACCTACCGAAATCGTGTCTCTGTTTGTGTATATGAAGCCACCGCCAACCATTCCTCTAAGGAAATCACCCATTATAGCTATAGCCATCCCCTCACCGCTTTTAAGACCAAACCTCTTGTTAATTTCATCTTCGCTCAGTTGGTAAACCTGCTTGATACCATGGTATACCTGGTCAGGATCTAGGGGTTTTCTAAGCCCAGCCTTTATTACAAGTCTACTTGTAATACCGCTAGCATCTATAACCAGATCCGCGTGTATCTCCTCCTTGTTGGTTCTTATACCAACGACCCTGTCATCCTCTATAACGAGATCCTCAACAGCTGTTGCTGTAACCACAATCCCTCCAACCTCTTCAACCTTTCTTGCAAACCATCTATCAAACTTAGCCCTGATCACTGTATAATCATGACCTGTAGATATACCTCTATGGATAAACTTATCGAGCGCGGATGTCTCGTCTATCTCTAGAACCATATATGATCTCTCGCTAGGAGCAACAGCCCTATATCTATACTCGGCAGGATATATGGGGCTTGATATCATTGCAAGCTTGTATTTAACCACCTTTCTTTCGAGAGGAGCCTCGCTCTCAAAATCTGGTATGAGATCTATTTACCCATATCCTGGGATATAGGATCCGTAGAGAACGCCCCCGGTAACGTTCCTCTGCCCAGGCACCTTGGCCTTCTCAATTAAGAGCACATCATAGCCTCTCTTAGCTAGATAATATGCGGCGGCGCTCCCAGCTAGTCCTGCCCCTACTACTATTACATCGTGTTTATCCACCACTATCCTTCACCGACCCTCAAGCTTTTTCTGCAACGCCTCGTAAAGCTTAGGTAAGGCTCTATATAGGTCTTCTACTATTGAGTAGTGAGCTATCTCGTGGATAGGTGCTCTGGGATCTATGTTTATAGCAACCACACTGCCAGCCCTCAGGATCCCTACTCTATGTTGTATTGCACCGCTTATACCAGCGGCTATATATACCTTAGGTGACACAGTCTTTCCGGTCTGTCCGATCTGTATGTCGTGTGTTATGATCTCCTTTAGCTCCTTCACATCGGCATGTATAAGCGCTCTAGAAGCCCCCAGCGCTGTCTCAACACCGAGTTTTCTCCTAACAAGATCTAGGATCTTTCTCGCTATGTCAACAGCTTCTAGAGGGTTCTTAGCGTTTCCTTCAGCGTCTCTCAGGATCCCTAGCCCTAGACCTACTATTAGCTTCGCGCTTAGAAGCTCAGCACCTCTATCCTCGATCTTCTCGTAATCCACGACCCTTACTTTCTTCTTATACTTCTCAAGAGATGGTGTATATCTATATACATCCCCAACCCTGGTTCGATCTCTCTGGAGTGGTTTGAAAGAGCCTGGTCTGAGCGATGCTATCTGGGGTCTGTGTCTTGGTGTATAGATTTTAGCTATCCTTGTAGCAAAATCAGGCCTTATCTGGGCCAGTATGTTTGAGAACTTCTCTTTCAAGAGCCCGTGGAAGAAGTCCTCAACATCGAAATCAATGTTATCTGTAGCAAGCCCTGTGACAAGTCTATAGGCTAGCCTTGGAGCCAGGTCCCTGCCCATCTCGTCGGCCATAAATATGAGCGCCCATGGCTTTCTGAGCCTCACGACCTCTTCTAGAGCATCTGTATAGGCTAGAGGCTCATAATCAGCTAGGTATGGATGCTCTACCGCAACCACATAGTCTGCGCCGTGTTCTATCAATGTTTTAGCAATATCATCGCCCACTTTATCGCCAGCTACAAGAGCCCCTACTTTCATACCAACTTTAGAGGCTATCTTCCTAGCAGCAGCTATCCCCTCAAGGCTATAGCTTATCAGCTCTCCTCTAAAGATCTCTATGAATGTCCAGACATCTCTATAGCTCTCTATATCAGGCGTTGGTGGGAGTATGTTGGGAATCTGTGCTTGCTGATTTTGTGGCTTCATAGAACCACCTACCCTCTCAATATGTTTATAATCTCCTCAGCCAGATCCTCGTAGTCAAATATCTTGGCCAGCCCCTTTGCCATGAGATCTCTCTTAAGATCCTCGGGCAGGCTATCGAGAAGATCTCCCCTCTTGAAGGGACCATAGGTCTTATCACCATAGCTGATCTTATCGATATCGTTAGCGGCTATGATTGATGATCCAACAGTCTTCCTAACACGGGGCTTACTAATATCAACCCCCGGGCCAACTACTGTGGGCGATCCAGCAAGCCCTATATATCTCGGATCAGCCTTTATATCGTCAGCAGACCATATGGTTATATTGGTGTTCTTACCCCTATACGAATTCATAAGAGAGGCCCTCCTACCAGATAGGGGTACGGGGGGTGCTGAGTAATCGACATGGATTGTTAGAACCGATGGAAGATCTAGTTCTAGGATCTGCATGACATTTATAAGCCTCCTCTTAACCAGAAGAGTGTTTCTCTCGCCAATATACTCATAATCAACCACAAACGATGCGTGGGGGATTGTGAGCCCGAGTTCTTGTGAAAGAGCTTCAGCAACCTGGGGACCGACATTCCCAGTCTCTCCATCAGCTGCTTTCATTCCACAGAAAATAACGAAGTTTGTTATAACTCTCTTCGCCTCCTCTCTGAGAAGTTCTACAGCATCGTTCTTAGAGATCTTTCCTTCTCTAAGCATGTTAATAAGGGTATCCCTTATAGATGGCTTATCACTATAGATCTTGTTGGGTATAAGGTTCTTTCTATATAGATCTGTAGCTAGTGCCTCAACCTTATCTATAGATTCGCCAGACTCTATAGCGTTGGCCAGCGTCTCGATCGCTTCTCTATGTATGGATAATACTTTTAAGATCCCTTTAGAGAGCGTGTATGATGTAGCCCAGGTATCCGCGCCAGCCATTCTCCTGTCGCTCAATATATATGCCTCATCTATCCCGGAGACCTCCGCCTCAAAGATCTCCCTCATTATAGGTATGATCTTTGGGTGGGGACCCATAGACATTGCAACAAGCTTTCCCCCAACCCTTCTCCTCATATAATCAGCAGCCTCTATGGTTTTCCTATCATATGGGTTTAGCACTATATCCATCTCCTCCCTCCTCAAGATACCGCCTACAGTAACAACCCTTGCTGTGTTTGCCGGAACCCCTTTCACGAGGGCAAATACGAGTATTTCAAACCACCTAGTATATAGTTCATACTAGTCAGATATATGTTGTTATCTGTTTATCTCTTGATATTTGTTGATATTCTTTGTTTTCCCTCTACATCTTATGAACTTCCACCTACCGTTTGTCCCTGGATGTTCATTCCAATCATTTTATTCATGGTCGTATCTAGGGACTTCTGCCTCGCCCATAGGGATCCCAAGATCCCTATGGGTTCATGGGCGGCTGTCGAGTCAAAGGGCACGCGGCTCCCATCTAGCTTGTGCCCCAGATGGCTTGGAGCGCTGCTCCCATCGCCGCCCGGGGCTTGTGTGGGGAGACCCGCATCGAGAACCCCTTTCAAGCTTATAGATGCCTCCTACGAGTATCAAAAAGAAAACAGCCCACAGGGATCCCTATCCTGCGGACTCGTCGCCTGTTACTAGCTCAATAACATGGGACTCCTATTTAGGATAAGCCCTGACTGCCTGGTGTATTATTCCCAACACGATCAAGAGTTAACATCGAAACCGGCTCATTAATGGTGGAGCACGGGGGATAATGGTTATACATATATTATCGTAGCACAGATCTGTGATAATATTGTGGATGATAGATATATTTTTCATTAAATATATTGTTATGGTGATCGGGTCTTGACAATATATGTTGTAAAAAGGGATGGGAGTAAGGAGGAATTCGTGTTTGAAAAGATCGTCGTGAGCTGCATGAAGGCGGGAGCTACGCCAGATGCTGCTAGAAAGATCGCTAAAATAGTTGAAGGTAGACTCCTCGATCAAGGCGTTAAAGAAGTGTCTGCAAAAGATCTGACCAGAATGGTTCTAGAGCTCTTGAGGAGAGAAAATGAGGAATGGTATAGAAACTGGATAGTGTTCGATGCTGCTGTTAAGAGAAGAAAAACCGAGCAGGAGCTCGCTACTAAGTAGTGCCTAGAAAGATATAACCTGGTATCCTTTTTTCCAAGAAATACTTGATCCTATTGCCAACTGGCACTAGAGAGAGCCTGAGATCTTCTAGATCTTTCTTAATTCCAAGATCTATGGCTACACCTATGCATGCCGCATCAACAACACCCCTTTTCCAAGCTCGTCCAACATCTTCCCCCTCTCATCATTATACCCTAGGATCCTCTTCTGGCTGGAACTGCTAGCTTTTCGATACCCGTAGGAGGTATTTATAATCTTTTATAGATATTGTTCTCGGTGATGAATTGATCTCTATATTGACTCTGGATGGTGATGGGAGCATTGCTCTAAGCCATCCAGGGGATGATCTTTCGGTATGCGGGAACACAATATTGTTGGACCCAACAGCAACCATAAATCCAAAGGCTCGATCTACTATAGAATTGAAAGGACTCCAAGATCTGCTTTTTTATCGCCTGACATGATTAAGAGCAAAACTTTCACCAAAACGCATCACACTGCGTGGTGGTGCTAGCTTAATTATAAGCTTTTACAGTTTAGATGCCTCTGCTCTAACCCTTCGATGATGCCAAGATCTTTTTAGCATCCACTCTTTCAAACCTTTTAAGCCTATAGATCGGTATTGGGAAGAACCTATTATCCCTATATGTTTCGTGGAGCGTTCCTACTATTGGTATTTTCTCGCCACAGAATTTGCACCTATTATCCTTTGTAAGCCTCCAGCTCACTATCTCAAAGCCGTATCTCTCTATCACTACGTTACCGCATTTCGGGCAGTAGGTATGCTCATCGGGGTGACCTGGTACGTTGCCTATATAAACATATTTCATACCCTCCTCCCTAGCTATTTTAATGTGCTTCTCAAGAGTCTCTATAGGGGTCCAGGGATAATCCATCATCTTATAGTCAGGGTGGAATCTTAGGAAATGGATAGGTGTCTCAGGACCAAGGTTATCATGGATCCATCTCACAAGCCTTCTAGCCTTCTCAAGATCGTCTCCAACTTTCGGGATCACTAGATCCGTGATCTCTATGTGGATCTTCCTCCTCTTAAGCTCTAGAAGAGCATCGAAAACAGGCTTATAGCTTGGTATAAGTATGAATTTCCTTGCAAAAGCATCGTCAGCGTTTCCCTTAAAATCAACAGTAATCGCGTCGAGGAATTTTGATATGTAGTCAACAGCCTCGTCTGTTAGATAGCCATTAGAGACGAAGTTGTTGAAAAGCCCCTTCTTATGAGCAATAACACCAACATCGTGGGCAAACTCTGCAAAGATGCTTGGCTCATTATAAGTATACGTTATCCCCTGTGCACCCACCTTCAAGGCTATGTCGACTATCTCCTCCGGCGATACCTCGAAACCCTCAACAACCCTCCTTTGGGATATATCGAAGTTCTGGCAATACATACAAGCCCAGCTACAGCCTGTAGTTGCTATTGAGAGAACCATAGATCCTGGGTGGAAGTGGCTTAGAGGCTTCTTCTCGATAGGATCTACATGCATCGCTATAACCTTACCATATACCAATAAATATAGCTCCCCATCCTTGTTACCCCTAACACCGCAGAAACCTATCTGTCCCGGGGCTAGCTTACATCTTCTCGCACAGGCTAGACACTCAACCCGCTTATCGTCAAGCTTTCTATATAGCTCCGCCTGCTTCATATACCCTCTAGTATATCTATCGCTAGGGCAGTTATAACCCGCTTCCAAGGCACCGTATTACCATATTTATATATTTCCGTTATATAAATAGAAGATTAGTTATTAAGGGTCGGGCGGTGGCTTCAGATAATATGATGAGCAACAATCCCAGTAGCGAGGAGGAGTATGCGAGATCCGGTAAGATCCTTTCCACCCTAGCTGACGACTTATCACTAAAGATCTTAATTATACTCTCCTCAATGCCCTCCAACCCCAGAAAGCTCAGCACCGTTCTTGGCGCTGACGAAACGGCCGTGTCTAGGAGGCTCTCCAGACTAGAGAAACTTGGCTTGATAGAGGGTAGGTGGGTTAGAAGGGAGGGTGTTAATGTTAAGCTCTACTATGCTAGATCCCCTGAGATCTTGATCAGAATAGGCGCTGGGGGTGTTACCATAGATCTTGGAAAGTCTGGCGGCAAAGCCGCACATGATCTATATTTTCTCCCACCCTCCAACCCTGTTTTCGTGGGTAGAGAGAGCTATATAGAGGCTTTAAAAAAGACTACCGGAAACCCTATCTTTGTAGTCGGCATCGCCGGGATAGGGAAAACCTCCCTTGTGGCTAAGGCTCTGAGCGACTCTAAAATCCCTGTGCTTTGGAACCAGATCTATAGGGGGATCACGTTCATACAGCTTCTCAGAAGGATCTCGCTCTTCCTCAACCTACTGGGATATCCGAGATTACTAGAAGCCCTTGATAGTGGTGTTAATGATGAGAGACTCTTAATGAACCTATTGCTTGAGGAGCTCTCGGCAAGAGAGCTGGTTATAGTTATTGATGACTATCATTTAAACACAGATCCCATTATACATGATCTTGTCAAATCGGTATCAGAGCTCGGGAGAATCAAGAGCAAGCTGATCATAATATCGAGAACTATGCCCAGAGACTGCCTAGGAAGATGCACGTCAATAGAGGTGAGGAGTATGGGGTATGGAGAGGTTAGGGATCTAGCCGAGATGATAGGCATATCGCCAGAGGATTTCGAGAGGTTCTATAGAGTATTTGGCGGGCATCCCCACCTATTATTACTATACTCATCACTCCTAAAGAGCCATATGGGTTCTGAGGCTCTCTCAAAAACCATGGAGTACATAGTAAGCGAGGTTATAGACACATTACCGCCAGACGAGCGTAAAGTGTTGGAGCTGATCTCGATAGCTGAGAAGCCTGTGCCTTTCTCCATGATCAAGCTTCTCGGGATCAGTGATCCCAAGCAAGCTGTACGCACTCTTGAGAGAATGTTCCTTGTCAAGAGGCTTGGAGAAGGCTATACAGCTAACGAGCTTATCAGAGAAGCCTGTGCACGAATAACAGAGGATCCTGAGGAGCTTCACGCCATTATAGCCTCATACCACAGATCTAGAGGATATGTTGAGGATTATCTAGTAGCAATGAAACACTATGTAGATGCAGGCATGTATGAGAAGGCTGCCGAAATACTCCCCAAACTGGTCGAACCGATCAGTCAGGGAAAGATCGGTATGCATCTATATGGCGAAGTGCTTGACAAGATTTCAAGAAGTGTGGTTAGGTGGAAAAGCCCCACAAATCTCGGCTGGTTTGAGCTTGCCCTAGCTATTGTTGAGAAGCTTAGGGGGGATCCGTGGGGCAGCCTAGAACATCTTGAAAGGGCTAGGGAGATAGGTGAGGCTTATTCCAAGAGACTCTTGCTCCGTGTTAAGATCGAGATGGGTATTATATACAGACATCTGGATAGATATGAAGAATCGCTTAGAGAGCTTAACCAAGCTTTAAAGATATCAATAGAACTCAGAGATCGTGAGGCCCGTGATAGTGCCCTCTATAACATCGCAGCCACATACCAGCAGATGGGGGATCTGGAAAAGGCTGTAGAGATCCTTGAACATCTTGTAAAGAGATACATGGCTTACGGGAATAAGTTTGGAGAAGCATTGGCAAGAGGGTGGCTTAGCATGGCTTACAGACTCATGCTTAAGTATGGGGACTCCATCGATTCTCTAAAAACCGCCATGAAGATCTTTGAGGATCTTGGTGCAAGGCATAGCCTAGCAATAGGGTATAAAGAGATGGCTAGCACCCTCTTCATGCTAGCAGACCTTAAGGGCTCTGTAGAGATGCTTGAGAAAGCTGCCACCATCCTAGGGCCCGGCTACCCATATCTAGAGGCTAGCATATATATAGATATGTCGATATCCAAGCTCCTCCTAGGATATCTGGAGGCTGGCGAGAAAGATCTTCACAAGGCCGAGGAGATCATTGCTAATAATAAGATCAGGATGGGCGAGCCATTGGCGCTTGCTAGAACTGGCAGGGCGTTGGTCAAGTATCTAAGAGGCGAAGATCCTTCGGAAGATGTTGCATGGAGTCTTGGTAATATTCATAGATGTAGCTTCTATAGAAAGATCTATGTGATGGCTATCTGCGGAGCCATCCTATGTAATATAGAGAGTATGAAAAAGAGGGGCGAGGATATACTAGCCCAAGCACTAGAGATGCTTGAAAAAGCTGCGAAGGGGAGAGGAGAAGAAGCACGCCTATTCATAGAGAGGCTGAAAAAACAAATACCAAGTATCAGGAAAGATAAAAAACTAGGATAGCCTAGAACCGCATTTGGGACAGAACCTAGCAGTAGCAGAACTTATAGGCTTTCCACAATGAGGACATATCCTCTGTCCCCCAGCCTGTGCCGTTTGTTGTGGCTGCTGTAACTGGGATCCACAGCTCCTACAGAACTTAGCCGAAGGCGGGTTCTGGTATCCACAAACAGGGCATATAATCCCCAGCTGGGTTGATGGTTGTGAAGGGGCTTGAGAGACCTGTGGCTGCTGGATCGGAGGTGGAGGAGCCGGTCTAGCATAGCCGCCTCTCCTGTTCATATGCCTCTTCCTCAGTATAAACAAGGCTATTACTGCTGCAGCACCACTGCCACCAGCTATGGAGCCTATTATGAGTGGGTTAGAGTACCAAGCCTGGGCCTGGGTGGGTGGTATTGCGCCTATATCGCCTCCACCGCCTCTACCTATATCACCACCCCCTGGTATTGGTTGTGCTGTTGTTCTAGGTGGTGTCATAGCCTCTGTTCTCGTGGTTGTTGTGTTCCTCGGGGTCTGTGTTGTTGTAGGTGTTGTTGTCTGTGTCGCTTCTGCCTGGGCTTGTAATGTATAGACCTCGATAACCATTGTTATCGTAATATTTTGTCTGAGATCTAGCTCTAATATGGGGTCTGTGTACTCCCTCGCACTAACAATCCACTTGATGAATCTATAGTAGCCCTTACCATCGCTTGTAATTCCCTTCATTGCTGATACTGTAATAGCATAGCTAGACTCCTGAAGCCTCAGAATCCTTGAACCAGTTAGATTGAAAACCGAAACAACTTCTCCAGAACTAAGATCAGTGATCTCTATAGGCACCTGAACGCTCGCAGCCGAATAATTGCCCTCCTTTCTAAGGATGAAAGACATATAATAGCTCTTAGGAGCGGGCCCCATAGTAGTTGTAGTAGGTGTTGGTGTAGCAGTCGTAGTTGTAGTAGTAACTGGTGAGGTCGTTGTGGTTGTCGTTGTTGTACCTCCGTACTTAGCAATGGGATCTGGATCTAGGGTATATCTTACCAGCTCACTCTTATCTGTAACAACTTCGACCCCTTCGACCATCTTTATGGTTTGGCGTAGGAATGGTAGCTTGAAGTCATTGTTGATAAGGTAGACTTCGGTGTAGGAGTCGTTAGAATAGCTCTCTTGGCCTCCAACAACCATATATGTCTGACTCTCGACTTTTTGGACAACTATGTATGCTGGTACCTTAACCCCCTTGATCGTCACCCAGGTGGTGCCATTCACACGATAGCTTAGAGTTAATGTGACATTTCCCGCGTAGCCACCATACAAATATATATCTGCTGTTGCGGTGAAACTGCCAGAATCCTGAGGCGATCTGGGGTGCACTACGAACGGTAGGGGCTGCTTGAAGACGAATTTAAACAGCAGCAGCGTTAGGAAATCCATCTCTTTAATGCTCCAGTTAGGATACAAGGTGACCATGACTATAGCTGCAATTTTCCCATAGATCTCGGTGAATGTTTGGTTAAGAATGTAATAGCCTTCGGTTGCTGACTGGATTGTATATATGTGGTATCCTGTTAGGGTGAAGTTATCCGGACTCTGGGGATTATTTGCCCTTTCGTTACTATATTGATTGTAAAACCACTGATCCCCTATCTTAGGCTGTGTAGACCCTGGCGACGTATATGTGGTTGTAGTGGTAGTCCCGGCCGTGGTGGTCGTGGTAGTATATGTAGTAGTTCCTCTATACTTAGCAATAGGATCCGGATCCAACTTGTAGTCCTTCAGCTCTTCCTTGCTGCTAACAATATCAACACCTTCTATATTTTCCACGAACTGGTAGATGAAGGGTAGTTTGAAATCATTGTTAATTATATAAATTAACTTTAGAGAGCCGTTAGAATAGCCTTGCTCAACATCATACTCCTTGTAATCGATGCTCTCGACAACTATGTATGCGGGAACCTTAATGCCCTTAAAATCCACCTGAATAGTACCGTTGACATAGTATCTCAGATTGTATGTTATATTACCAAGATAAGTCCTACCACCACTACTCTCCTGATACTTGTCGGCCACCGCAGTAATGCTCCCTGAATCCTGGAGAGATCTGGGATGCACTATGAAGGCGAAGGGCAATGGCTGCTTGTAGGTATAAACTATTGTTTCGCCATATCCTGTGAACCATCTCTCCTCCTTAACTCCCCAGTCGGGGTAGAGTGTGTATAAAACCGTATCTATAACATTACCATCTGTATCAAATGTTGTTTGGTTGAGGGTATAGTAACCGCTACCAGCTGCCTGGATAGTATTCATAGTATAACCTGCTAAGACGAAGTTATCCGGACCCCGGGGATCATATATTCTCTCATTACTATGGAGCTCGAAGAGCCATTGATCCCCTACCTTTGGTTGCGTATCCCCACTCGTTAACAGCACGCTGGGTATATCCATAGATACGTTTGGTAATAGAACTAGGACTAGGAGTATTGATAAAACTATCCTCCGGATCTTTGCCTTACCTTGTCTATATCTATGTCTATTCATAACAAGCTCCCCTAGATCTCATCACTGTTGATCCGCGTTACAGTATGGGCATTTAGCGCTATCCTCAGGTATAACTTTGCCACAGTTTATGCAGAACTTATAGCCTGGAGGCAGTCTGGGCTGCTGCTGAGGCCCTGGTGATTGCCATGGGGTCTGGTCTGGGCTTGGCGGTTGCTGGGGCTGCTGGTATCCCCACTGCTGCCCGTATTGCCACTGTCCCTGTTGCTCCTTCGCCTTACCGGCTGTCTCTTTCCTCCTCTTCAGGAAAATATATCCTGCCCCTCCTCCAACTGCTGCTCCAACTGCTATTATGGCTATCATGGTCATGTCTATGGGGAGCTGGGATGCCTCTTCTCCTCTTAGTATAGCTTTCTGGGCATCGGTTATATAGTCATCAATGAATGGGAATCCTGGGTATAGGTTTTTGACTATCTGGAACCTCTCTATAGCTGCCCTGTATTGTTTTTGGTAGAATAGTCTGAGACCCTCTTCATAGAACTTTATAGTCTCGCTCTCCACATTATTAACGGAAAACCTTCTAATGATATCATAAACATATGATGCTGGGACGAAGAAGTTAAACCCAGGAACCTCTCTACCACTCCCAGAAGGATCTGCAGATCCGAAGGATGTTACAGCCACCACAACCCCGTTTGAATTAACAACAGGCCCACCGCTGTTCCCATGTGTGACAGTTACATCTGACTGTAAGACGCTCACACCAGCAGCCTTCAGCCTATAACCACTCACAGTACCCTCCGTTATAGTGGGCTCCAACAAGGTCTCCACGCTTAGCAGTTGGTGGAAAGTCACGGCACCTGGATATCCTAAAGCCCAGACCCTCTCCCCTGCCCTGGCTATGTTCTCCTGGGCAACTCGGATAGATGGAGCGTTCTTTATCTCTATCTTGAGTAGAGCTAGATCCTCCATTTCAAAGGGAGAGGAATACGCTATCCTTGCTGTATAGAGCTTACCTATGTTAGCAAACCCCGAGACAACCCTACCAACACCAACACGAACATCTACAGTGTAGTCCTGGATCTTCAGTCTATTGGTTAAATACGCTCTGATCGTTTCTCTGAATAGCTGTTGCACCTCTTCTTGGCTCGGCTGCTGACCTGTCCTCTTGATTCTGGCCTCGAAATACGTTTCTACAAAGTTTAACAGGAGGGGGCGGACTCTCTGGAACTCGGATTGGAAGTCGTTAACAACATGTCCGTTTGTTATTATATACCCATCACTTGATACAAAGAACCCCGAGCCAAAGGCTACGGTGCCCACTTCAACCGCAGGATCCAGCCCGACCTCCTGAAGCTGAGGTATAAAGTCCTCCCATATTATCACCGCTTTTACTATTGTTATTATAAGCACCACAGCTGATCTTACTTTCTCAAGCATTATGGTTAGATTTATATCCCTCTGAACCTGTGCTGTAGTCATGCTAGTCATTGGGGACAGCAATCCTGAGACTAGAATTAATGTCAATATAATGGGTAGTATCCTTCTAGCATTATCGATCCTCACCATAATATCTCCCACTCCCCCGGTGGTAGAAAGATTATATATTCCGGGTTTGCAGATAACTGCAAACCCGATCATTGTATTATTTCACCAGCAATTATGTGTATCTGTCTCCGCTGATGGAGCCTGGCCATTCAAGGATTATTTGTGTTTCCCATAAGGTTAGAGGTCCGTGTCTCCATCCAGGGTTGCTCTCTCATTGATATCCGATGATTTTTGTTGATTAGTTGGTTTCTATATCGACTCTGGGCGGTGCTCTAAGCTATTCAGTGATGATTCCCCAGTAGATGAAAGCCTCTGTACCGTTGGGCTAAAGCAATTCACGAACCCATAGTGATAGAGATCTTTGTGGGTAAGGCGGAAGGGTTCCTGGAAAAGGAAATTAAAAACATCAGGAACAAAGCGATGTGTTATGATCATATAAGATCTTTTAGCATCAATACAGATCGTGGCGTACCATAGCCAGCTGTTTCTGATTTCATGAGGGTTTATAAGATAAGAGTTGATATTGAATCGTAGTTCTGTGGGGATATTATATAAGCTCTATATTTTTACGGAAATGCCAACCCACGATGAGGGTAGAGATAAAAACCCGAGTGGC
>DATMAU010000029.1:0-7017 GCA_035559775.1 Sulfolobales archaeon
GTTTCGAAGCAGGATGTGGAGGATCATTTGGGGTATCTGAGGGAAGCAGATCTCGTTGTGGAGAGGGAAGAACGCCTGGTTCCCGGCTTCTTTATCGCTTTGAGGGAGGATGTGGTGATCGCTAAAGATCTTGCTAGGAGTTTAGGCGTTGAGCTTGGCGAGCTCTATAGGGCTAGCTGGGATACTGTTCTGGAGACCTATAATAGGCTCTCCGCCTCGCGGAGATACCCGTTCAGCAGGGTCGGTTTCGTCTTGATTGGTGCCTACTCCCTAGATATGGGTATGTTGAGAAAGTTTGCTGAGGAGGGGAGGATCATGCCGGAAGCCCCTGTAAGGAAGGGCGGGCGCTACTACATGTGGGGCGTTGAAGATGGGATGGAGAATCTAGGCCGCTACGGAATGCACAGCGCCGAGATAGGCGAATACGGGTTCGCAACCTTCGGGGGAGAGAGGGAGAGGCGGAGGATCCCTCCACCGGATTACTCGCTGCTCAGGCTATTAGCAAAAATACTGGGCGAGGAGAACATCTCAAAGGCTTTGGAAAAATATGTAAAACTCCCAGCCCGCGAGAGAGAAACAATAAACAAGAGGCTAGAAGACATGGTAACAAGGATCATGGGGGAGTATGAGAGAAAATACCAAGACCCCAGCTACGAGATAAACAGAGAGGCAGCAGAATATCTAAAAGAATGGCTATACCTAGACGAGAACCTAAGCCCCCAAGCCCCAATATATACAAAAGAGGACATGAGGATCATAGACGAATTCATAGACCACATGTCAAAACATATCCTCAAAACCATCTACAAAAACCTCGACAGGATCCAGAGCACATTTAGGAAAATGAAGGCAAGCGAATACGCCAACTTCCCAGAGTTCTTCTGCTGGCTATACCACCTAGTATTCAGCGAGGCGATAGACTATCTAATCAAAGAGCAATTGCTAAAAGAACCACTCCATGGCTACGAATACTGGGTTTGGAAAAAATAGAACAGATCTCCTCGAGAGTCAGCAATGCTCTCCTATTATGGCCCTCTAGAGCTAGAGGCTGTTCTGCTTAATCCTACTTTCTAGCCGAATTTTGTGATGTGAAACTTAAGCCTCTTAAGAATCAACCCTATCTCTTCATTGCTGAAGCTCTTCTTCATCTCCTCGGAGGCGTCTCTAGCGGCTTCTCCATAGGTCATCATTTTTGTTAAAAACTCGACGCACTTGGATCTCTTGCTTTCATCCTTAAACGGGTAACAGATAACCCTTGCTTTTAGTTCGGCCAGCTGCTCTAGCTCGGCCGATTCGTCAGACTCTAGCCCTCCCAACCCCGTCGCCCTGTTGATCTGTTACTGCTCTGGTGGGGAAACCCTTATTGTTAGCTCTGGCACTCTGTATCCGTGGGTTTTTATCACGGCCAGGCCTTCTGGGGCTGTTTCGAGTATTTTTGTGTATTTCTCCATACCTATGCTCTTGAGTGTTTCCTCATCGCTTCTCAGTGCTATTTTTGTGTTTGCTAGCTCTATCACGAGGTTGTTTAGATCCTGGGGCCTGTGGGTCGCCATGATGCATCCAAGTCCTCTTAGTCTTCCGAGCCTCATGATCTTGTTGATCATCTCCTCGAGGGGTTCTTTCTCGAAATCCCTCCCGCTCTGTGGGAAGAACTCGTGGGCCTCGTCTATGATGAGGAGTATCGTATCACTAACCCTTCCACTCTTGTAGAGCTCATCCCTATAGCTAAAGACCTTTGAGAGCACTCTATACGCGATCATGTTGGGTGCGAACCTCGATCCATAGTCACGCGCTACACCAAGATCGAGGACAACCTTGGATCCCCCTCTAAAGAGGGCCCCATAATCCGGCTCCCCCACAAGATCCCTCCCAATGGCTACATCAACAACCTCTGAGTTTGCGAGGGCTATGATATATCTCGCAATACTATCTATCGTGGATTTATGGAGCTTGATCCTCTCCCCCTCCCTCGAGATACAGTTTATAAAGGCATCGAGCCCTCGACCCTGGGTATATTCCCTCACACACTTTTCAGCAAGAGATCTGAAGAACACCGAGGCCTGTTGAGAGAGGAGGGGTAGGATCCTGTTAGCCTCTGGATAGATCTCTGAAAACCTGAAGGCAAACGGGATCAATACAGACTCGATCTTACCAAAACCAACCCTCACACCACCATGGTCAGCGATGCTCTCAACACCAACCACCATGGGGCTGGGAAGCCCCCTCAACCTAGCATAGAACTCGGGCAGAACCTCTGTGTAGAACCTCTCATCACACGCCCGAGATCTACAGAGGCTTCTAACAAGCTCCCGCGTGAGGGGGAGCAAGATATAGTTCTCACCCCCACCCCTACCCACAAGTCTCCTAACATAGTCGCCCTGGATATCGAGTGCGAGGGATTGGTACGAGGGGTCTAGAAAGATCCTTGTGAGAAGAGTGGTCTTACCACTACCAGTCGTCCCTATAACAAGCACATGGTGCCTCAGGATCTTCTCATCAAGCCTAACACCAACATCCCCCCTAACAACACCAGACTCAAACAGAGAACCAACAAGAACACCACCACCCGGAAGCCCGAGCATCTCGGACAGGAAAGAAGCCCTCGGTATAAACACAGGGGACTGCGGCTCTATGGGCGAGGACGCCGGGAGCACATCACCACCATCAAAAGACCTCTCAGAGACGGCCTCAACACTAACAAGCACAGGCGTCACAGAGCCCTCAGGATCCCTCTGCCCCGAGAGATCGGGAAGCCTTGCTATCGATAAGATATCCTGCCTCTCAACACCAACAACCCTAGCAAGGACCAAGACCCTCTGGATAGGGACAGAGATCCCTAGGTAGGAGCCAACCCTAACCCTACCCCTGCTCCTCAAATAATCCTCGAAGGAAATATAGACAGAAACAACCCTAGAGTCGAGAGAAACCTGGGCTGGAGAGGCTCTAGAAACATGCCCTATGATCGCTTCCCCAGCCCTCGAAGCCTTCTCCTCAGCCTCCCTAACCATTAGCCCGAGATCCTTCACAAGATCCTCAGGCCTCATTAACCTCACCCAGGATCAGGGGTAGCCTTGACCTCTCATCATGGGAGACACCGAGAGACCTAGAGCCAAGAGCATATAGAGCCATATAGGCTGAGGCCGAGAGCCTCCTAGAGATCCTATCAGCAACCTCTATATCGATCGGAAGCCCCGTGTGGGAGAGGCTTTTGAGAAGATAGCCAGCAACCTCGATCAGGGCAACCCTATCTATAGACTCGACCCTAAAAACCCTAGGACCTGAGGGGCTCCTGACATAGACATAGATCATGTACCTATAACCGAGATCAGCGAACTCCTCCCTAAAAACACCCACCGAGTATATCCTCTTACCCCCAGCAAGCCTCGATAGGATAACAGGGTCTGGGATACGGCCTGTATTTTTACCCCCAACAGTGTTCTCGAAGAATCTCCTCACCTCCTCAACCCTGTATAGCTTGTAGGTCTGCTCAAGCCTCTTAACAATACCAACAAGCCTACCGATCAGGTCGGACCTCTCCTCGTAGAGCTTCTCAAAAGCAGCGCGATACCTCTCACCAAAGGTCTCTATATAGGCGAGCGGTACTGGAAAGATAGGACCATCTATGAGGATCAGCTTGCGGGTCATTAGGCTTAGCAGGCGGTTCTCGATCCTCAGCCTGAGCTCGTCAAGAATATTATCATCCTTATAGTCAGAGCCATAGGTCTCGCCAGAAGGGCTCTCAAGAAAAGCAACACCCCCGATAATCTTTCTAAGAGCCTCTATAGCCCTCCCACCAGCCTTGATAGCGAGGAATGGGAAGCCGAGGCCCTGGGGGATCAAGAGATGCCTCCCAGAATCAAAGGCATAGCCAGAGCCAACAAAGACCCTCGCACCGAGAAAAGAAATAGATCTAGAGGAACTATCGAGATAACCGGTATAGGGCCTCTCATCAGAAAAGCCCAAGAGATAATCAGTAGCATCGAAAGAGCCAAGGCCAGAGCCTAGAGAGTCGTAGAGATAGACATTAAACTCCCTCTCCTCATAAGGACCACCCTCAGAGAGACCCAGATAGACAATATCCCTCTCAACAGAGCTAAGAGCATCAACAACCATCTTGATAGCGAGAAAAGCATTAGGAGTCAAAGACGCTGGAATGCTCATCAAGACCGCCCAGAATAACATCTATAGAGACTCCTAGCAAGCATAGCCAGAAACCTAGCATCATCCCCAGCCTCAGCGTTCGTCAGCAAGGCTGAAACATAGTCCCTAGACATCATATAGACTGTCTCCTCAAACCTCCTAACCCCCACCAGCGTCTCATACAACCATACAGAGGCCTTAACAGCAAGATCAGACCTACGCCTCGGATCCGGGTTAAGAGCCCTCTCAAGGATCATCTCAACAAGACCCTTCTCATTAGCCCTAACAACGCATTCCCACAGATCCGTGTATCTTTTAACACTATCAAGGGTTAGGGAGAGGGAGGAGATAAGCACCGCAGACTCCTGCCCAGAAGGCTCCCTAATCGATACCAGGTTGATCTTATCGACCTCTGGGAGCTGGAGAGCAAGCCATATAGTGAGTGCTGGCTCGGGATTTATACCCGGAAACCTCATCCTTCTATCAATCTGCCTATACCACATATTCCTAAGAGATCTCGAGTATCTCTCAAAGAAATACCTAGCACTATAGCCACCCTCGTCAGGAGGTAGAAGAGCAACAGCCCTCCTCTCCCCATAACTCCCAACCCTTGCCGCGAGGTATCCAACGAGTGCTAGGACAACGGATTCGGCTGGGTATTCCTCATCAAACTTTCTCTTACTATCCCCGCCCAGGTATCCAGGGATCCTTGTATACTCATACATCTCAGGCTTAAGGATAGAGGGGAGCTTGGACTCATCGCATTTAACCTTATAGATTGTAGAGCCTATCTGTCTAACAACCTGGGCAAGGTTCTCCTGATCGTCTTTTAAAGACGCCTGGTAGCATTGAAAGATCCTCGAAACGATCCCCTTATCATTAACACTCATAGGCAGTCTAACCCCGATATCCTGCCCCGCCTGGTCAGCTATGTAGTCAGCGATAAGGTTAATAGCATCTGCAAGCCCCCCAGCAGGATCACGGCCCTTAAGGATAACCGAATCGCCTCTAAGCTCTATCTCCTCAACACCTCTCTGGGGGCCCACGTCTATGTGCCTGACCAGGGCTAGTATGAATCCCCTAGCTATTGTTGGTGGGAGTTTAATCTCGATCTGGTTAACACCCACCATGGATCCCACCCACACCTATTACCCTAACATATTTTACAAAACGGGACATGCGGGACCACATGAAAATAAAAACATTCATATTATGGGGTATCATTGCTAATCACCCAGTCCTCGGCGTATCTTTACATATTTGCAAACCACCCACGCTACTCCCTAGATAGTATCCGAGCGAGTTGCAGCAGAGCTCTCTGATATAGGTTTTCCTACTACTAAACTCCCCGGGGTCAGAGACCCTTTTATCTGCACTATCACAGTTATCCCCAATGCTTAGGGGGACCAGCACTAAGAGATATAGCTTCGACCATGGCTGTGTGCTTGCATACTCCATCTCTTTAACTATCTGCTCCACCGCATTCTGCATGCTCGCTGCATCCAGCTTTGCTCCAAGCAGGCTGGCAAGCATATCCTCGTTAACCTTAACGCCATAGTATAGATCTTTGAACCTAAGGATCTCTCTAGCCAGCCCCACAGGATCCTCAAAATATATCCCCCTCTCTATCAGCCTGGCAATATCACCAGCCCTGCCGGTCTTGCGAGTAACAATACTATTGATCTCGCTTTTCAGATCCCTATAACTCCTCAGAGCATGCATATGGTTGATCACAGAGGCTACGGGGATCATTATCATGGGCTCTAGAATCGCATCCCCATAGAGCCTTAAGAGATCCTCGGACAACCTGGTGAGGAGCCTGTAAAGATAGATCGCGGAAAAGATCTCGTGGTATTGGAAGCCGCACCTCCCCTCACGGACACATAGGCAGCTATCGCTATATGAATCTTGGAACGCCTTCACAGCCTTACCTATATCGTGGAAGATCACCGAGATCTCGATCATATCCCTAACAATATCCCCAAGAACCCCGGGATCCACTTTACCCCTGAGGGCCCTGGCTAGCCTCAGGGATACGGTATCTACATAACCCTCGCTGATCAGCGTCCTAGCGATCCTGAGGGAGCCTTCGATATGCGAGATGAGCGACTGTCCCGAGAATGCACAGGGCTTGTTCATAATACCAACCCCTTCTCTTTATCATAGCCCTCGACAACCAGCCCTGATATGGGTTCTGATGAGTATCTATGCATCATCATCTCTATCGAGGGGCAGTTAGACCTACAGATCTTCCCCACAATATCCTCGAGATCTTTTCCAGCGTCTATCTTAATACACTTACCACTATCTGTGTAAATACCAATAATCCTCTTACCCGTACAGAGCCTCCCTAGGATAGATCTCTCGGCAGGGATCGAGATATCAGACAGACTCCTATCACTCGACCCCCTCTTGAGGCATGAGGCAACCTCATCGAGCTCGGCTGGTAGTAGCCTCACAAGATCGCTATCCCTCAGGAAAGAGCATATCTTCTCTAGAATCTCCTTAACATCTATTGACGATATATCCATGCTCCTATCTATCGCCTCAAGAGCCCTTCCATAGTCACGCATAATAATATTGGGATTCTCAATCCTATCATAGATCTTCAGAAGAGCCTCAACATCCCTGTGGGATAACACTCCGCCAGAGCTCTTCGCCATCGCCTCAAGCCCTTTAACAACCTCCTCAAGGATCTCTGCAGGATATATAGGGACAGGATCACTAGCCCCGGCTACAATATAGATATAAGCCTCACCATACCCACCATACCTAGCAACACGCCCAAGCCTCTGAATAATGCTCTCTGGAGGGGCGGTTTCTGTTAAGAGGTAGTCAAAGCTAACATCAACACCAGCCTCCAGAACCTGTGTAGAA
>DATMAU010000030.1:0-21314 GCA_035559775.1 Sulfolobales archaeon
CAGGGACGAGGGCTTATTTTGACTACCTCTTAAAGAGATACTCAGAGAAACTTGGAATACAGGTAAAAGATATCAAAGGCTTGGAAATAGAGTATCCAACACATGAGGAGGTATGCAGATCCATAGAGTCTGGTGAAACCGATATCGGGCTCACGATCAGATACACAGCTGAGAAGCACGGCTTAAAATGGATCCATATCGCGTGGGAGCCCTATGAGTGCTATACTCTTAAGGATAGGATGTGGAAAAGCCCTATCGAAGAGATCAGAAAGATCCTCTCTAAAAGCTCTATCACAGGCATAACAGAGGTTATGCCAGGGTATAGACCTCCTGACCAATAATCCCTATAGCTCGCAGCACTAGAAGCTATATGCATTATTATTAGCTATTATAGTTGGTCAGATATATTCTCCCTATCGCCATTACTCTAGGGAGTTTTTGCCAAGGATACCTCTTCTAGATCTTCTTAAAAGCTATGGTGGCGATGTTGGGGTTTTCGCAGGCTTTGAGACTATAATGAGCTATGGCGATCCCTTCTCAGAGCATCTAGCCGTTAGGAGAGATGCTGCTGTATTCGATATAAGCCATATGGGGAGGATCCTTGTCGAGGGGCCTGATTCACATGAACTCCTAGACCTACTCCTACCAAGAGAGCTTGATGCTTCGAAGAACGGCGTTATGATCGGACCCACAGCTTTTCTCAACGATACGGGGGGTTTTAGGGATGATGTTATGCTATATAGATCCTCAAGTGAAAAATGGCTTGTTGTGTGTAATGCCATCAATAGGGAGAAGATCCTCGGGTGGCTTGGAGAGTGGGTTTCTAAAAAAGGCTATAGGGTATCTATAGTCGATCAAACCTTCGAGACAGCGATGCTAGCTATACAGGGACCCAGAGCTGTTGAGTATATATCAAAGATCCCAGGGTTCTCTGAAGCCTCTTCCCTCAAACCTCTCGAGTTTCTCGAAAACCTAGATACCTCTTTGGGTAGGGTTGATATTATTAGCAGGAGTGGCTGGACCGGGGAGGATGGTTTCGAGATAGTTTCTAGACCAAGCATAGCTGCTGAGATCATTGCTAGGCTTAGAAGCATGGGTGTAGCACTAGCAGGGCTGATTGCTAGGGATAGTCTAAGGATGGAGATGGGCTATGTATTATATGGTGAGGATATAGACGAGGATATAAACCCATATGAGGCTAGATACTGGGTCTTCACCAGGGGTAAGCAGGGCTGTATAGGTTGCGATGCCTTGAAAGAAATTGGGAGGAGGGGTGTCACTAAGGCTAGATATATGCTTAGGCTCAAGAAAGGACTGAGGGTAATACCCAGGAGGGGTTATAAAGTGCTATACGAGGGCGAGGAGATAGGCTATATAACCAGCGGATCATACTCACCCTATCTGGAGAGACCAATAGCCATGGGTTATATTAAGAGCAGCCACGCGTTACCAGGGCTTAGTGTTGATATAGAGGTTAGGGGAAAGCTTTATGAAGCAAAAATCCTCGACTACCCCTTGATCAAGAGGTGATAGCTTGAGCGATATAGAGGTTAAAGGATACATTGTTAAGAGGGATAGACTCTATACCGAAACAGATGAGTGGATAAAGATCGAGGGCGATATAGCGGTTATCGGGATAACAGACTATGCCCAGAAGAAGTTAAAGAACATAATAGGGATAGAGCTTCCATCAAGAGGAACTAGGGTTAGAGCCGGCGATACCATAGGTGCTATCGAGAGCATAAAAGCTGTCTCAGACCTCTACGCCCCTGTAAGCGGCGAGGTTATCGAGGTCAATGAAAGGCTCTCAAACGAGCCGGAGCTGATCAACCACGAACCCTATGAGGGTGGATGGATGGTTAAAATCAAGATCGCATCTAGGGAGGAGCTAGGGAAACTATTATCCCCTGAGAAGTATGCTGAGAAGATCTCGAGGGAATAGCTTTGGAGACGCTCAGACTACCCCCAAGAATAAAGATCCTCGAGGCTCTAGGAGCTATAGCAGATAACAGGGTCAAGATCGTATCAGACCGCGAGGCTATAGTAGTAAGCTCTGAAGGCGATAGAAGCTATAAGGTCTACATAGATCTCGAGGAGAGGGCAGCCTATAGCGATGACAATGGAACTAGATTTAGAGGGTATGTTGGCTACCCAATAGTAGCGGTTCTAATGATAAAAGGCGCCCTACCCTTCGACGCAAAGATCGCCGAAGCTCTGAAGGGTGTTAAGTGGAGACAGCTTAACGAGAAGTATAAGAGCTACGCTATAGTCGAGGATCTCCTACTTAGAGAACTAAAAACAAGATCCATAGATCCCGAGTATGTGAAAAAATATATCTCAAACACAATGTCAGCCCTAGCCAGGCTTGGTTTGAGGAGAAAAACTTAGGCTCCATAGCTATTTGTTTAATGAGAGTAGCTCCTATCCATGTTCAAGAGATCTCTTCTACTCGGCTTGGGGTATTTCCTTATCACGGTTAAGGCGAAAACAAGCTTATAGACCGAAACAATGCTAGCCATACTGATAAATCCGATCTTTTTCCAAGAAAGAATATAGCGATCTCCCCAGCTGGTTTCGATAATTTAATGCTCTAAGTATCAACATACAATGGTTTGGAGGCTTGAGGCTAAAGATAATATATGACCAGAGGCACTCGCTACACAGAGATCCTTATGGGAGGCATCCAGAAGATCCTAGAAGGGTTGAGGAGGGCTTAGCAGCTCTCAGAGCCTCTGAAGCATGGGGGTATATAGATCTTATAAACCCTCCTGAGCCTGATTATAGCGTTGCTCTCGCTGTACATGACAAGGAGTATGTGGATCGTATTGAACACGAATCCTCGCTCGGCTTCCACTACATAGACCCGGATACGTATGTGAATGAATATACATTCGAGATAGCATCGATCTTTGCAACAGCAGCAAGAGAAGCAGTTCTAAGCTCGATCGCTAGTAGAGAGCCCTACTTTATAATGTCTAGACCCGGAGGACATCATGCTGGGAGGAGGGGTAGAGCTATGGGCGCCCCTACCCTTGGGTTCTGTATATTTGATTATACATCGATCGCTGCGAAGGCTCTGATCGATAAGGGGTATAGGGTTATGATCCTTGATATAGATGCTCACCACGGCAACGGATCCCAAGAGATCCTGTGGCTAGAGCCAAGAGCGCTGCATATAGATATACACCAGACAGGCATATACCCGGGTACTGGTGGTATTTGGAGTATTGGGGGAGGAGTGGCTAGAGGTACAAAGATCAATATACCGCTTGAAATAGGCTCTGGGGATAGTGCTTACTCATGGATCTTGAGTCACGTCATAGAGCCTGCAAGAAAGATCTATGAGCCTGATTTCCTCATAGTGTTCGCTGGTTTTGATGCACATATTGAGGATCCTCTAACAGGTCTTGAAGTTACCGAGGATACCTATGCAATGTTCGGAAGCTATGTGGGTAGGCTTCTTGAGAGGGGAGAGATAGCTGGCAGCCTCTCGATCCTCGGCGGGGGCTATGGCGAGGGGGCTATTACAAGCTTTGTAGCGTATGTAGAAGCCATGATGGGGATTAGGGAGCAGTCTGTGATAGGTGAGGAGGAGCCATCTCCAAGCGTGGTTGGTGCAATACCAGAGATCATGGATCTCTTGAGAGGCGTAGTTGAAAGGATTAAGTAGGCTTCGATGGCTTGTTAATAGCTCTTCAAGGCCCATTAGCCTTGAGGATCATCCATTCTATTAGATTTACTATTTATAATGCTGCCAGATGCACCTAGATCCTGGTGGTGGTTTGAAGGCATATACGCATCCATTAACAGAGAGCGGTAGATCTTCGATAGTGCCTCCAGGGCCCTATCACTATGGTGTTGAATACATAGCTGTGCATTTAAAAGTGGACAGGGATAAGGCGCAGAGGCTTTTGCCAGAGTTTCTCAAGAGCACTGATGAGGCTTGGATCTATGTCTCCGACTTTGTTACTGTTCATGGTAATAATACGGACTGGATCTATAGGATGCCTGAGATGACCCAGTATAAAGAGGCTGCCATAGCCCTCAAGGTTATCTATAATGGGAAGAATTATAATTACTTCCCATTCATGTGGGTTGATAAGGACTGGGCTCTCATAAGGGGGTGGTTGAATGGGTATCCCAAAAAGATAGCCGAGATCTCGATGACAAAGATCAATCCGCTAAACCCAGCCTTGGGAGAGATAGGGAAAGGTGCTAAACTAGGGGGGTATTGTAGTAGGTATGGGAGGAGGCTCTTCTCTCTCGTAGTAGAGCTTGAGGATGAGGCTAAAGAGATCCCTCTGAGAAGTTTCGGACCAACACTAACCTATAGACATTTCCCAGCAACATATGAGGGGCAGCAGAGCCTCTCAGAGATCCTTGAGGTTGTTAGGAGCAACTATAGGCTTGGAAAGGCTTGGAGGGGTAGGGGGGAGGTTGAGATAGGCTATGGGGAGAACGATGAGGTGGAGCTCATAGAGGTTAGGGAGATCCTTGGTGGTTACTATTATATCGCTGGCTTCACAATAGAAGGGGGTAGGGTGGTGGGTAGGTATTGAGACTAGCAGTAGCTATATATAACGGTAAGAGGGTCTTCGGCGAGGTCAGGGGTGGGTATCTATATATATTTGGAGAAGGGGATCTGAGAAGATATATAGAGTATAGAGGCGAGCCTAAGGGAGAGTCTGTTAGGATAGATGAGATAGAGCTCCAACCACCGATAATCAGCTATGTAATATGCGTAGTCGTAAACTCGGCTAAAATGCTAGGACTGGATGATCCTGAGAGGGCTAAGAAAGAGCTCGGCCACCCGAGATTCACTATCAAAACCCCCAATACTCTGATTGGTCATATGGGGGTTGTGAGAGCCCCTATGAGTGGGATAAGACCTGAGGTTGAGATAGCCCTCATAACAGCTAAAAGAATAGAGCGTGGAGGAAGTATTCGAGAAGGGATCCTTGGATATACTGTTTTTAACGATGTAACAGCATCCGCACTAACTAAGGAGGACGCTTATTACGCATATAGAAGGGATCCGATTACTGGTGAGGTTAGGAGGGAGTATGTTAGAGGAGCCCCGTTTATAAGGAAGAATAGAGATACTTTTGGCCCTATAGGCCCGTGGATCGTTACTCCAGACGAGTTCGGCGAATTCAGGGGGAAGGATATGTATTCTTCCTTCGAGGGTGAGATGATTCAGAAGGGATCTAGCGATGAGCTCTTATTCGACGATAAAGAGGTGCTGGAATATCTATCCAGCTTCATGACCATAGAGGCTGGAACTATAGTTAGTATGGGGAGTATAGGGTATCTCGAAGCTGACAGGGATCATAGTGAGTACTTATTACCAAATAAAGAGGGCTTTATGGAAGCTGGTGTAGATGGTATAGGGGTTCTGAAGAACCGGGTTATCTTTGAGTAATGTGTTTAAGCTTTAGCCTAGCTATCGTTGTTATAGTGATCCCTATAGCCGTGTATCCCTCTAAGGGGTACGAAGACACATGGTATGTCTCTGGTTATCTCTAGCTTTCCGTCTTCTCTTTTATCAACTATTGTGAGTATTTGGAGCTCAGGCGATCCCACAGGTATTACAAGCCTTCCTCCTCTTTTTAGCTGTGATATAAGGGGCTCTGGGATTCTCGGCGATGCTGCAGTAACTATTATTCTTTCATAAACCTCTCTCTCGATCGCGGTACCAAGGCTCCCGTCACCGACTATTATTGATACTCTATCTATATGTCCTGATCTCCTAAGATTCTCCATTGCAAACATCGCTAAACCTGGTATAAGCTCCACGCTAACCACATGCCCACAGCCCTTTGACTGTGGGTCGACAAGCTCTGCCAATATGGCTGCCTGATAGCCAGAGCCGGTGCCTATCTCAAGCACTAAGCTGCACTCAGGAGGGTCGAGAGCCTCTGTCATTATAGCCACCATATGTGGTGCTGAGATCGTCTGTCCATAGCCTATTGGGAGGGGTCTATCTATATATGCATACTTAACCAGATCTCTGGGTACGAAGAGCTCTCTCGGAACATTCTCAAATGCTTTCGCAACCCTCTCGCTCCTTATATATCCGCTAGCTATTAGAGATTCTATTAGCTCCTTCATAACCCGGATCCGCACCCTAGATCTAAATAACTAGGACAACGAGTATAGCTGACCCTATAAATATTATCACACATTCTTCTGGAAACGTCATGGTTATGAGAAAAGCCTAACTGTGAGGAAAACATGATCCTACCCCCAAATAACTAAAACCGTTTGTACCTAGATATCCTTTGATGCTCCTCTATCCCAGAAACTTCCGCCTCATCAACACGGGGATCTCTTTTCCTCCATGGGCTGTTTTCTTTTTGATATTTGTAGGGGGTGTATCTATGAACTCTGAAAGGGATCCTCGGTGCGGGTCTCTCCACACAAGTCTCATGGCAATGGGAGCGGTGCTCCAAGCCATCTGGGGGACGATCTCTCAAGTCTGGATGGTAGCCCCATGCTGTTGGGCGAGGTTGAAGTCCCTGGACGAGACCATGATAAAATGATTGGAATAAACATCCAGGAACAAACAATCATGGGTATCGTCTTTTTATTTGTCTTGTTTGTTTGGTTTTTTATGGTTATCTGTATTGCGTGGGGTTATTGCTGTAAACCGTGTTTTGTGCTGTGTGTTCTTATAGGTTAGGGTTTGATATCGGTCTTTATATGCCTTCGTAGAGCTGGGAATAGTTGGCTACGGCTTAGATCTGTGGTTGCTTTATAAAAATACCCTTTGGGCAGTAGATTCTCGGGCATGGTTGTGGCTATCTCTGATCTGAGTAATTACCCGTTTCTAGAGAATCTAGAGGCTTTCTTGGAGAGAGAGGGTCTTCCAAAGAGCCTTGAGGATCTTTTCCTCTCTACATATGCTGAGGCTGGGTATAGAAGGGTTGTCGAGGATCTAGATCCTCGTGCATCTATGGAGAGCCCGGGTTTTCGTGATTATAGGGAGAGGATCCTTAGCTTCTATATAGCGCTAGCCCTGGTCTCTATGACTGGTGATAGAAGGGTCTATAGGGCTTTCGCTGGAGCCGAGGCTGAGAGGGTTAGGAGGGTTCTTAATGACTCAGACCCGGAGGAGATCATCGATGTGATGGGAAGGCTGGGCTATAGTGTTGAGAGGGCGTCTGAGAGAGAGCTCTGTGTAGCGGTCGGTATCGATAGATCTACTCTCGGGCTGAGTCTTAAATGCTATGCATACAAGATCCCTCTAGCCGACTATCTCAGAATAGCTGCCCAGATAGCTATAGATGAGGAGTATAGGCTTGTAAATAGACCCGTTAGTGGTGGATATGTGTATGTGGAGAGAGAAACCCTGGTAAAGCTCTGTACCGACATTGTAAGACACAGGATCGAGGGTATGGTGAAACCCATACCACCTATAGAAGCTGCTAAGAGGTATTTGGAGAATATATTGAACATTGCAAGGGAAAAGCTAGGAGAAGTGGTAATAGAGACTAGGGGTGGGGGTGAGCAGTATAGTAAAGAGAGGTATTTATGGATAGAGAAGGTGGTCTCGAAAGGGCTTCCAGATGGTAGGAAGAGGTTCATATTATATGTGCTAACACCATATCTAGCAACAATACTCAAGCTAGAGGACGAGGATGCTATGAAGGTAGTGAGAGAATTTATAGATAATAGTTGTAGGAATTACGGCAAATGCGAGAAGGTCTACGATTCATGGATAAGATCTTGTCTGAGAGGAGCTAGGCAGAAAGGGATAAAGCCAGCTAGGATTGAGAAGCTAGACGACGAGCTTAGAAAATACATCACAGAGATCATTTCCCAAGAGATCTAAAAACAAACACAACCCTCTCTAAAGTAGTGTATATGGATAGCGCTATGAATACAAATAATGCAGCCTCCATAGCACTCCGGCTGAAAAGCCCGAGCAATAGGATCAATATTATGGTTAAGATCCTCTCACCCCTCTCCATAAGCCCAACCCCAGAGACCCTGACCCCTAGGGACTCAGCCCTAGCCCTAGCATAGCTTATCATCAGGCTTGCACCAGCAGCTATATATACAGCTACAGGGCTGAGCCCGAGTACTATGAAGGTGGAGAGGTAGGATAGATCCGAGACTCTATCGCATAGAGAGTCGAGGAAAGCACCCCTCGCACTAACCCTGCCAGAGACCCTTGCTATCTCTCCATCAATGAAATCTAGGATCGATGATAACATGATCATAACGATCGCCCCAGGGATTCCGTATAGCGAGGCTGAGACAGGTGTTATAAGGGCTAATACTAAGCCCGTGAGCGTAATGATATTAGGATCTATATTCCTACTCGCCATAAAGACTGCTATAGGCTTGATCAGGGACGAGACTCTGTTCTTGATCCTGTTGAGCATCAGATCCTCCCCAAGATCTCTGAGATCTTGTTATAAGCCTTAGAGAAAAGATCCATCCCGACTGTGAGGAGCTCAGCATTATCAACAATAATCTCTCCCCCCACGATTACAGTCTCGACTCTGGGTATGCTCGATACAGCTATATCGGCTGCTAGATTTTCATTGAGGATCTTCTCCGGGATCCACCATGGGGGCTGGGTTAGATCCAGGATCACTATGTCGCCAGGCCTTCCAGGCCCTATAACACCTGACCCCATCGAGACTTTAGCAGCGGCCCATATTGTTGCACTTCCCAGTATATCCAGAGGACTATAACCCCTAGCTCTAGCTATGATGAAGTGGGGGTAGAGGGACCATGAGGGGCTCGCCCCTATACCGTATCCAGCCCCTGGCTCCCACCTATTCATGCTAAGCTCTGTGTATACTGATGAATCTCGTGGTATATTACACTCTGGGGGAGGATCTATGGCAAGGATCCTTGAGATCTTAAGATCCATGCATGCGTCTCCGTATACTACTAAGGGCATATCGCTTGGGACGAGGTTCTCTAAACCCTCCCTCACAGCACGTCTAGAGCATATAGATCCTGTTATGAGGGCTAGTGATTCTCCACGTCTATGCCACTTCTTAGCCGAGGATGAGATCTCTCTAGCCCAGTTATCCAAATCACCTGGATCTTCGAGGCATGGCGCAGCTACCACCCTAACACCAACACTCTCAGAAGCCCTTACAACAGGCTCAACAGGCCTATCTGTTGAGAGGATAGTTGTTATGCCTCTCATCGCAAGCCCGGCGAGGGATAGTGCTGATAAGAGGTATAGATCGTTGTTTGTGAGAATGCTATAGATAGAAGGATCTTCAACCCCTCTCCTAGCAATACCCCTTAGAGGGAGGAGGGATAGTCTTGAGTAGAGGGCTATCATGCCGGGGATTACAAGTTTTCCTTTACCGTTGATCACGAGATCAGGGGGTTCTAGATCTATGGGGGTTTCTCCCCGCCCAACGCTTTCTATGATCCCGTTGTTTATGAAGATGTAACCCCTATCTATGAATAGATCTTCCTTGGTTGACATTGTAAGTATGGATGCGTTCTCAACCAGGATCTTTACACCCATCTCTACCTCCTCAGGATCCCTGGGTAGAAGTAGTTCTTACCAAACCTCTGCTTCACAGAATCCCATTCACTCAGGATCCTTACAGCCTCGTTCGCAACCCTTATCATTGTATCAACCCCAGCATCTGGGAGGAACTCTCCTGTCTCTCTATTAGCTATAACCGCGCACACGGCTCCAGCTCTTGCACCATATATATTGCTTAGCGTGAATATTGTGGCAGCCTCCATCTCGAAGTTAACAACATTAGCGTCCCTGAGGATCTTCACCAGATCTTTCGACCATGGAGGCATATAGTCTTTATAGCCAGGCCTACCCTGACCAACATAGAAGCTATCGGTGCTTGCCGTTATGCCCACGTGATACCTAGCGCCAAGAGATTCTGCAGCCTCTATGAGGGCTAGGATTACCTCATAGCTAGCCACAGCCGGGTATTCTGGGAAGATATAGGCTTTACTAGCACCGTCAAGCCTTACGGCAGCAGCTGATATAACAAGATCGCCGATCCCTATCTCCCTTCTGAGGGAACCTGTGGTTCCCACTCTTATGAAAGTGTCAGCACCAACTCTTAAGAGCTCCTCTATAGCTATTGCTGTTGAAGGGCCCCCTATACCTGTCGATGTAGCAGAGATCCTCACACCCCTATACTCACCAGTATATGTAACATACTCCCTATGGGTTGCGACATGCCGATACTTATCCCATGTCTTTGCTATCCTGGGAACCCTTTCAGGATCTCCTGGGAGGAGGATATAGCGCGCCACATCCCCCTCACCGATCATTAAGTGGTATTGCTTACCTGAAACTGTTGGCTTCTCGGAAAGCAATGCGCCTCCCAGAAACATCACGCTAAAGAGATGATAAACTAATAAGGAACCATAGCGCTTGTCTAGGCAGAGGTCGGGGCTGTTTTCTTTTTGATATTTGTAGGGGGTGTATCTATGAACTCTGAAAGGGATCCTCGGTGCGGGTCTCTCCACACAAGCCTGGGCGGCGATGGGAGCAGCGCTCCAAGCCATCTTGGGGATGATCCCTCAAGCCTAGATGGGAGCCACGGCCGTTGGGCTCGACGGCCGCCCATGACCCCGCAGGATCTCTGATCCTGTGGGTAGAGGTGGAAGCCCCTGGATAAGACCATGAATAAAAAGATGAGTAGAATAAACATCCAGGGACAAACGGTTACGAGGGTTCGACAAGCTCGGAACCTAGGTAAACTGTTCTCTGGTGCACTATAGCTTTTATTCCTTCAATGATTCTAAAACTACGTGGCGCGTTCCTTGAAGTCAAGAATCCTGGTGATCACTTCAATAGCGCACTATATTAACGATGGAGCCGCCATAGCCTATGCAACGGTATATCCGCTCTACATGTATAGGGGCTATAGCTATACTGATATATCTATAGCATCGGCTCTCTATCTAGGATCTTCGTCGATCTCAAGCCTATTTATAGGAAGGATAGGGGATAGGGTTGAGAGGCCCTTCATCCTTCTAGCAGTTGGAATGATTCTATGGTCGCTGGCAATAGCGATCCTAGGGCTGTCTATATCGCTTATGGGGACTAGTATCGCCTATCCCCTACTGATTGCCTCAGCAATTGTCGGTGGTATTGCCAGTTCCATATACCACCCAATAGGTGCTAGTATTCTTTCCCACCACTTCACAGAAGATCGAGGACTAGCTCTCGGCATAAATGGGGCTATGGGTGCCTTAGGAAGGAGTAGCTATCCAGTGATCATAACGCTGCTCCTCACCACAACACATATAGGGATCCTCCCACTAGCATTAACCTCTCTTCTAGCATCGATACCGATGATAGTCCTTGCAAGAATAGCTACAAAGATAGTTGATATGAAGAGCTCTACTTGGTCTATACCGCGTGAGGTTTATATGCCAATAGCGCTCTTAACGATCATAGCTATGGCAAGAGGGATCGTATCCCAAGGGGCTTTAACATATCTAGCAATAATGATAACCCAGAAGCTCGGTATAGCCTATGGTGTTGAAGTAGGGCTTCTAACATCGCTAGCGCTTGTCGGCTCTATAGCGTCACAACCACTCCTGGGAATGATCTCTGACAGGCTTGGTAGGAGAAACACGATGTTCCTCACCACGGTAATGGCATCGCTATCCCTATACGGGTTCATAGAGCTCTACAGATACCAAATAGCATTATACGTATCTCTCTTCTTATTCGGAGTATTTGCCTTCGAGGCATTCACACTGCTCCTAGCACTTGTCTCAGACACCGTCCCCCAGAGGTATATAAATACTGCCAACAGCATAGTGTGGGGCATCGGGATCTCTGCAGGAGGCTCCATTGGCCCCGTAATAGTCGGGCTAATAGCATCCCATTCCTCTCTTGATGCTGGCTATGCCGCGATAGCCCTTATAAATCTGTTCACGATACCGGTGATCTATATGGCGTCTAGATATGCTATCGCCAAGACTTCGATCAGGATATAGTAAGCCGGGTTTCCAAAACCCTCGATAAGCCGTTGAAAGGAAAGAATATATAGCTTAGAACCTCAGCTGGAAACACATGGACTGGAACTGGCTAATCTGTAGAGCGTGGGTAGTTGTATGGGTAGTTTAATAATCCTTTAATGGTAATCTAAGGGGTCTCCAATCGAAGATCCCTAGGGCATCGAGGATCCCTCTATCCTTCACACCGATCCATGAGAGACCGTATAGTGCTGCCCCTTCTGCGGGTTTTTTTATTCCGTCTTTATAGTAGTTTCTAAGGATCTCAGAGTCTATCTCGTAATATCTCCACAGATCCTCTAATACAGCCTTTACAGCCCCCCTCCCCGACATATAGATCTTTACTGGGTCGTGCCAACCCTCTCTCTTGATAGATGTTAGGAGCATTGAGATCGTTTTGGCTATGTCGTCTAGGTATCTCTCATACCCTTCTGGGCATTCGCTCCTGATCCTCTCTATATCTATTGATCCACATATATCTCTTAATCCGCCTGAGAAGAGATCCCCTTTATAGATCCTCCTTCCAATCGCTACAGCCATCTCGCCATCCCACCCACCGCTAGATATGATCCCTATTGGGAAGAGCGTCCCCCCGATCCCGTCGATTATCTTGCCATTCTTTACTGCGACTGCTGCTGTGAATGCTCCAAGCTCTACTACTATAAAGCTGCTCCTTCTAAGCACCTCTCGATCCTCTTTGCTATGTATCATTGCGGCAAGCACTGTTAGTGCTACTTTATCAGCTGTTCCAAGATCTATCCTGTTGATCTTCCTGCTATTTGGAACGCTAGCCAGGTTAGCAACACCAGGAACCCCTATTACAGGCATCCTCAGAGTTTTCAGCCTCTTTAGGAAATATGATATATATCTCAGCTCACCCACACCTGGATCATCTTCCCTAACCAGGGTTGCCGTTGCAAGCTCGGCTGGGTCTAGGATTCTAAGATCTATTGGTGGTAATCCATAGCCCGATGGAGCAACTACGAGGTCGGGGGTGTGGGATTCTATGATGTCTAGAAGCTTTTCAGGCCCCCTGCTAAGCTTTTCGGATTCTACCTCTATATAGTCTTCTAACCCTTTCTCAGACACCGCTATTATGCCTGTGGATAGTGTACCAGGATCTATTGCCAGAACCTTCATCAGAGCCCTGAATCACTTGAATCGTGGGGAAAAATAGCTTGTTAGGTTAAATATCTATTCTCTATAACAGATCTCTGTTCCACGTTCTTACCAGGCCATATCTTTGAGTTAATGATCAGGGATCCTTCTCCTATATATGCATTGTTACCAATAACACTGTTCACTATCCTAGATCCCTTACCAATATATGTGTGCCTCCCAACAATGCTTCTCTCGATTATTGTTTTCTCGCCTATCACGCACCTATCCATCACGATAGACCTAGAGATCCTTGAACCGCCCATGATAACGGTATAGTTATCTATGATGGTGTCCCATAGATCTATACCCTCGCTCAGATCCACATGCCTGCCAATCAATACATCTCCACCAACCCTCAAGAGGCCCTTCTCGATCATTCCTATTAATTTCTCGTGGAGCTTCCTAGATAAGGAGCTTCTACCCATCATCCTTACACCCCCATACACCCTAGTAACCCTAAGATCCTGTGGACTGAGGCTTCTCAAGAGGTGGAAAGAGGCTCTCATATAGCTCTCAGGCGTCCCTATATCGAACCAATAGCCTTTCAATATATAGCCCTTAACCCTCAACCCCCTGGATATTACTTCGGGTATCACGTGGCTCCCGAAATCTGTCATGCCATTGATCCTCATCTTTCTCCCCACCTCGTCATCAAAGAACCTCCTGATCCACGGCTCTATAACATAGATCCCGGTGTTGATCAGCCTTGATGGGGCATGGAGTGTGCTCTTGGGCTTTTCAACAAAGCCCTTTATATTCATATCGCTATCTATGTCGGCTACACCGAATCTTGTTATATCCTCACCATGATTCAGTTCCTTAAGCACTATAGTCATATCAGCCTCCGACTCTCTATGGGCTTTCCAGAGATCATAGAGGTCTATGTTAAAAACAATATCGCCTTGCACAACAAGCACTGTTTCGTCTATATCGTAGTAATCCATGAGTATCTTTACAGACTCAGCATTACCGCTTGTAGAGAAGTTCGGCTGGTACCTAACCCTAATAGAGTCGGGCGAGAGGCCCAGCATAGCTGCAATCCTCTCACCACCGCCTAGATAATCAACCACCTGCGTATAGTTATAATACCCACTAACACCTATGTAGAATTCCTTAACTCCTTGGGAGGCTAGCATCGATATTATATGCTCTATCAGCGGCCTGTTAAGAAACCTAATCATAGCCTTAGAAGTATCTACTGTTAAAGGGTACAGCCGAGTGCCCAAACCGCCAAGGGGTATTACGACCTTCTTAATCACAATCTCTCCTCTTCAAGTAATATTACGTGTGGCAAGATATATACGCTTAATTGTATATGTCGCAATAACTTAATATTTGATTTATAATTTTTATCTATCGTAGTAGATAAAACTATAAACTAGGCTCTTCTGGTATGGCGTAATAGTATTCCCGCACCTGGAGAAAAGCGTGTCACTGTAGAGCAGTTATCCGTAACAGTATTGGGAAGATCTTAGGCTTTTTATCTATGTATTGTTTTTACAACATCCTCGAGGATCCCTATCCTCCTCATCCTAAAGATCCTTGGGTCCATTGTATCAAGCTTCCTGGATATTATTGGTTTAAACCCCATTTTGGATAGTACGTCTCTCTCGAGATCAACCCCTGGTGCGATCTCGACAAGCTCGAGGCCTTCGCTAGTGAGTTTGAAGACAGCCCTCTCGGTTATATATACGACCTCTTTCCCGTACTTTCGGGCTAGTCTCCCACTGAAGAACACTTTATATACCTTGGATACGAACTTAACGATATCCCCGTCCTTTACGATCTTCAAGCCGTTCTCAGTCACCCTTATATCGCTTGGGCCGGCCGTGAAGGAGCCTGCGAAAATAATTCTAGGAGCTCCCCCAGCTATTACTGGGAAGCCCCCTGGGCCTGGTATTCTTCCGGGGAGGGCCGATGGGTTGACATTTCCTTCAGAGTCGATCTGGAGGAAGCCCAGTATAGCGGCATCTATAACACCGCCCTCGAATAGAGAGAACGTGTCTGGGATTGTTGTTAAGGCGAAGGGCCCGTATACTATGCCGAAATCCTGGCCTGGGAGGGCTAGTCCTCCCCAGGCACCTGATTCTACTACTGGTATTATTAGATGTGTGATCCCCTCCTCAATAGCGATCCTCGTTATAAGGGCTGGTATCCCCACACCTATGTTGACCAGGACTGGGGATCTCTTTTCATTCAAGATCCTTACCAGCTCTATGAGGGCTCTCCTAGCTATAACGATCTCGTGCTCTTTCCACGCCTGGTGCGGTATATCTTCAAAGATCTCTGGCTTTAGAGGAGGTATTACTCGGTGGCTCGCTCTGGGATCGTATTCGAAAGATCCCGATTGCCAGTGCCTCTCTCTCGGGGCCTTCACTATATAGTCTATCAGGGGGCCCGGGATCTCAACGGATCTCGGGTTCAGAGTACCAATCTCGGTGATCCACCTTACCTGGGCCATAACGATCCCCGGATCCGGTCTAGCCTTAACGGCTTGGGCAATGCTTAGCACAGACCCCCTTATCCCCTCGTCCTCAAGGCTTAGATTACCCATAACATCTGCACTTGTACCCCTTATCAGAGCGAACCTGGGTTTTGGGGCTTTATAGAATAGATACTCTTCTCCACCGATATTGATAAGATCAACCTTACATGTCATAGAAGCCCTAGCCTTCTCGTTCATCGCCCCACCATCAAACCTAGGGTCTAGCAGGGTATCCAAACCGATCTTTGTTATCAGCCCCGGTCTCCCCGAAGCCACCTCCCTGAACCAGTATGCTGTTATTCCTAGGGGCCATGAGTACGCTTCGATCATATTATCCATAACCATTTTCTGTAACCATGGTGAGAAGCCTAGGAAGGGTATCAATATGCCTTTTATAAAGTTCTTATCATTCTCTCTATACAGTTCCTCAGCAACCTTATCCAGGGCTCTCCCAGGGACTGCTGGCAGTGCGTCTGATATTATGAAGAGATCCCTTGGATGCCCTGTCTTCTTATAAAGGCTATAGAGTTCCAGTATCAAATGCTCCGGTGTAGTGGCCATGTTAAAGCCGGAGATCGCGATAACAGCACCATCGTCTATGCATGACAAGGCTTCCCAAGCACTGACGATCTTTTTCTCAACTATCTCCAAACATCTAATCAAATCCTGCTCCGAAACAATATTTCTGGGAAGATTATTAAGTGGAGGTAAGAAGTTCTCCTGAGCGGGGGTAGAGGTTTTTCATACGGATCAAGGGGGTTCCGGATCTTTTCTAAATCCTTATCGTCTACAACGCTATAATAGATATGAGGTCCCGGCATGTTTGACGTTGTAGTGATAGGTGCTGGTCATAATGGCTTAACCGCGGCTATAGTGCTTGCTATGAAGGGGCTTGATGTTGCTATTATAGATCATCTACCATGGTATGGAGGTATGTCGGGCTCAAAATGGCTGGCTGGCTCTAGGATCCCTGTTGGGGCTTATGTGGTTGGGCTAGTCCCCGAGAGGATCTTGAGGGCTGTTGGGGTTAGGCTTAGGAGGTTCTACCCAGACCCTATTGCTGTATATGTGCATGGTGATACTATTATTAGGTGGTGGTTTGATCTTGATAAGAGGTTTCATGAGCTAGAATCAATAGGTGCGAGCGATGTTAAGGAAATGTGGGGATCTATTGCTGGTTTCCATAGATCTCTTGAGAGATACCTATTGACAGTAGACCCACCATCTATCCAGGAACTCCTCTCCGACCCTGTGCTAGAATGGTTTGTTAAGAAGAGCTCAAGGGATCTCCTCGCGAGGTATCTTCCGCCATGGCTGTGGAGCATGTTTATACCCGATTTCTACCTGGATCAGCCGGCCTTTCTTGTCGGTTACTATAACCCTCCCGAGGGCTGGTTCTTCCCAGAAAATAGTGGGGGCAGGGGTGCATGGGTTCTTGTTGATGAGCTTTTTAGAAGAGCTATTGAGGAGGGGGTTAAGATCTATCTGGGGATCGGTGTTTCCAGAATCCTGGTCGAGGATGGGAAAGCTAGGGGCGTGATCCTGGATGATGGAAGCAGGGTTGAGGCTAGGTATGTGATCTCGACTGCAAGCCCTGCTAACACTCTTATCGATATGCTGGATCCCGGGATCATTGATGAGGATACTATAAAGAGGCTTGAGAAGGGAAGCCCTATGACTGGTGTGAGGAGAATAGCGGTAATTCTGAGAGAGAAGCCCAGGCTAGCGGATTGTTTAGAGCCGTATAGGGAATCGATCATACAGACTCCTAGGGGAGAGGTCGTGGTTATTGGCAACAGTGTGATCGCCACGGGAGGTTTCGGGCTAGAAGATCTCGAAGAACTGATCCTAAATATTAGAAGAGACGCAAAAGCCCTAGAGATCATGGATGCCAGAGATCTAGAGAGCGTTTTTAGGGTGAGAGGAGGTAACGTAAATCATATTATAATGACCCAGGACTATCTATTCAACTGTAGACCCGTTTGTGGTTGGGGTTATAGAACACCCATTGGGGGGCTCTACCTAGGCGGTGCGGGTACATGGCCTGGCGGTCAGCTTACATGTATTCCGGGGTGGAACGCCGCCCATAGGCTTCTAAGCGATTCTAAGAATGGTTCTAGATAGGTGGGGCCGCCGGGATTTGAACCCGGGACCACCAGCGCTCTGGGGTCCCTTGCTACGGGGTGCTCACCCCAGGCTGGCATCCTCCCAAGCTAGACTACGGCCCCTCACGTTCTTATGATCCTGTCTATAGCTAATAAGCTAAGATCCCTGTCTTTATTATCTTCTCTAGAATCATATCTATGGAGCAATATTGGATAGGAAACACGGATATTCAGAATATGTTGAGGAGTTTAGGGGGGTTCCATATATTCTTGAGAAGGGGAGCTTGATCGATAGCATAGTATTGATCCATGAGGAGAACTTCAACGCAACGATCTCTAACGATCAGAGGCTAGCGATATTATCGCTCCTGGCTAAAGGAGTTACGAGAGCGTCACAGCTTGCCGAGAACATTGGGGTTATAAGGACGGCTGTTTATAGACATCTACACTTCTTAGAGAACCATGGCTGGATTGTTAAGCACGGTGAGGACTATCTATTAACATCAAAGATCTATCTCGTTTACAGGGTGTATGGCTCGCCGGCAGGAGCTTCTCTAGAGGTGCTTGAGAATAAGGGTGCCTTTATAGACGATAGCTATGGTCTTCTAGTGATAGTCAATGGGGTTGATGCTAGCCAGAGATGCACCAACTGCCTATTGATAGACCTGTGTAGAAGCAGTGTGAACGCTATAAGCAGGAGATTTGATGTGGGCGAGACCGAGATCCCCTCTATAAGGATCATATCCTCGCTATCCAAGCTCGTTAAGATGAATATAGAAAGCATGCTTAGAAAAGGGTTCGTAGTTCTTAAGAAGTGATCGCGGCATGGTATAATGATCAGGATAGTGGTTAAGAACAGAATAACAGATCTAGGGGTTGTTACAAAAGACAACATAACAGAGATCCATGTCCCAAAACAGCTAACACTGCTCGACTGCATGCTCAAAACAATGGGCTATTCGCTGTGCTCAGCATATCTTGTATCAGGAGAGCCTAGGGACGAGGATATAGTGAACGCAGCTGCCAGAAGGCTTATAAGTGATCTATCAAACGATCTCTCAGCATTCTCGGGGGCATATGGTCTTTTCAGAGTTAGTATCAAATACCCTCTATATAAAAACCTCTACAGGCTTACTAGCAGAGCAGAGATCTATAAACACCTAGCGACCAGATATCTAGAGAGCGGGTCTCCGGACTTGGATCTAGCCATCGGGATCACTGCTAGGAATGCTGGGTTCAGGGTTGACGGTGGCTGGCTCTCCATGGATAGGAGAAGGAGATATCTGGTAAATATAAGGGCTGACTGGCTCAAGGTGATCCCAGCTATAGAGAGTCTGAGGAGATCGTTTGACGAGTATCTAAACCCGTTGATAAAGATTCTGAAGAGCGTTAAGACTCCCCAGCTCGAAGATCCTCCTCCACCCGAGGATCTCATAGAATGTGTAGAGGGTAAGGTCATAGACTATAGATCTATAAAGAATAAGATCGAGGATTCCGGGATAGATCAAGGTAACAAAAACCTACCTAAGATCCTCAGCATGCTCTCAACATCTAAGGTCGTGAGGGATAGAGAGAGCGGCGTTAAAATGGTTATGAAGAGCTTCTCCGACTATGCTTCAGCTAAATGGCTCCTGATAAGCCCTACAGTGGATCTAATGACCCTTGTGGGTATAAGACCTAAGGCTCTTCCCCAAACAAGGTTCTGGAATGAGTATAGATACACCATAGAGCTTAGGAAGCGTGGAATAGCGACCCAGAGGATCCTCTACATAGATCCGTGGTCTCTCACAATGCTCAAAGAATATATAGAGGGCGAGCCTTTAAGCAGCTACGCTATATATGGAGGTATAATAAACGAGGCTATCGAGATTTTTATGAGAACAATCGCCAGAATACATAGTAACGGGGTTTGCTTGATAGACACAAAACCGGATAACTTTATAGCTATAGAGGGGAGCGATACTGCTTACTGTATAGATCTCGAGCAGGCGGGGGAGTGTAAGAGGTATAGCCACATGGCGTGGGATTTGATCGTCTTCCCCTACTTCCTGCTACTCACTGCTCCTAGCAACATGGCTAGCAGAATACCACTTATAATAGAGGATAAGATAAAGATCTATCTTGGTGATCTTAAACTCGGGGATGAGGCCAAGGCAAGGATTTTGAAAAGCCTGTCGGATCCGAGGATCACATCTATATTCCTAGTAAGCATGTCGATAGTAGGGCCTAAGAGGATCAAACCATTGCTCGATATGATGAAAAAGCTAGGATCTCTAAAACTATGAGGGATAGTTACTATACTACTCACTACTTACCTATTTGCCGTCCTTGAGGTATATTGTCTCGGCACCTTCGTTAACAACCTTCTCAACAGCTTTTACAACCTCTGTCTCTGTTATAGGTCTTCCCGTCCATTTCAGGGCCTTGTGTTTTATAACATAGCCTGTCTCCATAGCTATGACTCTGGCAGCCTGTCCTAGGTAGTTGTTCTCTATATCGATCACCAACCTAGAGGATTCAAGGACTTTCTTAACAAGCCTCTTGGGGAAGGGGCTGAAGACCCTTATTTGGAGGAATCCTACCCTATAGCCCTTCTCTCTAAGGGGATCCAGCGCGTCTAGAATAGCTCCTTTAGTTGTTCCCCAGCTAACTATCATTATGTCAGGGTTCTCTTCCCCATATATGGCTATCCTCTCCTCTTCAGGTATCTCCTTATCAGCTGTTTCCAGCTTTTTGAGTCTCTTCATATACATCTCATACCTGGTCTCCGGGTCCTCTGTTATGTGTCCTAGAGGATCGTGCTCATCGCCAGTATACCACATAACAACCCCAGGGGTTCCTATAAAGGCTCTGGGCGATATACCCTCCTCTGTTATCTCGAATCTCTTGTAATTCTTCACAGGATCTCTGACAAGCTTTCCCCTCTCGATCTTTACCTTACTCTTATCGATCTTCACCAAGGTCCACGAGTTAGCCAGGTTCTTCTCAACTAAATGTATTACGGGGCATTGATAGATCTCTGCCCAGTTAAGGGCTCTTACAGCATCGTAGACAGCTTCCTCATGATCCCCCGATGATACCACGATCCTTGGGAACTCTCCATGTCCTGCGAAGAGCGCGAAAAGCAGATCTGCCTGGCTATCCCTTGTTGGGAGACCGGTGCTCGGGCCTCCTCTCATATATAGTGTTACAACAACGGGGACCTCGTTCATCCCAGCCCATCCAAGACCCTCAGCCATTAGTGAGAAGCCAGGCCCGCTGGTCGCCGTAGCACTCCTAGCACCGGTTAGGGCGGCGCCTATGGCCATGTTTATAGCTGCTATCTCATCCTCGCTCTGGAACACCACTACACCGGCTCCTTTAAGGAGCTCTGCCTCGTCTTTAAACTCGGGGTCTATCTCGATCGTCTCGTAGCTCTCTAGGAAGAAGCTCTCATCCGCGGCAGGTGTTATGGGGTAGTATGTCTGGAAAGTAAGCCCCCCAAGGATCTTCCCCACAGCGACAGCCTCGTTACCGTTTAGTATAACCATTGGTTCTTTTCTCGGTTCAAAGCCCTCGAGCTTTTTATCAAAATCGCT
>DATMAU010000031.1:0-3691 GCA_035559775.1 Sulfolobales archaeon
TCGGGCTTCATTGCGGTTGTTCTTGTTTGGTATAAGCTGCTCTTCTCTTGGTTTTACTGGTCTCGGGGTTCCTTTTATTGGGGCTCTTATCTTTGGTCTCTATACATTCGGGGTGATCTCTGCTGACAGCTCTTCTTCACATCATTGCTCCGACTCATTGATGTGGGGAAGCCCCCACATCTGGATTTTTTATTTACCCTGCTCACTTGTGTCATTATCCCCCACGGTGGCTCCATCGTGTAAAATACGGGTTTCATTTCGTCTCCCACGATGGAGGGCCAGAGGAGATCGGAGAGTTGAGGTTATTCTTAATAATGAGACCTGGTTACATGGGTCGTAGCGAGGGTGAGAGAACCTTAAGACTGGTGAAGCCGGGGATAGGGTATCTGGGTTCGAATAGTTTTACTATAAAACAAATTTACTATGATGAAGCTGAGCATATAGTTATATCTATGCTGCTACGATGCTATTGAGAAGAGTGTTATTGCTATAGTTGAAGCTACGTAGAATAGGATCCAGACACCTATGACGAGCTCAGCCTCCCTAACCCCTGATCTTGATGATGATGCTATATGTGCTATGGTTATTGGGGCCTTGGGATCAGGGTTAGCCTTTATAATGCCATTCTCAACACTAACAGGTCTTGTCTTTATAAGGCTTTTTTCTTTGAGACCACCGATGCTTGTTATTATTGAGAAGCCGTTTATAACCATTGGGAAGAGGGCCATCACTACTAGGAACTCGGATCTACTATATATTCCGATGAACGCGATCCAGGAGCCTATTATAAATGATCCTGCGTTACCAACAAAGACTCTAGCAGGGTATGTGTTGAGGACTAGAAAACCGGCTATTGATGCCTCGATCGCTAATACTATGAGGAACATCGCCTCATGATCAGGGGATCTCAGGATCAGTAGTGGTGAGAGAACGGCAAGGGATATCAATACGGAGCCTGCCAGCAGGCCATTATGGGTATCCATCATATTAGCAGCATTTAGGGCTACAGCATATGCTGAGGGTATTAGGAATATATAGAGGATCCTTGCGCCTATATCGCCTAAAAATGGTATGAAAAGCCTCGGCTCGTATAGCCCGAGGATCAAGTGGATCAGTCCTGGCGTGACTGATATGAGGACCTTCTTAACCGCTGGGAGCGTCCTAAGATCGTCTATTAGACCTATAATCATGGATAATATCGATACTAGTAACAATGCCAATGTGACCATAGAAGGTTTTATGAGGAAGACCATGAGAGGGGCTATTATGAGGGATAGACCCCCTATCCTCACCGCATAGCTGTTCCAGGTCTTATGGACATCTCTCCCAACAATCCCAAACCTAACACCGATCTTCAGGGTCAGGATCGTTAAGGCTAGAGTAACGAGATACACTATCACAGTTACCAGAAGCGCTTGGGCAGCATTATCCAATATAAATACCAAGAGATAGTGTTCCAGAAGAATATAAGCTATTCTATATCAGTTAACCAGGTGATAGAGCTATGTGGAAACATATGGAGAGTGACTGTTTAGATAGCGGGCAGGTACTGATCGTGGATCTAGATGGTGTTGTGTGGCTTGGAAGGAAACCTATAGAAGAGAACGTGATCGCGTTAAAATCACTGATCTCTAGGGGTTACAGAGTCTTATTCCTAACAAACAACTCAACAAGGAGCAGGGCTCAGTATGTGAAGATGCTAAGAGATCTCGGAATAAGTGTTGGGATCGATAGTGTGATCACAAGTGGATACCTAGCAGCATCATGGCTCTATGAGCAGAAAGGAGCATCTGAAGTCTATATAGTCGGTGAAGAAGGGCTTATCGAGGAAGCGGTTCTAGCCCATCACAAGGTCTTAACAGGAGAAGAGGCTACTAGGTCAACCGCGGTCATAGTGGGGCTCGACAGAAACCTCACATACCAGAAGCTAAGAGCAGCCACAAGGGCTCTTCTCAACGGATCTCTATTCATAGCTACAAACACGGATCACGTGATCCCCGTAGAGGACGGTCTAGACCCAGGTGCTGGGGCGATTGTGGCAGCGCTAGAGTCGGCAACAGGGAGGAAGCCTGACTTTATTGCTGGGAAGCCTAACCCGTGGATCATAGATCTAGTTGAAAAGAGACTCGGCATATCTAGACAAAACATGGTTATTATAGGGGATAGGGTGGACACAGATATGAGACTAGCCATGGCTGCCGGGGTGAGAGGGATCCTGGTTCTCACAGGGTTAACAGGAGAGGACATAATATCAAAGACCGCAGAGTCTGCAGGGCAGGGTATAGCAGAGATAACTATTACTAGAACCCTTAAGGATCTAGTTGATAGATGCTAATAACCATAATCTAAAAACGCTTAACCATAACTTATAGGATATACACGCCAGATCCATTATCTAAAGCTTCTCACAAGTCTACCAGCTTTCCCTTTAATCCTAATCACAAGTTGCTGGCTGCTGCAATACTAATGTAATTCTCACATGCCTCTCACCTCTTAGGGTAGAATTAACTATCTGAATATGATGAAAGTATTTATTATCCTGAGGGTGAATAAATTGGTTACTATTTTGAAAACTATCTATAAATCAGCATGGAGGCTAGGCGAGATCGGTGGTAAGAAGAGTCTGGAAGAGCTCAGAATAGTTAAGGCTCTATGTCCATACTGCTCGGTAGGGTGCTCTATAGATTTCTACATAGATAACGACAAAGTCGTATGGCTAGCAGGATCTAAAGATTCCTATATAAACCAGGGAGCTCTATGCCCGAAAGGTGTTGCATCATACCAGCTTATCAAAAACAGCCTCAGGATCCTGAGGCCCATGGTAAGAACAGGCCCTAAACCACCTGTTGAAGAAATTCTTCAAGCTAGGAGCTGGGAGGATCTATTAGCTGTTATCAAGAAATACCCCCCAAACTGGAGACCGATCACATGGGATGAGGCTCTAGAATATATAGCCGATAGGCTCTCAAAGATCCTTACTGAATGGATGAGGAGAACAGGGGCACCAGTTCATAGAGATGGCTATCTCTATGTGGGTAGGGATAACCCTGTCCAGATCTTGGGATCCTCTGTACTCACTAACGAGGAAGCCTATCTAGTGAGCAAGCTAGCCGTATATATAGGTACGTCAAATATAGATTCGCAGTATAGAAAATGCCACAGCTCAACAGTAACAGGATTAGGGGTAACATACGGCTGGGGTGCTGAGACAGGAAGCCTTGAGGATCTCTCGCTAGCAGATGTAGTTCTATTCTTCTCAAACCCAGCAGAGGCTCACCCCCTCTCAATGAGACACCTGATGAAGGCTAAAGAGGATAGAGGGGCTATCTTCATATGCTTTGACCCAAGGTTCTCGAGAACGGCAATGGTTTCAGATATATGGGTTCCTTTCAGACCTGGGTCTGATGCATCAATACTTCTCTATATACTCCACCACGCTTTCTTCGAGAGAGACCCGCCTATAGATCAGCTCGACGAGTTCAAGAGGCTTATGAATAGGTGGAATATAGATCAGGATGATCTCGAAGATCTTAAGGATCTATTAAAGGACTATAATGCTGAGGAGGTTTCTAGGATCTCTGGTGTCCCTGTTGATCTTTTGAGGAGTGTTGCTAGGATCTTTGTTGAGAGGAGTGGTGTTGTTACAAACCATAAGAGGCACGGGATCATACAGTGGGCCATGGGCTTCACA
>DATMAU010000032.1:0-26963 GCA_035559775.1 Sulfolobales archaeon
TGTGAAGCCCATGGCCCACTGTATGATCCCGTGCCTCTTATGGTTTGTAACAACACCACTCCTCTCAACAAAGATCCTAGCAACACTCCTCAAAAGATCAACAGGGACACCAGAGATCCTAGAAACCTCCTCAGCATTATACTGCGAGACCAGGTCTTTCAACTCATTAAGATCATCCTGGTTAATGTTCCACCTATTCATAAGCCTCTTGAACTCGTCGAGCTGATCTATAGGCGGGTTCCTCTCGAAGAAAGCATAGTAGAGGATATAGAGTAGGATCGCGGTATCACTACCAGACCTGAATGGAACCCATATATCAGAGACCATCGCCGTCCTAGAGAGCCTGGGATCGAATGTTATGAACACTGTCCCCCTCTCCCTCTTACCCTTCCAGAAGTACCAGAACGATAGGGGATGGTTCTCCGCAGGGCTTGAGAAGAAGAGGACAACATCCGCTAAGGCTACATCCTCTATACTTGCTGTCTCGGCACCCCAGCCATAGGTTACGCCGAGCGCTGTTACCGTCGAGCTGTGGCATTTCCTAAACTGCGAATCCATATTAGACGTGCCAAGAAATACTGCTAACTTCTTGGTTAGGAATGCCTCTTCGTTGAGGAGTATCGAGGATCCTATTACCTGGACAGGGACCTGGGATCCCAGGTAGTAGTAACCATCCTTCTGCTTCGGTGCTCCTGTGCTTGCTCTCCACTGGTTAAGGATGTTTGAGAGCCTCTCAGCTATATATCTGAATGCCTCATCCCACGATACAACCCTCCACCTGGGTGGGTACTTCTTAACTATGGCTACAAGCTCATCCCAACTCTTGGCACTGAGGATCTCCTCAACAGGTGGTTTCGGGCCCGTCCTGATCATCGGGTAGAGAACCCTGAGATCGTTCTCGACAAGCTGGAATGCAGCATCCCCCTTGGGGCACAAAGCACCCCAGTTTATATAGGAGTCAGGAGAACCGGCTGTCCAGATAACCTTATCACCGACTGTGTAGAAATCAATGCTACAACCCATAGAGCAGTATGGGCATATAGTTGGGGTCACCTTAGCCTTTACAATATCGGTCTTACCGCCAATCTCGCCGAGGACCCATCTTGTCTTCCAAGACTTATACGGGACAGGCGACTCAGCCTCTGCTAATGCTGCTGCTGAGAGGGCGAGGGCTGTTGAGGCTATGGATGCTAGTTTTAAGAAGGCTCTTCTAGACCTATCAACACCTGAGCCATTGCTCACCCTATCACCCCGGTGGGCATGAGGAGCAGTCATCCTTAGCCTTATCGTCTTGTGAGAGAAGGATTGCTGCTGGCTTCCCTTTCTCTCTCTTACCCATAAGCTTCTTCAGAGTGAGGCATGTATAATCCTCTGTCTCTTCATGTATGCTTGTAAGCCCGTCGATGAATTCTGGGAGCAGGGAGTATTCGTTCATGAGATGCTTCTTAAGCTCCTCGACCCTCTTCTCATAACTACTATCCATTTTAGTCACCCTGTGCTTTCCCTTTTTACTACCTATAGAGGTTTATAAATTCGCATGCTTTGTTATTAGATTTGTATTCTATTCTGCGTTTTAACAAGCTATTTTAATCTAGATGCTGGTGTCCCTGTAGATGAAATCTAGCAATGCCTCTGCTATGTATCTCTCGAAAATATTGTTTGAGTCTTGCAGAGCATATGCGGCTAACATGTAAGCACCCCTGCTCAGATAGATCCTGAGCTCCTCATAGGGATCTCCTGTTTCTATAGTCCACCACAGACTCCCCCTAAGCCTGTCTCTAGAACCCCCCGCTAGATCCTTTATATCGAACCCCCTGATGATCTCGATGTCACCGTTAATAGGCCCCTCCGGGTAGGAGGCTGTTTTACCGATATCGCTCCTCCTGTTTATATTAACAATAATTCTTGGGTCGAACCCCTGTTTCTTTATATCTATAAGCTGCACCTTTGGAGCTCCTCTATGGAGATCCGCGATCCTCGCCCTCCCAAGACCCCTTAGCCTCTCAAGAACAGCTATAACGCTATCCCTCACAACAGCAATAACAGCTGTCTCGACAAGACCGTTTGGGAGTATTGGTGACACCACATCGAAACCCTGTGTCCCTCTAATCATATGTCTGAGAAGATCTGCAGAGATATACGGCATATCTACCGGGACAGCTACGGCTATATCGCTTTGACAAGCATATAGAGCTGAGAGCAACCCGGATAGAGGGCCTACAAGGCCTTCTATATCCTCCACAAAGACAGCCTCCCCAACAACATCTCTATAAAGCCTGGCCCTATCAAGAGAGCCTGACGCTATGATCACATGATTCGAGATTTTCCTTAACTCCTTATAGATCCTCAGGATCATGGGGATACCATCTATAGGGAATAAAGCCTTATCAACCCACGCCTCCCCAGGGATCTGGAATCTCCTAGACATGCCGCCGCTAAGGATTATCCCACAGACCATGTAGCCGTAACCTACTGTTTCAGATTTCATGAGAGTTTATAATGATTGATATTAAATTCGTCTCTATGGAACACTATATAGGCTCTATTATCTTGTAGGGATGCCGCCCAACAATGAGGGTAGAGATAGAGACCCGAGCGGGCGGGTTAAATAAAACCAGGATGCGGGGTTTCCTCGCAGCTATGAACCCGAGAAGCTCGATGAAGGGAAGCTGTGGGTCGGGGTCGCTCTGAATGGGTGGGGCTGAGGAAGCCGAGGGAAGAGCGGTTGATGCAAAAATCATCTGCTATGAAGCCCGAACCCCCACAATAAATGCTCCTCCCAGGTGATAAGCGTTTGTTTTGAAAGCTCAATAAGCCTCTATGCTATACATATCTGAAAGGGGATCTCTATCAAGGGCTTTAAGCAGCTCTCACAGCTCGGTGAGGTTGTAAAGGGCGCCCTTGGGAGTATAAGTCATAAACCGGGGATTATCGAGGTGGGGTTATCGGAAGCATTGGGTAAATATCTGGCCGAGGATATAGTAGCAGGGATCGATGTGCCCCCCTTCGATAGGGCTGTCGTCGACGGGTATGCTGTGAGGAGTAGGGATACGTTTGGAGCTTCTCCAAGAAACCCGGCTATTCTTAGATTAAAAGGTATTGTGAGCATTGGCTCGAGGGTTGGTGAGCATGAGGTGCTTGAGGGAGAAGCCCTCGAGATCCAGACAGGGGCTCCTCTACCGAGGGGTGCTGATGCTGTTGTTATGTATGAAAATACAAGAAGGATCGATAATCAATATGTTGAGATCTATGCGCCAGTTCCTCCTATGGGGAATGTTTCTAGAAGGGGTGAGGATGTAAAGGCTGGCGAGAAGATCCTTTCGAGGGGGCATAGGCTCCAGCCATGGGATCTTGGTGTGATAGCCTCTCTGGGGATATCGAGGGTAAAGATCTACAGGCCCATGGTGTCAATAATATGTACGGGAAACGAGCTAGTCGAGGTTGAGGATTTCGATAGGAGGGGCTATGAGGAGAGAGGGGTTATCGTGAACAGCACGAGACACGCTATAGAAGGGCTTGTGAGGAGCATGGGGTTCGAGGCAATATATATGGGGATAGCTAGGGATAATGTGGAAGAGATATATTCATCGATCCTCAAGGCGCTTGAGAAGAGCGACGTGGTCATAACAACAGGGGGGATCTCTGTAGGCTCTTCCGATAACACGATAAAGGCCGTTATGAGGCTTGATCCAGAGTATATGGTGCACGGCATAGCTATAAGGCCTGGGAGACCCACAAGCATAGCTGTGGTGAGAGGCAAGCCGATCATAATGCTAAGCGGCTTCCCAGTAGCAGCCATAACAGGGTTCGAGGCTCTAGCCAGGCCTATTCTACTAAACATGGTAGGAGCTGAGGATGAGCCGAGGGCTACTGTGAGAGGGATCCTTACCAGGAGGGTCTCTACACCCATTAACACGAGATCCTTCGTCAGGGTGAGGATCTATAGGGGTGGTGATGGAAAAACATATATAGAGCCACTAGCACTCACGGGAAGCGGTATTCTGAGCACCCTTGTGAGGGGTAATGGGATACTTATTGTTCCAGAGAATAGGGAGGGCTATGACGAGGGCGAGGAGGTCGAGGCTATACTGCTTAGAGGTATAGAGGAATAAGGATTCCTATGACTGTTCGGTTTTAATCGATAGTAGCTTTCTCCTCACAATCTCAGAGACGATCTTGCCATCAACCCTGCCTCTCAGGATCTCCATAACCTTCCCCATCACATAGCCATAGGCCTTATCGCCCCTCTTAATCACCTCTAGCTTGTTCTTCTCTATGAAGTCATCAACGATCCTCTCGACCTCCTCGCTAGATAGCTTCTTAATACCGAGATCCTCTATAGCTTTGGATGGCTTTACACCCTTCTCACATACATATCTAATAATATCGGGTATAGCCTCCTTAGAGAACAAGCCCTTGGATAGGAGTTCAAAGATCTCTCCGAGGGTCTCTTCAGATAGGGAATCTGTATTAACACCCTCAGCCTTCAGGGATTTTAGTGTATTGATAAGCGTAGAGGCTACTAGAGAGGGCTGCACATTACCCCTATATCTCGAGAGAAGCTCTTCGTATAGGGGTAGATATCTCGATCTTATAACCTGCTCAGCAAGCTCCCTGCTGAGCCCGTGATCCTCGATGAACCTCTTCATCTTAACCTCGAGAGGCTCTGGGACGTATTTTTCAGCCTCTCTTAAGAGCTCATCCGTGATCCTTAGCGGAGGTATATCTGTCTCTGGATACATTCTCGCAGACCCTGGCTGAGGCCTCATATAATGGGTAGTCCCATCCTCATTAGCAGCCCTAGTCTCTCTGGGGATACCTTCGAAAGCCATTTTGATCCTCTCTATAACCATCTTGAATGCCTTCAGAACCTTCTCCTTCTGATCAGCTATAATTATGAAGGCGTCTCTCTCCATATCAAGGCCAAGGGATCCGTAGATCTTCTTGAGGAAAGCCTCATCAATACCGTATCCAGGGAGCTCGTCGCTGTGTATCAAACCCCTAACCCCTCCCCACTGTCTGGCATAATCTGCTAGCTCTGTACCAAACCTTCTCCCAGGCCCTAGATCCCAGCCTAAGAGGCCCTTAAACCCTCTGAGCGGTAGGAGCATAGCAACACCTCCTTTCTCGATAACGGATCTCAGGAGCTTGCTCCCACTCTCTCTAAGCATGCTGCTCACATCTACAAGCATCTCCTCAGAGATCCCGTTCTTATCGAGACCCCTTCTCAGGATCTCGCTTCTCAACTGGAGGAGTCTGTATTGTCTATAGGCCTCGTATTCAACTACTTTCGATATTAGCTCGAGCCTCTGGACGCCCTTGATCTCTATTTTAGAACCTCCCTTTATAGAGATATTTAGATCCTGTCGGATCGTTCCAAGCCCTCTCTTAACCTTGCCCGTGAGCCTCAGGATCATACCGATCTTATAGGCAACCCTCTCAGCCTGCTCAGGGCTGTGTATGTCGGGGCCTGTTGAGATCTCTATTAAGGGGATTCCAAGCCTGTCGAGGCAGTAGATGACAACACCTTCCTCCTCTCCAAGCTTTCTAGCAGAGTCCTCTTCGAGCGTGACACTCTGGATCCTGACAACCCCTTCTTCATCGTCAACATATCCTCCGAGGGCTATGACGGCTGTTCTCTGGAAACCGCTAGTGTTAGAACCATCAACAACGATCTTTCTCATCACATGGATCTCGTCTACGTGTGATGCGTGGAGAGCTTTGGCTATTGCGAGGGCTACGATCACAGCCTCCCTATTGATCGGGTGGGGAGGCTCTTCATCAAGCTCGACAAGGCATGTCACCTCGGGAGGGGCTAGGTATTTGAATAATCTTCCCCTCTGGTACTCGAAAAGGGCTGCAGGATCTATCTCCCCAAGCTCGCTTCTACTAGCCCTAAGCCTCCTAATAATAACAGGAGATCCTTCAGGGTTATCAACAATCCTTGCGGGGCAGTTGCAGAAAAGCTTGGCTCCTGTATCAAGCTGCTGGTGTATCTCGAGACCCACTATTAGGCCGAGCTCCTTATAGTCGAGACTATACATAATCCCCTCCCAATCTATCTCTTCACTAGTGCTTATTTACTAGACAGCCAGCTATACATTAGAACCAATCATAGCTACTAGGCTTCTCTTAAGGTTGAGTATAGCTTTGACAGCATTTCCACTCGATCGCTCCTTCTCACAAGACCAGTGCCTATGAGGCAGGCATCGGCACCTGACTCCCTAGCCCTCCATATATCGTCTAGATCCTTCATACCGCTCTCAGCAACTATTAATAGGTCTGGGTATTCCCTCTTAGCATGCTTGATGATTCCCAACATGTTGCTTAAACTCACCTCCAGTGTCTCTAGATCCCTTGAATTCACACCAACAATCCTTGGTGATAATACTCTCATGAGAGAGTCTAGGGCACCTATGCTTCCTACCTCGACCAGGGGTTCTAGGCCTAGTGATTCTGAATAGATATAAAGATCTCTGAGCTCTACAGGATCGAGCGCCTCCGCTATTAGAAGCACTGAGGAGGCACCAGCATTCCTGTAAATATTAATCTGATCCTTATAGAACACGAAACCCTTAGCAAGGACAGGGCCCCTCCATCCAAGATGCCTCAGTATGCTGATATATTCTGGAGAGCCTGAGAACCACTCCCTCTCAACAATTACCGAGAAGCCGGCTACATAGCTATGGAGCTGGTAATAATAATCCCTTATATCGAGGTCTAGATCTATTATGCCTGTTGGCGATGCTCTCTTATACTCAGCTATAATAGCTATCCCTCTTTCTTTCCTCCACCTAGTTATCTCGCTGGAAAGACTGGTTGTATGGGTTTCAACCCGCTCATAGTTATTAGCCACTAGGGAGAAGATCCCGATTCTTCTCCACCTATCCCTCACATCACTTAAAAACCCCATGGTATCCTACCTCCTAGCTATGTCGAGGAAAGCGCCCAGGATCTTTTTACCCAGCTGTGTCCCAACACTCTCAGGATGGAACTGAACCCCGAAGAGCGGGTATGTGGTGTGATGGATCCCCATGATCTCGCTATCATCGAGGCTTATAGAGTCAACAACAAGGGTTGGGGGAGGGCTGTCGATAACATAGCTATGATACCTCATGGCCTCGAAAACCTCGGGCAAGTCTCTGTAGAGCTGTCCTCCGAAATGTCTGATCCTGCTTGTCTTTCCATGATAGATCCTCCTAGCCTTCCTGATCGTTGCACCCATTGCGAGGCCTATGATCTGGTGTCCTAGGCATACGCCTAGTATTGGTTTCTCCTTATAGAAGGTCTCAACAATGATCCTGCTATACCCGATATCCTCAGCCTTCCTAGGATCCCCGGGGCCTGGTGATATTATTATCGCCTCAGGATCTAATCTCGAGATCTTCTCGGGAACTGCTTGATCGTTTCTGACTATATGTATCTCCTTGTTAGAGATGCTCCTAATGATCTGGTAGATGTTATATACAAAGCTATCATAATTATCTATTATAACGATCATCGATCTCGCCCTAGGAGCCTCTCTATTATTGACATCTTATTCTCTGTCTCGATATACTCGTCACGGGGCTTAGAATCTATAACGATCCCCGCCCCCGCCTGGAGTCTCAAGCGGTCTCTGTGGAAAACAGCTGTTCTAATCGTTATTGCGAAGTTCATATATAGATCCTCTATATAGCCGATAGCGCCAGCATAGATCCCCCTGGGCGTCCCCTCGAAGGTAGATATTAACCACATAGCCCTATGCTTAGGAGCACCGGTTACTGTTCCAGCTGGGAAGAGGGATCTGAAAGCCTCGAACGACTCGTCAAAGCTTCTCAGAGACCCCCTAACCCTGCTAACGAGATGGATAACGTTGGGGAGGATCTGTGGGAACATGAGTTTCGAGACCCTCACAGACCCTGGGATACAGATCCTTCCGAGATCGTTTCTAGCAAGATCGACAAGCATCATATGCTCAGCCCTCTCCTTAGCGTTCGACAAGAGCCTCATATAGATCTCTCTATCCATACCCCTAACCCTCTTCCTAGTACCGGCTACCGGGAATGTGTCCACGGTATTGCCTCTAGCAACTATGAGGGGCTCTGGGCTTGCACCGATAACCCAGAGATCCCCGGATCTGATGACATATAGATAGGGATTCCCCTCGATATTTGATGAGAGTTTCCTATAGAGGTAGAGGGGATTCCCTGAATACCTATAGATCTTATACCTTGAGAGCACTATCTGGAACACCTCGCCATCGTGTATCCTCTTCTTAGCCTCCTCAACAAGATCCATGAATGCTTTCTCGTCGTGCGAGACAAGCTCTAACTCCGCCTCGAGAGCCCTGCTCTTGTTTCCATATATTTTTGATGAGCTCGATCCCCAGGGAGAGGCTAGCTCTGCATAACCGCTACATAGATCTATAGATACATATGTCTCCGGAACCATGAATAGTGCGAGGGGATAGCGGTCATCAATATTTATCCAGCTCAGGCTCTTCTCAGCATATATGAGTGACTCATAGGATAAGATACCAAGGATCGGTATACCTCTCCTAACCCTCCTCACATACCTACTAATAGCGGCGAGATCGGTGAACGGGTCTCCCGTGATAGCTATCTCCCCAGATCCTCTTCCCTCAATGATAGCCCCGGATCTCCTCAGCTCATACAGGATCCTTGGTTTCAGCACCGCTATAAGCCTCCCACACCCCTTCTCATAGGCGCCGGAGTAGTAGAACACGCCGAAGCTATCACTGCCTAAGAGACCCTCGATCCTCTGAATACTCTCGACAAGACTATATGTTGTTGTGACACCCAGACCCATGGCTATATAGCCTCCGCAGCCTCTACAAGCCTTCTAACAAGCACGGGATCCTTCTTACCGAAAGAGGACTCAACACCGCTGCTCACATCTATCACATCAGGTCTCACAGGCTTAAGGCTAGAGACATTGTTAGGCGTTATACCACCAGCTACTCCGCAGGGTCTATAGGAACTACATGCCGCTAGATATACGCCCACTGGGAGCTTTAGCCCTGAGGCTTCGATCGGTGCTGCATCTTTCGGGGCGTCGAATAATACATACTCGATAGCGTTGCTAAAGATCATGAGGGGTCTTGTGACGAGCTCCATATCGGGGGTAGTATTATTCCTGATAATGACCACTGGTATTACTCTATAACCCATCGTCGATAAGATCTCGAGATCCTTAAGGCTATAGCTATAGTGGAGCTGGAGGATCTCGACTGGGTCGAGCCTCTCTATATATTTATCCAGAACATCTCTACCAGTGATTACGGCGACAACCCTGGATTTCGATAGGGTTTTACTCGCATCTATGATCATATCGAATCCCACAGCCCTTCTAGAGCCCTCGAGGATCATTCCAACATAGCGGGCTCCAGCAGCTTCTGCAGCTATGGCATCCTCTATAGATGTAACACCACAGATCTTAACCGCTGTCAAGGCCGGCAAGCCTCCTAGCAGTAGCTACGATCCTATCGAGCTTCCTCCATGCTGAGCCGCTTACTATCTCTCTATAGGCTCTCTCATACCCATCCTCTATAGAACTAGCCTCGCCAGCTACGTAGAGGGCTAGCCCGGCGTTGATCGCTATGAAGGATGCTAAGCCCTTATCCTCGCCCCTCAGGCCCCGTACTCCTTTCTCAATGATCTCCTCCCTCGTTTGTCCGGATACATGGTTGACAGGGATCTCCTCTAACCCGAGGGTTTTTGGCGATATGGTTATCTCCTCCACAGATCCCCTCTTGATGATAGCAATACTAGGCCCGCTTGGTGAGAGCTCATCCATCCCTGGATAGCCCGTTACAACAGCGAATCTATGTAAACCTATCTCATCTACAGCTCTATAGATCAGTTTAACCATGTTTGGGCTGGGCACACCTATAACCTGGATCTTTGGGTTGGCTGGGTTGGCTAGGGGAGCTGCTAGGTTGAATATGGTTCTTATCCCGAGCCTCTTCCTTATAGGCGCTACTGTCTTCAAGGCTTGATGATACTTAGGCGCGTAGAGATAAGCGTATCCCTCAAGCCTGAGGAGCTCTTCAGCAACATCTGCCCCATGCTCTATCGGGTATCCGAGAGCCTCCATAAAGTCAGCAGATCCGACAAGGCTGGAGAAGCCCCTGTTCCCGTGCTTTGCTACAGGAACGCCTATGGATGCCACTACTATTGATGCTAGTGTTGATGCATTGATCGTGTTTAGACCATCGCCTCCCGTTCCAACAATATCTATGGCATCCCCAACCCTTACTCTTACAGCATTGTCTCTCAGGGCTCTCACAAAACCCCTGATCTCCTGGGGCTCCTCACCCTTCACCCTCAGCCCCATAAGTATGGCTGAGATCTCTACCGGATCCACAGCTCCTCTGAGCATACCGACGCATAGGTTGTAGGCATCCTCCTCCCCAAGACCTTGTCTCTCAGCTATCCTTGCTATATAGCTAGCCATATCTACACCCCGTAGAAGTCCTGATCATAGAGTCCGTGTCCGCTTAGGTTCACAAGGATCGTTATCTCCCTATCGCCAGCCTTTTTAGCCTCCTCTATCGCAGCTGCTATTGCATGGGCACTCTCAGGCGCTGGTAATATTCCCTCGGATCTATAGAATAGTAGCCCAGCCTCTCTAGCCTGTTCGGGCGTATAGGCTCTCGGCTCTACAAACCCCTCCATGATCAGTATCGAGAGGCTTGGAGCAACACCATGGTATCTGAGGCCCGCTGCCCTTATAGATGGGGGTATGAAGTTTCTACCAAGCGTGAGCATCTTTATCATTGGGAGAGCTCCGCCTGTGTCGGGGTGCTCATACATATAGACACCTTTGGTCATTTTTGGAACCAGGGTGCTCTCTGCACCAATTATTCTGGGAGGCTTCTCCCCCCTCCTAACAGCCTCGCCGTAGAACGGGTAGGAGATCCCGGCTAGGTTTGACCCGCCGCCTACACAGCCTATTATTATGGAGGGCTCTTCACCCTCTCTCTTCATCTGCTCAACAGCCTCGATACCTATCACACTCTGGTGGATCAATACGTATTCCATAACGCTCCCAGGGATATACCTCTTAGACCAAGGATCCTTGAGGACTGTCTCAACAGCCTCGCTGATCGCTATCCCTAGACTGCCTGGATGGTTTGGATCTTGTTTCAGAAAACCCCTACCAGTCTCTGTGAGATCCGAGGGGCTTGGATAAACCTCGGCTCCATTCTCTATCATGAGCTTTACTCTCTTGCCCTTAGATAGATAGCTAGATCTTGTCATAAAGATCTGTGCCTCTAATCCCAGCATCTTTGAGGCTATAGATACAGCCAGCCCCCACTGCCCCGCACCAGTCTCGGTAACAACGGTACCATAGCCCTCTCTATGCGCATAATACACCTGGGCAACGGCTGTGTTTAGCTTATGACTCCCACTTGGTAGGGAGCCTTCGTATTTATAATAGATCTTAGCCCGTGTGTTGAGAAGCCTCTCAAGCCCTTTAGCCCTTAGAAGCGGGGTTGGTCTCCCTATCTCTCTATATATGTTTCTAACATCGGCTGGGATTTCTATATATCGCTCAAAGGAGAACTCCTGGTCTATTAGGTGGTGTGGGAGGATCTCTTTAAGCCTGTCTACAAGCGATGACTCAGAGTCTAGGGGGTCTATAGGAGGTGGGACTGGTCTGGGGAGGTCTGGTGCTATGTTATACCAATACCTCGGGATCAGATCCTCGTCCATCGCCCTCAACCCCTTATCGCTTTCGAGAGGCTTCTAACAAAATCCACAGCATCGCTGGGATCTTTGTTAAGCCTCCTGATCACCTCGCTCCCTACTACAGCTATATCAGCGCCTCCCCTGAGTATCGCTATAAGCCTATCGACGCTGTTTATGCCGAAGCCAACTGCTAGTGGGGCTCTACCCCTTATCAGATCTCTAGCTATCGATATGTTTCTAAGAACCTGTATTGGAAGGCTAGTCCCTGTTGATGCCTGGAGCCCTAGATAGATCATGTATGGCTCTAGCTCCGAGATCCTCTCTACAAGCCTGTAGGGGGTTTTTGAAGATATGAAGAAGCACGGCTCGAGGCCATTATCCCTGGAAGCCCTTGTATATAGATCAAGCTTCTCTGGATACTCGATCAGGAGGTCTGGTGTTAGGAGGCATTTGAAGCCTAGATCCGCTATAGATCTTAGAATCGTGTTGAGATCCGCGCTTACCTCTGAATAATATGCTAGGGCTACTAGATCGCATCTAAGCTTTGACAATTCAGAATAGCTCTTTATATGCTCAGGCAGGACACCTTTTCTAAGGATCTCCCTATGAGCTTTCCTTATAATGGGACCATCGTATATGGGGCTGCGTGTTGGTATTCCTATTTCGAGCATGTCTATAAAGCTGCTGATCGAACCAACATATTCGAGGAACGTTTTCGGTTCAGGGTATCCTAGGGGTATGTATATGCCCAACCTCTTACCATTCAGATCCATTGGCGCATCTCAAAACCCTCGAAGGTAACTTTATTAAAAATGCTTATAAACTTATCGCTGTCTATAGATAGGTTGCGCATGTGATCACTGCTCACCAGCATCTATATATGCTCCCAATGCTAATGGATCGTGTGGGATTATGAGGGCGGTTTTTCTAACCGGGCTTGGCGGTTACGAGGTGCTTGTGGAAAAAGAGACAGAGGTTCCTAAGATCTCTGATGACGAGGTGCTCATAAGGGTTAGGGGGTGCGGGGTTTGCTATAGAGATACTCTTGTCAGGAGGGGGTTTATGAGGGCAAGGATCCCGGTGATACTTGGTCACGAGGTTTCGGGAGAGATCGTTGAGGTCGGGGGCAACGTTGAGGGTTTCTCTAAAGGGGATCTTGTTGCATCTCTAATATACTCATACGATCCACGTGATAAGAGCTGTGCCGGCGGGAAGGAGAATATATGTAGATCCAGGATCTCGATTGGCGAGGATAGAAACGGGTGTTACGCTGAATATATAGCTCTACCATACTGGATCCTTGAAAACATAGGAAGCCCGGGCAACGCGTCGCCAGAGAGTTATAGCATAGCAGCATGTGTTGTCGGGACAGCTGTGAGAGCGATTAAAACCATCGGCAGGATCTCGAGGGGAGAGAGTGTCCTAGTAACGGGTGCAGGGGGAGGGGTGGGGATACACGCGATCCAGGTCGCCAAGGCTCTCGGAGCTAGGGTTATTGCTACTACTAGGAGTCCTGAGAAGGCTGAGGCTATTAAAAAGGCTGGGGTCGATGATCTCATAATATATAGAGAAGGGTTCTCTGAGGAGGTTAGAAAGCTGACTGACGGGGAAGGTGTAGATCTTGTTGTCGAGACTGTCGGGGGCCCAACGCTGGAGCACTCATTACGATCTGTTAAGAGAGGCGGTAGGATCGTTGTTGTAGGTAACGTTGATCCAAAACCGCAGGGAATACTTTTAGGCCTGATCATATTGAGAGAGATACACATACACGGAGTGTTGAACTCAACACACATAGAGTTGAGAGAAGCAATAGAAATGATTAAGAAGGGCCTTGTAAAGCCCATTATAAGGACAATAGATCTCAGTGAAGAGAGTGTTAGGAAAAGCCACCAAGACCTAGAGAGGGGAGGCTCTACAGGTAGATATGTGATCACACCCAAATAGAGGTTTAGGTCTCATTATAACTAGCACTGCAGTATTATACCAGCTGATCAACGCGCAACGAACCCCAACCTGCTTGCCTAGAGATGAATAAAGCATATAGGCTGAAAACAATCTATATTTTGGAAGCCGCCGTAGCTCAGCTGGCAGAGCGCCGGCCTCGTACGGATCTCATAGCCGAAGTTGCCGGGATAGCCGGTGGTCGCGGGTTCGAATCCCGCCGGCGGCTCTTTTCAAAGCTTTATCTATTTAGTCGTACAGCATTCTTCTCCGGTCTAAATTAGATCTAAATTACAAGTGCCACGTGTTATACGGATCATGGCTGTGGTATAAGAAGCGTGTTTCATGTAGAGACTGTTCCAGAGTCTCTGGGACTCGGTCTAAAGATCTTCTCTCTTCCCTCTACCACGCCCATCCATCTCCATATGATCCTCACCACTATTGCTGGAGACTCTTGGGATCGTTTCTCGATATCTGTTATACCCATGTTGAGGGGAACCCTGACCACGCCTCTTCTGCTTGGCTTCTCAACAGCTCTCCCAATCACTGTTCCTCTCCAGATTGCCACTACATTCAGTTCTTTAGCCTCAAAGTCCCCTCTGTTCTCGAACTCTACTAGTAGTTCTCGTCCTTCTGGTGATAGCTCTATATCTCCTATAACATATTCTGGAGACTTCTTGCTACTCGTGCCGATAAAAACCCACGGGATCTTTATCATGCACTCGCTTTCAAGGCACCCGCTCTCAAGCTCTACCTCTTCTTTACCGTCGGCAATGGTTCCACATAGCCTTAGAGACAGCTCCGTAGGTGAGTTGATGGAGAGTCTCCTCACAGCCTTGTTCATCGAGAGGCTGAGCTTTATATCGGCCTTCTTTATAGGGATCACTATACCGCCTATCGTGAGGTCACCTCCACCAAAGCTCCTAGCGTTCAGATAGATCCTCTCCCCTCCTCGGAGTATGTAGGGACCTATATACACCTTATTCTGGCTCTCAACATACCCCGCGTTAGTGTTGGGAGGGTATATGGCTATTAAGGATATCCCGTCGACTAGTATGTCTAGATCCCTTGATTCTATGTCTATCTCGGCCCTATCCTGAAGCCTACTCTTTATGGGCGTAAGATCATAGACGAATATCGAGTGAAAGGCGTTTTGGAGCTGGAGTTCATTCACAGGCCTAGCTATCCTCGATATGCTGAAACCATTTACAGCAATTTTAAGTCTAGAGTTATATATACTTCTACCAGTCTTCATAGATACTAAAAGAACAGCCCCAACTATATCTCCTCCCGCCTCTCTCTCCACCTCCAGGGTTGTGGAGAAGGGCTTCGAGACCTTTATTCTCTCCTCTACGTCGTGGCTAGATATCGAGCCAAACCCTGGCCCTAGATCTATCTCGGCCAATGGTGCGCACTTCCAATCACTAGTAGTTTAGTGCAATTTTTATTTAATCGCTCTAGTAGCCGGCCTCTGTAACGAGCTGTCTCGTTTCTAATAATCTTTCTAACAACCCCTAGGTATTATTACGTTCTTTGGAACAATGGTGTCTATCGCAGTCATAGATGCCGAAAAGATCTTCCCACCGGTCAGGAGGATCTGTGCTCTGGTCTTGGTGATAGGCTGGTTTCAGTATTAGCTCTGGGCCATGATGGGAGTTTTGATCCAAGCAGCCTAGGGCTTATCTTTAGTTATCTTAGTGATCTTTTGCTATCTGGTTTACAGCGAATCGTGGATCTGTAGGGGTAGAGATCTCTGCTGACTAAGTGGAAGTCCCCAAATACGGGTGACTACTAGATGTCAGGGTAAGCTGTAACGTGTTGATCTCGATCCCGGTGGTCTCCTAGATCATGTTTGGCTATTCTGTCACGTCAGTCACTCCGGTCTCGGTTATCATGAATATAGCCTCTCCCTCGGGTAGATGGGGTGCGTCTATAACCCTCGCTATCCTCTTGTTCCCTCTACTCTTTCTAAGCTGGACCCTGACTCCGGGTGCATGTCCAACTATATGGCCTCCAACAGCTACCGTGGGGTCTCCGTAGAATACGTCTGGTCTAGCCATTACCTGGTTTGTTACTACAGCCGCTATGTTGAAGACCTCTGCTAGGTTTTGGAGCTGGTGTAGGTGTTTGTTAAGCTTCTGCTGCCTCACAGCCAGGTTCTCTCTTCCAGGGTATTCTGCCCTGAAGTGCCCTGTCACCGAGTCAATTATAACTAGCTTTATATTCTTCTCGGGTATGAGTTCTCTGAGCTCTTCAACTATAGCCATCTGGTGATCGCTGCTAACAGCCCTTATAAAGTAGATCTTATCCATGACCTCGTCAGGGTCTAGACCCTTCCCCCTGGCCATAGCCTCGATCCTCTCCCACCTGAAGGTCCCCTCGGTATCTATATATACAGCCGTCCCTCCAAGACCGCCTTTCTCGACAGGGAGCTGGACGTTTACTGCTAGCTGGTGGCAGAGCTGTGTCTTCCCAGTACCAAACTCTCCGAAGAACTCTGTGATCGTCTTCGTCTCCACGCCTCCTCCTAGGAGCTGGTCGAGGGCTTTACTCCCGGTGGTTATTCTACCTATATTCATCCTCTCCAGCTTAACCTCCTTGGCTGTTTTGAACCTGATGTCCAGGGCCTCTCTAGCAGCGTTTATGATCTTCATAGCTGTTGGGAGGGGTATTCCTAGCGTTACACTAAGATCCTGAGCACTAGCTGTTACCAGAGATTCGAGGCTCGTGTAGCCGGAATCCTTAAGCTTAGCCACAATGCTCGGCGATATATCTAGATCGTCGATGCTCCTTATCTTCTTACCAGCTTTACCCTCACCCTGCACTCCTAATCCCCAAATTAATATTTGGGAACGCTAAATATTAGCATTAGCCGTGGTGTTTTTCACAGCCCGGTACGTAAGATCAACAGCTTTAGGCATCGCAGTAGTGGCTAAATAGCTTTTGAGCACATATAGAGAATGGATATCCATGGATACAGGGTTAGCAGCCCTCGTGCTCGCTCTGGTCGGTGTGCTGTTAATAGGACTCGGGGTCTTTGTAACTCTCTACCAGAGGCCTAGACACGGGGCTCCTGAGGGTGAGGGTAGGGCGTATGGTGTTCTACTCATAGGGCCTTTCCCAGTAATTATTAAGGGGAAGGGGTCTACTACGTGGCTCATGTTGATAGTATTTCTAACCATAGTCCTAGTCATGATAACCATCGTGCTGATAAGTATACCCGGTATAATAAGCTGACTAGCATATAGCAATACTCAGCTCTAGAGGGTATGGCGCTTATTAATCCTGCTGTGAAGGCTTATGTGAGGAGCAATGGTTATAGGCTTCGCTTACAGTGTTAACGATATTGCTGGAAGAGGTATTGCTGAGAAGCTTGTTGAGATCCTGGGTCTCGAGTGCTCAGAGCCTCTTCAGGGAAGGGCTAGAAGGATCTGTGGGGAGTCTCCCAGAGTGGCTGGGTTTATAGATGATGTGATATATCTAGAATATCTCGATACCTATTTTAATGGATACACAGGCGTTGTTGTGCTCTCAAGGCATAGGGCAGCGTCAGGGATGCCTAGTATCACGGTACACTATACTGGGAACCCGGGGGACAGTGCTCTATACGGTGGTAGACCCTGGAAGCTTGGTATCAGTTTCCCTAGCCTTGGATCCTCTCTCCTCTATATGGTTAACTCGGAGACGACTTCTAGAGGATCTGGTTTCTTCAGCATATCTTATGAGGCGACACACCATGGGCCGACTGACAATGCTGTCCCAGTGGTTTTTGCCGAGATAGGATCTTCTGAGAAGGAGTGGGGTTTGGAGGAGGCTCACGAAATCTGGGCTAGAGCGATTGCCAAGACTCTGGATAGTAGGATTAGGTGTTCGTCGATATCGATCGGTCTTGGGGGTAATCATTACCCTGCGAGGTTTACAGAGCTTACTCTATATAAGAATGTGTGTTTCGGTCACATAATACCGAGATATGTTCTTAAAAATCTAAGCGAGGATGCCGTGGGCAGCGTGGTTGAGCAGGCTATTCTAGCCAGTGCCGAGAAGATTGAGAAGATATATATGGAGGAGAAGGCTGCCCAGGCAAGTAAGGTGAGGATCATAGAGGGTATTGCTGAGAAACTCAACATAGACATGGAGATCCTCTGAGGGCTTGATAGCACTATGATGAAACTCTATTTCCTAGGAACAGGGGCTGGAGCGCCAACTGCTAAGAGATGGGCTTCTTCCATAGCTATTTCAGTCTCATCATCATACTACCTACTCGACTGTGGAGAGGGCTGCCAGCTTAGAATGTCCTCTCTAGGTATCTCCCCTCTAAGGATAGCTGCCATATTTATCACCCACGCTCATGGGGATCACGTGCTCGGCCTCGCCCCTCTGGTTGAGAGCATGTCCCACCATGGAAGGAGGGATCCTCTCTATTTAGTAGCACCACAGGGTGTGGATCGTTTGGTGGGGGAGACTATAAAGATCACGGGTGGTGGCGTGGATTTCGATCTCATTGTTAGGAGTCCGAGCGATGGTTATGATGATAGGAATATCTCTGTCAAGGGTTATAGAGTGTGCCATAGCACTGAGAGCTGGGGCTATAGATTATCGATCAAGAAAAAGAAGCTTGACATATGCTATACAGGAGATACTATGGCATGTAGGGAGGTTATTGAAGCTTGTAGAGGCGTGGATATACTGATCCATGAGGCTACCTTTACCCAGGAGAACGAGGCTGAAGCGAGATCCTATATGCACTCAACAGCCAGGGAAGCTGCTAGAGCAGCGTTGGAGGTTGGTGCTAGATATCTCTACCTAACCCATATAAGCTCTCGCATCAAGGATCCAGAGGGTCTTGTTAGAGAGGCTAGGGAGGTTTTTAAAAACACGAGGGTCGCTAGCGATATGATGGTAACATATGTATTATAGCCTCAAACCACAGGGTCTGATCCTCCACATGGTTTAATAGATTATATAACTGATACTAGTTTACTCACTCTATCTTGTATACATATCTGTATAAATACATATGCTTATATACCCCTTAATACAAGAATACGGGGTGAGGCTTTGGAGGCCCTTGAGAAGGTTAGAATCACTGTTAAGGTTAACGGCAAGATCTACACTCACGATGTAGACCCCAGGCTCTTGCTGGTGCACTACATAAGAGACTATCTAGGGCTTACTGGGACGCATGTGGGGTGCGATACATCTAACTGCGGAGCATGTACCGTGATACTCAATGGCAAGGCTGTAAAATCATGCACACTATACGCCTTCATGGCAGATGGTGGCGAGATACTAACAGTAGAGGGGTTGGAGAGGGACGGCAAGCTCCACCCGATCCAGGAGGCGTTCTGGGAGAACCACGCTCTCCAATGCGGCTTCTGCACTCCTGGGATGATAATGGCCCTCTATGACTTCCTCGGCAGGAACCCGAAGCCTACGGAGGAGGAGGTTAGAAGGGCTATTGAGGGTAACCTGTGCAGGTGTACGGGTTATCAAAACATAGTTAAGGCGGCTCTATGGGCTGCTGAGAGAATGAGGGGTGGGGGTGGTGATGAGTGAGCTTTATATATAGGGCTAGGCAGGCTCGGCATATTGGGAAGCCTGTTAAGAGGAAAGAGGATCCTAGGCTTATAACGGGGAGGGGGCTATATGTTGATGATATAAAGCTTCCAGGCATGCTCTACGCAGCATTCGTAAGATCCCCGTATCCTCACGCAAAGATAAAGAGTATTGATGCTTCAAGGGCCCAGAAGATCCCCGGCGTTGTTGGTGTGTTTACAGGCAACGATCTTAGGGGGAAGATCGGTCCCATACCCACGGGCTGGATGCTAACGGGAGCAGATCTCAAGGTTCCTGAATGGCCTGCTGTTTCATATGATAGGGTTAGGTTTGTCGGAGAGATAGTTGCTGTTGTTGTTGCACAGGATCCCTATGTTGCTAGAGATGCTGCCGACGCTGTTGAGGTTGATTACGAGCCTCTCCCCGCTGTTGTGAGGTCTGAGGATGCTATAAAACCCGGGGCTCCGCAGCTCCACGAGGGTGTTCCTAACAATGTGGCTTTTAGGTGGAGGCTGAGGGGTGGGGAGGATTTCGATGAGGTTGCTAGAAAGGCTGGGAGGGTTATTAGGCAGAGGATGATCAATCAGAGGCTGATCCCATCGGCTATGGAGCCTAGGGGGGCTATTGCTGAGTATAATAGATATACTGGGGAGCTTACAATGTGGATCACCACGCAGAACCCCCATGTCCACAGACTCTTCCTCTCAGGGATCCTCGGTATCCCTGAGAACAAGATCAGGGTTATAGCACCAGATGTGGGTGGGGGCTTTGGAAGCAAGATCCCCGTATACCCCCTCGAGGCGATCGTTGGGAGGATGGCGATAGATCTCGGGAGGCCTGTTAAGTATGTTGAGACCAGGAGAGAGAACTTTATGGGAACAATACACGGGAGAGATCATGTAGAGGACGTAGAGGTTGCAGTAGATAGCGAGGGCCACGTACACGGGATCAGGGTAAGAACGCTGGCTAACATGGGGGCTTATCTAAGCACAGCAGCGCCAGGGGTTCCAACAATACTGTTTGGTACAATGCTCTCCGGACCCTATAAGATAAGATCCGTTGATGTTGAGGTGACAGGTGTATTCACAAACACGACACCCGTAGACGCCTATAGAGGGGCTGGGAGGCCTGAAGCAACATATATCCTTGAGAGAGCCATGGATCTTGTAGCTAGAGAGCTTAAGCTAGACCCAGCCGAGGTTAGGAGGAGGAACCTAATACCAGAAGCGCCCTATACTGCTGTGACAGGGCTTGTATATGATAGTGGTAAGTATCTCGAAGTGTTTGAGAGAGCCCTCAAGTTGGTGGACTATGATGGTTGGAGAAAGAAGCAGGAAGAGAGTAGAAAAGAGGGGAGGCTGATCGGAATAGGGATAGCATCATATATAGAGATGTGTGGACTCGCACCCTCAAGAATAGCTAGAGCAACCGGGTTTGGTATGGGGCTGTGGGAGAGCGCTATAGTGAGGATCCATCCAAGCGGTAAGGTGACCGTGTTCACAGGTGCAAGCCCCCATGGGCAGGGAGAGGATATAGCGTTCGCACAGATCGTTGCCGAGGAGCTCGGGATCTCTCCCGACGATGTCGAGGTGGTGCACGGGGACACAGCGCTGGTTCAGTTCGGCCTAGGCACCTATGGGAGCAGAACAACGCCTGTTGGTGGGGGCGCTATAGCGCTCGCGGCTAGAAGGGTTAAGGAGAAGGCGCGCAGGATAGCAGCAGCCCTCCTCGAGGCTAGGGAGGAGGATGTCATGGTTGAGGGTTCTAAGTTCTACGTTAAAGGGGTTCCCGAGAAGTTCGTCACATTACAGCAGGTTGCCCTTGCAGCATATGCTGCTGATAAGCTGCCACCTGGTGTTGAGCCCGGGCTTGAGGCTACCGTGTTCTACGATCCTGAGAACTTCACCTTCCCCTACGGGACGCATGTAGCTGTAGTAGAGATCGATAGGGAGACCGGGGCTGTCAAGATCCTGAGGTATGTTGCTGTAGACGATGCCGGTGTGATCGTGAACCCAATGCTGGCGGAAGGGCAGGTTATAGGAGGAGCTCTCCAGGGGATAGCTCAAGCCCTGTATGAGGGGGCTGTCTATGATGATAGTGGTAACTTGCTAACGACAGGTTTCAATGACTATTTAATACCAACTGCTAAGGAGGCCCCCAAGATCGAGTCTTACTTCTACGAGACACCCTCGCCCCACAACCCGGTTGGTGTGAAGGGTATTGGGGAGACAAGCACTATAGCGTCAACACCCGCGGTTGTTAACGCTGTTCTCGACGCCCTAGCACACCTCGGCATTAGGCATATGGATATGCCCTTACTCCCAAGCAAGATATATTCAGCATTGAGGGAGAAGGGGGTGGTGTGACAATGTACCCGCCTAGGTTTTCACTCATAGTCCCCTCAACCCTCGACGAGGCCCTCGAGATCCTGGGCAAGTATGGAGAGAACGCAAAGATCCTTGCTGGTGGGCACAGCCTGATACCCCTGATGAAGCTGAGATTAGCATCGCCAAAATATATAGTATATATTGGGAAGCTGCAGGGGCTATCTTATATAAGAGAAGAGGCTGGTAGAATATACATAGGCGCCCTCACGACCCACGCAACAATAGAATCCTCAGATCTCCTGGCGAGGAGAAACCCACTCTTATCTGAGACAGCTTCTAAGATAGGGGATCTCCAGGTTAGAAATATGGGCACAATAGGTGGTAGCCTAGCCCATGCAGACCCGGCTGCGGATTACCCCGCAGCTATGATGGCCCTTGACGCGGAGATCGTTGCTAAAAGTGTGCGGGGCGAGAGGGTTATCAAAGCGAGCGATTTCTTTAAGGGACCGTTCACTACAGCGCTAAGGAGTGACGAGCTATTAGTGGAGGTCAGGGTACCGGCTCTCAGCGGGTTCTTTGGAACAGCCTATGAGAAGCTTGTATTTAGAGCAACAGATTTCGCCATAGTTGGTGTTGCTGCCATGTTAGAGATAGACAAGGCTGGGACTATTGTTAAGGCTGGTGTTGGTCTCACTGGTGTTGGGAGCACCGCTGTGAGGGCTAAAGGGGTTGAGGAGGAGCTTGTTGGAAAACCGGCTAGTATTGATACTATAGTTAAAGCCTCAGCGAGAGCTTCTGAGAACCTTAACCCGCCGAGCGATATAAGGGCCTCTTCCGAGTATAGGAGAGCGATGGCTGTTGTTATGACTAGGAGGGCTCTCTCAAGAGCTCTAGAGGCAGCTAAGGCTAGGATGAAGGGTTATGGGTAACCCGCATTTAGCACTTTTTAAACACTGAGTCTGTTCTTATTTTGGCGATATCCGGGTTGGATATGGATCTGAATAGTATAACGGTTGAGGATGTGGTTAGGATCCTCTCAAGCGTTGGTTACGTTGCTGACAAGAGGATCGCTACAGCTGTTTTCCTAGCAATAAGGCTTGAAAAGCCCCTGCTAGTCGAGGGTGAGCCCGGCTGTGGTAAGACGGAGTTGGCTAAGGCGTTGGCGGAGGGGCTTGGGGCTGAGCTTATAAGGCTCCAGTGCTATGAGGGGCTTGATGCTTCTAAGGCTCTCTATGAGTGGGATTATCCGAGGCAGCTGATAGCTATAAGGCTTCTTGAGAGGTTTGCCAAGCCCGAGGAGATAGAGAAGGAGATCTATAGCGAGAAGTATCTATTGAAAAGGCCCCTTTTAAGGGCTGCTACTAGTAATAGTGAGAAGCCACCTGTCCTCTTGATAGATGAGGTTGATAGGGCTGATGAGGAGTTCGAGGCACTCTTACTAGAATTCCTCTCAGAGTTTCAAATAACGGTGCCCGAGATAGGTACTATAAAGGCTTCTAAGAAACCCATAGTTATACTCACATCAAACAGGACTAGAGAGGTTGGTGACGGGCTTAGGAGGAGATGCCTATACCTCTACATATCATATCCAGAGAGGGAGAGGGAGCTCGAGATCCTGAGGAGAAAAGTCCCAGGGATCTCTGAGAAGCTTGCCAACGAGGTTGTTGATGCAGTGAGACTGATAAGATCTATCGATGGTGTTGTGAAGAAACCAGGGATCTCTGAGACCATAGAGTGGGCTAGGGCTCTCAAGGAGATGGGGTTTACAGAGCTTTCTGGAGAGGCTGTGAGGAACACGATCTCTGTGGTTCTAAAGCTCCCAGAGGATATAGAGAAGGTGGATATAGAGAGCCTGGTTTCTAAGGTTAAGAGGTAGCCCTCTTTTGAGGAGAGTCACTCTAGAGAACCTGGTTGGCTTCGTAAGAATCCTTAGGGAGAGCGGGTTTAGGCTAGGCTTGTCAGAGGATATAGACGCCCTTATGGGTGTGATAGCAACAGGGATGTTCGACGATCTACCCCGTGATATGGATCTCTTCAGAGAGGTTCTAAGAGCATCCCTTGTTAAGGATCCCGAGCGGTATGGGATGTTTGACAAGCTTTTCGAGAGCTACTGGGTATATGGGGAGGATCAGGAGAAGATCGTGAAGAGGGTTGAGGTTAAGGTTTATAGCGAGGGGAACATACCAGACCCTGTGGGGAGGTTTATCTCGATCTATAGTCCTCTAGATGTTAGGGGTAGGGTTCCGAGAGAGGCTAGAGCGGATCCTAGGGAGAGGATAACTGTGAGAAGGATCTTTAAACTGATCAGGAAGGCGATCCCCACGGAGCAAGGGGTTAGGAGGAGGATCTCTCATAAGGGCGAGCTTGATTTCCCCAAAAGCTATAGAGATGCTCTATCAACCCTAGGCGATCTGGTAAAGCTTAGGAGGAGTGTGAGGAAGAGGGTGAGAACCCATTTCGTAATAGCTATAGATGTTAGCGGATCTATGGAGGATAGCTGGGAGTCGATCCTGAGGCTCATAAGATCCCTGAGGGGGTTTTCGGCAAATAGATATGAGGTGTTTCTCTTCAGCACCGATATTCTTAGGATTACTAACGCCATGGCCCACAGCGATGAGGCGCTCAAGCAGCTCATCATTAAGAGCGGTTTATGGGGTAGCGGTACCAAGATAGGAGAGTCTCTCTATAGACTTGTAACCGATTATAAGGGGTATGTTAGAGATACCAGCGTTGTGATCATAATAAGCGATGGATGGGATCTAGGGGATCTGGGGTTGCTTGAGAAGAGCCTGGTATTGATGAGAAAGAATGTGAGGAAGATCCTATGGTTATCGCCCCACGCCGGTAAGAGTGGGTTCTCGCCAGAGACAGCATGTCTAAGGATAGCGGCTAGGTATGTTGATGCAATACTACCACTAGAGATCCTCTATAATGTGGCTTTGTTGCGAAAACATATTAGAACTAACAGGCGTGTGTTCTCTGGATAGTGTGGAGAGTTATAGTTACTAACCATTAGAGGTATTATTATCATATATTATAGCAATTATGCCTATGCCCATATATTATTTATTAATCCCCTATAGCTAAGTATTATTGGGTATTACCTGGTGGAGACATCGATTAGGAAGGTAATAAAGATTGGTGAGAAGAGCTATGGGATAACTATACCTAAGGAGTGGTTAGATAAGCTCAAGATAAGGGTAGGCTCCACTGTAGAGACTGTAATGGTAGGGGATCATATAACGATAAGACCAGTAACACCCGAGGGTCTTGAGAGGATGATAATCCTTGAAGAGGGTGATGAGAGCATGCTTTCCAAGCTGGTTATAGCCTCTTATATTGAGGGGAAAGATCTGATAGCTCTGAGAGGTGATAGAGGCTCGATAAGGAGGGCGTTTAACAGTGTTAAGGATAAGCTTCCCGGAATGATCTTCGTTGAGAGGGGAGAGCTCCCAGAGATCAGGATAACAGCGGACGAGAGGATGGTTAACATCATAGAGATTATAAAGACCATGAGGGGGGCTGTCCAGTCCATGATAGACCAGATGGTCAAGTATCTAGATAACAGGGATCCGGGGCATTTGAAAGAGATCCTAATGATCGACGACGAGCTCGACTCGCTATACTTCATAGGGCTTAGAAGCATTAAGAGGATGTCTGCTAAGATGCCTGAGGAGGCTATAGACCTAACGATCGTTGTAAAGGCTCTCGAACATATGGGCGACGCGTTGGATAGATCCTCTAACTACCTGATGAACACAAAGATCTCTGAGAAATGTGCCAACGCGTATAAAGAAATGCTTAACCTCGCTGCTAACTACTTCTCCGAGTCCTTCGAAGCGTTCCTCTCAGGGAACTACAGGGTTTCTCTAGATAACCTGAACCAGCGCCCTGTTAAGGCTAGCAATGTCTTCGATATCTCAAAGAAGAGCGCCTGCTTCGAAGAACTCTCAGCATTGATACACGAGACTCTGATCCTGGTAGCATCATCGGCAGAGATTTCCGAGGCCTCTGTTAGCAGGTATATAAGAAACATTCAGCAACCAAAAGCATATATACGATAACCGTTTGCCTCTCTTTCAATTCTATAGTAGATCGACCCTGTAGTTTTATGGTTTGTTTTTAGCACAACGGCACGTGGCTCCTATCCGCTGTGGGATCGTCCTCTGGGTGGTTTGGAGCTCTGTTCTTATCACCACCCAGAGTCAATATAAGGATCAACTCGTATCGAAGTCTATAAATACCTTCTAGAGTATCAAGAAAACAGCCCGAAATAGTAAATGGAGGTTTAGAGAAAAGCATTGAGAAAACATAAGGAGAATAGCGGAGCTCCTGTAAGAAAGGCCTAGAAAAACATGAGCGTGATAATAATGTGGGAGAACAAATCTTAGAAGAGCCTGTTTTTGTCAAATATTCTTGCGAGGGATAGTCTGGAGCTTATTATCTCGATCACTTCTCTCCTGAGATCGGGATCTTCCTCAAAAGCCCCTCTTACAGCCCTGGTCACCATCTTGATGGGTTCTCTAACACCCCTATGGAGTGCGCAGAGATGCATGGCCTCTATAACTACCATAACGCCCTTAGCCTCTAGATAGCTTGATATGAAATCAGCTATCTGGTTGGTGAGCCTTTCCTGTACTTGAAGTCTTCTTGAGAACACATCGACTATTCTGGCGAATTTTGAGAAGCCCAGAACCTTGTTACTCGGTATATACGCTATTGCTGCTGTCCCCACTATTGGTAGGAGGTGATGTTCACACATGCTTCTCACGGGTATATCGTATACTATTACGATGTTGTTCCACATCTCCACCGTTTCTTCACCATTATCGCTCTCATAGTTGAAGATCTTTACATGCTCGTCAGGGTTTATTAAATACCCTCTGGCAAGCTCGTCAAGCCACATTCTAGCGACCCTCTCGGGTGTCTCTCTCAAACCTTCTCTTTCAGGATCCTCGCCTATTATTTCCAGCAATTTTCTAATGATCTCTGTTAGCTCCTTATAGAGCTTCTCCCTAGATTTTGAGTTCGGGCTAGCTTCACCCTCTAGGGATACCATTAGAATCGCCTTTAAAGCAAGCTCCATGTATTAGCTTAGCCTCAATGCTTAAAAGATTTATTGCATAGCTCTTAATGGTCTGGGGCATGCCTGTATACCAGGGGAACGATCTTAAGAAAATAACTGGCGGTAAAAAGAGAGCCTATAGAAAGCCCAGGAGAAGGGAGGTAGGTAGCTTCCCCACAGATACTATAGTCTCTGAGACGGAGGAGAGGGTTATGTCGAGAACATATGGTGGGAATTCCAAGATCAGGGTGAGAAAGGCTCTTTATGCCAACGTCCAGATCCCTGGAGGTACGAGTAAGAAGGCAAAGATCCTGAGGGTTGTCGAAGCCCCCATGAACCCCGACTATGTTAGGAGAGGGATTATTGTAAAGGGGGTTG
>DATMAU010000033.1:0-2178 GCA_035559775.1 Sulfolobales archaeon
CATTCTAAACTACCGATCCCCATGGTTTCTAGGTACTGTTTGAGGGCTACCGCATTGTTATACTGTGATCTAGTCGAGTATATGAGTGTTATGTTACCTTCCCTAGCCATTCTTACCAGCTCTCTCAGCTCCTCTTTATCCTTAATCTCCTCCCAGTATCTTCTCTTAAACTCTTCCCACTTGCCCGGATCGTGTGAGAACCATTTTCTAAGCTCATGGCTTGGGGCTATATCTCTCATCCACATATCTATCCTAGCTTCTTCTTTCTTAACGCCTCGGGGCCAGAGCCTCTCAACCAGGATTCTCTTCCCATCATCTTGCTCAGGAGGCTCGTAGATCCTTTTCACCTTTATAACCATGCATGCCACCTCTATAATTACGCTTGGCGGGTAAATCAGCTGAGCGTTGAAACCCTGGTTGAGAAGATCACGTTATCTTCTGTTATTCTGAACCTATACCTCTTGCCCCCTACCTCAAGGATTCTAGTGCCTTTAGCGTTTTTAGATACCCTTACTAGGTTTTTGCAGTAGAAGCTTATGAGATCTATTCCTGATGGTTCGAGATCCTCTATCTCCCTCACCTGGGCCGTCGCTATAGACCATCTTCCTGAGAGGGAGTGGTGTTTAAGCATGGCAAGGATCCCGAAGAAGATCTCGTTAGCCCTTGGGGTGAAACCAACCTCGGCTCTATAGAGTGAGTTAACGCTATCGATAATCACTATCGAGTGCCCGGCGATGACAGCTTCGGAGACTAGCTTGGCTAGGTGGGATAGACTGTGGGCGAATGCTATGTGGAGGGCTTCGGATTCGAGGATCCCCATTCTATCCATTCTCTCAAGAACCAGGCTTCCCTCCGTGGATATGTATGAGGCGTTCATACCGATTCTCAGGGATTCTCGGAGTATCTTGAGCACGAGGTTTGTTTTACCAGACCCGGGCTCGCCATATATGATCAAGGGCTCGCCGTTTACAAATAACTCTGAATCGATCTCTGGATAGCCTGTCGATGGTCTCACAGAAACCAGTCCCAAGAATCATTATATCCAGAGACCTTAATCATCTATGCAGGGCCTCCTAACGATCTATGGTCTTCTCAGAGCTTGGCTATGAGGTATAGCACACCGTCAGGAGCCTCTATAGATCTTATGCATCCTCCGGTGTAGTAGCAATAGGCTACTATCGAGGCAACTATAGCATCCGATATATCCTTAGCCTTGGCAGTCTCTACAAAGCCCTGCGGGATCTCTATACCAAGCTTTCTCACGAGCTCCTCCAAACCACCTGATCCTGAGCTTTTGAGAGCGCTTCTAGGATGGGTTTCTATAACGATCACGCCGGATTCTTTTAGCTCGCTATATATCTTCCAAGCCCTCTGGGTAAGGATCCTCATACCCCCCATGCTTGGTGGTAGAACCCTATAGCCCCTCCTAATAGCCTCCCTATCAAGCTCCCTCATGATAGGCTCTCTAGAGATGGGGGCGTCTATAGCTATAACGGAGATCCTGTTCCTAATAGTCTCGATTATCTCTCTATCCTCGTAGAGGCATCTAGCGCTCAGAATAGTCTTTCGCGATACATCGATCTCTGCGTAGCCACTACACCTCCTAGGTGTTCCCGAGAGGTCGAGCCCGGCTACTATTGCCACACAGGCTCGCCTAAGCTATACTGCTTAGCCAGCAATATGTTATGATAAACCATATACCAAGATCTACTGTGTTTATTACCTAATATAGGGGCTAGGGGATATTCTCGTTGAGATGGGATGGAGAGCAGACCACTCCTAGTCCTTGGAAGCGATCTAGCAGCATCATCATTTGTGAGGAGCATGTGCTCCCAGGGGTATAGAGGAATACTTATTGTCGACTCAAGCCTAGAGCCTGGGGGATATCTAGGAACTCAACACTCTGTGGGCTTTAGGTTTGAGAAACTACCTCTCTTGATCCCTGAGAGATTCTCAGACTTCTTCGAGAAACAAGGCTTCCAGATGCTGTGTAAGGAGATCTCCTTCGCCATAGCTAAGGAGGGAGATCATGTTTCTAAAACCATGTGCTGGAGATCCTCTGGCGAGAAGCCCTGGTGGTATCCTGAGCTTGGGGGCAGGCTCTGTATTCCCAGAGGTGGTTGGGGGCGTGCTATAAAATCCATGCTTGCCAGCGGCTGTTCAGAGTATACATACTAT
>DATMAU010000034.1:0-7116 GCA_035559775.1 Sulfolobales archaeon
GGAGAAATGGCATAGAGATATTGCTGCATGCTATAATTTATTGTTAAAAGCCCTGGGTGGTGATGGGAGCAACGCTCCAAGCCACCCAGGGCATAACCTAGATGGGAGCCCCATGCCGTTGGGCTCGACGGCAGCCCATGAACCCACAGGGATCCCTAGATCCCTGTGGGCGAGGTTGAAGTCCCTGGATATAAAAGAACATAAAGCAATATCAATGAATATCCAGGGACAAACGGATCAAGGAGTCTTCTGGATATCTATAATACTACCAATGGGTAGGAGGGTTTAGGAGTTATATCGCGTTTGGTTTAGGCAATAAGGTTTTATACCATGGGCCATGTTGAATAGCCTATATGGGTTTGGATGGGTGCTAGCCGTCTATGAAGCCCTCTGCCCCTCATGTGGAGGCGATATAGATTCCCACAGGCTCTCCATGGGTCTACCGTGTAGGTCGTGCTTAGGCATTATAAGTCATGGTCTCGACATGATCGAGGATCCCTTCGAGAGGGCCAAGGCTATACTTGGCATCATTGGTAAAGGAGGCGACTATGGTTCCATAATATCCCAGGAGGAGGATCTCGAGGCATTCTCATCCTTCTTCGAGAGGGTTGTTGGGCATGGCGTGTGGTCTATACAGAGAGCCTGGGCTAGGAGGCTTCTCAAGGGGTCAAGCCTTGTCCTTACAGCACCGACGGGGAGTGGTAAGTCCACACTGGTTCAGGCTTACTCGCTCTACATGGCCTCGAAGGGGTATCCTGTCTACTTTATAGTCCCTACGAGGGAGCTTCTTAGACAGAGTGTTGAGAGGATCTCGAGCATGGCCTCTAGATCTAGCGTAGGGGTTAGGATAGCCTACTATGACTCCTCAGCTAGGAAAGATCTGAGGGAGAAGGCTTTAGAGATAATAAGATCCGGGGAGTATGATTTGCTCGCAACGACATCTAGCATGTTTACAAAGATCTCTGGGATCCTCTCGGAGAAGAGGTTTGACGTAATTGTTGCAGACGACCTGGACTCGCTTATAAAGAGCTCGAAAAACCTAGAAGGGATCCTCAGCCTAGTGGGAGTGTCTAGAGAGGAGATAGATCTCGCACTCAAAATAGCCTCTAAGAAATACGAGGTAGCCCTGGCAAGGGCCTCGAAAGACCCAGGGGAGCTTGAGAAGCACAGGGAAGAGATAGAGGTTCTAAAGGCAGAGCTAGCCCTATCCCTCTCGAGGAAAAGGCTTGGACAGCTCGTGGTTTCAACAGCTACTGGGAAGAGCTGGGGTCTCAGATCAAAGATCTTGAGGGAGATCCTGGGCTTCGAGGTCGGGGGTATTCTAGAGTATATGAGAAACATAGTGGATGCATACACAAATGCTGGGAAAGATGATATAGACGCCCTAGAGGATCTACTCAAAAACCTGGGACCTGGTACGATTATCTATTTCTCCAGAGGCTATGATGATGAGAAGATCTCAGAGATCGTTAGCGAACTAATACAGAGAAACCTAAGGATAGGGATCTACAAGCCAGGGGGGAAGGGCCTGAGGAGATTCCTAGAAGGCGAGCTGGACTTCATAGCTGGGAAGGCCAGCTTCTACGGATCCCTTGTCAGGGGCTTGGACGAGCCCTTGAGGATAAGGAATGCTGTTTTTATAGGGATCCCCAAGCACGTTATACCGCTTAAGAGCTATCTAGCAGATCTCAGAAGCCTCGCATTGTTCTATAAAAGCGTTGATTCCCAGGACACCTATAGAGAGATCTATAGGCTTCTCAGGAGGCTCCCACCAACACTCCCACCTGTTATTAAGAAGATCCTGAAGAACCATGCCGAGGCTAGCGAGTCTCTCAGAGAAACCATAGACCTTATTAGGGGCTGGATAAGCGATGCAATCCCGATCGCTAGGCAAAGGTGTGGAGAAGGGATCGAGCTTGGAGGCTCACTCATAATGTGCCCCGGTAATGGCGAGCCAGTAGTAGTGATCCCTGATGCTATGACCTATATACAGGCTAGTGGGAGGACGTCAAGGCTACTAGGCGGTAACATGACGCTAGGCTTATCGATCGTTATACCCGAGAGTCTCGAGCTCCTCTCACTCCTCTATAATAGGTTGAAGAGATATATTCCCGAGCTTGTTTTCAGAGAATACGGAGAGCTGGATCTCGAGGGAATTAAGAGGGAGCAGGAGAGGAGCAGGAGCCCGGGATCTATGTCTGGGCAGCCCCTATCCGCTAAGAGTATCTTAATGATAGTAGAATCCCCTACCAAGGCTAGGACAATAGCTAGGCTCTTCGGATCCAGGTCTAGGAGGCTTATAGGCCCCTACAGCCTTTATGAGTTCTCCTTCAGGAAGGATGATTCTCTATATATGGTGAGCGTTATAGCGACTATGGGCCATGTTTTCGATCTATCAACGGAGGGTGGCGTCTATGGATTGATCCCTGAGGCTGGGATCCTGGTTCCGAGGTATGGTTTTATCAGGAGATGCCTATCCTGCGGGACACAGTATACAGATCCTGTTGAGGTTTGTAGGAGGTGTGGGAGTACTAGGATTAGGAGTTCAGAGGATCTTCTAAAGATCCTTAGGAGGGTTTCGAGCGAGTACGACGAGATCCTCATAGCAACAGACCCCGATATGGAGGGTGAGAAGATAGCCTGGGATCTCTACCTCACGCTCAAGCCATATTCAAAAAGGATCCTTAGGGCCGAGTTCCACGAGATAACAAGGGGGTCTGTGTTACAAGCGATCGTCTCGCCGAGAACGATCTCTAGGAGTATGGTCGACGCACAGATCGTCAGGAGGATCGATGACAGGGTCACGGGCTTCTCGATCAGCCAGGAGCTCCAGGAGAGGTTCTCAATGAGATGGCTTGGAGCAGGCAGGGTTGAGACCCCCGCGCTCAGCTGGGTTGTCGAGAGATATAACCAGTATAGATCATCCATGGGTTACAAGCTACTCCTAGAACTCTCTGGATACAGGGTACAGGTTTTCTTCGAGAGGAGAGAGGATGCCGAGGCTGCTCTGAAAAGCGCTCTAGACAGTGGTGTGAAGATTCTCGGCCTAGCTAGGGAGAAGAGGATCCTGAGGCCCCCTCCTCCTTATGTTACTGATAGCCTTATCTATGATGCCTCGGCAAAGCTTGGTCTCCCAGCCTCTCTCATCATGAGGGCTGCACAGGATCTCTTCGAGATGGGTTTGATAACATACCACAGGACTGATTCTACGAGAATCTCCCAGAGGGGTTTTGAGATCGCTAGAGAGTATCTCTCTAAAAAGGATCTAGCAGATCTCTTCGACCCTAGATCTTGGGGGGAGGGGGGAGCCCACGAGGCTATTAGACCCACACAGCCAATGGATCTCGAGGATCTCGAGAGAGCCTACCTCGAGGGCGAGATCCCGTGGGGAGATCTATCGTGGATCCATACCAGGGTCTATGATCTCATTTTCAGGAGATTCATAGCGAGCCAGATGAGCGAGACAGAGGCTGAGATCTGCACAGCATCCCTAGAGGTTGGTGGAAAGAGCTTCTCCGTAGAGGGTCTCTGCTCCGAGGCCAGGGGTTTTAACCAGATATACCAGGTTGTTAGAAAACTCCCCGAAGATCTTCTCAAGAGATCTTCTGGAGAGTATGTAGCAGTATCGTCCGCAAAGATCTCGAGGGGGTCTCTGGTGAAACTGATCACCGGGGGAGAGCTTGTCAAGATCATGAAGGAAAAAGGTGTTGGGAGACCAAGCACCTATGCAAAGGCTATCGAGAGTAACAAGAGACACGGCTATGTGGTTGAGAGCAAGAGAGGATATCTAATCCCAACAAAGCTTGGCATAACGATCATAGACTATATTAGGCAGAAACACCCAAGCATAGCTAGTGAGGAGCACACGAGGAGGCTCATGGAGCAGGTGGAATCCATAGAGAGGGGTGAGAGAAACGCTGAAGAGGTGCTGAGAGAGATCCTCGAGAGATACGCCAGAGAGGATCAAAGGATAGCGAGGATCATGAGCATAGACACAGAAGCCGGAACACATTAAGCTGTTCAATAGCTTTGCTAAGCTGGTTAGAGTTCACGCTAAATACTCCCCACAGGATCTCGTTATCGGGGCGGGTTGAGCGGGGAAGCTGTTAGAGAGATGCTTAGGAGGGCTGGGAGTTTTCTCCGCTCAGCAGCACTTAGGATCGACTGGGGCGATTATGATTTGGCATGTTATGATGTTGAGCAGGCCTTGCAGCTCTATCTCAAGGCAGCCCTTCTAGAGCTCTTCGGCGTTGAGACCAGAGCTCGCGGGGTTTTGGAACGTCTATCTATCCTTAGAAGGGAGCTGGTTAAAGCAGGCCATAATGATCTTGCGTCGAGGCTCTCGGATCTTGCTAGGGATAACAGGGTCTTGATAGATCTTATAGATACGAGCTATATAGAGGCAAGATATAGTGCGGGGATAAGCTATGCTAGGGAGGATGCTAAAGCCTCTCTAGATCTTGCTGAGAAGCTTATCAAGTTCCTCGAGGAAATGAGGGCAAGGGTCAAGAGCTCCGGAGGTCTTGACCCCGCTGGGAGGCTTGGGCTCCTCATGATGTGGAGGGACTATATCGATATACTGGGGATCGTTATTAAGGAGACAATGCCTAGCTGTAAAGCCTACATAGTGGGAGGAGCGGCTGAGGATAGGTTAACGGCTAGGAGCGATATAGATGTGCTCATAGCATGCCCAGATCCTCCCACAAGGGCTAGGGATATAGCTATAGCAACAAGCAGGATCAGGGAGGCCCTTGAGAAGAGAGGAGTGGAATGGACATACCTGTTAGAATTCCACATAGTTGATGAAAAGCTTGCCGAGAAAATCCTGTCTAGGGAGCATAGCGTGGAGATCATATAGTCTTCACAAGCAACGTATTCTAAGCAGTTTATCCCTTAATATTCTCTGAGATTCCTTTATATCCAGGGATCTCCCACACCATCCGCAAGGATCTCTATTCCTAGGATCTATAACCTGCTCCTGACCCAGTACGCGGAGCTCTCATCCGTTAGGAACCTGTCCTCTGGCTGCTTTGGGCGACCAGTCATAACCCGAGATCGATATCAAGATCAACACACTACAAAAACTATTCCAATTAAGGGCTATCTCTCTTGGACATCACAGCTCTTCTGTTTAAAACAGCTATTCCTCTCTCAGCAGTTTTAATATCTATATGGATATTTCCGGCATTGATGATTCGATACTCTCTAATACAGCGTAACAAGATAACTCTATCATGGTGGCTAGGAATAGCTTGGAATTAGAAGCCAGGTAACATGTTATGAGCCGGATCCGCTCTAGTTAATGGGGGGGGGGTGAGTGAATTAAACTAGCTAAAGCTTATATATAACATCTACTTAACTTTCCACGGGAATAATTTATGAACAAAAGGGATATCTTTATAGCAGCCATAGCAGTAACCCTAGTCCTAACAATATCTATAGCATATGCCAACGTCTTTGTATACGCACCGATCCAGGCACAGCTACAGCCAGTAAACCCACCAGTATACTTTGACCAGGGAAGCAATGCAGGCAAACCAGACCTAGGTCCTAACAACAATATAGTAGTCAGCGTAGGACCTAATAAGGAGAGCCTTAACGTGACTATCCACCCAACATACCAGACAACATACTACGAGAACATCTCCATAGTGATCAACTCGGATAACAAGGCGTACTATGTATACTTCAGGGTACAGACCGCAGCAAGCCTGCCCACTGGAAGCATAGCGTGGCTCTGTGTATATAATTCAAACGCCACTAGAAGCCTCACAGGCTGGCCAGTACCATCTCCTACTGGGTATCAGCTCTGTGTAAACTTACTCCAATCAGGCCTTAACAACAACTACATCACGCTTAACGCTAACAGCAAGGTAGAGCTAGACGTATATATATACATACCGGAGGGCACCTCTCCATCCTCGACAAGCGCCCAGCTCCATTTGATCTATACACCAACAGCAGAGACACCACCATAGAGTAGGTAGGGAAAAGGACGAAGGGGTCGGGTTGATGAGAAATGTTTTTTCCACACTCCTCCTAATTATACTGATACTATCCTTACTCCCCATACCCAGCCTCTACACGTCCAGCTATACATACACCCCAACCCAGATCTCCATCAACCCCACAGCACCACCAATAATGTTTCAAGACCCTGTAAATCCTGGCGTGAGCGTTAGCCTCGGGCCTAACAGGACTAGCGCAAGTATATCGGTTTCTCTGAGCTACTCACTACAGCCCCAAACAAACCCTGTGGTCTACAATAACACACTTGATCAGTTCCCCCCGACAGGTTGGATAACAAACGGGCCTGGGAGCTCGAGCGGCACAACCACAGCGTGGGTTGGCGGAGCGTTGCAAATGTCATCTGGAGCTGTTCGTGTTACTTACTATAGCACAGGTATAGTTGATGGAAGCTATAATGGATTCTATAATGCATCGACCTATGTTATGTCTGGGGATCTTAGGAATAATCGTGTTGTTGGTATAGCCTATGTCCAGGATGGTGATAACTTCTATGGTTGTGGGATAGGCGATGGTGGAGGTGGGAGGCTTGTTATACTTAAGAGAGAAAGTGGCTCTATCACCGAGCTTAATCGAACAGCAGGCTTATCGCTAAGCACCAATACCTGGTATTTCTTGGTGTGCAGTTTCAACCCGTTTACGAGAGAGATCCGGGCTTATCTATACAACCCTGCAAACGGAGCTCTGATAAGCTCTAGATCTTACACAGATACTACCGCTACTCTGAGCCCGAGCATGGTTGGTTTTTTCGTGCTGGGAGCAAGAGGGGTCTTTGACGAGTTTGTTGTGACTCGAGGCGCTGATCCTCTGAGGATAACTGTTAACAATATTCCGAGTGGTTGGAGTGCTAGGCTCTACAACGGATCTACACTGCTTCAGAGCTTAACCTCGACAGGCTCTCCGGTTGTTTTTAACAACTTCTGGTATGTCAATCCTAATGATGGGCAGCATAGCACTATACTGAGGCAGGGGAGGATAGAAGTTTATGATAATAATGGCAATCTTAAGGCTGTTTACGGGCCTGCCTTGATAATAGGGAGCCAGGTTTTCAGCCTAAGTGCTCAGGCATCTAATATAAGGATTCTTAAT
>DATMAU010000035.1:0-14744 GCA_035559775.1 Sulfolobales archaeon
TAGCCTAACAATTAGCCTGAGCTTCCACGCCTCGAGCCTCTTTCCTATGAGGCTCTCAACCACCTTCTGCCCAGCGAGAACGCTGACCATTGAGGAGGAGATGCCTGAGGCTAGCATTGCTATTGCGAATACCACGGCTGATAGTGATCCGTAGAGGGGCTCGAGTATTGCGTGGGCTACATCCATGTCTACATCGTGGTATCCGTTCCTATAGAATGCGTAGTAGGCCATGATCTGTATTGCTGCGTTCATAACGCTTGCTATGGATAGATAGGCTATTGTTTCTAGCATATGTCTCTTAAGCTTCTCATTACTCCTCGCAGCCCCCCACTTCTCGGCTGTTAGGTATGGGTGTAGGATCAGCGCGTGGGGCATTACTGTGGCTCCTATAATGCTTATCGCCAGGAGCGTGTGCTCGCCCCCAAATTCTCTGGGCATCACGCTTGACACAAGGATCTCTCTGGGATCTATGCCAACGATCACTAGCTCGTAGAGGAAGCTGATACCAACCACGCCTACGAGGGATCCTATGAGTGTCTCGAAACCAAGCCTCCTATCTGTTATCATCATGAGTATGAGGACATCAACCACAGAGACCCAGATCGCGATCTCGATAGGTAATCCCAGGAGGAAGGATAGTCCGAGAACTATGCCGAGGAACTCAGCCATATCGGTTGCCAGAACAACTGCTATTAGTGAGGAGAAGTAGAGTGCGAGAGCAGCACTCCTGCCCGGGCCTGAGAGCCTCTCCCTTATAGCGCTTGAAACAAGATCCACTGTAGATCTAGAGGTAGCGATCCCGATCTTCCCCGAGAGGTATTGGAAGAGGATCGCGAGGAGCCCCGCAACCCACACGACCCAGAGGAGGTTAAGCCCATATTTAGAGCCAGCAGCAATATTACTCCCAAAATTACCTGGATCTATATAGGCGACAGAAACAACAGTAGCAGGCCCTAGGATCACGCTAGCCCTTAGTATACCTCTCCTCCCACCCATTTTAGCCTCTTCTAAAAATTTTAGCCAAGGCTAAAAAGCATTGTGGTGAGAAGCTTAATACCTCTTATCATGTAGATATTGATGGGGCCCGTAGCTCAGCCAGGATAGAGCGCCGGCCTTCTAAGCCGGCGGTCCGGGGTTCAAATCCCCGCGGGCCCGCCACAATACCCGGAGCTCCTAACCCCCATTACCATTATTATCGATATATTATCCTCATATCACTATAGATTATCAAAGGTAGATGGTTTGTAATGACTAGAGATGTTATCGAGGCTCATCAGCTCACGAAAAGATATGGAAGCCTATTAGCTGTAGATAATGTGAGCTTCAGTGTCAAGCAGGGAGAGATCTTTTCACTCCTGGGCCATAATGGTGCGGGGAAGACAACAACTGTGGAGATAATTGCTTGCCTCAGATCCGCTACCTCGGGCGAGGTGCGTGTGTTTGGCTATGATGTTAGGGATGAGGGACAGGTTAGGAAGATCAAGCGTCTTATCGGTGTAATGCCGCAGGAGTTCAACGCCATTGAGAGGCTTACCGTTGAGGAGAATGTAAGGCTTATCGCCGCGATATATGGTGTGAAACCAGATCTCAGGGGACTTCTCGAGGAGCTCGGGTTGTGGGAGCATCGTAAGAGGCTCTATATGAAGCTCTCCGGGGGTCTTAAGAGGCGTGTGGGCATAGCGATGGCTCTTGTCAGCGATCCTGAGCTTGTGTTCCTGGACGAACCCACAACAGGGCTTGATGTGTATGCTAGGAGGGAGACTGTTTTCTGAGTAAAGGCTTTTAAGCCTTTATAGCTATTAAAGATACTTGGATATAAAATGGTTACTGGGAAGCTCTATAAGACAGCTGAAGCGGCTAAGGCTCTTAACATTAGTGTTTCTACTGTTAAGAAGTGGGTGAAAGAGGGTAAGATAAAGGCTATTAGGGTTGGCAAGCTCTGGATGATCCCAGAGAGTGAAATAAGGAGAATTCTTTCTGGTAAAAAGGATAAGATCAGGGCGGTAATATATGCTAGGGTTTCTTCTCATAAGCAAAAGGCTGATAGGGATCTTGATAGGCAGATTGAGAGGTTGAGGAGCTATTGCTCAGCTAGAGGATACATAGTAGTTGATATAATCACAGATGTTGCCAGCGGGCTGGATGAGAATAGGGAGGGGTTGAAGAGGTTAATAGAGATGGCTATAAACAAACAAATGGACGTTATAGTGGTGGAGTTTAAGGATAGGCTAACCAGATTCGGCTTCGAATACCTTAGGAAGCTTTTTGAAACACATAGCGTCGCAATAGAGGTTGTGGAGGAGAGTGGGAAGGGATATATGGAGGAGCTTGTAGAGGACTTTATATCGATAGTGACGAGCTTCGCAGCAAGGATCTATGGGGAGAGGTCCCAGAAGTTTAAGAAGATCAGGGAAGTTTTGAGGGGGGTTGAAGGGAGTGACGGATAGTATCACCAAAACCCTGAAATTCAAACTCACCCCGCTCTCCAGGCTTGATAGGGGGAGGGCTTTCAAGCTACTCAGGATATATAATGCTATTGTTTCTAAAGCCCAGGCTATTGTGAATGCTAATGATGTTAAGAGTCTTAAGAGGGCTCATAAACTATGCTATGAGCCCTTGAGGAGAGAGTTCCAGGATCTGCATAATAAATATGTTCAGGAGGCCTATAAGAGGGCTTTACAGAATTACAAAAGCTATATTAAAAAGCTTAAGGAGTGGAGGAAGGATCCATCTAAGCGTAAGCCCTCACCACCAAACCCAAAAAAGAACAATATTATAGACCTACATATAGATGTGTTTAAAATAACAGATCTTGATGGGTTTAGAAAGCTCAGGATAGCATTGGGAGAGAATGAATATATGGAATTCCTAGTAATAGGCTATGAGTATGCAGAGAAGGAGCTTAACGGGGCTACTATAGGCAATTCTAAGCTGATGATCAAGGGTGATGAGATATACCTCTTACTCACCATAAGGAAGCATGTCGAGGTGGAGGAGCATAGGAGTAAGCTTGTCATAGATATTAATGAGAATAACGTCTCATGCCTACTAGTAGATTTGGATAGAAAACAAGCCATATTGTTCAGGATGGATCATGATATTAAAGATATTAGGGTTAGGTATAGGCTTATTAGGATGGGCATTCAGAAGAAGCTTAAAAACGAGGCTGAGAAGCTTCTTAACAAATACGGTTCTAGGGAGAGGCATAGAGTTGATGACAGGCTTAAGAAGATTGCTAAGAGGCTTGCAGATATAGCTGAGAAAGTTGGAGCCGATATTGTGGTTGAGGATCTTGAGATTAAGAGGAGGAAGGGTGGTAGAAAAAGCTTGAAGGCTAGAGAGCTGAACTATAGACTTAATAGCTTCCCCTACAGAAAACTCCTAAACCATATCGAGATAGAGTTTAGTGAGAGGGGTCTCAAAACACACAAAATATCTCCAGAGTGGAGTAGCCTAGAATGCCCAGCATGCCATAACAGGGATAGAGAAAACAGGATCAACACAGAGATATTTAGATGCACAAATGCGGATTCACATTTAATGCTCACTATGTGGCTACCCTAAACCTATACTCCCGCCTCAATGACGGCATAGCCATCAGAGGCGGGGGCGGGGCACTATACCTAGTGCCCCACTTAAATACCCGCGAGGCGGCCCCAGTGGTGTCCGTCAATGAAGCCCCCAATGAACCCATGACCCATGAATGGGTATTGAGGGGGAAGCCCATGCCCAGATACATAGAGAGAGAATCCTAGATAGCCAAAACAGCCTAGATGATGGGCATGGGCAACCACAAACCCTCATTCTCCAAAAGCCAGAAGCAGTGTTAACACCATTCACAATACTAGCAGCCCTATCAGCGGTCTTCATCCTAGCCGCCACACTAACCACAAAATGGAAAGACCTCTAATACAAAATAACAAGCTACCATACAGATAGAAATAGCCATAAAATCATAATAAACACCGATAAAAAGCTCTACAGTACAGATCTCATAAATATAAAAAGTAATTGAAGATCTCAGAAACTCACTAGAATTAAAACTTAGAACTAAACTAACAATATCAAGGCTCTCTAAAAAGCTATATCGACGCTTACTTAGAAATTAAGGAGAGGGAAAAAACGTAAAGCGGATTATCAACGAGGCAAACGAGATAAGGGAAAAGCACAGGATCAGCAATTTAGAACTTTTAGTTCTTAGGTTTAGCTAAGGTCGTTGAGATGTCATTGGGTAAAATCGTCAGGAAGCATGTTTCAATCAGGATATAGGGGCGATGGTGATCGACCTTTAACTTCCACACAGCAAGAAGTGCTACCTTGCTATACATGCCTTAATGCATTACTTATTCCATGGGTGAACTACTTTTTAGTTAGATGAAGAGGATGACAGTTAGTTACTGAAGCTAAGAGGCAGCAAGTGCTAAAAGTTGGTATCTTTGTAATGTATCTGTTAGTTTTAGAGGACAAGCTGGAAAAAGCCGTTAAATGAGAAGCGAGTAAAGGAGTAGCATTAACGTTGCCAAAAGGAGACTTAGATTTCGGAGAACTTTTAAGGAAAAGGCTTAAGTTTAGGCAGATAATTTCTTAAAGAGAAGCGAAAGATAAAGGACTGAGGTGAATTACATGCTAAAACGGATAAAGATAGAGAATTTTAGAGGCATTAAAATTGGCGAGATCGATGGGTTAGGCAAAATTAACGTGTTTATTGGGCGGAATAACTCTGGCAAGTCGTGTATTCTAGAAGCATTGTCTTTTGTAAGATGCGCTTTTAATCCTAAGTTATGGAGTGAACCATTTATTATTATTGTTATTACAGAGAAGAGGGATAGAACGATCTGCCTATACATTAAGGAATTTTTGGTTCGATTATAATACTAGTAGAAACATAATATTTGAAATGGAATTCGAAAACAAAGAAACGTTACAAATTGAAGTAAGATGGGTAGCAGATGACCAATTACATATGTTCCTCCGAGACCTCTCAGGTAAGCTACCAATATCTATAGATGGTTCTTTTTGCATGGTAGAATTAGGTTTGAGATCTTATGCTAGTTGGAGTGGTTATATAAATGTATTTGAGCAAAGCTTTCCACAGATTTACCGTTATTTAACTGATATTACATTGATAGACGATTATCTGGCTAGGAAGCTTGAGACATTAGAGATTAGTATTTTTGGCAGAATTTTGGAACCAAGGCTCGATAAGAAGGTAATTGAAATATTAAATAAAATTTACGAAATAGAGGCAGAAGGAGTAACATATATTCCTGTTTCTCCTACTTCTCTCACTACTAAAGCGTTTAGGCTTGCTGTAACTATGCCGAGAAAATCTTTACATATAGACGAGTTGGGTGATGGGACAAAATACGCGATTAGCATTCTTTCTTTATGTTTGCTGCTTGAGAATAGTGCTCTTCTTATCGAGGAGATAGAGTCTCATCAACATCCAGAAGCTATGGAAAGATTCCTTCAAAGCTTAATTAATATTGCACAGGAAAGAAATGTTCAGCTGTTCATTACAACGCATAGCTTAGAAGTTATTCAACTCCTATCTAAATTGCCGGAGGAATTTGACATAAGATTCTTCCACTTAGTAAGGTCTTCAGACGGAACGCTTAGCGTCAGACGTTTTAAAGCTGTCGATGTAAACCTTCTCTATGATTTAGGCGTAGATTTGAGGAAGCAAGAAGCATATAAGAAATTCTTAGTTGTTGAAGGAGATGAGGATAAAGTTTTTATTGAGAGTCTTTTCCAAAGATATGGAAGAAAGGTAGAAGAGGTAGGATATCTTGTTAAGGCAGGAGGTAAGAGTCAAGTTAATCAAATTTTAGCAGCACTAGCTTCTACCGGAAAAGAAATCGTTATAGTACTGGATTATGATAAAGATAAAAAGGAAAACCTTATAAATAGTATTTTGGATTCTTTAAGAAATCGAAATTATCGTCTCTTAGAACTTGAAAAGGATAAAATCTTTAAGATAGAAAATACTGGCTCGCTCATAATCATTCTACCCACAGGGCTCCCCGATGATGATTCCCTTAAGCGCATTGGCATAACGCAACACGAAATTGAGGATTATTGCTTAAAATTGATCGAGTTAGACTATAGCTTAAAGGAATGGGCAGGCATAACATTAGAAGAGCTGGCTGAAAGGGCTAGAAATGCTAAGTTTGAAGGTTTAAACAGAAGCAAAACCCTTTTACGAGTTCTAGCTGCTATAAAGGGCATTTCTTACGAGGAAGCTATTAGCTATATAGTTAAAAATGCAAGCAAAGACAACCTAGAAAAAATAATTGGGGATATAAAACAAATCATAACTTTATGCTGATGTAGGATAATGCTGAAGGTGTTTATTTACCTTCTAGTTTATTAGTATATAGATGTTCCATGGAACATGTTGCATCTATAGGTGCTGATATAGTTGCTAGCATTCTCGCCGAGTATGGTAAGAGGATCGTTGATAAGGCTATGAAGGGTGAGAAGCTGAGTGACTGGGAGGTAGGGTTCTTGCTTATGGATGCTATGAGGAGATCTCTCGAGGCTAGGATGGAGGCTCTCGAAGCAAAGATGGGTGCTATAGAGAAAAGGATGGATGATATGGAGAGAAGAATGGATAGCATAGATAAGGGTTTAAATATGAGGATAGAGGGTGTTGAGAGAAACCTTAGCTCAAGAATAGAGAGCCTGGAGAAGGGCTTGAATGCACGGATAGAGAGTGTTGAAAAAAGTCTTGGTGCAAAAATAGATAGTCTAGATGAGCGGATAAGGAATGTTGAGAAAAGTCTAAACACAAGGATAGAGAATTTAGAGAAAAGTCTGAATACAAGGATAGAGAGTGTTGAGAAAAACCTTGACGTAAAAACAGGCAGCCTGGATGAGCGGATAAGGAGTGTTGAGAGAAGCCTGAGTTCGAGAATAGATGGTCTTAGTGAGCGGATAGGCAATGTTGAGAGGAGCCTTAATGCACGGATAGAGAGCCTGGAGAAGGGTTTAAACGCACGGATAGAAGGTGTTGAGAAGGCTATGAACGCCCTCACAGAGGCTATGAAGATCAGGATGGATGGTTTGGAGAAAAGGATGGATGCTATAGAGGCTGATATGAAGTATGTTAAGACAAGCATGGATAGCATTAGAAACGATATAATAAAACTCCTACTCGAAAAAGTAGCCCAGGCAAAGCCTGTTGGGGAGAAAACTTAGTAGGATGTTACAGATTCACTTGTATATTGGTTTACAGGATCTCAGACATAGCTACCGGTTTGAGCATATCTACCATAACCAATTATTTCAAATTTTATGAAAGTTTATAAAGAATAATATTGAATCTGTAATTTTACGAGAATGCATGCCTATAAAGCTGAAATACAAGTTACAGTGATACCTGCCTAACAAGAGAGTAAACAAAACATGGAGACCTGAGCGGGCGGAATAAATAAAAAGAAATTCTCAAAATATAGAGGCTCTACCATAGCATTGAGTCCGAGATATCAGGAGAATCATGATCTGGAGACACTCTGAATGGATTGAAGCCAATGATGTGGGTCCGAGGCTGAGGGAGCTAAGGGCTGAGTAGTTGGTATCAAACGATATCAACGGCAATAAAACATGAACCTCAGCATGTGAAGAAATGCTATTTAGGATAGGTTATGAATGGGTTAGGACTTCTGAGGGTAAAATGATAGCTAGCGGTTTGATATACATTCTCTTACCTTGTATTTATAAGCCGGTTGCCCAGATTATTACTTAGGTGGTATGGTGGAGCGTTCAGCAAAAAAATACAAGGCAACCAAGTTACCAATTGAAGTCTTCGATGAGGCAGAGTTGGCGAGAGCAAAGCTTATAATGAATAAAGATTCTCTTAGTAAACTACCTGCTGAGGTCATTACTCCAACAATATGTCCTATTTGTGGGAATAAGCTGAAGGTTAGCGGGGTTGAAGCGAAAGTAATGGTAGCATCATGTGGAAAATGCGGCTATAAACAACCGTACATAGATCTACAGATCATAGGGAGTGACCCTGCAGCTTTAGCAACAGTATTAGGTCTAGGTGTATTGGCGGGGCTTGGAATAGCAGCTTTATTATATCTAATATTCGGAGGTGAGAGAAAATAGGTGGTCTTTTAAAGATTTTCACAGATTTACAGACTGTAAAGAAAATATTACTTCAGGAGGGATTTTACGATGCAGGAATTTTCCAAACCTGGAAAGATGGTCAAGTATTTGGTTTGGTCAAGTCTCTAAACGAGTATATCGAAGTTCATGTAAGAGGCTATAAAGACAACACCCTTGACGCTGAAGTTGAACTATCCCGCGAATATTTAGAGCATCCTTACGATGTGAAACCTTACTATGGCTATCTGATTAATATCCTGAGAAAATACAATATCCCTTTCAAAGCTCTAGGCCCTCTTCCTCCAGACCCTAGCTACATTTCGGTGCCCAAAACTTTAACTAGATGGAAACCGTTGGCTCTAATTATTGGTATTTTTGCTTTAGCGGCTTTCGTTATATGGTTCAGTCGTAAAAGCAATGGTAAAGGTGAAAAAGATGTTTGGGATCTCTGAAGAATATGAGGAAGTCATGAGAAGGACACTTGTAGCTGTTGCTAAAGCTGCTGGTACACTTATACGTAAAGAAGAGCTTAAAAGACAAGCTTTAACAGCTAGGATTAATTTGCCAATAGCACAAAGCCTTTTAAATGAAATAGATGGTTTGCTAAATAAAATGCCAGATATAGAATCGGAGATGAAAAAAGTAATAGAAACAGCTTTAAAAGAAGGTAGACCACTTCCTACAATGTTCGTTGCTGGATTATTTAATTTAATAGTAGAATCGATACCGCTTGCATTTGCAGGCGTCTTTACTAGAATACTGGATGTCATCAAGGAAGTTAATTCACTAATAGAAGCAACCAACGGTATCATAAAGAATTTAGCAAAAGAAGGGATTTCTATACCTACTTTATCGCTTGTCGAAATAAAAAGAAACGATCTAATAAGCTTATTCTTGGCGCTCAAAGTTTGCAAGCAAAGATTGACTACCATTATAAGCTTCCTTCAGGAATTAGAAAAACACGGAGATCCTTGATCGCTGAAATACATACCACTTTAGTTTTCAGTCTATTTTATTCAGTTAGAAACACGCTTAAGGTTCTACGCACGCTTGATCCTCAAGATTTGCTACTCTTCCCTTTATGTTGGTATAAGAAAATCTGCTCTATTCTAGGATGTTTCTAAAAGTTTTTCAGATAGTTTTCTCTCTATGTAGGATCATAAGATCTTTTATTTTATCCTAAAGCTTTAGAGTGGTAGGGCTTGGGGTTAGGATTACTGGATCAGGGCTTTGAGGCCTTCTATTGCTCTTTTTGATAGTTTTTTCTCGAATGTTATTTCTCGGTAGTTTAGTCCTAGTTCTTCTGCGTATGTCCATGCCTTTATTATCTCTTCCCTGGTTGGTCTTCTAGCTATGTCATGTGCATCTGGGTCGAAGTGGGGTGAGTGTGGATCTGCATATGATTCTGGTCTGTATTGATCCATTACGTTCACAGGGGTTCCTGGTATGTTTTTGGCTATCCATTCTAGCACTGGTTTTGTGCAGCACTCTATGTGGTTTGGCATTACTAGGTGTCTTATAACCATGTTCTCTCCCCATTCGTAGAGCATTTTATGGTTTCTCGCTGCTGTCTCGAAATACCATGGTGTTCTTGATAGTCTTACCGAGCATCTCCCTGGTCCGAATTTGAAGTCTGGGAGCCATATGTCTATGAGGGGTCTGAGGAGGATCATTGATTCTTCTGATAGGAACATGTTTGTGTTGAAGAGCATTGGCGCGTTGAACTCTCCTTTATATAGTGCGAACCTCTTATCCATAGGGTATGGTACGTAAGCGTCAGCCTTTGCCATGAGGATCTTATCCAGCTCGGATCCTCTGGGCATTAGCCTGAACCCCTCCTTGGCTAGGTACCATATAGCCTCAACGATCGAGTGGAGATGGATCGTAGGCTCGCCCCCAACCCAGTTTATATTGTGACACCCCTCTATCCTTAGGAGGAAGGCTATCTGGGCAAGCTCTCTCGGCGTGTAGGGGATCCCGTTAAACCTATCCCTCGATATATCCCCGTTCTGGCAGAAGAGGCATCTCATGTTACAGGATGTGAAGAATATAGTGCCAGAGCCATGGGTTCCTCTAAAAACGAGCTCCTCACCGAAGTGGTGGAAATAAGACCCAACCCTACTCTCTGTTGTAAGCATACAGGCCCCCAGCTTCTTACCCTCAACCCTGTCGACACCGCACTTCCATCTGCAGAAAATGCATTTTCTAACAATAGCCCTCACAAGATCCCTGGCAAGGTCTAGGAGACTATATCTCGGAACCTCGAGCCTCGAGATATCCTCACCGTTCCTCACATCCCTCCAGAGTTTTAGAAAATCCTCCGTGTATCTCTTATAGATCTCAAGCCCCTTATCAACAGACCCGATCTCATCGAAACCCCCCACAGGAATCTCAACCCTCTTGGCTATGAGGTATTTAGCAGGATACCTATTCACAGAAACCCCTAGGTACCATTCAAGCCTATCACCAAGAGACTCCCAGATCCAGAGTCTCTCAAAATCACTATAGACTCCCATAGCCGTCTAATATAAAACCGCTAGCGCGGTTAAAATGCACCCAAGAGAGAGATCTCAAAACAAGCAAGCCTGTAAGCAGGTTAAATGGCTAATTACATAGAATGAAAAGCTTGTTAAGAGTAAAACAGTTCAGAGAGACCTATTGCCGGATTAGTTTTTCAAGCCTTGCTGCCAGCCGTTTCACCGCTTCAGCCCCGCTTATAACGAATTCAGGAGGCTGGTTTCCCTCGTAGAAGTTCTGGTGTAGGCTATTAGCTACATGGAATAGCGTTATAAGCTCTGGATCGTTGAGCTCTTCTCTTAGCCTCGCAACATAACGGAAAAGATCCGCATGGGTTTTCAGCTCAACCCCTCTCAAAGCACCAACAGCCTTAACGATCTCGGCAGCGGCGCCCCAAAGCTTCTCACTTGCCTGTATATAATCGCCCTTGAGGATGAGGATTTCAGCTTCTCCTAGGTATTTCTTATAGAGACTTAGGTAATGTTCAGCAGCACCCATATCATCACCTATAAAAATATCACTATAATTTTATTAAAGGTATCACTGCGACTCTAAAGGGTTTCTATCCTGTATATTTGCTGATTCTTCAGAGGCTTGTATGCAATCTAACATAGATATAGATTCATCTGTGGGAGATATTCGCACAGATCTAGATCTATGGGGGATCCTGTGGGAGTGAATATGATGTTAGCGTTGATCTATCTATGTGGTGTCTAGACCTAGCTTCTCAAGGATCTTTATAGCCTTCTCAAGATCCTCTAGGGCTTTCAATCCTTTATCTGTTATAGATACTATTCTACCGCTCTCTGTCTTTGTAACCTTAACAAGCCCCCTCTTCTCAAGATCCATCACCAGCTCTTCAGCCCTATCATAGGGCATTCTGGCTATATAGCTTACCCCTGTGATGGTTGTTGAGCCTCTGAATGCTAGGTGGTTGAGAATATCGTAAACAATCCTCGCTCTCGATCTTTTCTTCACTTAGCACCACCGATTCCGAGGGATAGTGCGAGGAATCCGGCGACTCTGAGTAATTCTGCAGCTGGTAGTAGGAGGATGAGGAGCGGCTGTGCAAGGCTCATGGAGAGGAGTCTTAGAAGATGTGACAAGGATAGTAGTAGGAAGCCTGTTAATACGAGCCTAGACCTAGAACCCAGGGCTATTACTGTTGAAAATATCATTGATGCTAGTTCTCCGTAGAGGTAGTACTGTGCTAGCGGGGCTATGGCTAGTAGCACTGGTTCTCCGAGGAATCTTGCTGAGAGGATTGATATATATCCAGCGAGGGAAGCGTAGATTGAGAATAATACGAGGGACGAGAATATAAAAAGATCATCTATAAAGATAGAAACAATCGAGAGGAGGAGGGATAGTGCGAGGAGTAGGAAGCCTGTGAAGAGCAATAAAGATCTATCATCGAAAGCATATCTAGAAACTCTATAAAGACTCATACAGATCCTTAGGATCAGTGCTAGAGAGAAGATCTCGAAAACCAACAATGGAAGATCCAGAGGCCCTGGGAGCGTGAGAGACAAAAACAACTCCAAGTTAATTTATAGATGAGAACTAATATATCTAGATAAAGCCAAAGTATAGATCTATATTATTATCGTGATTTATCATGCTCGGTAAAACGATCCTAATAGGCGTGATTTGAGCTAAGTGTTGGCCAGGTTACCCATACCATTTTATAAAGTGTAAAAACAATTATCTTTGTTAATAATTATAAAAAACTATTTATATATCTACATTTCGATTATTATTTTTTATTCATATGGTGTTGCTGTGTATCCGTTAAACTTTATCTCTGTAACTACTACGTGGGGTAGTGTCATCATGATCATGCATGCCTCCATATGGTCATGATCCTCTTCATCTTGTTCATCACTATTACCATGCATTCCACCGCCCATCATTCCACCCATTCCTCCCATACCATACATGCCCATTGGCATCATCGGCATCCCAGTAGATCTTATCCCCATGGTTTGTGTTGAATGGCACATTGGGGCTCCGTAGCCTCCCATCATTCCTCCCATACCGTGCATCATACCCATCATTCTGCTCATCATATCCTCCATACTCCCTATATAGATACCCTTGATGGTAACCCTAGTAGCGTTGAGCGTCTCTCTCAGTTCTTCAAGATCTATCCTCGTTATAGATCCGTTAGGACTTCTGAGAACCCACTCTTCTGAGGGCAGGATTAATGCGTATCTATTCCTACCAGAATCTAGGATGGCCATGTGCTCCATATCCTCTATATCTTTATTTACCAGGAAGATCCCAGAGACGGTGATCTCTGTGTAATTAGTACCCATCATTCCTCCCATACCAACCATTCTACCCATATAGCCGCTCCAAGTCCCTATACCCATCATTCCTCCCATATTGCCCATGCCTCCCATCATACCGCCGTAGGATGATGCAGCCTTAGAGTAGCCGTTATATGCTGTGTTCATCATAAAGCCCCAACCGCCCCACATAGCCTGTGCTACAGCCATGCTAGGGATCAGAATAGCTATAGAGACAGCGGCTAGCAACACCACAATAGCTATAGATCTCATATACTCACCATGATCAACGGCGTTCCATGTCTTAAAAGGCTAGCTCACGATCGATACTAACGATCTGTTAGTATCAAGCTGAAAAACCAATAACCAAGCTCGAGTCTCAAGCTGGGAGCGGTTTTCAACGGGCTCTGTCGATAGATCCTGTGACTGAGTGGCTTTATAAATGCTGTAATAGCTTAGAATCTATGTTATGCTGATCACAGCGAGTCTCTGTTTTGTTAGGTAGCTCGCAATGCTTATCGCTATCACCTCAACCATCATTAGAATAACCCCGAGCGATGCTACAACGGCTATAGCTTGCACCCTTCCTAGTATATAGTCGCCCATGATGAATGTGATTGGTGCTGCATGGTTCATACCAACACCCGCTAATCCACCAAGTGTTACCGAGACGCTTGTCTCGCTGAATGCATAGACCCAGCTTAGTAGGGAGCCTCCAGCTATGCTTAGCCTTGCTAGGGGTAGCGTGATACTGGCTATGATCCTAGCTCTCCCTGAGCCGAGGTTTGATGCAGCTTCTTCAAGGCTCACAGGGATCTGCTGGATCCCTGAATAGGCTGCCCTTAATATGAATGGAGCTTTCCTAACACTATAGGCTATGATAATCGATGCTGCTATAGCCTCAACGCTGTCGAGGTAGTTGAACCCGAGTATGGATGATAGATCCATGAAGTAATATAGATAACCAAGGGCTATCACGAGCCCTGGTATCGATAGAGAGCTCATTGCTATCGAGTCTATAGCTAGCGTGTAGGGGTTTCTAAACCTCTGGGCTGCATATGCTATCGATACTGAGAGGAGTATCATTAATGCAAGGGCTATTAGAGAGTATAGTAGGGAGTTGCGGAGAGCCCTCATAGCTACGGGGTCTTGGAACATCTCTATAACATGCCCCAAGCTGATCTCCTGGGGGAGAGGGCTTCTAAGCCATGCAGGGCCGGCTAGTGCGAATATAACTACCCCTGCTTGTGGGAGGGATGTGAAGATCGCGAAGGGGAATGCTAGCAGATATACTGCTAGAAGCCCTTTCAATCCGAGCTTTTTAAACCTATTATAGCCGCCCCCTCCCCTCGATATGAATACGTATTGCTTTCTAGACGAGATCTCTCTAACGGTTATAAAGACGGAGAGGGCTATGACTAGGAGGAGGAGTCCTAAGAAGGCTGTTAGAGGGCTTATATAGCCTGCAGCCGCCTCGCTCCTGAAGGATGAGAAGATCTCGTAGGATATCGTGCTCCTGAACTTGAAGGCTATAGGGCCTCCGAGATCCTCTAGACTTAGTATAAAGATCGTGGATGCAGCAGCAACAACGCCCGGGGTTGATAGGGGGAGGGTTACTGTTCTGAAAAGCCTGAAACCCCTGCTACCAAGATTCTCAGCCTGCTCCTCAGCCGAAGGATCTTGGGAGAGCATGGAGGCGCTTATATTGATATAGGCTATGGGGTATAGAGCCATAACCTGGGCTAGGATAACACCAGCCATCTCCTGGAACCCAACCCCCCATGGGAGGCCTAGAGCGTCAACCATAAGCCAGGGTATGAGCCC
>DATMAU010000036.1:0-3466 GCA_035559775.1 Sulfolobales archaeon
TATGTAGATGCGGAGGCTGATGAGAGGACGATAAGAGAGATATGGGAGGAGACTGTTAGAACCTCGCCTGTTGGGCACACACTGATTAGGAGTGTAGAGATAGTCCCTGAGGTAAAGGTTGAAAGGTGACGTCTTGCCTAAGTACCTTATTCCTTTAACTGTTTTTGGGAGGCTATAGCCTCGGGCGTCAAGTCTGTATAGCTTCTCACCAAGCTTATTGATGGAAACCCCTATTTCCAATCCATACGCATATTCTCTCTCATGATGTATTTTTTAGAGATAAGAAAAGAGGCTTATTTTACTTAATATAATAGTAAATAAAGCTTCCTATATCTCGGACATCATTATAAAAATAACTCTATATAATTATTTATTAGCCGAATAAGATAATATGTGTGAGGCGGTAGTATGGGGGAAACGATCAATGGGATAGATGTTGAGAAACTGAGAGAGCTGTTGAAACAAGCAGGCGAGAATAAAGAATTTGTCTCGAAGATAAATAAGTGGAGTGCTAGAGTGAGATGGCTTGGCTCTGGCTTTAACTTCAGATCCTATGTTAGGAACCACTCCTTCCTAATCTCAGAGCCCTCAGAGTTAGGGGGCCCTGATTCAAGCCCCAATGCTGTTGAATATGTCATCTCAGCCCTCGGCGCTTGCTATGCAACAGGCTTTATACTTAACGCTACAAAGAGGGGTGTGAGGGTCAGGAACCTGGAGATAGCGCTTGAGGGCGAGATTGACAACATCCTCGTCTTCCTAGGATTATCGAGTGAGGGGCATCCAGGTTATAAGAGGATCTATGCTAAGGCGTATGTAGATGCGGAGGCTGATGAGAGGACGATAAGAGAGATATGGGAGGAGACTGTTAAAACTTCACCTGTCGGCAACACTCTTACTAGGAGCGTGGAGGTAATCCCAGAAGTGAAGGTTGTGAGGTGAGACCATGACCAAGCTACCCCTGTTCCCCGTAACCGTTGTTGGAAGCTGGCCAAGACCCCGCTGGCTCCTCGAGGCTTTGAGGCTTAAGAGGGAGGGGAAGATCTCTCAGGAGGAGTTCGACTCGATAGCTGATGAGGCTGTTCTCCTAGCTGTTAAGTATCAGGAGGATGCTGGGGTCGAGATCCTTAGCGATGGTGAGCAGAGGAGGGATAACTTCTACTCCTTCGTTGCCGACAAGATCCGCGGTATCGAGCTAAAAACAGTGGCAGAGATAGTTGATCTCGTGCCTGATAAGTCCAGATTTGAGACTGTTTTGAGAAGCCTCGACGTCCCGGCATTTTCGATCAGAAACCCGGTTGTAACCTCGAGGCTGGAGGTCGGGCCGAGGGGTATTGCTAGGGATGAGGCTTCTTTCTTAAAGAACCATACTAAGGCTTTGATCAAGATCCCGCTTCCGGGACCATATCTACTCACAAGATCCAGCTGGGTTCCCGGGATAAGTGATAAGCACTACAGATCTAGGGAAGAGCTTGGGCACGAGTATGCCAAGATCCTGAGGGAGGAGATAATAGCGCTGAGAGATCTAGGTGTATTCTTCGTCCAGCTCGACGAGCCGGTGTTGAGCGAAGTGGTCTACGGGCCAGACCAGTCGCAGCAAACATTCATGTGTGCAGCCCTGTTTAGCAGGAGGAACCCGAGGGAGGAGCTTGAGTTCGCTGTAGAGCTCATAAACGAGGCTGTAAAGGGGGTCTCAGGCATAAAGGTAGGGATCCATGTGTGCAGGGGTAATTGGAGTAGGAGGGAGGATGCCCTCCTCAAAGGAGACTATGTACCTCTAATGCCTTACCTAGCCGAAACCAAGGCTGAGCAGCTCGTACTAGAGTTCGCTACACCGAGGGCTGGCGATGTTGAGGCTCTGAGGGACTATATAGGGGATAAGGAGCTCGGCTTCGGTGTCGTTAATCCAAGGACCGATGAGGTTGAGAAACCCTCAGAGATCGTTGCCAGGGTTGAGAAGATCCTGAGGTTCATGGATCCAGGGAAGATCTATCTAAACCCTGACTGCGGCTTCGGCACCTTCGCAGAGGCTCCCGTAAACACTCCAAAGACTGCTTTCAATAAACTGAGATCCATGAGGATCGCTGCTGAAGAGCTGAGAAGGATCTATGGGGAGAGGTAGTGGTGCAGAGGATCTTCATAGAGGCTGAAGAGACCCTTAGAGGGGTTCGTGAAGGCTCTCTAGTAGTTGTTGATATAAGACCCTTCTCTAAATACGCTAGAGCCCACATACCTGGCGCTCTGTGGCTCTACTTCTGGGACTTCACAGAGCATGAGAAGGGTATGCCATCAAAGCCTAAGGATCCTTCTGAGATTGCAAAGATCCTTGGGAGGAACGGTCTCTCGAGAGAGGATCGCGTGGTTATAGCCTATGATAGGACAAGCATAGGGATAGCTTGCTATACATACTGGTATCTAGAGTATATGGGGCAGGAGGAGATCTATCTCCTTAAGGGCGGGATGGAGGAGTGGGAGGCGAGGAAGCTCCCCCTAGAGAGAGGTGTTACAAAACCCCAGCCAAGGGAGTATAGACCGATCATTAAGAACGATATAAGATCTTCTCTCGAAGATGTGATCAGAATAGCTAGGGGCGAGGATCAAGCAGTTCTAATAGATGTAAGAACCTATGAAGAGCATATTGGGAGTATGCAGACAACCCCAAGGCCGGGGAGGATACCGGGCTCTGTGCTTATAGACCCCATGGTCTTTCTAAGAGCTCTTTTGGGGGATGGAGAGGCTGTTGAGAGGCTATCAAGCATAGCGGGGATTGCTGGTAATAGGAGGATAGTAACCTATTGCTCCTCAGGTGAGAGGGCAGCGGTTGCATGGCTTGTTCTTAAGAAGATAAAGGGGCTTGGTGATGTGAGGCTCTACCCAGAATCTTTCTATGAATATTCCTCTAGAAAAGATCTTCCTGTCGAGATAGGGCCTCCCAGATCTTAAGATCTTGATTAGCTGTTTTTCATCCTTATCCTAACCAGATACCTCCCCTCAGAATCTCTAGAGCTCTCTATCAACTCATACCCAAGCTCGTCTCCAAGGTTTGTTAGGGCATACCATGTCTCGGGATCCCTTGTAACCACCACAGCCTCCTCTCCAGGTTTTAGGATCTCAACCACTCTTCTCCTTATCTCCCCGATCCTTGATGTACTGCAGAGTATGCTTAGATCCCCAAGATCTATTGTTCTAAGCCTTGCCACGATGATCGCTTCCCCCTCTTTACTTCTCTATAGGCGCACCCACCATGTTGCCCCACTCGCTCCAACTACCATCGTATACCCTGACCTTGGGGTATCCCAGGATCTCTTTGAGTACGAAGAACGTGTGGGCAGCTCTCTCACCTATTCTGCAGTAGACAATAACCTCCTTATCCTTCGTAACACCTTTACTCTCGTAGAGGGCTCTCAGCTCATCCACGCTCTTGAAAGTACCATCCTCCCTCACAGCCTGGGCCCAGGGTATGTTAACA
>DATMAU010000037.1:0-31451 GCA_035559775.1 Sulfolobales archaeon
GTGCTAATGTTGTTATCTGTCAGAAGGGTATTGATGATGTTGCCCAGCACTTCCTAGCTAAGAAGGGTATTCTTGCTGTTAGGAGGGTTAAGAGGAGCGATATGGAGAAGCTCGAGAGAGCAACAGGAGGAAGAATCGTTAGCAATATAGAGGATCTAACAGAAAAAGACCTAGGCTATGCAGAGCTTGTAGAGGAGAGAAAGGTTGGCGAGGATAAGATGGTCTTCGTTGAGGGGACCAAGAACCCGAGGAGCGTTAGCATATTGCTAAGAGCAGGTCTTGAAAGACTTGTAGATGAGGCTGAGAGAAGCCTTAGAGACTCTATGAGTGCCGTCGCAGACGCGATCAGGGATGGCAGAGTTCTCTACGGCGGCGGAGCCACTGAGATAAAGCTTGCAATGTATCTGAGAGACTATGCTACAAAGGTTGGTGGCAAGGAGTCGCTAGCCATAGAGGCATTCGCATCAGCTGTAGAGGGTCTGGTGATAACCCTTATAGAGAACGCTGGTCTAGATCCCCTTGACTATATAATGAAGCTGAGGGCTAAGAATAGAGACATCAGCGGGTGGTTCGGGATCGATGTGTTCAAGGGAGATATAGCGGATATGAAGAGTCTCGGCGTTGTAGAGCCACTGAGTGTAAAGGTTAATGCTATAAAGGCGGGCACAGAGGCAGCTTCCCTGATTCTGAGGATAGATGATCTTATAGCTGCTGCTAGATCCAAGGGTGTTGAGGAGAAGGGTAAGAAGGAAGAGAAGAAAGAGGAAGAGGAGAAATAGAAATAAACAGCTAATAAAATATAACACTCTACACGTCTTTTTGTTTTATACTCTCTCGCCAAGCTTAGTTTCGGGGGATATATGGTTTCGTGGCTAGCTAAACATTATAGTAGCATTATAAAGTTAGATAGAGTCACGTGGCTGAGGAGGGATTATATAGAGAGAGGAGCGGTATATAAGATCGAACCCATGCCTGGTTTTCGTAAAGGTAGTGGGAGGGAGATCGCCCTCCCCAAGCCCATGGTACCAAAAGGGGCTGACGCTTCAGAGATCCTTTTGGCCAGAAGATCTATAAGATCTTTTAAGAACAAGCCAGTAGAGCTCGAGGTTCTCTCCTCACTACTCCACATAGCCTTTGGCGTAACCAAGTGGGAGGAAGGTATATATGGCTATGATCTCTATCCTCTAAGGGCTTTTCCAAGTGCTGGCGCTCTACAGCCAGTTGAGATCTATTTGTCAGCTAACAATGTGGCAGGTCTGTCACAGGGGATCTATAGATATATTTTTATCAACCACTCCCTCGATCCTTTAAAACTGGGTGATTATAGCAAGACTCTCTCGGAAATAGCTCTCGACCAGGATCACGTTGCCGAAGCACCGATCAATATTATAATCACTATATTCTGGGCTAGATCTGCTTGGAAATACGGCTCTAGAGGTTATAAGTATTCTCTACTAGATGCTGGTTTCGCTGGTGAGAACCTCTATATAGCGTCAAAGATCCTTGGTCTTGGGACATGTGCCGTAGGCGCTTTTTTCGAGGAAGAGCTATGCGAACTCCTTGGAGCAGACTGCGTCTCAGAGATCCCTGTCCTGATCATGCCTGTTGGATATCCCTTTGAAGAGAGGTGTGTGTTTTAATTACCAGCCAGCAATATATCTTGGTGTTGAAATGCTAAGCCCGGGTTACAGAGCGGATATAGGGATCATAGGGGGTTCTGGCCTCTACGATCCAGGTCTTCTTAAGGATGCGAAGGAGATAAAGATCCACACGCCCTATGGGGAGCCCAGCGACCTCATACTGATCGGAAACTATGGGGGAAAGGCGGTTGCTTTTCTACCGAGGCATGGTAGGGGTCACAGAATACCTCCTCACAGGATAAACTATAGAGCCAATATATGGGCTTTAAAGAGTCTCGGGGTTAAATACATAATAGCTGTGAGTGCTGTGGGGAGTCTTAGAGAGGACTATATGCCAGGAGATCTGGTGGTTCCTAACCAGTTCATAGATATGACAAAATCAAGGCGCTATACATTCTTCGACGGGCCCCAGGTTGCCCATATATCTATGGCTGAGCCTTTCTGCGAATTCCTACGCAGCAGAATAGTTGATGTGGGGAGAAGGCTGGGCTATAGGATCCATGATGGGGGTGTCTATATATGTATAGAAGGCCCCAGATTTAGCACTAAGGCCGAGTCGAGAGTGTGGAGAGAGGTTTTTAAGGCTGATATAATCGGAATGACCCTTGTCCCCGAGGTTAACCTTGCCTGCGAGGCCCAGATCTGCTACTCAACACTAGCAATGGTCACGGACTACGATGTATGGGCAGAAAGGCCCGTAACAGCTGAGGAGGTGTCGAGGGTTATGGCGAGCAATATTGATAAGGCTAAAAAGATCCTGGCTGAATTAATACCACAGCTACCCCCCGAGCCCCAGAAGGATGGTTGCAGCTGTTGTGAGGCTTTAAAAACGGCTCTAGTCTAGCTCTTGGAAAGGGTAATAAAAACATGATCTTCAATACTGTTGAAGAGCTTGCCCAGCATGTAAACAGTATTTCAAGATATGTTGAGAAGACTTATAAAAGTATTGCTAGAGAGATCAGAGAGAAAAACAATATAGCGTTCCTCACATCTGGATGGCTTAGAAGCCCAGGTTGTTTATCTACAATAGCTTTTTCCCTCTTACGAAGGGTAAATGCCTACCACACAGACCTAGGCTTCTTTACACGATACATAGCCCCCTACTACGAGATCCAAGGGGAGAACGATCTAGGATTGATCGTCTATGATAATCCAGTAGAGCCCTGGAAAGGCTATATAGCTAGGCATATCAAAAGCCTATCCCTCCTCGGACTGAGAGGGATCTTTATAAAGTCCGGAGCAGCGTCTACAGGTAAGGAGCAAGGTAACAATGTTGGAAACAGTTTCGAGGTAATCGAGATCCCGAGCGATATGGATATCCTGCTAGCACACCACATACTCTCCCTAAGAGCAATACTTGAAGTGTCTAGCGAGAGAGCCTTATCCCCAAGGGTAGCAAGGATCTTGAATGAGCTGAGAGATCTCGGTCCCATCGTACCCGGTATGATTAAGGAGTATGGGGGGGTGGTTAAAGAGATAAGGACAAAGATCCAGGATGGTGTAACTTTGGTAGCAACATGTGTCTCAAGATCTTTCTTCGAAGGCCTCCTCCTAGACGGGCATGGTAAGTTCGTGATCCATGACGCACAGGAGTTTCAAGAACCTCTAGGATTGGATGAACACAGCGTGGTTGTAGCATATGCGGATGCTGAGAGAGACCTCCTGCCACCAAGCATAACTACAGGGAGATCAATAAAACTGGTTCTAAAGACAGACCCAGTGATTTCCCCAATATACTTCAGATTATTATCAATGATCACAACGATCTCTTCAGCTCCATAGCGATCGCCGACCCGTATAAGGTTCATTTAACCTAAATACCCTAGACGAGGTTCCGGGAAAACAGTGTAAATATATTTGTAAAGGTATCAATAGATAGTAATACACCAGATAGAAATCCTATTCTAAACCTTCAAGGAAAAGGGATCCCTGCGGATAAGATTGATATCTCAGCTTTAGAAAAGCTAAACGCCAGGATGTAACGACGATTGTATAAGCCCCCATGTATTTATAAGCTTTCTAGTGGTATTATATATACACGTAGTAGGAGTTGGAAAGGGTTGGAATCGAAACCGAGTCTAAAAATAGGTGAACTGAAACCCGGAACTGAGAATGTGAATGTAAGGGGTAGGGTTCTCTCAGTAACCCCCTCAAGAACAATACAGACAAAGAGCGGGCTGAGAACAATAAGTGAGGCTGTAATAGGCGACGAGACAGGAAGGGTTAAAGTAACACTATGGGGTAAACACGCTGGTACTCTGAAAGAGGGAGAAGTTGTCGAGATAACCAATGCCTGGACATCGGCATATAAGGGAGAGGTTCAGATCAATGTGAGTTCCAAGACAGAGCTCAAGGTGGTTGAGGATGAGAGCATCCCACAGGCAGATGCAGTGCCTGAGGAGTTCGTTAAAGCGCCCGAGGACTATAGGCCTCAGAGAGGAGGCTTCAGAGGAGGTAGTAGGGGCTTTAGAAGAGGCGGTTTTAGGAGGGGTGAGGAGTGATGATTGGTCGTGACATGAAACCCCTGAAGCAGGGAGAGCATGTGGGTATGGAGGGAGAGAACTACATCGTGGCGCTCAGCGAGGATGAAGCGTTCGCACTAAACCCGGCTGCTTATTATATATGGACCCTTTGTGACGGTACAAGGACTGTGGGTGATATTATAAACAAGACTGCCGACGATCTCAAGCTAGACGCGTCAGAAGTGGAATCGCCTGTAGAAGCAATAATAGAGGCCTTGTTAGAAGCAAAGCTGGTAGTGGTTCCGGGACAGATTCAAGAACAGAGCAGGGAAGAGGGTTAATATTACCTAGAATCGTCTCATGTTTTTTCTTCCATCTTGCTGCTTTTCAGATGCGAAAAGGGTTTTTGACAACGCTTAAATTCTGCTAGATTAAGTATATATTGAACCATATTGAGACTTGATGAGAGATATCCTGTAGCGATCTCGATATTGTTTAATTTGATAGCTATAGTGATAAAATATATGATCTTTAGCAGCACCTTCTCTAGAGCTGTTTACTCGGAGATCTTTCACTCGATAGGAGATACGTCTAATAGCCTCACACTATTTATAGGAACACAGGTATATAGAACCAAGCCGTCTCCCCGCTATCCATTTGGGGTTGGAAAGGTGCTCTATATATCGAGCTTATTCTCATCAATAATATTAGCAGGATCTATATTCTACATGATAATAGCCGAGAACATACGGATCTTTAGCATCCCCGAACAGCTTGCCATGAATTCCAGCGGGTTTTGGGTCTATATGTCAGTACCAATATTATTCGACGTGACAACAATGTTTATAGCTATAAGGATGATAAGATCCAAGCAGGGGCGCCCAATAGTTCTTGGACCACTCATACTCGAGGATCTCATGGGGTTATCCGGGAACTTAATGGCTGCTGCTTCTCTAGCCCTTTCCAACAGGATCTTAGATATATATATCTCGAGCATTATAGCTTTCACAATACTCGCGGGTTCGATTCACATAGGTTATAGAAGCATAGAAGCCCTTATAGGCCATTCAGCACCAAAAGAGGTTGTTGCAAGGATCATAAAGATAGCCCTCTCAACACCAGGGGTTGTTGATGTTAACGATGCGAAAACAATGATCATAGACCCGGATAGGTATCTAGCAATAATACAGATCGAGGTTAGAGAGGATATGACTGTAAAGGAGGTTGAAGAGATAAAGGAGGATATAATAACATCTATAAAGAAAAACCTACCCGAAATAAGATACCTGATCCTCGATATAGTTAAGCCCCGCGAGCCTGAGAAGAGCTATGTTAGCCTATTGAGAGAGATAAAAGAGATATGATCCCAGAGAGGCCGGGATCCTATTAGGAAAGCTATACCATATTTGCTAGGTGTTATCTTTCATTAATAATCCCTATCTTTGTGCCTAGCAACCTCCCAAACAAACTCAGAGCTGACAAGATAGTTAGTAACAAAGCCCAAGGCTATCCCAACGATATTAGAGATCATAACACCAACTATACCATGGAGTGCGAGAACCACAGCATAGTTGACAAGATTACCCAGCCCTACAGCTGCGTGATACTTGAGGAGCCTCTCATACCACCTGCCCATCAACCTGAACCTCTTAAAAGTCCACCTATCGTTAAGGATAAAGTTATTTATAGTAGCCAGCTCTATCGCGACGGGAGATGATATAATTACAGGAACCCCGAGTATGCTGACCAGTATGTAGAGAACAGACATGTTAACCACAACCCCTGAGAGCCCTACTGCCATGAACTTTGGAAGTCTATAATCGCTTAACTCCATAACCTGTTTCACAAACTCTAAACTCTCCCTCATACCCAGCTTGCTCTTCCCCCTTTTCCTTGGTCTAAACACGTATGGATACTCAGCAACCCTTCTATACCTACCTTTAACAAGGATTTCTAAAAGGATCTTGAAACTCCTCCCATGCCTCTCGACAGCATCCATGCCCACCCCTTCTATAACGCTTCTCCTAACTAGAAAGAACCCTGAGAGTGGATCCCTTATACCCCTAGCCTGGGGTATAAGGATCCTGGCTACTAGTGCAGCGACCCTTGATATAAACCTTCTGTGGATAGGGGACCCTTCGATCCCTCCGCCTTTAGTATATCTAGAAGCTATAACCACATCTAGATCTTCTCTGGAGGCTTTCTCAAAAAGCCCTGGAATCGTTTCCGGCGGGTGTTGAAGGTCGGCATCCATCACAACAATATATTTACCCCTAGACTCTGTGAAACCCCTCATAATGGCGCTGGTAAGGCCTCGGCGACCTCTTCTAACAATGATCTTCCCGGGTATTTTTAACCTCTCCGCAACATCTCTAGCTATTTCAGCTGTACCATCTGAGGACGAGTCGTCGACAACTATTACTTCATAGCTAACAATACCCACGCTCTCCAGGCTGCTTTTGATCTCTGTGAGAAGCTCCTCTATATTCTCAGCCTCATTGTATGTGGGGATCACTATGCTGATATCTACGCTGTGCTCTCTCTCCACACTGTCTGCCTCAGATTCTTTCTATCATCCAGGAATAATGAGCGCACCAGGCTTAGGTCTATGTATTCTATTGCCCGCAGGGTTCAGAGGATCCTTAGCCTTTTTTCTCCATAGAGGAATCTATAGGGGAGATGGGGCTCGTGCTTGAGGTTGAGGTAAAGGATCCGGTTGTTATTGAGACGCTGAAAAGCATAGATAGCCCTACACTATTCTATGATAATTACTGTAGATTATGCTATAGGTTTGCAAAAGCTATATGGAAGCTTAGTAGGGGTAGAATAGCTGTTATCGGGATGTACTCCACACAAGCAGGCTGGCTAAGATCGCTAATGGATCTAAAGACATACTCATCAGTATCCTGGTTCATAGTACCCGGCAAAAACATCATATATGGTGGTAGATCCTCAATAATACCGATAACAAAGGAGATCCTTATAGGGCTTGTTAAGGGTGGTAGGAACGATTTCAGAGATCCTATGCCCACCACGTGCTCCGAGATCCTTCCCTGCAGCGGTATAAAAGGCTTCATATATAGAACCATACATATACTAATCAAATCCCATAAAGTGAAGCTCCTATACAGCTAACCCTGTTGGTAAATATATCTCCTGAAATTCCTCTCTACAGCTCTCTCTACATCCTCTCTCGATATACCCTTAACCTCAGCTATTATAGATAACGCTTCACCCAGCATATCCGGGGATAGCCTTATACCCCTATAGTTATAAGGACCATCGCTCTCTACAAGAATATTGTTGAGATCAGCCAGCCTCGCTATCCTCTTATGCTTATCCTGCACCTTTATAGCAGCGTTTATCGATACCATATACCCAGTATCGATGATCTCTCTCAACACGTCCTCAGGTCCGTTGAACCAATGAAATATAGCTCTCTTCACGCCTGAGCTTATCACCATTCTCAAAGCATCTCTCCATGCATCAACAGCATGTATATTTACAACGGCATCTATGCTTGACGCTGCTTCTAAAAAAGCTCCAAAGATCTTGGTTTGCTTTTCAAAACTCGATTCTGGGAGGAATCTCCTATCAATTCCAACCTCACCTATACATGGCGGTTTCTCCTCGTCTATAAGGTTTATCAAGCGATCTACGTTTTCCCTAGACTCTTTCTCTATATTCCACGGGTGTAAACCGACACACGGGATCACGTTGTCCACGTATTTTCTATATATATCCAGCGTTCTGAGGGATGAGTTGAGATCATCGCTAACAGCTATAATAATATAACCATTAGTCATAAACCTCTCTATCTCAGGGTCGCCGAACTCGTGGAGATGGCAGTGGGCATCATATAGATGGGATCTTGCCAAATCCTAGCCCCCTTATTATTGATCTAGCCTGATATTCTCAAGCCTCTCACCAATACGAACGGGATCTCTACTGGGACGTCTATCTCCCACCACTTAACCTTATATAGCGTTCGGCCCACAGAATCTATCCTCGACAGGAGATTGGGTAGTGTGTCCGCTATCCTCACCTTTTTAGCGGCACCCACTATGTCGCCATTCTCTACTATGAGGAGCGCATCCCTCGATACAGTGGAGAAAACACCCTCTACATAGTTGTGGAACCTAGTATACCAGTTATTGGTTATGATAAGCCCTCTCTTAAGCTCCCTGACAAGCTCGTCATCCCCCATATCACCTGGCTCTACAGTGAGAGACCATGGTCTAGGATAGATCCAGCCGGCATTGCCAGTACTCCCCACACCCATATAGCTGGCTGTTTTGGCATTGTGGAGGAGTGTTTTGAAAACACCACGCTCTATGAGAGTATTAACCCTGGTCGCTATACCCTCGTCATCAAAGCCTGAGGAGCCTAGGAGGTCTTGTTTTAGAGGGTTATCCTTAAGTGTTAGAGCGTTGCTAGCCACCTTATCGCCCGGTTTTTTACCTCGGAGGAAGGATAAGCCTAATATGTATGAGAAGGCACTGAAACCCCTTGACACGGATCCCAGGAGCTCTCCAAACACCATGGGGGATAATAATGTGTCATGCAACCCCTGCTCTATAGATCTCTGGGTTCTCGATAGCCTTGCATACTCAGCAGATCTTCTAGCCACATTCTCAACCTCTCTAGCATCATAGAACCTGGAACCATAGCCCCAGTGACCCGAGCCCTCATCAACAAAAGATCTGAGATGTGTTATGAAGAAAGTCTTCTTCTCACACCTGCTAAACCCCTTAGATGTTACGAGACACCTCTCCTCAGCACCCAGATCTATGACCCCTGCAACCCTCTCAGCACCCTCTCTAAGGGCTGTGTTTATCAATATCTCAGCTACCTCGCTGGGATTTTCCAACATATCATAGACCTTCCGATCGAACCCGCCCTCCAGGGGTTTTGCACCGGGATCTGGGTCTGGCAGGGGTGCGTATAGGAAGGATCTCTCTGCCCTATCTATACCTAATGCTAGTTCTTTGACCGCTCTCTCAATGTGATCAATGCTGGTTGTGTCGAAAGATAGCTGAAATACCCTCTCCTTAGCAGACAGATATAGGGAGGCTTTTCCAGACACCCAGTTCTGGGTAACGACTGCTTGGTTATTAGCAATCCTTACCATTGCTCTCTCGATGTTGTTTAAGAGCACAGCACACTCGCTAAAACCAGCCTCTAGAGCTTTCTTAACAATCCTATCTCCAAAGGCCATGGGTTCACTCAATGGGAGCCACCCCGATGGATATTTTTGGGAGCCTGATGTTTGGTCCACCCATCCATACCGGGATCCCCTGCATTGGTTCTCCTTTGCCACACATGCCTGGGAAGAACTCTAGGTTCTTATCAGCTGCTACAATGTTGTTCAAGAGATCGCCTGTTGTTATCTCAATCACGGGGTTTCTGACAGGCTTGGTCAGCTCTCCCTTCTCTATTAGGAAAGCCTCTAAACCTATGTATCTATGCCGCCACCTGGTATCATCTATGTTCCACTCCATGTTGCTCTTTATATACACACCAAGATCTATATCCTCTATGAGCTCCTCAAACCCCATATCCCCTGGGGCTAGGTATGTGTTGCTCATCCTCACTATGGGTTCCGAGGCGTAGTTAGTTGCTCTAGCCGATGCATTGCTTGCGACGCCCATGGTGTGTGCTGTCTCTCTATTGTGGAGTAGGTTCTCTATAACGCCTTCTCTATATAGGATCTTTGGTCTCGCAGGTACACCCTCATCGTCGTAGAGGTAGTAGCCACTGGATCCAGGTATTGTTGGGTCGTCTATTATTGTTGCATACTTATTACCTATCCTCGCCTTACCTACCATCCCGGGCTTCACATAGCTCTCCCCAGCTTGGGCGGCCTCTCTGCCAAGCACTCTATCAGCCTCGAGAGGGTGTCCCACCCCTTCGTGTACGATGAGACCCACAACCTCGGATCCTAGGATCACATCGACCTTCTCCTTAGGAGGCTCTACACCTCTGAACAGGTTATCCTCCATCCTGGATATGGTTTCTTTCAGGCTGTCAACGAGCCTTATCTCATCAAAATGCTCTAGACCCTTAACAGCCCCGATCTCGAGCCATTTATTAATAGTACCCCTCTCTGGTGAAGATAGGACTATGTTTATGAAGCTCTCTATCCTCGGAAGCCTGCTCTTTATATATGCTCCATCACTATTAATAACTATCTTTTCTTCGACGGTCTCGTTATAGCTTGTCAGGAGTGATTGTAATTTAGCCTGCTTCAGGGTTTCTAGAGCTGCTTTATATAGATCTTTTAGAAACGAGATCTTGAGATCCTGTGGCATGGTGTCAAAGCTCTTTTTAGGCTTAACCTCGTACGAGGATCTGCCAAGCCTCTCGCTGGAAAGCTCAGCCTTTCTCTTAATAGATCCCGAGAAAACCCTTGCAGTAGCCACGGCCCTTTCGACAGCTTTCTTTATACCTTCGGTATCAAGCCTGGTGGTGGAGGCAAAGGCGAGGGCACCATTATATATAACCCTAACACCTATGCCCTCAGAAGCTCTATAAGTGATCCCTATTACTTTATCAGCCCTTAGATTTATATTCCCGCCCTCTATCCTGTGATACCTAGCTTCCGCGTATGCTGCTCCAAGAGATCTTGCGTAGTCAACTGCAAGGTCGAGGATGTCTTCCAACAAGACCCAGATACTATATAGCTAAAGGGAATTATATGAGATAAACAGCTATGGCTAGCCGATCCTATTGACACTCACTAAATGATCTGCCGGGCCTGTGTATCGTTCTCATAGCATTCTCACGATCTGGGATATAATTATTAAGATCATTCCAGCTATGATCGAAACCATATACCCGTATACCATAGCTATGTAGCCAGAGAGCAACCCGCCCACCAAACCCCCGATCTCCCTGATGGCTAGGTATCTCCCTATATCATAGCCGGCTGTAATGGACGAGTATTTATAATAAGTATCGAGCTCGGATAATTGATACGACAACGTAAAGGTTATGAGAGGAAATGCTAGAGGGATGCCATGATCATTATCCCTATAGCTAATTGCTAGTGCGAGCCCTGATAGGATTGATATTACTACTGAGATTCTTCCTACGAACCTCTGGTCAGGATCTCTTGACAGCAGGGTAGTAACTATTATTGCCAATCCCACAAGTATTGGTGATGTATAGAGATACACAGCAAGCCCCTGGGAACCCGTCTCTCTCACAAGTATTGATGGCGATGGTGTTATTACTAACTCAAAAGCCATTGTAAGCATCGATGCCGATATTGCTGTGAGGAGCGGGTTCCTATCACTTCTAAACCGATCCCATAGCGCTTCTATAGTGTGTAAGGTGCCCGGTCTTCTCTCAAGTATAGATGTTATTGTAAGCCCTCTCAGCACTATGGATCCATGGATCTTCTCCAACATCAACTCCGCCCTATAGATAGCCCTTCTAAAGAACCCCTGTGGAATAACCAGCAGGTGTGTAGATGCTATAAGGGTTATTACAGCTACCAATAGGTCTTGGCGCCCCTCTGCTAGTGAGAAGTATATAAATACCCCCCTAAAGATCCAATAGAGCCCCTTTAAAATATAATTTATATATCCCCACTCCTCAGGATCCTTGTTCTCCATAACATCGATCGAAATAGCTATGCGCCCCGCTGAAGAGGCGATCGCGTGGAGTATATATCCAATCGCTATTATGCTTAGACTGTCTGAAAAAAGTATAGATAGCGTAGAAGAGATCATTAAACTAGAGGCTATCACTGAAAGAACCCTGATCTTATAGCTATCGCCGAGAGGGCCGAAGACTAATGTGGATACTATGTAAAAGAGGCTCCATAGGAAGCTCAGGATCCCTAGGTACATGGGATCTGCGCCTAGCTGTGAAGAGGCCTTATAGATCGTAACGGCATCGAGAAGTCCTATGGATACCATGAAGAACACGTAGGTTAGATAGAGCCTCAAGCTAAATCCAGTGTCTATACTATGAACTATGTGTTATGTATAAAAGCATTCCCGCCCTATGGGTATTGCTATTAGGAGTATTTCTTAATTATTTTAGACTTTGAGAGTAGACCCAACACTACTGTCTAGGGTCTCTGTAAAGCTATGAGATGCCTAGAGAAGTTCAATAGGATGGAAAAGAGTCTCGCAATAGTGATATGAGACTAATATTATGATATGTAGAGTCGCCTGGTGGGGTTAAGGCTTACGAAGCTAAGGTTAAAGTGATAATATTAGCTTTTATGTCAACAAACACGGGCCTGAATTCCTTACCTTAATGTGAATCTATCTCTATGGGATCTTTCTTATCTATTTTGCTATCCATATGCTTAATTAGCTTTTTGAGATCATGAATCGTGGGGGTATCGACGGCGTATAGGCTTGAGGATCTGGTGTCTCTCTTTAAACAGCTAGAGGGTTTAGGGCTTAGGTTCGTTATAATAGGTAATACCTCTATTTATTATGCTATGGGGCGGAGGGTTTTTGAAGATGACGTGGATCTATATATATACGAGGGATCCCTAGCATCTGTTGAAAGTAGCCTGAGAAGCATTGCCGATGAAATGGGATGGGATGTAGGATCGACGGAGCTCGGAACCCCCTCTCTGATTATTAGAAATATGGGTGAGGAAATAGCTGTTGATCTCTATGAGGCTCTCTATGACTTCTACGTCCCATCAGAGATCATAGAGGCATCAAGGATCATTAGCCTAGACGGTATTAGCGTGAGAATCTTAGCACCTGAACAACATATAGTTTTAAAGGCAAGGGCCGGTTCCGAAGAATCTGTAGAAGATCTCGCTAGATACGCAGATCTAGTGGAGAACGGAGAACTCAAGGTTAACATCCAGGAGATCAAGAGACTGGCACAATTGTTTGAAGATATGAAAACAATAATACAGAGGCTCAGAAAAGCCGGTTTTCAACTATAATATTGAGCATTAATAGACAGCCTCCAAGCCTTGTAACGCTATCATCGGCACACCATAGCCTTTCAGAGCATATAGATTAAAACACCCTCGGCTTCGTCAGGCCTCAGGGCCTCTTTCATTGGAACCTGTGTTCTTGGCCCGTTTGTTTCTTTTCAGTCCTATAGTAGATCGACCCTACGGGTTTATGAATGGTTGTTGAGCCTAACGACATGCGGCTTCTATCTACTGTGAGATCATCCAGTGGATGGCTTGGAGCGTTGCTCCCATCACCACCCAGAGTCAGTATAGGGACCAAATCATAGCTAAACCATATCGATCAAAGCTTATAGATACGTCCTACGAATATCAAAAAGAAACAGCCCACACGCTCCGGGTGACCCTTATTCGTAACTTCCTTTTATAGATTCTCTGAGTTCGTCGCTATTGGGAAACCCCACACCTTGGCTCTCTTTACCCACACGCTTGGTTTTTATAGCCGCCGCCTAAGGCTATGTTCTCGTAGAACTACGGATTTAATATCGGTCCTTATAAAAATTCATAAAATAGAAACGGTAGACTATGGCTTGGTTTTTGCCGCCTATTACAAAGATCACTGTTCATTATAGATATGCCGCCGCGGGGATTTGAACCCCGGACCTACCGGTCTCTGCCGAGTATTCTTCAGCCGGTCGCTCTCCCAGCTGAGCTACGGCGGCACCACTATTTATTATTACAAAGCGATAATAAATAGCTTGATCTACGGTGGATATTATTACTAATTGTTTATCTAAAATAGTGTGGTGATCGTATGGATGAGAAGGAGATCCTGAAGATCCTGTTGGAGGTGATAAAAAACTCGTACTCCCCATATTCGAGGTTCAGGGTAGCATCTATAGTTATGTGTGAAGATGGAAGAATATATAATGGGGTTAATGTAGAGAACTCCTCATATGGTCTCTCCATGTGTGCTGAGAGGGTGGCTGTTTTTAAAGCTGTCTCAGAAGGTTGTAGAACAATATCGAAAGTATATGTGATCTCGGATCACGATAAACCAATCCCTCCATGCGGTGCTTGTCTCCAAGTGATCTCGGAATTCTCGCCGGAGGGAGATACAGAGATAATCATGCTCTCACCATCAGGTGAAACAGTGAAAAAAAGGCTTACAGAAATGCTCACAACACTCTTTAAGGGAGAAATCCTGCGAGATCGAATAATCACCAAGTAATTGCTTTCTCACTATTCTGGCGAATCTCCGCTGGAGATCCATTGGTATGGCGATCGCGGATGATTTACGGCTGGTTTGGAACGATTAGGTAGAGACCTGTTCAATAAAACTGGCATCTCGGTGCGGCGGCCGGGATTTGAACCCGGGATCGCCGGCTCGGGAGGCTCAATCCCCTGAGTGCCCATGTTCACCATGAGCTCTCGGATCAAGTGTACGCTGTGAGGAAAATTCGCCTAATACATTTATAGATCTTCAATTTCATTGTTTTAAAAACACTATTAGGTCTAGCCTTATATCATTTTTGTATATGTATTCCCATATCTCGTTCATCATCTCGGGCAGTGTTATATAGTATGTTGTTGCGTTCCTCCTCTTCATAGCCCTTATAGTCCTCCTAAGGGGTATTCTGCCCTCGGTAAGCTTTAGTATTTTAGGTGCATCACCAGGGATATTTGGGACTACTACGAGCATGCTGAGATTCTTCAAACCCCTCAGATATATCTGTTCCCACAGGTTGTTCATATAGTATGGCAGCGCAAGCAGATACTGGGCTCCCTTCATAACCTTGCATTGAGCTGCATAGACCTGGGATAAAGCATCTAACACACTCAACCACATCCCCCACTAAATATATTAAAAAATCAGGGATGAAAATTCTACTGTGATCTCAGCTCCGCAATCGGGGTTATGGTTATTTTGAGGGTGATGTTGATCTCAATATTAGCTGCAGATGCGCATGTCGTTGTCCAGCACCACCAACACCACCAGCACCAACAAATAAGTGTCTGCCAGCATGTGGTTATCTTACTACGTGGTACATCAATAACTGTGTTCATCCTTAGAGATGCTGTTCCCAGGTTTATTGATCCTGTGTATGTCTCTATGTTCCCCTGCGCCAGGGAGACCGGGTTCAGCGATACATAGCCCTTGTTGAGATCGCTGCTCCATATGCTGAAATAGATGTCCATCCTCTCATTGTTTATATATGCTGTGATTGATGTTGGGTATATCGCTATCGAGCCACCGCCATATAGCAGTGGTGGTCTCGGAAGCTTTGGAAGTGATACTTCATAGATGGCTCTTCCACCTATGATATCAAATGCTAGCGATACAGGTATCCTTATACTGTCACCAAATGCTTTTGGGTCGTTTTCAAGTGTGACCCGAGCTTTGATCGAGATGTTCACCACCCCCTCTGCTCTCCCATCTGGTGTTGGGTAGAACGAGTATGATATGTTAGACCCCATATCATCGATCCTCATCACCCTCTTACAGTCAGTTGCGCCATAGTTATAGCCTTCACATCCATACCTGATCTCCGACGCTATTTTCGTCGAATACTCCTCATATATGGTAGCAGTTCTATCTACTGAGACGCAGTTTGGACATCCCCCAAAAGCTACTGTATATGTAACTGTTTTGGTCTTTACCCAGTAGTTCCACCACTCCCAGGTATATCTAGTGTTTTCTACTGGTATTATATCTCCTGTGACGACCAAGTAGGAATTGCTATATGTTGAGGGATATTGATACCCCCTCCTCTCATCCCCCTGCCCCCACTCCGCACCCCTTATAACTGCTATGGCTATGTCCTGCTGTCTATATGATCCTCTTAAATATGCTAACACGTCCTCATAGTATCCATAGTAATAGTTTGTGCAGAAGTAATCCCTATAATCGCTCACCGCAGGCACTTTCTTATCAGGGCCAACTTCGTATGAGTAAGGCGTTTCTCCTGGTGATGTGCAGATGTAACAGGTATAACAATACTCAAATCCTCCCCATGACCAGCAGCATGTGGTTGCTTCCCACGCTGCACAGCACCAACCACAGTAAGATCCATATAGCATGCCAGCTGCTCTTTCCCCGGTTCTCTTGGTTATCTCTCTGGTTATCTGATCGCAGTAGCTCGTCCTCCTCGCATAGCTCCCCTCAACTGTGTACTGGGGGTTGCTTAGGTATAGGCTGTCCCAGTACTGAGAGATCTTCACGGCTCCGCTCCCCGAAGATCCGAACCTATATGATGAGAAGCTATACTGCTGCTCTGCAGCAGCCTGCCCCTCTCTGACTTCCTGACTTTTGATCCCCTTGGATATTGGTATTGCGAGCCTGCCCACGACCATATAGCTCTTTGTGAAATCTGGTTTGAGTCCTGGGGGTACAAGGTCTGTTATGGTTATTGTGTTTTCCCCTGGGGGTATCCTGACGATCCTGCCGTAGTATGAGCCTGTGGTTCCGTTAGACGCATAGACCATTATCGCTGCTTGGAAGGGATATCCAGCCCTGTTTATTACCAGCACATCACCTGAAGAGCCCAAGACCGAGACGGATATCGCATCGGGGCCGGGGAACCTCTCTATGGATGCATACTGGGTTGGATAGAGGGAGAGGTAGTACACTGATATCGCTATAGCGGATGCTATGCCTGCGACTGCCAGGGCAACTATTATGGCTGATGCTGCAAGCCTTATACCTGCCATGGACATCCCAGATTAAACTTCTTCCTTCGAAAAGCTTTTCCCCGCTATGAATATATCTGGTGCTGGTATTGAGCCAGGTTCTCGTCTCCGCTGCTTCTCTGCTGGTGCTAGCCGTCTTCTCGATATCGATCCTGGCCTTCCTATCCTATGTTGGCACAGGGATCCTGGAGGCTGCGTACTATGCTTCGAGGCTCTCCAGGGAGCAGCTCACAGGAACAGTCTACGCTGCGGATCCATATACCTATGCCATTAGCGTTGTGAATACCGGGTCAGAGCCTGCCAGGATCAAATCCTCATATCTAGAGCTCTCAGCAGGGTGCCAAGGGGGAGACACATATTATAGGACTAAGATATACCTGGGTCAGAGGATCCTATCCAGCGGTGAAAAGTGGTACCAGGCGGTGAGACTATATGGGGCGGACTATAACGGGGTATACACAGCATCAACAACATGTTCATCCCTTGGGAGAGTGCTCCAGGTAGACGGCTTCCTAACATTGGTAACAGAGAACTCGGCCAGCTACAGGTTCCCGCTCCAGAGGGTGGGGAACGTGATTGTGATCACAAAAGAGGATATCGACGCTGGGACTGTGCAGAAGCAACTCCCAAACGGGAGAGTTGTAACCCTATATGTGAGGTCTGTCCTAGCCTGCTTCGCAGCCCCATCCTCTTACACATACTACAGCTACTACCCCTCGGGCGTCGAGCTACCAATAGCTGTGGATATATACTTCGGGAACTCGATGGGAGACGCTGTTCCGATGCCCTATCTCGGGGGCCAGTGGCCTCCAAACATAAGGATGATATACTCGGACTTCTCATCGAACATAGATGCTAAGTGTACAAAGGCAATAATCAAAAACAACTATCAGGAGATAATGTATAAAGTGGGGGGCTCCGAGACCGGGCTATACTCTGGCGTGTTCTTCGGCGTTGTGATCATTGTTAGCGATATAGGGCCCGGGCTAAAGATAGAGAGGATCGACACGGGGCTCCAAATACCTCCAGCCGAGCCCGGGGTTGTGGAGACATATACTGTGTATCAGAAGGCAGTTGCAGGCGATCCACCACCAATAATATATATGCTCACCCCCGAGTTTCTGCTCAAGTTCCAGGGGAAGAAGGCGATTTTCCAGAGCTTCTCGGGGATATTGACTGTTGGCCAGGTATTCATAGATCAGACGCCAACCAGGGGTCAGGAGAAGAAGGTTCTGATGAGTGTCCAGCTCCCGATCCTGATATACCTGAGCTATGAAGGATCTAGATAGCATCCCAATTATTTGTGAGATATATATTTTGAGGGCCATGGTGGGTGTAGTTCTCAAGCCTAGGGAGAGGGTCTATCAGGAGATAATCAGATATATAGAGGAGAACAAGGCGATATCCGAGGCCACAGCTATGAAGATTGTCGATAACCTGAAGAAGACCGAAAAGATCGGGGTTTCGGCGAAGATGGCTAGGGAGATACTTGAGCAGCTCTCGAAGCCGGGGAGCCCTGGCAAGCAGATAATCCATGTTGGGTGTGGGGTATACATACTCCTAGATCTTAAGAGGGTTGTGGAGGAGGCTAAGATGGTGCTTTCTAGGGGTGGCAGTCCTGACCATGCGATCGAACTCCTTAGAAGCCTCTACAGCGAGGAGGAGATCAAAGCTATAGCCAGGAGGTTCTCATCAGAGGATCCGGTCAAAGTCCTGGATAACCTGATATTCTCTGTAGTTGAGGAGGAGCTCTGCAGGGCTGGCAGGCGCAGGTGCGGCAGCTCTTCCTTCTCCGGTATCCTCCCAAGGGAGGTTCTTAGTGAGATGCTTACGAGGTGTAGATATAGGTGAGGCTGAAGGGTGCTTCTGAGGTTTTTGCAGTGCTGATCATAGTGTCGCTTACAGTAGTCGTGTTTGCCATAGCATATATGATCATGACATCATCGATATACCTGACATCTGGCCCCGCATTCTACTTCGAGGCCGCCGCATCTGGAACCCCTCAGGGCTATGCTGCAGCGATAACTATTCGTGTTAAGAATGTGGGGAACACACCGATCTACGTGGGCTACCTATATGTTGTGCCGTCGTCTTCTTCATCTCCTCCGCAGATCAGTTGGTACCAATCTTCAGACCCATCTGTATATGTTGTCTCAGCCAACACCCCGGGCTCCCAATGCGGCTCCAAGATACTCTACCCTGGCCAGTACATTGAAGCATCGATCCAGATTGTTGGATCAGGGTGGCAGAAAGGGACACAGGTGAACCTCATATTCGTAGCATGCAGCCCTGATGGAAACCCGATATCGCAGACCACGAGGGTGATGTTGTAGTGGCGTCCCAGGTCGTAGTAGCCCTAGGTCTCCTCCTCATAGCAGTTATAATGGCAGCCATAGCAGCTCCCATAATAGCATCTATAGTCTCCTCGGCGTCGAAGGTATCGCCACCACAGGTTGCAGCTGCGAAGCTCATACTGCTGGTGAGGGGGGCGTATCAGTTCGGGGTGAGCGGGCATATAGTCAGGGTCGTGGCAAGCGTCGTCCTCCCCACAGACTACCCATCGCCACTCCTGGTCTGCGTCATAGTCCCGGTGTTCTCAGGTCAGGCTCCGATGCTCCTAACCGTTGCAAGCGACGTGAATAGCGGTGGGTGGTGCAGGGCTATACCATCGTCCCAGGGCAGCTACAGGGTGGATTTCTCAGTATTTGTGGGGCTCTCGGGGAGCTATACATATTCAGATCCCTCTGTATGGCTCGTAGGGATTGTGGATGCCAGCACGAGATCGCTGATCCACTCGATATCACCAATATTCGAGGTTCCATAACACGCTAAACACGTTCAAGCATATACTATGGGGATGGATGTGAGCGTAGAAAGGGCTGTGAACAGGTTTAGGATGATTGTGATAGCTGTTAGCGTAGGCTTTCTCGTAGCTGGGCTTGCCATATCTGCCATGATCTACCAGATCCCTGGCATTGGTGGGGTGCTCGCATCAATCATAGCTGTATCATCCATAGCAGTAGCAGCTATAATGCTGATCCTGGGTAGGAGGATAGTTAGGAAGATAATGGAGTCGGGGTATGCAGGTGGGTTCGAGGTAAGAGTACTACCAATACTTTTCATGCTCTCCTTCATCGTGATCTTCGGAACCGCCACAGCACAGATAAACTTCCAATGCGACCAGAACACCGTGAACACCTTGAAATCCGTGATGGTCTTCGCCAGCCTGCTGGGGATATTCATATATATCATACTGGCGTTGTTCGGAGTGCTGGGGCTCTTCATAGGAGGTGTTGCAGAGGTCTTGAGAGGAGTGTTCCTCCTGCAGAGCTTCTCAGTAATGGTGGCACCGCTCCTCTTCTGGCTGCTCTTCCTCTTCGGCATCGACAGGGCGATAATCATTACACCGCCGCAGCAGACCGGGGACGTCTGCCAGATCACCGTGGTGGCAGACCAGGGCCCGATAGCCCTGAGACTTCTTGCATGGTTGTTGAGACCCCTCGGTCTCTGGCCATAGCTATTTAGCCCTTATAACAGCTCCACATATTTTTTGGAGAGTCTGTTTGATGAGGGCAATATCCCAGGTCGTAGCCTCTCTCCTCTTAGCAGCCGCAGCAGGGATTCTTGTTGCTATATTCGCATCGATCTACCTCCCGCTTATACCAATCTTAACCCCATACGAGCCCAGGGCAACTGCCCAGGTCACATCCGTATCCTATGTTGGCAATTTGGTTGTGCTCATGATCGCAGTCCAGATATACGCACCTACCCATGGGAACGTATATATCTCTGAGGTCAGGGGTGTCTACACAGTATCTGGCACCCAGTACCAACTGACCCCTGCCATCAACTGCGGGGCAATAGTTGCTGAGCTCTGCAGCGGCCCCATACCAAGCTCCTCGATAGTTGTGCCCGTGATCCTGAGATCCTCGGGGACTATACAGAGCGGGGGAGAGGGGGTTGTAAACATAGTCTTCAAATATGGATCCGGGAGTTTCACGGCGTCTGTAACATTCAAGATCTAGAATTGAAAAGCTTAACACCTGTGGGCTTAATATCTGGGCCCAGACATGGTGAGGATAATAAGATCTGGAAAGACCCTGCTATCGAGTAGAAGAGCTAGGCTTGGTATTAGCGAAGTGATGCAAGCAATAATCCTGCTAGTGATAGCTGTAGTAGCAGGGCTGCTGGTGTGGTTCCTCGTGATGCCTGCCCTAAGCGGTGCCGGAGGTGTGAACTACGGGCTAGGAGTAACTGGCACCGGTAGCACAGACGGAAGCAGGGCTGTGATATCGATATCCATACAGAACACAGGGTCTAAGCCAATCCAGGTTCAGGGGGTCTGGATATCCCCGGGAGGTTCTGGAGCTCCAGGCACGGCTACCATATCGTCTGTACAACCTAGCAGCATACCAACTGGTGCGGTGACCTACGGGACATCACCACCAACCTCTAGACCTGGAGGCACCCTGGTGGTTCAGCCGGGGACAAGCGCAACGATAACCATAGTCCTCACAGGTTCTGGGTTCTACAGAGGCACCCCACTGCTAGTGACAGTCTATGCAGTGGATCAGACCAACCCCAGCCTGACAAGCGACCAGAGCACTAGGTTCACCCTGAGCTAGATATAGATCTTTTTATAGTCTTTTTTTTATAGCTGGAACCCTTTTTACAGTATTATTTTCGGGGCGGTTTTGTATAATACTATTAGGAATCTAGTCTCTACCCTCTCTCCAGCAGCTGTGGTTGGTTTCTTTGGGGTTGGGAAGACCAGATCTGTGATCGATGTTGCGATGTCAAGGCCTGGCCCGATAGTCGTCATCTCTGAGCCCCTCAGGATCCTCAGGGACAGCGTTGCAACAATGTACAGGGCTCTCTCGGGTCGTGATCCCCCTGTGTTGAGAGCCCATGACGAGGTGTGCCAAGACCTCTCTGCTAACCTGGCGAAGGGCTACAGCTACTACGAGGCCCTCTCGATCCATCTGAGGAGCGGCTCCTGCAGCTATATAGACCACGTGAGGATGATGGCCTCCTCTGCATACGCCAGCGGGGTTCTAGTAACAACCCACAGACTATCCTTCATTGCTAAGTACGTGGTCGAAGCCATATCTAGATCACCGGTCTACCTTGTTGTGGACGAGGCTGAGGACTTTGTGTTGAAGGCTCTGGAGCCTCTCACACCGGGGGAGGTTGAGCCCTACAAGCATGATCCCATCATATGGAGGAGGATATCCAGGATCTTCGAGAAGGTTGGGGGGAAATACTATGTAAAGGCTGGGCATGCACTAGCTGCCATGAGGTATATGCTCCTCTCAGCCACCCTCCCCCCATCGCTCAAAACGATCCTATCCGAGGTAGGTGGCTACGATGACTACACATACACAACCACACCTGAGAGGGAGGATATATTCATAATATACAGCGGTGTCATCCCCTGGCTTGAGATGAGGAGTAGGCTGAAGAAAATAGCCTCAATAATACTCGGTGTATGCTCCCCACCCACCCAAGCTGGGGGGATCTGTGCTGTGGTTTCGAAGAACAAGGAGGCTACAGACGCCCTTGCATCGGAGCTTAGGAGGTTTGGGATGCCTGTGATCTCGGATCAAGACCCAGTGGTGATGGGCGTCCCCCAGGGATACAGCGGTGTTGTGATCATAACCGTTGGGGGAAGGTTCTACAGGGGTGTAAGCCTCCCAGAGGCCGATGTGGTGGTATCTATGTTCCAGAGGTTCTACAGGGATCCGGAGCACCCAGCCCTCACACCCCTGTCGGCTGGTGGGCTCGACACGGCTTACTCATACGAGCTCGCCCAGGCTTCCAACCTCCAGGCATCGTATAGGTGTAACAGGAGTGGGAGGAAGAGGCATGTTATGGTCTTCCTAGATGGAAGGTACCACGACTCGTTCTCCACATACTATGGCATAGATCTCAAGATGGGGAGGATATCCTCGGTTCTCCAAATAGTTCCTGAGGGAGAGATAGCTTCGATCCCCAAGCTTGTCGAAAGACACCTATAGGAAAGATCTATATAAACCTTCTAATACAAACAACATTGTATGGAGATGTATATGGCCTGGTGGAACTGGCCATGGGGCCAAAGCCCAGGGCAATGGGACTCATGGAAAACCGTGTGCCCATCCTGCAGCGGTAGCGGCTACTGCCCATCGTGCAATGGGAGGAGAAGGGAGCTTATTAGATGTAGATACTGCGGAGGCTACGGACAGGTGAGGGTTCAAGGAGGGAGCTTCGAGAGATGCCCCAGGTGTGGTGGCAGCGGCTATGAGGAGCTATACTGCATCAGATGCCACGGCAGCGGAGCATGTCCTAGGTGTGGTGGTAGGGGATATATATGAGTGTTGCTGCGCTCGCAACCCTGAACGAGCTCTTCTTCGAAATATGCAGGGAACTGGGGCTAGACGGGGGCGGGGCCCACTCGTTCCCCGATGAGTTCTTCGATGTGCTCAGCTCCCCAGAGTGTAGAGCACCGTATATATCTGTATCGAGGGTGGGTGGCAGGCTTGTTGCTTATGTTGAGTGTGGCGGCGTCTATGCAGTTGCCGAGATAGTGCCTTCTGGGGAGAGACTGAGGGGGAGGGGGCTGGGCTACATAGAGTGTGAGGGGAGGGTATTTACTGTTAAAAAGATCTTAGAGGGTACTGCTCCTACGGAGAGTAGACAGGGGTTGGAGTCCTAACCTGTTGTTGCCTCTGCCTAGCGATCTCATCTTGTCTCTCAAGCGCTTTTTTATTCACTATATTCACTATCTCGTTCAGAGTCTGGTGTAGGTGTACGTTGAGTATAGCTGCTGAGTATGTAGCGGGGTCAGCCATTATAGCTGAGAGCTCTGCCCTAGCCACCGCTGGGTTCGATACTGAGGATGCCAGATCTCTTATCATCTCAAGCCTCTTTTGCAGCTTGTTGATGATGCTCTTCTGGCTCTGACTCTGGCTCTGCGCTTGTGCCTGCACCTGGGAGCTCATCAAGAACCCCATCCATATGTGGTGCTGCTAATAGCTTCCGCTTTTCACGACCCAGCATGTTTTCGGAGATGCTATGCAGGTACCCGCTAAGAATACCAGGTATAGGCTGCCGAGGATAACACCGAGACATATAGTCATGCTTGTCAAGGGCTTCTGGTCTAGAAAATACATGTACCAGAGAAGTGCGATCCTCCTCCAGCTTATCGCAATAATGATTATAGAGGCTGTAGCTGCCTCTGGTCTTTACAGCAGGGCTGACTACGTGATGCTTGAGGCCGGTCTATCAGCCGTGGTAGCCTCACCCCTGATCCTGATATTCATGGCTCCTCACGCAAACCTGATCCACATGGGGCTCTACATGGCATCTGCAATTTTGTCATACTATACCGGGCTACTGTACTACTACCCAGTCCATGGGATAGCGGTGGCAGCTAGCCTAGCAGCCATCTCCCCCAGGCTCGAATTCACGTTGGACGCTCCAACTGTTGAATCAGCCATATCTAGGGGGTTCTCCCTCCTCAAGAAGACCGTTAGAAAGAGTGCAGCCCCGTATAGCTTCAAAGAGCTTAAGGAGAGGGCTGCTGACAACATACTAACCATAGTCTCTTTAGTGGTGTCTATAGCAGCGCTTGGCATTACGAGAAACCCTGTTTTGTCTATATCACTCATATTCTCCATGATCCTCGTGTTCACAATGGTATTCGGCCTGTTCATGTCTCCAGGCCCCCTAGAGATGAGGTTCGCAGGGGGCAGAGGGCTCCTAAGGATCTACAGGAACTTCTCCAGGTACAGGGGTCTCTACACTTTAGCTGAGAGGACTGGGAAAATGATAAGCGAGAAGATCGAGACTGCAGGGCTCTCTGTAGACCCTGTGTTCTACGCAGCAAAATATCTGTCCTACTCGATACTCCTCCTCTCAGCATCTCCAACAATATATGTTTTGATCCTCATGACATCGCCCTCAGCATATGCCATAGCCCCCCTAGCCTTCGCCCTACCAGTAATCCCGTTCCTCCTACTAAGGCTTTCAGTATCTATGGCTATATCCTCCAGAAGGTCTAGGCTTGAGAAGGTCTACCCCTTCTTCACCATCTTCTCCGCCGTCATGATCATAAACGGTGTCAGGGATATAGAGAAGATCTTCGAGAGCTTCACAAAGACCTCCGGGGCAAGGGCATCAGAACTGCTGCCAGCCCTTGAGAAGGAGGCACTCATACTCCTTAGATATATAAGGATAATGGGGCTAACCCCACTCTCAGCGATTGACCGCTACATAACCTACTGCCCCTCGGAGAGCATGAGATCGTATATGAGGGGCTATGTGAACCAACTATCAATAGGAACACCTCTCAAGGACTTCGCAATAAGAACCGTGTCAGAGTCCCTTGAAATACTTAAGAGGAGGCTTGAGGGCCTAGGGGCTGCGCTCAACACAACCCTTACAATGTTCATAACAGCCCTAGCCTTCCCCATACTCCCCCTCATCATAGGCATACTCCTCAACCCAGAGACAGTGACGCCCATGATCATAATGCTCCTAGGGCTCGGAGGCCCGCTGGCATATTTCCTCTTCGGAACCACAGCATCTAGGCTGAGCGTCTCGTTCCCAAACAAGCTCCCCAAGATGGAGAGGGCATACCCAGCAGCTGGGCTCATAGTGGGTACTATACTTGCCATCGCCATGATCTTCTTCTTGAAACAGCCACCATCTATAGCATCGATGTCCATAGTAATACCCTTCCTAATAGGACTGTACATAGACTTCAGGAAGGCATATAAAGAGGCTGCAGAGGTTGAGAAGAACATAGTGATCTTTCTAAACGCAATAGCAGACCTAGTTGAGGTCAGGAGCGTTGGGAAGGCCCTCGAATACCTCATAGTTGAGGCCAAGAGGGCTGGCGGCTCTAGGTTCTCGAAGGAGTTCATGGCAATCATAGAAAGGATGGCGGCATACCTCCAGAAGGGAGACCCCCTCTCCAAGGCTGACTGGTTCTCAGGGTCGTGGATAATGAGATTCGTGCAGCTAGTCCTTGCACAGATAGAGGCTGCTGGGCAGAGATCTAAGGAGGTGGTGAAGATATTGAGCTACTTCTTCTCAGAATACCTTGTGATAGTGAAGACTACAAGGGCAAGGCTCATGATGGCAAGCGGGATCATGATGTCTGTGCCAGCGGTGCTTGTGATAGTGCTCTCAGCAGCCCTGGGGATAATGACAAGCGCCTCCTCGTTCATAGCTAAGAGCGGCTTTGACATTGAAGCTATGATGACCCAGGTAGGCAGGATACCAGTCCCAAAGTCGATCATAGGGCTGATCACCGGCAAGGGGATAGATCTATCCGTTGTAAACCTAGTAGATTTCCTAATAATAGAAATAGGAATAGTACTCTCCCTCGCATCATCCAAAGCAATGTATGGGACTCTAAGAGCAGCTAGAGTACCCCTGATAATGTCAATAGTAATAGTTCTCATGCTACTACTAAAACCACTATTCATATCCATAATGGCAACACCTATTCGCTAACAACAGGGCAAGCCCCGCTCTTTAGGTTGGGTTTTTCAGTTGTAAAATCCTATAATACGGCTTAATAAATTTCGTAATATATATGGGGAATAAAGTGAAGAGAGAAATAGTAGCCAGCATAGCAGCTATAGTAGCCGTTCTTATGATGTCCTACGCCTTCGCCAGCGTCTTTGTCTACTACCCAGTAAATGTTAATCTATCGCCTGTGAGTCCTCCAATCAGGTTCCTAGATGGTAGCAATGCTAACCAGAACGATCTCGGAGGCGGTGGCAGCCCATACGTTAGCAACACTATAGGTGTTACTATAGGTTCTGATGGTGCTAGCCTAACCCTAACTCTGCACCCCACTAAGCAGCATAACTACTACAGAAATGTGAGCCTCATACAGAACACAGATGGGAAAGCGTATTACATAACGATAAGAGTCAATACAGCTGCAAGCCTCCCATCAGGCTCTGTTGCAAGGCTCCTCATCTATAACGCACCGAGTGGTGGTACAAAGGTGGCTGATGTGAGCCTCCTAGCTACTGGAGACACATCGGCAACAGCAACTATAAGTGCCTCTGGAAACCCTGGCTCGGTGTGGAGGATAGACCTCTACATATTCATTCCAGAGGACTCAACTGCTTCAGCAACATCAGCCAGCCTCCAACTGATCTACAGCCCTAGTAACGAGGCACCTCCGAACCCAGTACCACCGTCATAGCTCTGAAGCCCTAGGAGGCAGTGAGATGAAATGGTATAAGGTGAAAAAACTTTTCATATCCTCTCTCCTTCTGCTCATCCTCTCATCCATACTCCTCATCCCTGTCTTCTCCTCTGTATTCACATACTACCCCTTAGTAGTCTCTCTACAGCCCGTCCCACCCCCGATAGTCCTCCAAGACCCCTCAGTCCCAGGGGTATCGGTATCTCTAGGGTCTGAGTGGGCATCAGCAAGCATAACAGTATTACTTCCATATAGCTTGGTAATATCGCAGGATGTTATCTACTACACAACATTCGACTCTGGTCTCCCATCTGGGTGGTCTGGATCAACATGCTGGGGAGGATCAACAACAGCTTGGGTAGGGGGATCGATAACATGCAGCGCTGCAAGAGCCTATGAGGTAGCATACTACAACACACCAATAGTCTCTAACACATTGACATTCTATGTAGGTGCCTACGTGATGTCAGACGATCTCAGGGCTGGAAGATATGCTGGTATAACCCTATACGATAGAACAACAGGAAACTACTACATAGTAGCCATAGGGAATGGCAACCGATTAAATATATTGAGATGTGTTGGAGGGACATGCAATCTCGTGGCTAACACAAGCGGTCTAGGGCTTTCGACCAACACATGGTATTTCCTGGTAGCTTACTGGACACCTAATACTCTATACGCTTATCTATATAGAACCGATACTGGTGCGCTCATAGGTTCTACAAGCTATAGAGATGGCTCTCCCATCGGCTTCAACACGGTAGGTGTAGTTGCTTACAGGGCACGGGGTTGGGTTGATGAGCTTGTGGTAGCTTACAATGATCCCAGGAATGTGTATGTTGATAATGTTCCCAGCGGCTGGGTTGTTAGGCTCTATAATGGCACAGTCTTACTTGGATCAGCTACATCTAGTGGCACGAGGATATCTTTCACAGTCTTCTACCCTCAGGATGGTCAGCACAGCACTATCCTCAGATCTGGTAGGATCGAGGTTTATGATAGCTATGGCAGTCTAAGGGCTTCTAGATCTGATGTTATTGTTACTGGTAGGGTTTATATTCTACAGCCACAGGGCTTTGATAATCGTGTCCTCAATGTTGTTAATGTTGATTCCAAACCTTACTATGGATTGCTCTCTCTGAGATCTCCTCCATCTTATTCTGGCTTCTCAACTCTTCAGCTATATCTATGCAACCCATCTACATGTTCTACGGCTCTTGATATCATTGCTGGATCTTCATCTACATCTGAGATAGCATTGCCAGCTTCTCAGATAAGCTATATAAGGCTGGTGGCTGTCTTCTCCTCAGGTGCATCTGCATCTATACAGATATGGCTGAACTACTCAACAAGACCTGGGCAGGACGGGGTTGTGGTTAGCTATCCTGTGGATATTGTTTTGAGATGATTTTTGGTGGCTGTTATGGGTTCTCTCTCCTCTATCCTGCTATATGTCTTAGCGGCGATGCTTCTAATCCTATCTGCGGGCAGGTTTCTCGGGCTCCCTATCTTTTTCTCCCTTGTTGTCTCTGGCTCTATGGCTCCTTCTATCCAGCCAATGGATCTTGCTGTGTTTAGGCGTGGTAATTACTCCATAGGCGATGTTGTGATCTGGTGCTCATCCCTGATGTACTGTGTTGTCCACAGAGTATTCAACATCAGCTTTGAAAAGGGTTTCCTGGTTACCAAGGGAGATGCTAACCCCATCCCAGACCAGCCTGTGCCGCTCTCATCTGTGAAGGGTGTGCTTATCCTGGTGGTGCCCAGATATATTTGGATCCCCTTGATCCTATTTCCTCCTGCCCTCTATGTTGTTACCAACTATAGGAGGTTGTTTAGTGGATCCTCGTGGGCTATGACCCCGATCTATATGATCCTCTTGTATGCTTTGGGATCCAGCATCTACATATTCCTAATCCCATCCAGCCCCACAATCATCGAGGGTCTCTCGATACCTAGTGTCGAGGCTAGGGGTGCTTGGATCTCTAACTCATCGTTAATCGCAGAGCTTTCTTTTAAGAATACAAGCATAGTCTCTATAGACTCTTGCATATACTACTATGGCAACTACTCGAAGGTATGTAGTCCTCAGATTCTCGGCGATAGGATCTTGATCGAGATCCCCCGTGATGTTTGGGGGGATATGAATAGGTTTGGGATCAGCAGGGTAGATCTCAGGATAGTAGCGTCCCTGGAATGGGGTGCCAAGCTCTACTCGTGGAATTATACGGCTTTCCACAGCTTCGAGATGCTGAACATAAGTGCTAGGGATGGTGTGGTTAGGATCTACAATCCAAACCCAGGGTGTGTTGATACAAACATAACAGCTATGGTGGCTGAACGTACTGGGGAGCCTTGGAGGGAGTTGAGGATATCCAGGTGCCTTGAGCCTGGGGAGGCTGTGGAGATAGATCTGAGGGGGTATGGATATGCATTCATAAGGGTCGAGTATATCCACATGGGCAGGGTTTTGAACATACAGAGGGAGGTGATCAGGGATCACAAGCCCGTTAGCTAGGCTGGCTATGATAATGGCTATAGCATCTACAGCATCTCTTCTGCTATCATCTGTTCTTATCATCATATATCTTACAACCCCCATCTACATCCTCAGGGGAGATGCGAACGGCTACATAGGCTTTACAGGATACTACCTAGAAGCGTTTGGGAAGAGGCTTAGATCTCCTGTGCTTGATAGCCTGAGGATCTACACAGCACCAATATATATCTCATCATCCGTAGCCCTCATAACCTCAGCACTCTCCATAGCAAAGTATATGAGGAGGAGGGGTTTCAGCATACATATGCTAGCCATGCTACAGGGATCTGCAGGGATCCTAGTGATATCCATAGGAATACTAGCAGCACTATCACAGATAGTTGAGAGAGTGTTGTCGGTGGTGGCATCGAGCTATAGCCACGAATCATCAGCGGGGAGGATCATATATGGGGGGACGGAGGTATATGAGGCTATACCATGGATCTTGAGGCTATTAATATCTCAACTACCATACGCATCACTACTAATGCTAACAGCTATATTGCTCATCTATTCATTTTAAAAAAGAGACTGCTGTGAAGATTTAGCTGAGAGCATAGATTTCACCCGCTTTTTATCGTAATATATTGGGGAAAGAGATGAAGGTAGCCCTTGTTGGGAGGCATAAGCTATTAGATCTGCAAGCGGTAGCTTTGAAGGAGGCGGGCTTTGAGATAGCTGAGCAGATCATCAACCTTCCAAATGATCCCAGAGAGCTAAGAACATTTGCAGAGGAGCTCAGGAAAAGAGTTGATGCCATTGTAACGGTTGCCCTCCCACCGCAGATACTGGCTGTGCTCCAGGATGCTGGTTTCAGGGATAGAATCTATGTGTTCGCAATGAGCTCAAAGACAGTAGCGACTGAGGAGGAGGCTAAGAGATGGGTTGAAGAGGCGCCCGATAGAAGGACATACCTGCCAGGGAGACCTGGAGAGCCTATAAGGGTTCTTGAGTTTGTAGGGCTGGATAGGGTGAGGATAACGATTGAAACCAACAGGGTATGGAGTGTGGAGGAGTACGAGGCTAGGAAAAAAGCATCGGCTATAAAGGCTTAGTTTTCGAGATCTAATAGTTTTTTTAGATTCAACAAAAAGGGCTTTTAGATTTGGTTATAGTTATTGGTGGGAGAGATAGTGTCAAAAAGTAAGAAGAAAAATGTTTATATTGTTAGTGCATGTGATAACAAAGAGAGACCTTCTGTATGTGCTAGGAAGGTGATAAGTGCTATATCTATGTTTATTGAGAGATACCTAGACCATGAGTTTGAAGAGAACAGAAGTGTTAAGATAACTATTAAGAGCTTCGATATAGATGGAGACCCCGCTGGATACATAGAATTCAATGTATATGCAAATAGGTTTGAGACAGACAACTACAAGCTTAGCAGATTACTAGAGGAGGCTGCAAAGCGTGCTGCATCTGATATGAAGAGCACATACATAGCAGTTATGTGATTCTCATCTTTTCTGGGATGAGACTATGATATTCCTACTATCATGAAAAGGGGTGGTTTGGGTGATTTACTGTGCGAAGTTCTACAGAGATCACTATGTGCTTGTCTTCGACTACCTGTCAGACCCCTCGGAGATCTCGCTCCGCCGGGGTAGGGAGGAGCTAATATACTGCCTCCCGGAATACCCAGATCCTGTCATTCTGGCGGTCTGCTCGGAGGATAGATGTGCATCGTTATTGCTATCCTCCGGGGAGCCCCTCGAATTATATGTCTCAGAACCAGGGGAGCTTGAAATTCTAGAGGAGGACGAGAGAAGGAACTGGAAGAAGATCCAGAGATGGTGGGCTACGAACGCTGCCTCGATAATAAATAAAAAATGAGATTACAAACTGAAAGCCTCGTCCTTCGGGGCGGGGAGGAGGTCAGCCAAACGCTTTTCCCAGGATAGTGATGCTTTGGATGGCTATGAGGGGTATATCTCAGGTTGTGGCTTCTCTTATCCTGGTCATGGTTGCCCTCGGAGCCGTGGGGATATACTTCTCAGTAGTCCAGCCT
>DATMAU010000038.1:0-98560 GCA_035559775.1 Sulfolobales archaeon
CTATGCATTATGACCCTATATATCCTCCTTTTACTTTTTAGCCCGCCTGCTTGGGTCTTTATCCCCGCTTCATCATGGGCTGGTATCTCTACAATTCTATTTTCAGATTATAAGCACTATATTTGCAGAACTAAGATTTAATATCATTCTTTATAAACCATCATAAATCCAGAAGCGGTTAGCTACGGCGGTAGAAAGAAATGATTGTATGCTATGAATCTTCATAGCTATTAGAGATCTGGATGATGAATAACAAATACTACAGGCACTGAAAAATTATTCTATTTATTGAGGAAGCATTGTTAATGTATGACAACCAATCGATCGAGAGATAGAGAAACCCGTGTGGGTTAGACAAAGATCTCTGAATATAAGTATATATTGAAAAGCACTAACGATACTAGGTGACAGATGGTTTGTATGATGTTGGGAAACCGGCTCTTAACCAACATACTGACCTCCTTGCGCTAAAGCATTTAGAATCATAGAACTAGATCTCTAAAGGGTTTTAAACCTTATATTTAAACAATATTCGACCGAGGCTCACAGTATGGTGACTAAACGGATAATTGTGGTTGCGTTAGGGGGCAATGCTATCCTCAGGAAGGGTGATAGGGGTTATCCAGAGGAAATGTGGAAGAACATTTATAGGGCCGTAGAGCCTATAGTAGACCTATACCTAAAAGGCTATGGGATCGTGGTCACGCATGGAAACGGTCCGCAGGTGGGGAACATTCTCGAGTGGTTTGAGCGCGCCAAAGATATAATACCACCCTTGACCATGGATATCGCTACTGCAATGAGTCAGGGATGGATAGGCTATATGCTCCAACAAGCCATAGGTAATGCTATGGTTAGGAGGGGTATTAAGAGAAGAGTTATAACGATATTAAACCAGGTGCTAGTCAGCCCCCTAGATCCCGCGTTCAAGGATCCCGAGAAGCCCATAGGGCCTTGGTATCAATGTGAGCATGCTGACAAGCTGGCTAGGGAAAGGGGGTGGGTTTTTAAACGCGATCCACGGGGCGGCTGTAGGAGGGTTGTTCCATCACCCGAGCCTCTTGACAACCTGGAGTCAGAGGCTATAAAGGAGCTTGTCAGCAGGGGTTATGTGGTTATAGCATCAGGGGGCGGGGGGATCCCTGTATATGATAGTGGCGACGCCTGGGTTAGGGGTATTGAGGCTGTGGTGGATAAGGATCTAGCATCATCGTTGCTGGCAATAAAGTTAGAGGCATCGAGGTTCATAATACTTACTGACGTTGATTATGTCTATATAGACTATGGAAAGGCTACGGCAAAACCTATAAAAAGGATCAAAGCTTCCGAGGCTATTAAACTCATTGAAGAGGGGATCTTTCCACGCGGTTCTATGGAGCCAAAGGTCAGGGCCTCGGCTATATTTGCGATGAAAACACATAGACCAAGTATTATAGGCAGCCTAGATAAGGCTTCCGAGGTTTTCAAGGAAGAATCGGGCACTATTATAGAGCCTTAAAACAATTCGACCTTCTACACAGTTTTATGGAAATATCCCCATCCGCTGTCAAGTGCTAAAACATGTGCTATCTATAGCGTGAATACGCAGAGCCCTATATAATCATGCATTCCATCTCTATCACTAATAAGCCGGCATTATATAGTTTTACTTTGCAGTATTCCTGAAAAACGCGTTACCAGATCGTGAAGCTCTTCTTCACCACTCCATATAGCCTTACATATTGCTAGTGCTAGGAGCACACCTATGCCCATCATCACGCCCGAGCTATGTCCCAAGTATGCTAGGTCGAGAAGAGGGTATAGAGGGTCATCTCCTATATTAAGGGTTAACATGTTATCTATCACCTCATTCATCACGCCTTTAGAGGCGTTATAGATGATATGGGCTGAGAGTTCTGTGGTTCTTCTAAGCTCCTCACCATTCACCTTAATAGGCTGGGAGCCTAGACAACGCGGGGCCAGATTATTATAGGTAGAAAGAAACCCTATTAGAATATCATCACCAGAAGGTGTTAGTCCTCTGCCAAATCCCAGCAGGTTTTTAAATACCATCGCAACCCTGTCCTCGATAAAGCCTCTCACCCCTTCTAGACGTTTTTCCTCTAAGATCCTGTGGATCTCTTTCAATAAATATCCTAGCACTGTTAGATCCTCATCATAAAGCTTATCTAAGATCAGCATTATTTTTAGAAACCTCTCAGCCGTAGAATTCATATCTATGTTGAAGATCTCTTCAGGGCAATAGCTGCTCAGCCTAAATCTTGGTATATAGGTCGATGAGCTCCCAAGATCTATAACTAGGTTACCACCAAGGACTATAACATTGGCTCTCACCGAGACCTCATCGCGTTTGGATACATAGCTATTGAGAGCGCCTGAGAGGTGTAGTATATCTTCCTCATCGAGCACTATATCTACCTCCGACCTGACCCGGTTTGACTTGATCGTGATCAGGGTATCGCTTATGGTTATATTGATAGCATTTGGAAAGGTACTGTGTATCGATGGTCTACAGCCCTCTGCACACCTGTCTATAATTTTTCTCGCTATATGTCCTATTGAAGAAGCCCTTAAGATGATCGTAGACACTATATCCCGTATACCTCTGCAAATCTTCTCAAAGCTTTTTTAAACGGCTCTATGGGCATGGTTACTATACCAGCCCCTATCTGGCCCCTGTTAGGCTCTTTATGAGCTATCCCGGTATTTATTATAGGCGTTATCCCTGTCGCCACAACCTTTCTAATATCCATCCCCACAGGGGTTCCCTGCATATCTAGGTATGGTATTGTGAAGTACTTATGCCTCGCATAGGTTATCCCATACATCCTCCTAGTAATCTCGACAGCAAACTCTACAGAGCCTCCTACCCAGCTAACTATAGCTGGTGCTGCTGCCATAGCAAAGCCGCCGAAACCGGCTGTCTCTGTTATAGCTGAGTCCCCGATATCCGGGTTAGCGTCTTTCTCAGAGTAGCCTGGGAACCAGACGCCCTTGGGTATTGGTGCTGGTGCTGTGAACCACTCGTCGCCAAGCCCGCTCACCCTTATACCGAACTCTGTGCCATTCCTAGCCATTGTGGTCACTATAGTGCTATACTTTATATTATGAGCAGCCATGGTCATCAGCTTGGCTGCGGCCATCACAATGTTAAGTGCTGTGAATGGGTTCCTATAGATGAAGCTATAAGCCTCCCTAACCATATCCCTATCATGCCCTGTGGTGAAAATGTATGTGGCAAGCTCCTTTATGAGTATAGATGTGGCTGCAACATGCCTATTATGACACTCATCACCCATATGGAGTGCCTGGGCTATGAGGCTCTTAACATTAAGCCCCTTACCCTGCTCTCTCACCATATCTCTAATAGCGTCTCTGAGAACTGGGTAGAGCACCCTCTCCATCCATCTAAGCCTCTCAATAACATCCTGATCATATACACCGTATCTCAGAACCCTCCCTATCCCCTCATTCATATTAGAGTAAGCCTTCCCCCCATATCTCAGGTCGCTGAGCACATATACAGGCATGCTGGGCGATATAACCCCAGCCATAGGGCCTACTGAGTCATGGTGATGAGTAGGCTCGATTATAATATCGCCCCTCCTAAGCAGCCTATCAGCCTCCTCAGCATTGCTAGCCCATCCCTCGTATATCACCGCCCCTATCAATGCTCCTCTCAGAGGCCCAGATGCCCTCTCATACTCTATAGGAGGGCCTGCATGGAGCAGCATCTTATCCTTCATACCGGGGATCACTTTTAAGGCTATATCCATATCAACCCAGTGGGGCTCTGACTCCATCATCCTCTCAACAGCCGTGGTGTTAGCCCTCTCAATCTCCTCCTTTATATTTAAAACCCTACCAGGCTCTCTACTCATCTCTCACTACCCTCCCTCCTCCATTTAAGGGCTAGCTTAACTGAGTCTACTATCTGCTTATAACCCGTGCATCTACACACAATACTGTTAAGCACCCTAGCTATCTCCTCGTCGGAAGCGTTAACCATATTCTCGGTGATCCAGTGGGTTGTTAGCACAAAAGCTGGTGTACAATAACCGCACTGATAGCCGAATGATTCTACAAAGGCCCTCTGTACCGGTGAGGGTTTCATATTGGTGCTCAGCCCCTCGACAGTCACTATGTTAGAGCCATTCACCTCAGCAGCCAGTACGAGGCATGATTTCACAAGCTTCCCATCAACAATAACTGTGCATATTCCGCAATCACCCACAAGACAGCCTGCTCTAACGCTCTTAATACCAAGCCTATATCTAAGCACGTCTAGCAATCTCTCGTTTGGCTTAACATCCACTACCCTCTTAACCCCGTTTACTGTGATACCGATTCTCATCTAAACCTCAACCCCCAATAGTTTTCTGAGCAGATAAGCTGTTCCAAATTCTACTAAATGCTCGCGATACTCTCTAGAGGCTCTGGCATCTGAGGGGGGAGTAATGCTAGATTTTATATAGTTTATAGCATCGCCTATTAAGACTTTTAAGGGTTTCTCTTGTCTGAAGATCCTTTCCACATCCTCCATGAGCCTTGGGGATGGTGCAAATGAATAGGCTATCCTCACTATCCTCTCTTTAGGGTTATCAATATTAGCTGCTAGAGTTGCTATCCCTGCTATCCACCAAACCTTGAAATAAGCCCCTCTAGAGCCTTTAGGAGGCTCTGGAATATATATCCTCGTCAGGATCTCGTCGGGATCTAGAAGCAGTCCTCCGCCCTCCTTAATCAACTCCCATATAGCAACTCTTCTTGAACCTCTCATAGACGAGATCTCGATCGAGGCTCCTAGAACGGCTAGAGGCGCTATAGTATCTGCTTGAAGTGTTGGGTTACATATATTTCCACCTATTGTAGCCCTGCTCCTCAGATGAAAATCCCCGATCTGTCTAACAGCATCCCAAAGAACCCTATACTTATCCCTCACAACCTCGTTGTTCTCTAGATCCCTAAGTGTTGCTGCAGCACCTATAACAAGACCCCTACCCTCTCTATACTCTATAGCTGAAAGCTCCCTAACCCCCTTAATATCGATCACATAGTCATAGCGGAAGCCAAGCCTGATCAGGTTTAAGAGCACTGTCCCGCCCGCGATCACGGCTGCACGTTCACCATACCTAGCCTTGAGGGCTAAAAGCTCGTCAAGAGAGCTTGGTGATAGATAGTCGAAATCCGGGAGCGTGGTTCTCAGGATGAGGCTCAACCGCTACACCCCAACCATTATTTTGCGAAGCTCTGTTAGAATATCAGGTCTCTGCTCTTTAACAGCCTTCAACAGCCTCTCAGGCGTTATTGGGTATTCTTTAACCCTAACCCCTATAGCCCTGTATATCGCGTTAGCTATCGCTGCCTGCCATGGTAGCGCTGTTAGCTCCCCAATACCTTTAGCACCATATGGAGCACTTCTCTGGGGCACATTTAGACTTTCAAAAACCATCTCTACCGGCATATCCTCAACCCTGGGGAGCCTGTATTCTAGAAAGCTCGGGTTCCTGAGAGCACCTATCTCATCAAAGCTGATCGTTTCTTTCAAGGCAAGCCCTATGCCCATAAGTATACCCCCATAGGCCTGCCCCTCAGCCAAGCCTGGGTTAATGATCCTTGCATCCGTTACCAGCACAGCTCTCAGAACCCTAACCTGCATGGTTACAAGATCTATCTCGACCTCAACACCTCCTGCAACGAATGTTACGAAGGGTTTTGGATTACCCTTGCCAGTCTCAGGATCTAGATATGATGTTCCCGAAGGCACATGGGATCCTCTTCCTATGATTGGCCCGTGGATCGTCTCACCGCTAGGGAAAGTATAGCCAAGAGCTAGTCTTTCCAGAGGTATGCACTCGCTATGCTTTCCTGCAACACAAGCCTTACCATCCCTAATCTCCACCTCGTCTTTGAATACGTTGAAAGCCCTTGCAGCCACCTCTTTTACCTGGTCCTTGAGATCCTGTAGTGCCCTTACAAGCGCCTGTCCATCACTATAAAGCCCCCTACTACCGACTGTCTGCCATGTATATGGCACCAGATCCGTGGATCTATGGGGCGATATCCTAACCTTCTCCACAGGTATCCCCAGCTCCTCAGCAACGATCTGTGCTAGGGCTACAATAGTGCCCTGACCAAACTCCCCAGTTCCTACAAGCACATCAACAGATCCGTCCTCATTAAGCTTAACTATAGCCGATGAAGCCGCGTTAGGAGGTTGCACCGGACCTTTCCAAGCTGCAGCGATGCCCTTACCCCTAACCTTCCACGGCTCTCCCGATCTCTGGGGTGGTGCGTTGTAGCCGATCAGTTCTGCAGCCTTTCTAATCACACCAGCAGGATCCCCTGCATCTTCGGCAAGCACCTCCTGTGTGGGTGTTATAGAGACCCCCGGCCTGAGAGCATTCTTAAGTCTAAACTCGACAGGATCGATCCCGAGTTTCTCTGCAAGTATATCCATCTGCTGTTCAAACGAGGCTGTTAGTTCTAAAATGCCGAAGCCTCTGAACGCTGTTGTAGGAACCTTGTTTGTATATACCGCATAGCCATCCACATGTATATGTGGTATCTCATACGGTCCTGTGGCCATAAAAGTCGAGGATCTTATAACGTTAACTGTATAGTCCGCATACGCCCCAGCATCGAGGTAATACTCACCTATATGGGAAAGAAGCATCCCATCCTTTGTAGCCCCTGTTTTCATCTTGAACAGAAACCCTGGCTTCTGGGCCATGTAGTAGAAGTTCTCCTCTCTGTTAAGCTGTAAAAAGACAGGTCTCCCGCCTAGTTTCATCGATATGAGGACTGGTATGTGTTCTAACAAAAGCCCCGCCTTTCCCCCGAAACCGCCGCCCGTGTAGAGGTGGTGCACCACAACCCTGCTCACTGGAAGCCCTAGCGACATTGCCAAAAGATTCCTCACAGCAAATGGCGATTGATGAGAGGACCAAACCTCCACGGTGCCATCGGTTCTCACAGTAGCAGCACCGACCCAGGTTTCCATATATGCATGGGATTGGGGATCAGATCTATAGATTTCCTCAACAATAACATCAGCCTCATTTATGGCTTTTTGAGCATCACCCTTCCTCAGCTTAACCCTATTAGCTATATTCGTACCAGGCACCGGGTTTATGAACGGGGCTCTCCTATACTCGCCTAGGCGCTCGTGAATCACCGGTGCTCCAGAGGATAGAGCCTCTTCTATCGATAGAACTGCTGGTAGGGGTTCGAACTCAGCATCTATTGCTTCTGCAGCTCTCTCTGCAATGTCGAGGCTCTCAGCAACTATAGCCGCTATTGGGTGTCCATAATAGAGAACCTTGCCCCTAGCTAGAACATCTCTATCAGCAGCATAGATACCCACCTTATACGGGAAATCCTCTCCCGTAAATACAGCTACAACGCCCGGGATCTTAAGCGCCTCGGAGCAATCGATCCTCTTTATCCTAGCATGGGCATAGGGAGCTGAGACAAGTTTTATCCATAGCATGCCGGGAAGCTCAATATCGCTTGCAAATAGAGCCCCGCCATATATCTTATCTACATCGAACCTCTTCACAGGCTGCCCAATATATCTAAACTCAGGCGACAATGCGAGATCCCGGTTAAGTCTTTGATAAGAAGATTATAAGTATTGTAGTTATAAAAATGAACGATATTTCTTATTAATATATTAAAAACATTTTATCTAAGATTTTGTCTAAGAGAGCCGATAATTCGCGACCCTAGGCTCTTCAGAGGATCTATAAGCCCTTAACGGTTTGTCTAAAGCATTTTAATATTTATGGTGAGGTTTTAGATGCGACACACCTGCTGATCCTGATCCTTTTAGGCCCTGAGCTTATATCATTAGCTGAGTAGATCCTTATCTGGTTATTGCTAATCTCAGCGAGTATTTCATAATGCTCCCCACTATAGCTTGACCCTATTATACGGGCCTCAAGGGCTCCTTCACCAACAACAATATCCCTTGGTGAAAAGATCGCTAGGGCTTCTTCCCCGACACTAAACTCCTCCCGAGAGCTGCATATAACACTCCCCAACCCAAGTTCTATTTCAACCCTATTACCAGACACAGACCTGATCTTCCCCCTAACAATGTTGAACCTGAGGAGGCCGGCTAACACCGGATCGTCGGGGTTCTCGTAGAGCTCGCCAGGCCTTCCAATCCTCCTGACCACGCCGTCGGCTATAAGGGCTATGCGATCACCTATACTAACCGCCTCTCTGATATCGTGGGTAACGTATAGCGATGTTATCTTAAGGCTCTTTATAGTAGCTCTAAGCCATACCCTCGCCTCATCCCTCAAGGCTGCATCAAGATTCGATACAGGCTCATCTAGGAGTAGGAGAGAGGGCTCAAGCACTAAAGCCCTTGCCAGTGCTACTCTCTGCTGCTGACCCCCAGAGAGCTGCCACGGATATCTGTCTAACAGATGATCTATCCTAAGTGCTTCAGCAACCGCTTTCACCCTACTCCTTATCTCATCCTTTGGAATCTTACGGATCTTAAGCCCGAAAGCTATGTTATCCCAAACCTTCATATGGGGCCACAGAGCCCACGTCTGAGGAACATAACCTATATTTCTCTTCTCAGGCGGCACGTTTATCCCTTTATATGAGCTGAAAACCTCCCTACCATCCAATACTATCTCACCCTCTTCAGGCGTCTCAAGACCCGCTATGCTTCTCAAGAGGGTCGTTTTACCACTCCCAGAAGGCCCGATCACAGCAAAGATCTCTCCCTTCTCAACCTCAAACCTCTTGCCTCTGAGATTCAAAGCCACAACGTTACCGAACCTCTTCACCACATTAGAGATAATAAGGCTACTCATACCGGTCACCCATAGGGCTTCCACCCAAGTCTAAATATCACAGCTGATATAACCAGTATCATAAAGACCAGTACCGACGAAAGCGCCGAGATTAAGCTCATCTCTCCGGCTCCATAACTCATGACGAGGAATGATCCGATAACCATAGTCTGGGGCATAACGAGGAAAGTAGCTATCGAGTAATCCCTTATGGCGTAAATAAACATAACGAGCCATGCTATCAACACTGATCTCTTAATAATAGGGATAATAATCCTCCTCAAAGCCAGGGACGAGCTAGCTCCGTGAATCCTTGCAACCTCTTCAAGCTCGGGCGATAACTGAGACATACTTGAAACTATAACTCTTGTACCCATTATAGACCAAGCAACAACGTAAGCTATAGCCAGACCAAGAGGTGTATATATAAGCGGCCTCAGCGGTGTAAAGAGGAAGAACCATAGAAACGCTAATCCTATAACAATACCTGGCATACTCCTTGGAAGTGTTGAGGCAGCATCGAAGAATCTACTTACAGACGCACGCTTACTCCTTAATATAGCTAACGAGTAGCCCAGTGCTGTTATAGCTCCTAAGGTTGCTGCAATAGCTGCAACCTCTATCGTGTTTATTATAGTCTGTCTATGATATTCAGAAGAAAAAATAGTAATATAATAATCCCAGGTTATACCGCTCATTCTCCCTCCATATAGAGGATTAAGGGATCTCATTACAAGGGAGCCGAGGGGTATTATGACAACAAAGACGAGATATATTGATATGAGTACCAGCAGAACTACTCTCCAGGGCTTGCTAATCTCAATCCTACCGATCCCCTTCACCCTAGAGCCTATCACTGCGAACCTCTTACCATACTTCATTGTCAGATATCTCTGAAAGAGGATGAGGGAAACGGTAATATATATTAGCACAGACGCAACTACAGCTTCCTTTGGATAAGAAGGTGTTATACTGAGAACATGGAGCCTGTATATATAGGTAGTCAGCACCTCACCCCCGACTGTGGTGTATAGCAGCAGGGGTATTCCAAATTGCTCGAATCCCAGTACAAGCAGAATTATGGCTGAGAACACTATTGCAGGCCTTATCATTGGAATCAGGATCCTGAGCACAACTATAACAGCCCTGGCACCATGGATTCTTGCAACCTCTTCATAAGATGAGTCTATTCCCAAAAGCGATGTAGATATTATCACATACGCATTAGGCACATGAACGAGAGCAGAGAGAATCCCTGCAGGTACTAGACCATATACATCCCCCCAGAGTTTTGGGAGAATACCTATAGGACCATACGCATAGAGCCATGCAAAACCCCACACAAGAGGAGGTATGAACATTGGGGCCAGGATCAGTGGTTCAATAATAGATCTTCCAGGGATCGCGAACTTGTGAACCGATATGGAGATGAAAAGAGCTATCGGTACTGCTAATAATGTTAGAGCTGCAATCACCAGGCTTCCTATCAACGCTCTATAGAATCCTGGATCTCTCAAAGTGTTTATATAGCTCTCCATTGTGAAGAGCAGGGGTGTCTCGAAGAAAGGCCCGCCTAAGAAAGACTGATAGATCATGAGACCGAGGATCAGGAAAGCTATTAAACCAAAAAAGAAGCTCAGAGTTTTTAATGCTTGGCTTATCAATTAGCCTATCCCCAACCATTTCTTCCACATGGCTATAAAGCTACTCCTTACATCTGTCCTCATGATCTCATCTATAATTAGATCTCCTAACTTAACTACAACCAGTTTCTTAACATTTGCTTTGAGGTAATCTAAAGAGAGCTGTGGATAATCCTGATTATTTCCTATAACTATAACCTCCGCGCTCCCCCCTAGCTTGGCCTGACCTTCATCTGAGAAGACGAATTCGAGGAAAAGCTTTGCAGCATTAGGATTTGCAGCTTCTTTGGTTATGAACATTACACGGGGGACAAGGACGGCTAGGTCATTTGGCACAAAGGCACCAACACGAGGGTCTGTCTTAGCTTCTCTAAAGGCGTAATTTGCTATGAGACTCAGTGATATGAGAGCCTGTCCTGTCTTAACCATCTCTATCTGAGGTCCTGTTGATGGTTGGAGCACGACTCCTATAGATCCTGCAGCCGACATTATATCACGGATCAATTCTGGCTCAGCCTTATATTGATAATATGTAAATACAAGTCCAAAAGCACTTGCTTCAATATTGAATGCTGCTATGCTTCTCGGTGGAAAGAGATCTTTTCTCTGTGTTAAGATCTTTAAGAGATCAGCAAAAGATCTAGGAGCAAAGTCTTTAGGTATCTTTTCGGTGTTATATATAGGGGCTACAAGAGTATAGCTGGACACATATGCTAGGTCTTTGTACTTGGCATCCTCAGGGATTCTGTCATATATCGTGATCCTATAAGGCTGAGCACTCCCATTAAGAACCAATATATACTGGAGATCAGGAGCCGCTGACCACAGGATATCAGCTGTCGGGGCACCAGCAGCCCTTTCACTAACATATCTGTTATAAAGAGCTATAGTATTCAGCTCAACATACTGTATATCTATGAACGGATATCTAGCCTTAAAAGCATTCAATAGGGGTTCAGCGCTAGGCCTATCAAGAGAACTGTAGATCACCAACCTACCCTCTTTTCTAGCAGCATCTATTATTGGTGCTAAGAGCTGCTCCTGTGTAGGCTGCGTGGGTTGCGGCGTTTGCTGAACCGTTACAGTTACGGTCTGAACCTGTGTGATCCTTTGAGTGATGGTCACACCTTCTCTCGTACTAGGCGCCACCATCTGGCCAGCAACGAACCCTAAACCAGCAGCAATAACCACGGCCAGGATCATAATAACTATATATAGCGGTTTAAAACTACTAGACACATATCTCACCTTTCACTATCAATTGCTTCTAGATAGCTTATAAAGATACATTTTATAATATCTCTTCCAGCAGCTATTAGAAACAGTTTCTTGTCCAGCGTGGATTTTAGCCGCCCTATATGGATTCTCTATACTGATTAGAATCCAGCGTAGATAGCAGCAAAAGGATCAGAGACGTATCACGCTTTCTTAAATGGTTTCATGAGGGCTGATGGGGGTCTTGATCTTCTTCCTAGTATTAGGATTAGAAGTATTACTGCTATGTATGGTATCATGTTGAAGAAGTAGTATCTTCTGGCAAGTTCTAGGCTGCTTGATGCTATGCTTAGCTGTAGTGCATCTATATATGAGAGTGCTAGTGATGCTATGAAGGTTCTCAGAGGATCCCAGTTTCCTGCGTATATCATAGCGAGTGCCATGAAGCCCCTGCCGGCTGTCATTCCGTGTCTAAAGTCTCCTAGGTATGATATTGATAGATAGGCTCCTGCTATTGAGGCCATTATTCCTCCATATATTGTGGCAAGGATTCTGACCTTATTGACATTTATCCCTATGGCGTCTGCAGATGCTGGATCCTCCCCAACCGAGGTTACTGTTAAGCCCCACAGGGTTTTTCTGAGGAAGATATAGGTTATCGGTACAAGGGCTAGAGAGACCACTACTAAGGGGCTCGTTAGCGATACAACAAGTTCTGCAACCTCTCTTGAACCGAGGATCGGGGCAATGCTACCAACGCTCAACGGGCTTCCAAGGGTTTTTACAGAAACACCTACAGGGGCCATTGAGTTATACAGGGCCCCGGTTACTCCCAGCCCGAAGAGCCATAGCCCGAGACCTGCAGCAGCTTGATTAACGCCGAGAACCACCGCTATGTATGAGAAGAAAATAGAGATCATAAGACCCGAGAATATCGCTGCTAGAAGACCTACCAGCGGATCGCCGTATGCTAGTGTAACCATATATGCTGTGAAAGCTCCCACCAGCATTATACCCTCGATACCCAGGTTGAGGACACCGCTTTTCTCTGTCACAAGCTCGCCCATGCTTGCAAACAGTATTGTTGGAAGGATCCTGAGGGATATTGCTAGCGAGACAAGCAGTATAGGGGTTGTTAGGAGGAGCTCGAGAGATTTTATAAGCTCCGGCGGTAGCTGCACTAAGACCTCCACCCCCTGATATACTCCACAATTGTTATGGCTATCATAACAGTCCCAACAAAAACCCATGTTATCGCGTAAGGCGCACCGCTAACCCTTTGCAGGCTCTCACTACCGATTATCACGATCGATATGAATATAGATGCGAGGGCTGTACCAACAATCTTCGCCCTTCCAAGAGCTGCTGCGAGGACTGCTAGATAGCCAAACCCATGATCGATCTGTCCTGAGTCAAGCCTATAGAGCACCCCCATAATATGGAGCGCCCCTGACAAACCGGCCGTGAAGCCTGCAAAAAGCATCAAGGCCATAACGATCCTGAATACATTTATACCTGCATATGAGGCAAGCCTCCAGCTTCTCGCAATCACCCCTAAGTGAGTCTCCAACGGTGATCTCTCAACAACTACATAGAGTATAATAGCCATAGCTAGTGTGATAAATAATGCATAGCTAAGCCTAGTATCCTCCCACATAACCCCAACTCCAGAGGGCGTCTCGATCATCCTGGGGTATTTCAGCAGGGTTGGAAACCTTAGCTCGCTTGGCAGAACATCGGAGAGAAGATAGCCAAAAGACCCCTGCCCCCTTATAGGGCCGTCGAGGGCATAGAGAGTAAAGCTCGACGCCACTATGTTTAGAAGAAGCGTCGTAACGATCTCATTGACACCAAACCTAGCCTTAAGCAGGGCAGGCACCAAGGCCCATGTCATAGCGAAAAAACCCGCCCCGAGTATCATTAAGGTCATTGTGAGAGCAGGATAAGGTGTTGAGAGGCTCTTAGCTATGAAGAGGGTCATAACAGCGCCCACTAGGAACTGCCCCTCGCCCCCGATATTCCATAGCCCGGCTTTGAGAGCTATGGCCACGCCCAGAGCTATAGTGTAGATCGCTATGAATCTGACGAGCACCTCTGAGAAATTAAATAGATCTGCGAATGGTGAGACCAACAGAATACCCAAGGAATCGAGGAACCCTATCTTGTATGTAACAGCTACTGTTGATGCAGCCATAAAACCTGCTAGGATTGCTACTATATATAACGTGATCGTGAGGAAAGCCTCCTTAACCCTCTTCATGAGGTTTTACCCAGCCTCCGGTAGGTGGTGATCAGAGAAATATAAAAAGAGCTCTAAACTTTGAGGCTATCCCTTAAATGTTACCTTAGCAGCTGTTGGTTTGCACTCAGGAAGATCCGGGTTATCGAAGCATTTGAAAACCCCTTTAGCCGGATCTACTTCGAAGTATATCTTCAGAAGCCCCATTAATATCATGTTCTGGTATCTCAAGGCCTTGCTTCTCACATCCTCAGGAACCTTCGGCCCGAAGCTGACCTTGATTATACCTGAAGCCATTGTGGCTGTGAGGAAACCATATTGCCAGTTATCTGTCACCTTATCTATGAGCGCTTTTGAAAACACCACATCCCAATTGAATACTATAGATCCTAGGAGTGTGTCCATAGGCTTAACCCTAGGTATATCTACATATACGGTTGTGAACCACACTTTTCTCTCAGATGCTGCTAGGGATACACCAACATCTATACCATCACCGCTCGAGAATATAATGTCAGCTCCCTGTGCTATAAAGCTCTCTGCAGCTCTCCTAGCCCCAGCTACGTCTGCCCATGAGAGTGGCGCATAGTACTCGAGGAACCTTACGTTGGGGTTCACTAGGAGAACGCCTGCTTTGAAGGCTTCATGCCCAGCCCATATAGATGGAACCCTCCCACCACCGATGAGCCCTATAACGTTGCTTTTAGTTAGGAGGCCTGCTGCGATTCCGAGGACAAAGGCGCCTTCCTCCAGGGTCATCCATATATTATAAACATTTGGTGCTCCTATCTGGAAGCAGTCAACACATACAAACAACGTCTTAGGGAATTGTGGTGCTATTTTCTGGGCCATCTCCATATACTGTATCCCTTGGAGTATTATCACATCATAGCCCCTCCTGGCAAGGTCGATCGCTACTGGCTCTGCCTTAGTCCCGTCGAAAAGCTGCTTATGTATTGATAAATTAAATCTATAGATCTCCTGGAGTTTTGTGACTGCATGCCATGCAGCATAGTTCCACGACAGATCCGTCTCGTCTATTGGCAATATAAGACCTACTTTAAGCTGTGAGAGGGGTGAAGCCACCCCTGCGGCCGGGCTTGCTGTGACTGTAACATATGACGTTACGGTCTGTGTAGCCTGGGCAGCACCTGGTATTGTAACGGTCTGTGTCTGTGTTATTACGCTTGGTGTTCTCACCCACCCATATGCTGCTACTCCCGCCAGTATCACTATTACTATTAGTAAACCCAGCGTTTGCATAGATACTCCAAGACGGCTTGCCATAATATATCTCCGGTGAATGTAGCAATTAGGGGTTAATAAACACAATTATTCATTACTATATTGTTATTAAATTTTTAATCCTTAGTATTAATTTTACACATATTAATATACTAGTATACTGATCTATACCAATTTGCTGATACAATTTTTAGAGTTTTTGATTTTATAGCATTATCACATAAATCCCAGGCTAGGATAAGTGAAAGTGATAGGGCTGACAAGTCGTGGGTGAGAGGAGTAAAGACAACGTGATCTTAAAGGCTGTTGGAATAACAAAGAGGTTCGGGAGCGTTATTGCTAACCACAATATCTCGATAGAGCTATATAAGTCCGAGATCCATGGGCTCTTAGGTGAAAACGGGTCTGGAAAGACCACGCTGTGCAGGATCATTTACGGACAGTTGAAGCCAGACTCGGGCAAGATCTTTGTTAACGGTATAGAGACAAGGTTCAATAGTCCGAGGGATGCTATAAAAGCTGGGATAGCTATGGTTCACCAAGAGCTCTCATTAATACCAACACTCACCGTGTCTGAAAATGTAGCACTTGCAAAGATGAATGGTTTCAGGATACCGAGGGAGAAGATCTATGAGGAGATCCTTGAGCTCGGCGAGAGGTTCAGAATAAAAGTGCCTCCCGATGTGCCTATAAACAGGCTCTCATATGGTGAAAGACAACGGGTCGAGATCCTCAAGGCTCTATCCCTAGGCGCAAGGATACTTATTATGGACGAGCCCACAACATATTTAACCAAGATAGAGAGCGAAGATCTCTTTGAATCGCTTAAGAACATGGTCTCTGAAGGGCTAACCATATTGTTCGTATCCCACAGAATCAATGAGATCTTATCCATAACAGATAGAGTAACCATCCTGAGGGCTGGAAAAGTAGTTGGTAGTGGCATCACCAAAGAACTCTCAAGGGAGAAGCTTGTGGAGATGATTGTAGGCAATAAGATTGCCGAGAAAACCCTTGTTTCTTCAGAGGAGATCTCTACAAAAGAGGTTGCCATATCGATCAGGGATCTATATCTTATGGGCGATGTGGGCCAAATGGCTGTAAACGGTGTAAACCTAGATCTATACTACGGCGAGGTTCTGGGAATAGCGGGTGTTGAGGGTAATGGACAGAGAGAGCTTGTAGAAGCCATAGTGGGACTGAGGAGACCGCTAAGAGGGTCTGTCAGGATAAATAACATTGATGTGAGCGGCTTTACCCCTAGAAAGATTAGGGAACTCGGGGTTGCCTATGTACCAGAGGATCCTGGAGCAGCACTTGTTCTAGACTACCCGGTCTTTAAAAACCTGATCATATCGCCAATAGTTACCAGCATGTATCTCAGAGGAAGGATCCTTCTTGATATTAACAGGGTTAAAGAGACACTCAGATCCTTGATAAAGATCTACTCAATGAGGGTTGAAAAGCCAGAGCAAATCACATCAACACTCTCTGGCGGGACTAAACAGAAGCTCGTGGTGGGGAGAGAGCTGCACGTAGAACCAAAGATCCTTATACTATATAACCCAAGCAAGGGGCTTGATCTGGCTACATCAGAGCATCTAAAACAGATAATCATAAACGAGAAGAGGAAGGGTAAAGCTGTGCTCCTCTACTCAGCAGATCTTGACGAGCTAGTGGAGATGAGCGATAGGATAGCCGTAATGTATAGCGGAAAAATAGTAGCACTGTTTAGAAAAAACGACGAGGATCTTCTATACAGAATCGCCCATGCCATGACAACAGGTCAGGATCCTGGGGCTAGGAGGGATCAATCAACCGTTTCTAAATAGCTAACCATATAATCTCCCGATCATCCATCCCGACAACCGGGCTTAAAAGATCCTTAGGACGTATCTTTAGACCCTGGATGCCAAGAGAATAGATGAGAATTCAATATATCTCCATATCCTCCTTAATTAGCCTGGAAGCGCTCTATCACTCGTCCCCTACTTGGAAGACGCTATAGCGACCCCGCTGCTGAGAAGCTTCTCTATCTCGCTGTCTCCATACCCAAGCTCTCTGAGGATCTCAATCGTATGTTCGCCCAGGAGCGGTGGGGGTCTATAAATCCTGCCAGGTGTTTTGCTCATCTTGAGCGGTGTTCCCAGGGTCTTGAATCTCCCATATTTTGTATGTTCAAGCTCGATCACCATTTTCCTATAGATCACATGGGGATCGTTGAGAGCTTCACTAACCTTGTTTACTGGGGCTACGGGGATCCCGGATTTCTCCAGAATCTCGACCCACTCTCTGGTTGTTTTGGTTTTAAATGTTTTCTCAAGCTCCTCTACAAGCTGTGCTCTGTTCCTAACCCTGTCGGGGTTGCTTGTGAATCTCGGATCTCTCAATAGATCCTCTCTCCCTATCGCTCTAGCGAATATCTGCCAGAGCCTATCATTACCCACACCTACAACTATATAGCCGTCCTTTGTCTCTAGAGCCTGATATGGTGCTATACTCGGGTGTGCTGAGCCTAGTCGCTCGGGATCTCTTCCTGTGGCGAGGTAGTTGAGGGCTTGGTGTGATAGGATCAGGATCTGTGTGTCTAGGAGGGAGAGATCTATATACTGCCCCTCCCCAGTCCTCTCCCTATGATATAGAGCAGCCAGTATAGCTACAGCAGCCATGATCCCCGTAGTTATATCAGCTATCGGTACACCGAACTTTACCGGAGGCCTCCCAGGCTCGCCTGTTATATCCATAAGCCCGCTCATTGCGAGAGCTATCAAATCATACCCAGGCTTATCCCTATAAGGGCCCTCCTGGCCGAAGCCAGATATGCTGCAATATATTATTCCTGGGTTTATCTTCGAGAGTCTCTCATACCCTATCCCAAGCCTATCAGCAGTCCCCGGTCTGAAATTCTCAATAACTATATCAACGATCTTAACCATCCTATCAATAATCTCTAAGGCTCCTGGCTTTTTAAGATCTATAGCAATGCTCCTCTTATTCCTGTTAACACTTATGAAGTAAGCAGATACACCATTGATATCAGGCGGCATCCAGCTCCTCGACTCATCACCCTCAGGAGGCTCCACCTTGATCACGTCAGCCCCAAGATCTCCTAGCAGCATTGTAGCAAAGGGGCCGGCCATGGCTCTTGTAAAATCGAGAACCCTGATACCCTCCAAAGGAGCATTAATCACATACTATCCCCATCTATTGAGATAAGGTAAGTAATATAAAACATATAACACACTATACAAGCCGATCGCTAGCCCGTATCCGTCTCTCAAGCTTTCGAGATTGTTTACTCCTATTTATTCCCATTTATTCCTATTGATATTATTTATTCCTTTGTATCTAGGGATCTTCTCGTATCTATAAGGGTTTCTCGAGCATGAGGGATCACGTGTGGCTACCAGCTTAACAGAGTAGAGTTTCATATCTATTGATGCCTCGCTCTTAAAAGATCTAGTAGCTGATCGACCCTTAAAGAGGAGCCACCGCACAACAGCCCACAAGAGCTAATACAAAGTGGGCTTTACCTATTTAGCAGAGAAGCTGTCTCCCAAAACATGGGAAGTCGATAAAAAGCAGCTGAAATACGAAGAAAAAGCTCCACCTTATAAACCAATTTTAGCGGTATGGTTTGTAAAACCGCCTAGGAATTCTTAGGTTTAGATCCTCATGTATTTGATGTAGAACTCTCTATAGTCTCCGAATGGTTTTGTAAGGCTTGCTTCTGTTACTATTCTGAACTCCTCCGTATAGCCCTTACCGTTATAGAGTATTAGCGCCGAGAGGCCCTTGGTTGTTGTTGAGTTGGCTCTGTCTAGCGCTGTTATTACCGCTCCTCCATGGGGATCTATTATTGTTAGATTTATAGCAAAACCCCCGATCACGTGGGCCCTCTCATATATGGCTTCTCTATACCAGTCATCCTCATGGCTATTATGGAGCATTCTTACTAGCCAGACATCTATCATGTCGTCCTCGGTGAGGGTGGCATTATACGGGATCTTTGAAGGATCTGATGTAGGTGTGAATGTGAAAGCGCTTGTAAGCCTTATCAGGTAGCTCCCGCCAGATTCCATTGAATAGGAAGCCACGCCCCTCCCCACTGCTCTGTTTGTGAAGTTCTGCATGAGCATCGATATGAAGAGATTGCTGCTTGAATATGTATTAGAGCTTGAGAAACCCTCAGAGTATGTTGATGTATTGACAACCCCTCTGGGGGTTGTTAGGGTAGCCTCATAGTAGATCCTATACCTAGTGTTCTCAACATAGTAGGATACCCCTAGGCTCTCTATATCAACTATATATGGGGTTCTGTCATAGCTCGCCTCTCTCTTTACAATACCTCCACCGCTCACAGCTCTAGAGGGGTCGGTCCATACTAATAGTGCGCCTCCAACCATTACGACGAATAGCTTGCTTCCAGCCCTTTTAGAGGCCTCGTCCATACCGACAACCTGCATGGATATGTTAGCGTTCTTTCCTAGGGCTAGGAATGGTGTTAGATCTATAATCTGTGGGCTTTTAGTGTAATGAGTATTCACAGACGTCATGGGCCTCCAATAGAGCGGGAATATACCTCCAGTAAATATGGTTGGGAATACGTGGAAAACCCCTGCTAGGTTATCGTTATAATATACCAGGATATCTCTCACAGATGGTATGTTTGCGTAGAAGAACTCATCAAGCATTCCAGGCTTTGCGAACAGGTATAGTGCGGTTCTGTAAGCGTTATCAGGGATCCTTAGCTTTGTGTTCAGCATAAGCGTATCAGGCGTGAAACTCCCTATTGGGGGAGCCGTATCTCCCCATAATGGTATATATGTATCGGGCACCCAGGATGGGGTTTTTCCTGGATATAGGTAGAGTGTTATGTTGACTAGAAAGACCCCTGTTATTCCTATAGATGGTGCTAAGACGTTGGTGAGGACAATGCTGAAGTTAACATTGCCTTTGAAGAGGTTTAGGAATAGTGTTACATCAGCCTCGGCTGTTGAGTTGAGCCTCTGTATAGTAGATCCCCAGTATATTGGGACATTATTAGCAAAGATCCAGAATATCCTGTCAAACTGTCTATCAGTCACCCTCATACTAACATTAATTATAGCTCTACTATAGTTACCAGGAGGTATAGAGATAACAACGCTCTTAGGAGTGAAGCCCGTGTTTTCGAAGGACATGTTGGTGGCTATTGGGATAACCACTGGCTGCACACCACTTGGCGGGAGGGGTTTGAACGGTTCGAAAGACCAATAGCTAGAGAAACTCTTGGGATCTTTATACTCTATAACCTCGAGGGATTGCGCGGATGCCTGAAGGGATATGATGAATAGATAGAACAATCCCAATAGTAATACTAGATATTTATTCCCTCTACTCAATATACCGCCCTCGAAAAATAGATATTATAGGGGTTTATAAAAGGTATAAGTGTTGGTGTAATAAGTGTTATTGACCTACAAGACTCGGTGATTATATGGGCGACCTGGAGAGGAGGCTTGAGCTCGTTGTAAGAGGTGCCGAGGAGATAGTTACTGTTGACGAGCTGAGAACCCTCATTGAGAGCGGGGGTGGGAAGGGCTATTTGGGTTTCGAGCCTTCCGGCTTGTTCCATATAGGCTGGCTTGTGTGGGCTTACAAGTTTAGAGAGTTGATAGAGGCTGGTTTTAAGATGAAGCTCCTCGCAGCCACGTGGCATGCGTGGATTAATGATAAGCTTGGCGGTGATCTTGAGCTCATTAGGAAGGCTTCTAAACATGTGACTGATGTTTTGGAAGCGATTGGGATAAACAGATCTTCTTACGAGCTAGTGTATGCTGAGGATCTCGTGTCTGATCTAGAGTATTGGAACTTAATAATAAGGATCTCTAAGAGCTTCTCACTCGCAAGGATCAGGAGGGCTCTGACGATAATGGGTAGGAGGGTTGAGGAGTCTGAGTCAGATTTCTCAAAGCTCATATACCCTGTTATGCAGGTTGCCGATATATTCTATATGGATCTCGATCTAGCTCTCGGAGGGATAGATCAGAGAAAAGCCCATATGCTCGCTAGAGAGGCTGCCGAGAAGCTAAGAAGAAAAAAGATAGTAGCCATACATACACCCCTACTACCCTCACTACTAGGGCCGGAGAAGATGGAGACCTCCCTCGAGAGGGACGAGCTATACTCCCAGATCAAGATGAGCAAGTCAAAACCAGAGGGGGCTATATTCGTGTATGACAAGCCTGAAGAGATATACTCAAAGATCCGGAAGGCCTATTGTCCACCAAGAGAGATAGAGACCAACCCAATAATAGGGATAGCCAAGCATATATTGCTAAGAGGAGGGGGAACAATAACTATAGAGAGAAAACCAGAGCACGGGGGTACGGTAGAGCTAACTATAGAAGAGTTGGAGAAGCTATATTCAGAGGGAAAGATACATCCCCTCGATCTCAAGAACGCTGTTGCTAAGGAGCTAGTAAGAATCTTAGAGCCTGTGAGAAGATATTTCGAAAGCAATAGAGAAGCGCTAGAGACACTAGAAACCCTGAGAAGCTCTAGAATTACAAGATAAACAGGCCTTATCGAGAAAAGATCCCTGGGCAGTCTATACTAACCAGCTAGGAACACGAGGCTCTAGTAATGAGGAAAAAGAATATCACGAGCCCGGTGTTGAAGAGAAGCTGGAACCATCGCTTTAGGGTATCTTGCCTACACAGATCAAGATTCAGCTAGGTTCCGGCTAAGAGGGTTTCAAACATAAGGGGTACGATAATACAGGGAGGCTGTTTAAGAGCCCTAATAATGGGGATAAGTGGAGGAGAGGTATGCATGTTTGACTACAGAAAACACGATAAAATATAAACAGAAACACTTAGAGTTAGAACCCTCTGTCTATGTGGAAACGAGGAGAGCCCACTGATAATAGCCAGTGTATCGAACACATCACGTCACAAGGCGGAGAAGGCTTACTAGAGACTGTTGTGTCTCTTCTAGGTGAGGGAAAGGTTGCCAAGGATCTATCACGCTGGTCCTTCCCTTTGACACATCTGAAATCAACACCTGAGTAGTCAGCTTTATTCCCACTTAGGGGTTGTTGAGATGCTGTATATGCGTAGAATATCATTAAACGTAGTCAAGACGCATAAAAATTAGCTAGAACAATCGCAGCTATGACTAGCTATTTCCTCTTTGTGACAGGATCTATATTTTTTATCGTAGCCCTTATAGTGTAATCCTTCTTCACTAACTTGGGATATCTTCCATTGATCTCTGTATTTGGCTCAATATCCCCTCTATCTGGCTCGTCACTTCCAATAATACTTGGCAGAATCCTTTCCCTCATAACAGACGCCTTAAGATCTAGTTCAAAAAACACGACCACCCCAGCTATGCCCACGATAATACCTTTACGTTCCACCGTAGTACCCTCTTTGTATAGTATTATTATTGTATCAGCCTATTTAAGCCTAATAATTTGTTTGTTTCAAGAACGCTGTCGCTAAGGAGCTAGTAAGAATCTTAGAACCCGTGAGAAGATATTTCGAAACAATAGAGAAGTGTTACTCTTGATCAATAAAGTATTGTGAAGCTATTAAATTACGTGTCGTGACTCAAAGCATTGGAAGTTCATAATCTCGTTATATATGATGAACAAAGCATATGACGTCTTGTAATTCTAGAGCTCCTCAGGATTTCCAGCGCCAGTTCCGTCTAACCACTTCAAAACCAGTCTGGCTATATTAACAGTCTTCAAGACTGCAGGCTTCTAGCATCCCTTAACCTTCTTTTCCCAACCGTTTCTTCACCTATGCAGATCTGGAGCCTCTGCATCAGATGTTTCTATTTTTCATTAACAACTACCTCCTATCCACTAGACCTCTCACCCTTCAGGCTAGGTAAAGCCGTTGAACCCATTCTGAGTAGAAATAGCTTCAAAACCTATTCTCTATACATAATGTAAACGCCTAGAAGCATTGTGAGACCTGCTAGTAGCTGTATGAGGGAGAAGCCCTCTCTAAGAATAATGAATGCGAAAACCGCGCCAAAGAGCGAGGATGTTGAGAATATGATCCCTGTTTTCATAGCACCTATCTCTCTCAGGCCTAGGAGGAAGAGAAGGATCGAGAACCCTATGCTAAGAGCTCCTGCAGATAACATATAGGGGAGTGCGGATAGGGGGATTTGGAGCGGTAGCCCAAGTAGTTTGGAGAGTAGTAGCAACACCGCTCCTCCTGCTAGGCATTTTATAGCTGTTACGATCACTATATCCTTTCTGCTTAAAAGTTTGCTCAGGTTGTTATCTATGCCCCAGAACATGCTTGCCATCACTATCAACAGGTTGCCGAGGAGGTTCTGGGTGAGGGTTAGTAGGTGGAACTCGCCGTTGGTTGTTAAAAACAAAGCCCCAACGAATATGAGAAAGATCCCGACCCAGTCTTTTTCGTAAGCCCTCTCTCCCAAGAATAGGAATGCTATTAATGCTGTGAACAAGGATTCGGTGTTTTGCAACAGGGACGCGTTAACCGCTGTAGTCTGGTTAAGGCCGTTTAAGTATAAGAGTGGTGCTACTGTAGAGCCAGATAGTATGATTAGCGCGAGTATACCAAGATCCTTTTTATCTATCCTAGCCTCTGCTCCAGTAGGTATTGCGAGGATTGTTAGGAGCCTGCTACTAAGTGGTGAGAACCTGACTATTGATAGGAATAGTCCTGCAAACATATATATAGCACCAGCAACTACTGTCGGGTGCACATCTGCAAGGACAATCTTATTCAAAGTAGCCCCAAGCCCAAAGAGAAGAGCTGATGAGATCGCAGCAATATATCCCCATCTATGAACCATGCCTGTGAAGCCACCTCTGATCCTGATGATACATCACAATACTAGTTTCTCACAACAACATAAGCGTTCCAGTGGCTGGATACCTATCTTTCTTCTGGCCGTTTGTTATCCCCAGCCCTTGAATAGATATTCCTTGATACATGTTAGGATGATTGGGACACATATGATCAGAATTGTTGGCTCACACCTCTATATCGGTGAATATTCTGCTGAAGATCTTGCTGAGAGGTTTGGGACACCTCTTTATGTATATGACAAGGAGGTGATCGTGGAGAATTATTTGAGACTTGTTAGATCGATACCCTACGAGGATCTCGAGATCCTCTACTCGTGCAAGGCTAACAGTAATCCCGAGATTCTGACAATACTAAGAGATCTGGGGAGCGGTTTAGATGCTGTCTCTCCCTTCGAGGCTCTCTTGGGTATCATGCTTGGCTTTTCCAAAGAGAAGATCCTTTTCACAGGCACGAGTGTTTCGGATGATGAGATGAAGTTCGTTAGGGGCGAGCTTGGCGTGATGATCAATATCGACTCCCCCTCCCAGCTTAAGAGGTATGGAAGGCTATTCCCTGGAACCGAGGTTTCTGTGAGAGTAAATCCTGGCATTGGTGCTGGTCATCATGGCTATGCAGTAACTGGGGGTGTTACCAAGTTTGGCGTCTATTTGAACCAGATTGAGAGGGTTAGGGATATTGCTAGGGAGTTTGGCTTAAGGATTGTGGGGCTTCATATGCATATTGGCTCGGGGATACTTGATGCGAGCGTATATGGAGGGGCTCTAGATGTACTGCTAAGTGTGGCTAGAAGATTCAGTGGTCTTGAGTTCATAGATATAGGTGGTGGTCTGGGGATACCGTATAAGCCTGATGAGAGAACCATAGATCTAGATCTATTCGGCTCCGTAGTGTCGAAGGCCTTGAGGGATTTTAGCCAGTCCTATGGGTATGTTAAGCTGAGGATAGAGCCTGGGAGATATATTGTTGGCAATGCTGGTGTTCTCCTAGTCAGGGTTGTGGATATCAAGGAGGTTGAGGTCAACGGATCTAGAAAGATCTTTGTGGGTGTTGATTCGGGTATGAATCACTTGATCAGACCAGCCCTCTACGGATCCTATCATGAGGTGATACCAGCCTCTAAGGCTGACAAGCCCAAAGAGATCTTAGTCGACATCGTGGGCAACATATGCGAGAGCGGCGACATCCTAGCCCTCGAGAGACCCATGCCCAGACTAGAGGAGGGGGATCTTCTAGCCATAATGGATGTAGGTGCGTATGGCTATTCAATGAGCTCTAACTATAACCTTAGGCCAAGACCCCCTGAGATCATGGTATCCAGAGACGAAGTAAAGCTTATACGTGGGAGAGAAACGTTTGACGATCTTATCAGACTAGCTACTAACTGCTCTATATGACATCGCGATGTTCCTGTTTAAACAAAAATCGTATAAATGCCTATCTCAATCTAATACCAGGCTATGAGACAGAGCACTTTTACCTCGCGTTACTTTCCTCCCTAGCATGACATGTGCCTAGTCAGGGGCTCTTCATCCCTTAGCTGGTGTTTCAGCCTTATGGAGTAAGGTGTTGAGATCTTTCAGACCCTTAGGTAGGTGTCTAGGCCCTAAACCTGTCGCTTTGTAAGCTCCCATCATGTTTCCAAGCCTGGCTGCTTCTTTAAGGCTTAGCTGTCTAACTATGCCATAGATAACGCCGGCATCGAATGCGTCTCCGCATCCTGTTGTGTCCACGGCTTTAACTCTATATGCGGGCATGTTTATCAGCTTGCCTGAATAGCTGATAGTAGATCCTTTTTCACCCATTTTCACAAAGATCGCTTTCGGTTTGAGCATCTCATCAAGTTTCCTAACAGCCCTATCTAGATCGTGCTCGCCACTCACACCTCTAAGCTCTTCTATGTTTAAGAAGACGTATGATGCTTTTTCCCTCAATCCCTCAAGAATCTCTGGCTTTTTTCCACTTATCTCGTGAAAATCCACCCCCACCTCGATCTCCAGCCTGGATGCGAGCTCTGCTGTCTTGATCATGGCTTCTTCTCCCCATGGGCTGTGGGCTAGGTAGCCTGAGATGAATAGGAACTTCGAGCTCCTCAGAGCCTCGGCTAAAGAGTCTAGGTCAACGTATCGTTCTTCACATGCGCCTCTATAGCTGAAGAGGGTTCTAGAGCCGTCTGGCTCTACGAAGGCTACTGTTACTCCGGAGGGTTTGTCTCTAAAGATCTTAACATGCCTCGAATCTATGCCCTCGCTTCCTAGATCTTCTAGTAGGTAGCGGCCTATAGCATCTCCACCTACTGCTGATACTAGGCATGTTTTAACCCCGAGTCTTGAGAGTGCTGTTGAGATGTTACCTCCTACTCCTCCGGGCGATATGAGTGCTCTGCTTATTACGTGGGATAGGCCGTCGATCTTTGCTCCTCTATCTATGTAGAAGAGTATGTCGAGCAAGAGATCCCCGATCACTACGACCTCGCAGGCTCGGCTCAAGAGCTTCTCAGCCTCTTCACAATGCTCATTAACCTCCTAACCCTCTCAGGATCCACGGGGTTCTGGGCTATGCCGTTGAGTTTGAAGTAGGTACCAACTATGGCTCCATCAGCGTATCTTAGTAGCTTTTCAGCATGGTCTGGGTTTAGACCGCTTCCTATTAGGACTGGCATGTCTCCTGCTATCTCTTTGGCTAGCTTTACGTCCTCAACGCTTGGAGGGTCTCCTGTCATTTTTCCTGTCACGATCACTGCGTCGGCTAGGTAGAAATCGCTCCATATGACATGGGTTGCTAGATCTATGCCTGGGAAGACCTTGCTGTGCTTCTTAACCACGTCTGTGAAGAACTTGATATCCTCGGCCATCAGGCTCTTCCTAAGCCTGAAAAGATTGGCTGCTACACCATGATCTATCTCGCCAGTATCCCAGACAGTTGCTCCTGTATATAGACAGACCCTGATGAACTTGGCTCCAGCAGCCTTGGCTATGCCTAGAGCAGCCCTCGCACCGTTATGTATCACTGTAATGCCCACCGGTATGCTTACGCTCTTAACAACCTCTCTCGCAGCCACAGCCTGGGCTGCTATCTCCTCTGGCGGTGTTCTCTCCCAACCGCTATAGTATGGTAGATCCCACATATTCTCAACAATAACCCCGTCAACCTCGTTCTCCTCATATATCCTCGCTTCTCTCACAGCCCTCTCGATCACGGTATCCATGGGCCAGCCTTCATAGGCTGGAGAGCCTGGTAGAGGGAGTAGGTGGACCATGCCTATTATAGCCTTATCCACTTTAAAGAGCTCTCTAACGGACCACATTCTCTTAGAATAGAATCTTCTAGCCCAATCCTCAACCATAAGCTCAAGATCCCGCCGCCTCGCAAGAAACACCAAGGATTAGATAGCATAGAGGAATAAAGACACAGAGACTCGGGGGTTTTAACCACTATTAAGCTATATCGATCCATGATGGCTAACCCCTGTTCCAATATCCCTATGAAAGTACTCCTCCCGAGACACAGATCTACCAGCATTTCTAGAAAGATAAAAATATATTCTGAGGAATACGAATAGCAGTGTATAGATCAGTAAACCAGGCAATCAACCAGTAAACCCGATAGCCCATAGCATGTAAAACCTACCCATATATTGACAGCTTAGAGCGAAAACCCCTCTCCTCTCAGCCCTCTATCCTAGCAAGCTGGTTAGTATTATAGAAGCTATGCCCAGCTATTATTCAGAGATACTCTCTTCTTTTATTACGGAGCATTGATTCTTAACCCTCTGGTCGTTCTATTACCTCTACCTCGCTTCTAATCAATAATTGCTTGCCCATAGCTGGGAAGCCTTTTTCCCTTAAGATAGTGCCTTCGGCTCTATCTCCCTATCTATATAGATGCTCTGTAAAGGTTATGAGGATCAACAGCCCAGGAGATCAAACCCTACGCTAAATAAACACTGGCTAGCATTGATCGTGTTATGGAAACCAAGGAACATAGTATTCACAAAACCTACGCACCAAACCAACATATAGAAGCTAGATACTGAACATCGATTGTAAGGGTTGCGAATATGAAGCCCTAGCGATACTGAAACTCTCAAAGCCGGAGAGGTCCTTTGTGTATTATCATAGAGATCCTCAACCAGTATAAATGACCGAGGAAAGCTGTCTCATAAAGCTCATAACCCTGGATCTATAGACCCCATATTGAAAAACGTAGCCATATAATAGCGATCAAGAACCGCTTAGGCCTGTTACAGGTAAATAGGGCAAGCTTATGCCTTCTTAGCTAATTAACCAATTCGAGATTTGCACGTTTCGATATATATAGGGGCTCGAAACCATTATGGCGAATATATCCTTTATACTATATTAATTGGGTGTCTCTATGTGGTTTTCCGGGTTGGTGTTGATCCTTAGGGGTCTTGTTGATCGCTGTGGGGGGTTATGGATCGGGGGCTGATCGTTGTTGATCCGGATCTTGGGAAAGATCCCGTTGGATTTATGGTGTTGTTAACTGGCACTTAATAACACCTGGTTAATTTTAACCTCGCCCCACTAGATCAAAAAGATCTTGGGGATCTTGAGAGATCCAAAAAGATCTTGGGGATCTAGGATCCCCGCCTACTATGTAAAGGAATATATAGTATAAACTGTGGGCTGTGGGCTATCGTGATACGCTAAATCAACGATCACGAGATCATTGGCTTAGAACGGCTACATATATTGGTCCTATGATCTGGGATCTGTTTAATTGTGGTATTACTCGGGGTTTGATCGTAGTGCATGTTTTAATTGATCGATGATCGTGTCTAGGGACTGGCTGGATAGGTTTTCAATGGGCTTTTCAATGGGGCTATCTATCCATGGGTGTCTTGGTATATTTACCAGTATACGATCATAGGGATCGATCTTGAGTGATACTGTTCATCAAAAGATCCATGATCATTGGTTCTAATGGGCTATGTGTTTCGGAGCTAGGATCCCGGGATCTTTCTGGGATCGTATTACTATAAGATCATATACGATATTGTTTAAATAGTAATAAAGGATCTAGTGCTCCTCACAGATGCATAGATCGGTAAATCCACCGATACACCAAGCAATCAACTACTCTCCAGAATAGCCTTCCCAACCCTAGCGCTAGCTACTCAACATCTCTACCCACTGCTACCTGGTAGCTTGGTATATGCTATTCATTATTGCACGTCGAAAACCCATAGATAACCATGGCTCTGATATGATACTAAATCCCTGTAGAAGTGATTCTCAGGCTAGTAAAATTAGAGGTAGAGTAGTTATTATCCCGATAGAGGTTTAGACTTTATAGCTGTTAGTATCAAATGCAGGCTGGCGGGATCTAGGATCCTTTCTCCTTTTCCTTCTTCTCTCTTTCTGCTTGTTTCTTTCTTGCTAGTCCTACTGCTATGCTTGAGTATAGGTGTAGCTTCCAAGCCTCTATCCTATCACCATGCTCCTCAAGCACCTTCCTAGCAAGATCCCTGAGCTCCAAAGCCTCCTCAAGACTGAGCTCCTCCTTATCGAGAAGCTCCTTAATCCTCCTCCACTCCTCCTTAGATATAGGGTTTGTTAGAGAGAGCTCAACGATCCTCCTAGCCTCGCTCCTAGCAAGATCACCCCTCTCCTTGGCAATAACACCCTCACTAACAAGAAGCTCAACAAAAAACTCCTGGTACCCGGAAAAACCACGGGCAACCCTCTCAACCCTTCCACTAAGAGAATCAATACTAAACCTCAAAGCACCGACCTCGGATCCAAGATCCTTAACGCTGGATTCTAGAGAAACGACTCTGGACTTAAGATCATTAACACTGGTTTCAAGACCAATAACCCTGGATCTAAGATCATTAACACTAGACTCTAGAGAAACAACCCTAGATTCAAGACCACCAATCCTGGACTCAAGACTATCAACCCTAGCTCCAAGCTCCCTAAGCCCGGATTCGAGGCGGGCAGACCTAGATTCGAGGGTATCAACTTTAGATTCAAGAACCCCTATCCTCGCCTCTATCGCTGTGAATCTTTTTCCAAGCCAGTAACCAAGCCCGGCTGATGAGGCTATAATCGAGGCTATGATCGATATTACCGATGCCACTAGCTCCGCTAAACCGACTTCAGCCATACTCCCAGAAATCCCTGCCTAGGGTGCTAATATGCATTATGCTGCACAGGATCTGCTATATAGTTAGGGTTTACGCGGATAATAGCCTACTAGCCTGCCTCGATCGATCTGTGTTTAACAGATCTCCAGATCCTATTGCGTTCCGAGACATAAGGCGGTTTTCACATCACCAGCCTTAGCCATCCCTTCTCAATCATTAATGTCACTATCCTCCAAAACCTTCTCTCAGTAACATGCCTTGGATCGAATCCTTTCTCGCTGAGAAGCCTCAACACCTCACCGTATAGATGATCCATAAGATCTCTGCCGATAACACCTCCAGTAACCTCGAGCACGATGCGCTCAACATCCCTATTACTCGGATATGGTTTCTTCCCACCACGATGCCCCCTAGATCTTCTGCTATTCCCCACAACCTCTCTCAACAGATCCTCAGGAACTTGGGAAAATATGTCGCTGACCAACCACCCACCAAAATATATATTGTGGAGCCAAATCTATAGCAATCACCACGTGGCTCCCTCTCTATGGGTTTATTGGAAACATATTAAGATCTATTAATTAACTATATTGGTGACATAGTGTTGAAACACAATGCCTCCATAGCAAGGGAGTTCAGAAACTCTGTCATGATGTTGATAATATGGGTAGTGATCTATCTAATAATAAGTGCACTGATCAACGGCTATCTCTTACCACTACTAAGCAGAGAAGGAGTAGAAGCCACACAATATGCCCCCTATATAAACATAGCCCTAGCACTCGCCTTTGGCTACATGATAGTAAGAGCGCTAGCCAACACAATATACTGGTCCCTCAGAGCTAGATACGAGCATCCCCAAGCAGCTGCTGTGAGGAGCGTTATGATTATAATAGGTATAGGCGCCCTCCTAGCAGGAATCGCTGGAGGCGTTGCCGGGGGAGCTGCCGGCGTAGCACTCGGAGGCTTCCTAGGAATCGTGGTTGGCTTCGCATCCCAACAAGTCCTCAGCCAGGCTGTAGCAGGGCTCTTCCTACTACTAGCCAGACCAGTATCTATAGGGGATAGAGTAACAATAGCAGGCGAAACAGGCGCCATCGAGGACATATCATCGCTATTCATAAAAATACGGAAAGACGACGGGACATTAATGCTCATACCAAATAACATGGCCATAGGTGCCAAAATACAGATTATAAAGAAATATGGAGAGACCTAAAACTTCGAGCTCCTCACATGATCTTTGACAAGATCTCCTCGAGATCTTTTTCAAGCCTCTCCCTAGGCCTCCACGAAACATGTATAACCCTCACACCCTGCCTGGCAAGCTCCCTCGAGAAATGCTCAAGCCCGATGCTAACCAGCCTGGGCTTTCCCCTAAGCAGATCTAAGGCCTTCTCAACACCCATGTCTAGAACCCCCGGAGAAACTCATTAGAGAACATGTTTATCAAATCTCCATCACTCCTCCTCAAAGCGATCATGGCAGCTGCGAGAGCCATCGTAGCGTTTGTTGGGAGGACTATAACGCCAAGCTCCCTCAAAACCCTCTCCTGGGAGACCAGGCCCTGGGGATCCTGATCCGTGCCCACAACATGGGCTAGAAAAACAATCCTCCTACCATCCTCCCTAGCGATCTCCATAGCCCTCTTAATAGCATCCACATGGGCCCCAGCAGGATCCCCATGAGCTCCATAACCTAGGACAAAGTCAAGCATGATCACGGCTACTTCAGGATCCCTGGCTTCATCAACAATCCTCTTAAGCCTAATACTAGGATCTATCATCGGGTGAGCCCTCCCCTCAGTGAACTCCTCACCCCCAAGATCTATAACCGTGTCCCCATAGCTCTTCCAAGGATCCCGCAGCCTTAGATCATCCCTCAAGGGCGAGTCAGACCAAATATCACCAACAAACCTGCTGAGAATAACCATAGCCTCATAAGCAAACGTACCCCCCACAAAGAGACCCCTAACATATCTCTGCCCCTCCCTAAGCCCGGCAATAGCGTCCTCTATAGCTCTGAGAGCATTACTATCAATGCCAAGGATCTTTTGAGCCTCACTATATAGACTTGGATCTATAATCCTAGCAGTCTCAAGGACAGCTGCATGTAGCGTTCTCGTCTGAACGATCCTCTTGCTAGCCTCTGGATCTAGAGTCTCTATCTCCCCACCCACAAGGCATGTAACATATTTCTTCCTACCCCTCGACGCTATGTAATCGAAGACCCTACGCTGAACCTCCCTAGAAGGAGGTTTAGAGATTAGAATCACAAGGGACGTCCCGGGATCATTCTCAAACACATCGATCGAGAACAACGTCATAAGGCCCCCAACCTCCCTGCTAAGATCCCTGCCACCAACACCAATCCCGTGTGAAACGCCTAACCCGATCCTATGGAGAAGGACACTCACCTCCTGAAGCCCTGTACCAGAGGCCGAGATCACTCCCACAGAGCCTCTCCTAACAGCATTGGCAAAAGCTATTGCAACACCACTAATTATAGACGTCCCAGCCTCCGGGCCCATTAGGAGGAGACCCTTCTCATAAGCGTATCTCTTCATGGCGACCTCATCCTCTATAGGCACGTGGTCGCTGAAGAGGTGCACATGGATCCCTCTCTCAAGGAGCTTCATGACAACCTCTCTAGCATATTTACCTGGGATCGAGACCAGGGCTAGGTTTATATCCTTGTTTATATCGAGGGCTAGATCTAGATCCTCGTATACCTCTAGACCCCTCGCCCCTGGCTGTGCAAGCAGTTCTTCTACGAGCCTCGATATATGGTCTATATCGGCATTATCCTTAAGCCTGAGAGCAACGATCAGGTCGTTCTCTCCAGCCTCTTCACCCTCACTGGTTAGAAACCCCTCTCTAGACATTAGATCCTTGTTAAGCCTAGTACCCATAGCTATAAAGGCATCTATAACACCACTAACCTTTCTCAGCTCTTCGCTTACGTGGAGTAGGTATACAGAGTCCCTGTAGAGACCCTTTTTAACAATATTGATAACCCTAGGCATGGTTTGCAACCTAGTCTGAACAGACAGCAACAAGCCTGCAGAAAGAAGCCTCAGCACCAACGATCTTTACAGGGAAGCCTGCTATCAGGCACCTCCTATTAGCAACCTTATCTATATCGCCACCAGCATTCTCGACATGCAGGATCCCTTTGGGGAATAGGTAAGTGTGCATAAGCTGGTAATTCTCCGGCCACGGCATAACCTCGTCAACATCTCTCCCAAACTTCTTCTTAAACTCGTTCACAATATCCTGCCTGATCCTTCTGATCACCGTGTTGAGAGGATGATCCTGGGATACAGCATCAACAGCCGTCCACCTAATCTTGTTCTTAATCAGCCAGTCCGCGAACTCCTTCATAGGTCCTGGGTGTTTCAACATATACTTCACAGGATTAGCCTCAGCCCTATACCAAGCATACCTATCATAACCAGTCCTTATAACGAGAATATCGTAGGGCTTGAGGGAGAGGTTATATGATTTGAGCTTCCTCTCGATCATATCGGAGGTATAGATATCAAGATCGCTCACCTCATCGCTTATATCAACTATAACCCCCTCACCGATCCAGTATTCGACAGGGATCGACGCTATATCGAGCCCAGCAGTATCAAAATGCAGAGGGCCATCCATATGCGTCCCTATATGGAATGGTGTTTGGATATACTGAGCATTCACACCATGCTCCTGGACAGTCTTGATCCATCTGATCTCGAAGGGAGGATAAGTAGGGAAGGGCGGCGTATTCGGACCCAGCGGCTGTGAGAGGTCATAGACCCTCGCCCTAGACCAGTCAACAGCGTCTCTCCAGCTATAGAGAGGCTTCCCCTTAGCCCTTATCTCTGCCAAGAACTCCTCAAGAATATTACCCGGTCTCGGTCTCCACTCACCGAAATATATGGACATAATGAAAACCCGTGGGGATTAAGCCTAGATAGTTAATATATTATCTCCACACATCTCAACAAAGCCGCCCCACCGCCCCAATAGCGTTTGGAGGAACACCGCCCCAAAGATCCGTCCCGACGCTGAGCTAGTGATCCAAGGGCTCATATTTATATACCCCATTAACGCATATAGTTGGATAAGGTGTTAATGAAATGCCGATCGAGAATCTATTCCAAGTGGCTGGCTCAGCTGTAAAGAACGAGGCTAGCACCCATAACAGGGCTGCCACGATGCAGCTAGCCAAAGCCCTGCCATCTCCTGGAAAGTTTGATCCCTTGACAGGCACTGTGAAGATCGCTGGGAGAGAGATAAAGGTAGGAGGGCCTCTCCCAAGCCTGGCTGAGGGTGAGAAACTGGTAAGGGTTACTCAGAGCCTCTGTCCATACTGTCAAAGACTGCTTCCAGCAGTGATCTATGAGAAAGACGACAAGATATATCTGAGGAAAATATGCCCTGACCATGGTAGCATAGATGAGCTCTACTTCGGCAACTCATACCTATACTACAAGTTCCTCTCAAGAGGCGTTGATGGTAAGGGAGCTAGGTATACATATACCGTGGCGGAGGCCCCGTGCCCCTACAGCTGTGGCCTGTGCTCGATGCATGTGAGCCACTCAGCGTTAACCAACCTTGTTATCACAAATAGATGTGATCTTGACTGCTGGTACTGCTTCTTCTTCGCCGAGAAGGCAGGCTATGTCTATGAACCCACAATAGATCAGATCAAGTTCATGGTATCACAGCTGATGAAACAGGGCGTCGCTACAGTGATCCAGATAACAGGTGGAGAGCCTACAATAAGAGAAGATCTACCACAGATCGTTAGAGAACTGAGAGCAATGGGTGTAACCCACCTACAGCTAAACACGCACGGAATAACATTCGCAAAGCTCTTCCACGAAGACCCAGACCTTGCTGTTAAATATGCTAGAGAGCTTAGAGAAGCTGGTGTAAATACTATATACATGAGCTTCGATGGTGTCACACCACAGACCAATCCTAAGAACCACTATGAGGTTCCATTCACATTCGAGGTGTTCAGAAAAGCCGGGATGACCAGCGTAGTGCTTGTCCCAGTAGCTATAAAGTCCGTCAACGACCACGTATTTGGCGATATAATAAGGTTTGCCGCTAAGAACATGGATATAGTGAGGGCTGTTAACTTCCAGCCCGTGAGCCTCACCGGGATGATGAAGAGGTTCGAGAGGGAGAGGTATAGGATAACCATAGCAGACGCAATAATAAAGATAGAGGAGCAGACAAACGGGCAGATCGATAGGGACTCGTGGTTCCCAGTACCAGCCTGTGTACCTATATCAGAATTCGCAGAAGCACTCTCAGGCAAGTTTAAGTTCGAAATGACATGCCACCCACACTGCGGTGCCGGAAGCTATGTCTACGTGGTTAGAAAAGGATCTTCGGTCTATGACTACGAGTTCATCCCACTAAGCAGAATGATCGATCTCGAAGGTTTCCTTGAATACCTCCACCAGAAGAGCGAGGAACTGAGAGAGGGTAGGAGCAAAATACTAACAGGCCTAGGCCTTGCATGGAACGCCGTGACCAAGTTCATAAACTGGGAGAACGTGCCGGGAGAGATAAAGAAGATGCTTCCAAAACTAATCGTAGATATATTTGTCAAGCAGAGCTATGAAGCTCTCGGCGAGTTCCACTACAAGTTCCTCTTCCTCGGCATGATGCACTTCATGGACCAGTATAACTACGATGTAGAGAGGGTAATGAGGTGCGACATACACTACACAATGCCCGACGGGAGGGTAGTGCCCTTCTGCGCCTTCAACGTCTTGCCAGATATCTATAGGGATTACGTGCAGAAGCAATACTCAATGAGCTTCGAGGAGTATGAGAGGAAATACGGCCCCGGCAGGATCGGTGAGGCTATGAAGTTCAGAAGAACAAGGGATTACCTGGAAATGGTTAAGAAGCACCCGATATATCTAAGCCACTACCAGGAGTTCCTAAAAACAGACAAAAAGTAGCATAAGACAAACCGCCTATTTCCCGGTTATAATGGTTTTTTCCCAAGAGAAGATTATTGGGAATGTATGCCGATTTAAAACCTTATATCTCCCAAGTCACAGCATATATGGTGCTCAGCGTTTGTGGAGGAATTCACAGTAACCCCCTGGGAGGTTAGGGGCAGGGTTGATTATGAGAAGCTGATAAAGATCTTTGGGACCGAGGCTATAACCAGAGACCTCCTAGAGAGGCTTGAGAGACTCGCTGGAGGAGAGCTCCACGTCCTCCTAAGAAGAGGGGTCTTCTTCTCCCACAGGGATTTCGACAAAGTCCTAGATGATCTTGAGAAGGGCGGGAGCTTCTTCCTCTACACAGGGAGAGGACCCTCGGGGCCAATGCATATAGGGCACCTGATACCCTTTATACTTACCAAATGGTTCCAGGATAGATTCAGGGCTAACGTGTATATAATGATCACGGATGATGAGAAGTTTCTCGACGAGGAGAAGATGAGCCTTGAGGAGGCTAGGCATTGGGCTTTTGAGAACACGCTCGATATAATAGCAGTTGGCTTCGACCCTGACAGGACATTCGTATTCCACGATACAGAGTATATTGGTAAAATGTACCCCCTAGCTATAAAGATAGCTAAGAAAATAAACTATAACCTGGTAAGGGCTGTCTTCGGCTTCACAGGATCCACAAACATAGGGTTGCTCTTCTACCCAGCCCTCCAGATAGTCCCGACATTTTTCGAGAAAAAGAGGTGCCTGATCCCAGCAGCAATAGATCAGGATCCCTATTGGAGGATACAGAGGGACCTGGCAGAGTCGTTTGGATACTACAAGGTTGCCGCTATACACTCAAAATTCCTCCCACCCCTCACGGGGTTTGAAGGGAAGATGAGCTCGTCAAAGCCGGAGACAGCCATATTCCTGACAGACGATCCTAAGACTGTGAGGACAAAGATCATGAAGTACGCCTTCTCAGGCGGGCAGCCGACGATCGAGCTCCACAGAAAGCTTGGAGGCAACCCGGATATAGATATATCCTTCCAGTGGCTCAAAATGCTCTTCGAACCAGACGATAAGAGGCTTAAAGAGATAGAGGACAGCTATAGATCCGGGGCTATGCTTACAGGCGAGCTTAAAGAATATCTCATCGATAAGATAAACAGATTCCTCGAAGAGCATAGAGAGAGGAGGGAGAAAGCCAGAGAGATGATCCACGTCTATATGCGGGAAGGAAAACTAGCTAGAGCCATGTGGGAGAGAGATCTGCTTGACACGGATCCTTCCAGTAATATATAAACTGTTTAGCAGAGATAATTTAGGTGCTACCGGGTGATTTTAGAAAATAGTAGCGATACCAACGGCCATATTATCGATAGATTTGGAAGGCCCTTCACGATAATGAGGATAAGCATAACCCATGACTGTAACTTCAAATGCTTCTTCTGCCACATGGAGGGAGAGGATCCAGAGTCAAAGAGCTACCTAACCCCAGAGGAAATAGGAATGGTTGCAGAGGCAGCATCAAGGCTGGGTGTTAGGAGGTTTAAGATAACTGGGGGCGAGCCCACAATAAGAAGAGATCTGCTAGAAATAATAAGAGAGATCAGGGAAAGGGGTAGGGCTGAGGACATATCAATGACAACAAACGGAGTGCTTCTGAGAGACATGGCTACAAAACTTAGAGAGGCTGGGCTGGATAGAGTTAACATAAGCCTCCACGCACTAGATCCAGAGAAGTTCTACCAGATCACAGGGACAAGGCTCATGGACAGAGTGCTCGAAGGAGTCGACGCTGCTATAAACGCTGGTTTCAAGCAGATAAAGATCAACATGGTTATACTCAAAAACTTCAACGAAGACGATGTGTGGAGATTAATAGACTTTGTGAGGGGAAAGAAGATAGTGTTACAGCTCATAGAACTCCACCCAGTGGGCGAGGGGAGGAAGATCTTCACGCGGTTCCACACATTCCTCGACGATGTCGAGGAGAGGCTTTCAAAGACCTCAAAGATGAAGATCCGGAAGGAGCTCCACAACAGACCAATATATTACCTAGAAGGAGGAGGAGCTGTAGAGATAGTCAGACCTGTGAAGAACCCCATATTCTGCGCAGCATGCACAAGAATAAGGCTCACCGCAGATGGTTATCTGAAACCATGCCTTGTTAGGAATGACAACCTAGTGTCTATAAAAGAGATCCTTAGAATGAATACCAATAGAGAGAGAAAAATAGAGATGTTAATAGAAGCCCTGCTCATAGCCAACTCACGTAGAGAGCCCTCAGCATACTGGAGGATAGGTGAAGAGTTTGAGAGAGAAGTCCATAGATATCTAGGCAACGGGGCACTGGTAGACGGAACCCGAAGAATAAGGATCTCTATCCCCAAGAAGTCCCAGCCAAACATAAGGATCATGGACATACCGATACCGATCACGCTAAATAGCACTGCTAACGCTAGGGCTAATGCTGGTTATAAATATAGGATAGAAGATTTATTATAATAAAAAACAAATAACACTATAATAAAACCCGTACTTGATCCCATCATAGATCCAGGGATCATCTGGGTAATAAGCCTGCCATTGAGATTATCATTAAAACTATTATTGCTATATGTGGCTTTAACTCTTCATAATCACTAGAGTACGGCAGAATATTTGTTGTCCTATAAGCCATGTGGGATAAACCTGCAAGACTTAGCATCGTAATAGCTAGTGCAGATGCAACAGCACCGGCTTTGAACGGATCTATGTATATTAGTGCCGCTATAGACGCTATGATCATTGCCAGGTAGAAGGCGCCCATGAGAATCATCCACTCAGGCAGCTCCCTCTCAACCTCAGCTACCCTCTTAACCTCCTCCAGGGCTTCTCTATCTGGATCTCTAGCCATTGTTACTTTATCGACCTTGATCTTTGGGATCATTGCTACCATGAGGATCCCCACAGCACTCCCCAACGCTCCTATAAATACTGAGACAAGATTCTCAAACCCCCCTCTAATCAAAAGACTCTCCCAAGATCTTATCGCTAGGATCACGCCAGATAGTATTAGCAACAGGATCCCCATATATGTAGCCACAAGCCCTCTAACCACATTGCTTCTCTTAATAACAATACCAGCATGCCTCTTAGAGAGAAGATAAATCCCCACCACAACTACGATCATAGGCGGTAACATTACCTCAATCGCCTTGTCAAGCCCAACAGGTTCCCCAGGCGTGAGAGCACCCCATATAGTTGTCTGGATCAGGTAAACAACTATGAGAGCCCCTATAGCTGTATGCACAGGCCTCCTCAGCGGGTGTCTCTCATCACTTCTATCGAGGAAAGGCACTAGTAGTAAGTAAAGTAAGGGTAGCACAATCCCTACTATGAATGGGAGTAATATAGGGCTCGCCGGTATGGTTATGCTCACAATCCCTAGGTTTATAACTATAGGGCTCTGTATCGATAGGAACACAAAATCAGCCACCTTGTAGAAGAAGAGGAAGAACCATGGAGGGTACGGTGGGTGTTCAGATATAGTACCTCTTGGAGGGCCTGGTAGCGGTGATATAAGTGGGTGTAAATTCTCTACTGAGAGGGCTATTGAGAGCAATGCTAGTAATAATCCCCATGTGAGGCCTGTTATATATAATATATAGAGAAGATTTGTGGGGAACCATGGTGCCAGATCCTTTCTAGTCTGGCTTATTATAGAGAGAGAAGCCTTCCACCTACTCTCCTTAGGATCTGCAGGAGGCCCATAAGCCTCGAACAATGCCATATGCGCTACGAAGAGCAGCATAAGCAATGCCGCTGATATGACGTGGAAGGCGAGAACCCTTCTATATGTCTCCTCGACACTCGTGCCAAAAAGCAATGCTAATATATAGTTACCAAGATCTGTTCCAAATACACCCGTCACAACGCCTTTACCAACGTTTATAGCGTCGTCAGCGGTTATATCGCCTACAAGCACATATCCCAGGAAGGCTGTGTTTAGCGTCATAACACCTGATAGAACACCAACTATCCATAGAAGCTCTCTAGGTTTTTTATAGGATGCCTTAAAGAAGTTTCTGAACATATGTATATATGCCGATAATATCATTAGATGTGCTGCATATAGGTGGGAAGATAAGAGCAGCTGTCCGTATGGCACCTCCTTTATAATACTCATCGAGGAGTTATATGCATCTAGGGGGTTATACCATATCAAGAGCATGAGACCTGTTAAAGCTAACCACGCGAAAGCAGATGCAGTAATTGCTCCCAGCCAGAAGTCCAAGCTAAAGTGGGTATAAGGAACCTTTCTAAATGGAATATCCCTCAGGTTAGCCCTATCAACAACCCAGTTCCATATCCTCTCAACAGGGTTTCCTCCCATACTCCCCCACCACCTCTATGTGGCTCCACTCAGCTCCTCAGGGGTATATATAGTTACCTTATCCTTAACCACATCGCCACAAAGGTTACATGTCTTGCCAAATATGGTTGGTCCTACAACTCCTACAGCGTATAGATGGTCTGTAGAGCTATCCCATTCAAGCATTATCGTTGGAAGCGGATGGAGAGCTGGGTCGAGAAGCACAGCAGCACCTCTATAGGGATCATATACCGTTCCATGGCAGGCGCAGTGGAAAACGCCGCCTTTCTGGCCTATATCTGGGGGGTTTGTTCTAAATCTCGTTGGCTGTCCAGGTGGGTAGAACCTCAGCTGTGGGAATATACAGCCTAAGTGTTGGCATATTAGGCTATAAGCTACAATAGATCTATTAGGGCCCACGCCACCGGGGAAAACATATTTAGCAGCGTTTGGGGGACCCTCAATAGGCTTCTCCTGACCTCCAACTGCTAGCGAAGGCACTCTGAGTGGATACATTGTAACCAAGAGCTCTATACTCTTAACCTCCACTGGGTTGCCATTGTTATCGCCAAGGTTTATGAGGATATTCTGTGTATCTGTTAAGGGGTAGTAGAAGAGGTAAGGCTTATTAACCGGGAGCTGTGATGCTCTCACCGGCTCTCCATTTGAAAATACAAGCAGAGATCTGGGGTAATTGGCCGCACCACTAAGGGCGGGCGGAGTCACATACCTGATCGTGGGGATTATTAGAGAGCCGAGTGCACCAGCTATGCCTGCTGCCGCCATGTATCTTATCACATCCCTCCGCCTAACACCGCCCATTATTTCCCCCTCTACCATTTTCTAGAGGACTATTAAAGGGGCTATTCTTTAATAAGAGTGCTTAAACTAGTTACAGAAATATACATCTATATAAAAGAATATGAAGTCTTATAATACATACGTTTGATCAGATCGCCTGAAAAGCCTTTAAGTAACGCAACCTGACTCTCCTGGGATAGCTATGAGAGAGATAGACATGGCTCTCTACGTTCTTATAGGTATTGAGCTCTATGTGCTACAGACCTTAATAGGCCCCGGGCTATATAGCCCCATACTATCCATGATATCACTAGCACTCTTAGTAATACCGGTGGTAAGGCTTGAAGGTACCGCTAGAGGTGTTGCTAGTGTCCTCGAGATCCTATTGGGTCTAGAGATCATAGCCCTAGGCTTCCTAATCCCAAGTGCTTCACTTTATAGCATCCCCTTAGGTATAGGGATAATAACCATCATGGGGATCCTGTTAATCGCGCTCTCAAGGGAAGGGCTGCCTAGATGGATCTCACTAGCAACAATACCCATGATATATGTGCTAATGATAGTAGTAGTCGAAGAATCTGTTGAGAGGGCCATTATTGTAGGTATGCTTGGAGCATTCCTAGCAGGAGGTTTTGTAGGTCTCACACTGACTAGAGAGCCGGAGGAGATAGAGGTTTAGGAACACATATAGTTTCAGCCGACTAAGAATATCTAAACAGCAACCCGTAACTTTATCGCTAAGAGCAATGTAAAGCGAACCCAGCCAACAGACTTATTGCTCATAGTACCCTGGTGACCTTTAAAACGCGCGTTGTATCTCCCTCTATTAGCGGTTACATTTATCGCTTGTACCTCTTTATCTCTTTGCTTCGTTAGTATCGTTCCACTGCCAGGAATGTTAGTTACATATCTACCAGAACCTCTATCATGGAGGCTCTGATTATAAGCCCTTATACCAAAGGCACGAGCGCGTAGACTGTTTTTCTTATTGATATTCGTGGGGAAGATTTATAAGCTTTGATTTGAATGGTTTTGACCATGTTTGATCTCAATATTGACTCTAGATGGTAAATAGGAGCATTACTCCAAGCCGCCCAGATGATGATCTTACAGTAGATGGGAATCCCGCACCTTTGAGCCAGTAGCAGTCATGAACCTATAAGATCAAGAGACCCCTGCGAGCTAGGTAGAAGCCCCTTGGTATAGAAGGAAAAAGAATATTAGCAGACATCCAGAGATAAGACGAACAGTGGTCTTTCCAATCCCTTCTAATCCCTATATCTCTCCCAGGGTATTCTTCAATAGGTGGTATGGATGGGCATGGTTCTGGACAGGCTGAAGCCCTTATCTGCTGGACAGGAGGCTATGCTCTCAGCGCTCAGGGATCCTGAGGCTGAGATTGTCGGCATATTTGGCCCCAGCGGTTCTGGTAAGAGCCTCTTTTCGATAGCATATGGTGTTGACTCGATCATAAGTGGCAGGTTTAAGAGATTCCTCGTAGTGAAGCCCCTCGTCAATGTGGTGAGTGGTGCTGGCATAGGCGTTGAGGTTGGTAGGGAGGTGTTTGAGGGGCTTGTACTAGATTATCTGAGGGATCTTGCGTCAACCCTCCAGATTGAGGGGGATTTAGAAGAGCTGTTTAAGAGAAGATCTATACAGATCGTGGATCTCCACTACCTCAAGGGAAGAACCTTTGACGATTCGCTAGTATTCATAGACGATATCCAGAACATGCCTGCTGAAAGCGTTATAGAGATCCTGACAAGGGTTGGTAATAGGAGCAAGATGATCGTTGCAGGAGACCCCGTGTTTCAGAGGCTAAAGAGGGTCGAGAGAGACTCTTCAGCAATTATAAGGGAGATACTGCTCGGTGAGGAGAAAGCAAGGGTCGTGGATCTAGGGTTAGCCGATGTAGTAAGACCAGGAGCTAGGAGAGGGCTGAAGCTGTTTATGGAACTGATACTGAGGAGCAGAAGTATGAGCGATGAGGAGAGGAGAGTGGCAAGCATAGTACCTCACCACGCACCGGATGCCGATATAGTGACGGTCTTTGATGTCACTAAGGCTAAGGAAACCTACGGTGTCAAGGGCGAGGGAGTGCCTGACATATTGATCTTCACAAAAACACCTGGAAGGCTTATAGGCAAGGGCGGGGAAAGGATCCAGAAGATCGAGAAGGAGATCGGCAAAAAGGTGAGAGGCGTAGAGCTTGTCCTCGACTTCAAAGAATGGATAAGATCCGTGCATCCAGTAACATGGGCTTATAAACACATCATTGGCGCAGACTTCGCAGGACCAAGACTTAGGATAAGGATCGATAGAGAGGCTGCAGGAGCCTTCATAGGGCAGGGAGGATCCCACATAAGGTTCCTAGAATACATATTCGAAGGACTACTAGGAATAGGTGTTGAGATAGAACAAGTAGAGGTCAAAACCGAAAGAGAGAGGAAGAAAAAATGAATAACAAACAGGGCAAGCAGCTTTCGGGAATGTCACCCCCATTTCCAAAGCATATCAATCCTCACTATGTATATCAAAAAGAAAACAGCCCAGTATAGGAGAGTAAAGCAGATGGAAATATACATAGATCGTGAACCAGATCATGTAAAGCTTGAAAGAAGCAGGTCAAAGCTAAGGCTATGCTTTCTACTAAACCCAGTAGCAGGTCTTGGAGGACCTCTAGGGCTTAAAGGTAGCGATAGCATAGATCCTGGCGATGCCGCTAGAAGACTTAGGGCAGGGATTGTTTTGCCGTCTATCTCACGAGCCAGCAGGTTCCTCTCAGAACTGTTATCCCTAGGCTTTGACGGATCGATAGTATCCCCGGAAGGGATTATGGGCGGAGATCTTCTCCTCTCAACAGGCTATGACCGTGTAGAGCTGGTAAAGCTAGAGAGACCATATATAGATGGCATAAGCACCAGGGAACATACTATTGAATTTGTTAGAAACGCGGCTAAGCTCGGCTGTGAAGTGCTAGTATTTGTTGGCGGTGATGGGACTGCTAGGGATGTATACCACGCAATGTCCTCCGGATCACTATTCCCAGTCCTCGGAGTCCCAGCAGGGGTAAAAGTCTATAGCGGTGTATTCGCAACAGGACCTGAGAGTGCTGCCTATCTGATCAAGCTATACAGCGAGGGGTTGGCTAGGATAGAGTATAGACCTGTTATAGATGCTGACGAGGATATGATGAGACAAGGTTTCCTAAAACTAGCCAGAGTAGGAGAACTACTAACATTAACATCCGACGCACTGACACAGGATTCTAAAGAGACAGGCTATGGCTATAGCGTTGAGGGTATAGCAGCATATATCAGAGAAATTATAGATCCTCAGAGACTCTATCTACTCGGCCCAGGCAGAACCATTGCCGAGATAGCCAGGATCCTTGGGATCAAGAAAACAATGTTCGGAGTAGACGCTCTGTATAACTGGAGGCTCGTGGGAGCAGATCTAGACTCAGAATCTATAGAAAAACTCATACAGATATACGGAAACCCAGTTATAATAGTAACACCAATAGGGGGCACCGGGTTCCTCCTAGGTAGGGGGAACCAGCAGATAACTCCAGAGATAATAAGAAGAGCAGGCAAGAACAACATAGTAATAGTAATGTCACCAGAAAAGGCTAGCAGGATGAACACACTGCTAATAGACACCGGGGATAAACGGCTTGACGAGGATCTCGAGGGATACTATAGAGCCATAGTAGGCTATAAGGAAGAGAAGATCGTAAAGATCAAGGCCTCGTGGAAAACGGGATAAATTTCAGTAAGGATCGGATAAAATATTCCCCAGAGACTCCTAATTATAGGGCCCGTAGCTCAGCCAGGATAGAGCACCGGCCTCCGGAGCCGGGGGTCGGGGGTTCAAATCCCCCCGGGCCCGTCACACATTGAGATAACGTATTGTGATCGTTAGTATAAAAAACTGTTTAATATTACTACATATCACTTCGTCGAGCTTCTCTAATTGATCAAATAATCTTAATATGTCTCGACTATTTGTCTCTAAATATTTATCAGAGATTCCTACCTGGCCCACAGGAATCTCTTATAGATTGCCGCTAGCCCAGCGAAGTGGACTCCCACTAGGTTTGAGAGATCATTATAGAGGCGGCTTAGAGCACAGTATTTTATCACGATCGAGAGACAATATCGAAGCAGTCAACTGCAAAATCATTATCAATAGAACATCAGATCTTTCCTTCAAAAGGAAACAACCCTCTAGGACTTACCAGACTATCTATAGATCTTCCTTCCAGTCAGAATGAGCACATATAGTATATTCAGATATTCAAAGATCATTGAGGGTAATAAGGGGATACTGGCGCCGGGGGCGGGATTCGAACCCGCGCGGGGTTCCCCCCACCGGCTCTCAAGGCCGGCCCCTTAGACCGCTCGGGCACCCCGGCATCTGCCATCGATAATTACTCTCTGAGGGTATATGTGTTTTATCGTATTCTAGCTCGTATACAGCCTATCTACATAGGGTTGCCAGATATTGCCACGAGTCATGCTATGTCTTATATTTTAACTACGTATCTATAGCCGTAGGTGTCTGGAGAATCCTTTAGGTTGAGATGGGATTGCTATATCGTATCTGAGGATCCGTCACTCTCCCACGAACAATTTGTAAATGCCTCGGATTTATTAATATACCCTTTAGCTAGATTTATTATCGGGCGAGTAGCATGCCTGAAAAGGATAAGCTTATCGGGGGCGGGTTGATGCTTATAAGTGCTGCTGTCTTGCTGGTATATATATATGGGTTGTTTTTTAACGAAGCCCTAGGGCAGTTGCTAATAAAACTAACAGTCTTTGTAGCTGTTGCCGGTGTTATGGGTATACTTGGATGGATAGGATATACTTTGGCCACGACCCCTCCACCAAAGCCTCTAGAAGAGATTGAGAAGGAGATCGAGGAGGAGCTTAAGAAGCTGGAAGGTCAGAAGGGAGAGTCTGAGAAGAGCAGTGGAGCGAAATAATAAATTCGATGACCTTGTTTTTATCACGACCTCCCGATCTTTCTCGCAGTTATTATGGTGTATTTATCGCTAAGTAGCTCGATATGATCCCTCCCAAGATCCCTGCTATACTCTTCAATAACCGGGAGAAGTTCTTTGATCTCCTCTTCATATAGCTCTCTATACTCGTACCTTGGCATCCCTATCCTCTCCTCATATAGCTTTCTGGCATATCTCATTACCTCTTCTGGCAGCTTATCTATCAGATCTATGTATGATTGTCCCGCGAGATCCTCTAGATCTCTGTCCTTTATGAATCCCTCGATAACCATTGCTTTGAGGAATCTAAGCATCTCAACCCTTGGTGGTTGGGGTCCTATTCTGGCCGGATATACCTTCCCCCTGATATATATCCTGCCACCCACCATTCCAGAGCCAACATAGCTCCCAACGGGCTCGGATCTGTTATTTCTATTCAAGATAATAATCACCCCTCCAGCCATGTATTCTCCGAGATAATCATCAACCCTTCCGCCTATCACTAGGTAGGGCCTCTTCTCCCTATACTCCCTCATCTGGATCCCAACCCTATTACCCGCATTACCTCCTACAAAGATCCTGCCGCCTTGGAGTGTTTGGGCTAGCACGTCTCTAGCATCGCCCGTGATAACAACCTTGCCACCATGCATAGTGTCCCCGCAATCATCACCAACATTGCCGTATACGTAGAAATAGTTCGCCTCATTAAGATTCGCTAGACAATTGCCAACAACCCCATAGAGCTCTATCCTAATATTCTTTATCCCGCGTCTTGGAAGACTTATACCTATATATCTATGCCCCATCACATTAGCTATCCTAACGATATTCTTGGTAGACGCTACCCTCGCTATCTCGCTATCAAGGCCCTTGTAGTCGATATACTTAGCATCTATGTCAAAACCCTCTGGGGTAAAGATAGGTGGTGGGGAGAAGCTCTCAAGCTCCTCCTCGGGTCTTCCATAGCTTATTATACCCTTCCTATAGGAGGCTATGAAGTAGTACCCAGGCTTGAGGGTCCAGACCCTAGCATTTGGGCTCAGCTCTCTCACCTCGCTCTCTTCACTGGCAGCATATATCCACTCTTGATCCTCTGCTAATATTACTGGTCTGAACTTGGATCTATCGGCTATCACGATCATATATAGATCATCGCCCGAACTATAGCCTATAATGACCGTGAATGGACCGTCAAGCCTAGCATTTCTATATATATAATCAGTCGATGGGTCTAGTATATGGTGCTTTCTAGAAGGATTGGCGAGAATCTTCACAGCATCCTCTACATCGTAGCCCTCGCTTAAGAGCTGGTCAAAAAGCATTGCAACAACCTCGCTATCTGTACCAACAAAGCCTCCCCATCCTCTCGAGCTTAGGAACCCAACGTTAGCTCCAAAAGAGCTTAGGTCGCCATTATGCACTATAGCTATATCGAATGTTGCGAATGGATGAGACCAGTAGGGATAATGCCCAGGCGAGTTGGTAGGCTGCCTCGTATGGGCTAGCCACATATCACCCTCAATATTATGGATACCATATAGTTTTGCTATATCCTCTGGATAACCCACTCCTTTGTATACATCAACAGATCTTCCGGCACTATACACCTTACCAACCCCCTTGATCCATAAGAGCGTGTTAAGCTTCATAACAGCTTTCTTAAGAATAGTGGTGTTGTTAGCATCAACATTAAGCCTGTATGAGCATATATTGTTACTACATACCTCGACGCTGTGTGATACTATCCTTACACCATAGGCTGTGAGTTCTCTGAACACCTCTGCCAACACATCTGGATCTTTTTCAAGGAACATTTTAACACAATATCCATGCCTATCGCTAACGCCACCCTTCTCTAGATTGAATACAGCAAAACCTGCCCCCTTATCACTCCCCCTATATCTTACCCTCTCTATAGCTCTAACCACCTCTTCGCCTCTTACCCTCTGCGAGCCCTTCTTTCTAAGGATACCGAGTATACCACAGCCAGAAGGCTCATACCCCATCATAGCGAACCAGCCTGCTTAACCCTTATCCTTAGCGCTATGGGATCCTGTAACCCAACCGCCCTTAGAAGTTCCCTATTACCTGTCAGTGTTGACTGAAGGCTATAGACGCCTGAGGCTCCCGCTAGGAGGGATATTTCTTTCTTAATACCTGCTAATAGGTTGAATGCTTTTCTCTTAAGGTTCTCTCTATTCCCACTCCCAATAGCTATTTCAAGGATCTTGCTTGGAATTATAACACTATCTGCTCCAAGCATGATAAGCTTAACTATATCGCCAGGATCCCTGATCCTTGACGATTTTGCCAGTATATCATATCTATATCTAATCCCAGCGCTCTTCAATATCGTGTCGAGCTCTGAAACAACCAGCTCTAGATCCTGATCCCCTAGATCCTCGTCAACAACATACCCAAGGATCCCCTTTATCTCAACGATCCTCCGCAGAATCCTGGTTGATGTTGGTATTCTTAGATATTTACCGATCCTTGGAAGATCATCCCACCCAACGATCCCACTCCAATCCCTGCTTATAGATATCTCCTCAAACCCCTCATCAGCCTTATCGGTGAAAAGCCCTGTTCCAAGGGCTAGTGATGCCCACTCAATAGCCCTTCTAATCTCCCCCTCAGAATCAGTTATATCGAAGATCACCGGTGCAGATATATATAGCTTTCCCCCAGCTAGGTAGAAACCGGTTTCGATATCCTCCCTATAGGGGTCTATAGAGGGTCTTGTCACCTGTGCCCCATCTATCCTTAGCCAGTCAGCTATCCTGTAAGGCTTCTCAACATCTGGAGGCCCTGTGCTCCCCATACCTATTATAACAGGATCGCCTTTTGCCACGAGCTCGCCTAGGTAGGAGAGCCTCCTCCTACTCCACAGATCACCAACACGGTACCCAGGATCTGTTGCAAAGCCCCCTATACCCAGTATCTCTAATATACTTTTGGGAAGACCTTCGCCAACTAGCAGATCCCTTCTTCCCCTAAGCTCCCTAACGCTTTTGAGACCCAGCGAGTCTAGAATATTTGCTAGCTCTAGTGTAAAGCCTTTTATAAAGTTAACAAGACCCCTATACCCAAACTCTATATCAAGCATCCTTGTCCCATCTATTTTGTTTGTAAGCGCTGCCGGGCAGTTCCCAACATGGCATTTATGTATCATTATACATCCCATTGCTATCAGGGCACCTGTACCTATGCTGACGACATCAGCACCGAGGGCTATTAGTTTTGCAGCATCTGTGGCATTGGATACCCTGCCTCCGGCTATTATTACAAATCTATCCCTAAGCTCGTTCCTCTCGAGTATAGCGTTTGCCGATGCTACAGCAAGCTCTATAGGTATCCCCACATTATCCCTAACCATCAGTGGTGTTGCACCCGTGCCAGCCCCATGCCCATCTATTATCACACCATCAGCCCCCATCCTAGCTATCCCGGAAACTATGTATGGCGTATAGTTTGTCGCAGCAACTTTTACATAGACAGGCTTCCCAGTAGCTTCTCTGAGAGCCTCGATCCTCTGACCAAGATCTTCTATCGAGTATATATCATGATGAGGAGCTGGCGATATCGCATCAGAACCTATAGGTATCCTCCTCGTCAGCGATATAGGCTCCGTCACCTTTGAACCCGGGAGATGCCCCCCTATACCTGGCTTTGCCCCCTGGCCTATCTTTATAACCACGCCCAGCCCCTTCATAAGGACTGATATATCGACACCAAACCGGGCTGATGCCCACTGGATAAAGATCCTCTTGTGCTTAGCAACCTCAGGATGCAATCCCCCCTCCCCTGTACCTGCGAGCACCTCTGTCGCGTCAGCGGCCATAGCTATCGCGATATTTGGATTACCACTTAGCGCACCATATGACATATCGCCTAGGTATATGGGTGATGCCATATATATTCCCGAGATCTCTGTTGATGTATCGGCTACAGGGTTCTCGACAGGAAATAATCCAGCGTCTTCGAACCTAAATCTAACACGATCAAGTATTCTCATACTATCCTTTCTGCTAACGAACACCTTATAGGGCTTTCCAGTCGCAGCGAGCCTTCTTATATGATCTATTCTCTCAATATCCCAGAATTCGTCTCCCAACTGTCTTGGCACTGCCAAATATGATCTGACAATCGTCATACTACACACTTAAATAAATCCGTCTTTTCTAGCTTATATACTTTTCTTTAGTTAATAGTTAAACTAAACCTATACATGTAAAAAAAGATTTTATACCCCATCATTGCTACCCACGCCCTAGGAGTAAAATAAATAAATATAATTTATACCCACATAACTAAACACAGGGCTAGGCTTTATTGTTGTCAACAACGAAGATCAGGATCAGAGACTGCTTTTATTATAATGTAATAAATATAATAAGCAGAAGAGCTTTGGACTATATAGTCTTTTATATCTTAAACATTCGAAACCCCGACACTATCTTATCCTCATATATCTGGCTTCACCGCCTAGGTAATGCTCTATCCGCAGTATCTCATTATACTTGGACGTTCTCTCCCCTCTAGCCGGTGCCCCCATCTTGACTAGCTGTGTTTTAAGACCAACCGCTATATGTGATATCGAGGTATCCTCGGTATCCCCACTTCTATGGCTAGTTATAACAATAACCCCGGATCTCATGGCCTCTTGGGCGAAATCCATTGCCTCTGTGAATGTTCCCGCCTGGTTTATCTTCATTATAGCTCCCCCAACAGCCTCTGCCTCTATAGCTCTTCTCAGTCTCTCCTTGTTTGTTGAGAGCAGATCATCGCCTACCACCACGGTTTTCCCCAGCTTTTTCCTCAGATCTGAGAAGCCTTCCATGTCGTTCTCCTCGAGGGGATCTTCTATCGATAATAAGGGGTATTTCGACGACAGATCCACGATTAGGTCTATCATCTCGCCTCTTGAAAAACGCTTGTCGTCAACAAAATAGAAACCATCTCTATAGATCTGTGATGCTGCTATGTCGAGCGCGAGATATATATCACCCCCACAGCTATACCCGCTCCTCGAGATGGCTTTCTCAAGCATGTCGAGAGCCTCATAGATACTTTTCATCGGGGGTGCGAAACCGCCTTCATCGCCAACATTTATACTGCTCTTCCCATACTTCTCCTTCAAAAAATCCTTAAGTGTTTTGTAAACCTCAACACCAGCCCTCAAAGCCTCCGAGAAGCTATCAAACCCTGTAGGGACTATTAGGAATTCCTGAAAAGATAGCTCATTACCAGCATGGGCACCACCGTTTATCAGGTTCATCATAGGTACAGGGATCTCTCTAGCCGATAGCCCGCCTATATAAGCATATAAGGGCATGCCAGCAGTGTCAGCAGCTGCCTTGAGGTTAGCAAGGCTTACAGCTGTTGTTGCATTACCACCCAGCCTTGATTTATTCGGTGTTCCATCGATCTGTATTAGCTTTTGATCTATATCTCTTTGCATCCTAGAGTCAAGCCCTACTAGTGCTGGCGCCACATATCTCTTAATATTGTCTACAGCCCTTAGCACAGATCTACCCTTATAGATCTTTGGATCCTCATCCCTCAGCTCATAAGCTTCGAAAGAACTCTTGGAGGCCCCTGAGGGTGATATAGCCCTACCAATACCCCTCCTAGTCTTAACAATAGCCTCTACCGTAGGATCCCCTCTGGAGTCGAGAACCTGGATAGCATCTACATATTCAATTACATAGATATTCTCCAAATAACACACCACCAGGATTATTCGTGACGGCTTTTATACCGTTTGTCCCTGGATGTTCGTTCCAATCATTTTATCTTTATTCATGGTCTTATCCAGGGGGCTTCCACCTCTACCCGCGGGGTTAGAGATCCTGTGGGTTCATGGGCGGCTGTCGGGCCAAACGGCATGTGGCTCCTATCGCCACCCGGGCTTGTGTGGGGAGAGCATCGGGAACCCCTTTCAAGCTTATAGATACCTCCTACGAGCATCAAGAGGAAAACAGCCCCCACTGTCTAGGTTCTAGAAGATGAACAAGCAAACTGTTCAAGATTTATAAATGTTAGTCTATCTAGTAACAGAAGATCTTCACGAACTTATAGGAGCATTTCTCTTCCAACTATTTTGGGAATCGCTATAATCTTTGGAGACATTATGTTTATCATCGTTATATATACGAAGAGAGCTGATTCCTCGCCGATGCAGAGAAATATTTATAGATCTTATTGATATGATTTTTAGCGATGAATCGATCTTCATGTTGGCACTAGATCGCGATAAAAACAATGCCCCAAGTCATCGGGAGAATAGTCTCTCAAGATAGGGGTCGCCTAGACAGGCAAGGCAGAGACAAGGGCTTTGATAAGAGAGACTATGAGATAAGATACGCTGGAAACAACTATATCAAAGGGTACTAACTCTACTATAAGGACTGAACACTTGTGAGGTGATCTTTATATTAGGTGGCAGTAGGGCTAGGTGGTATATGCTATGTGTATTGATCTTATGTGAAAGAATATTAGGCTTCAGATCATACTCTCTATAGGGATGGGCTATGAGAAGGAGAAAATCTATATTTGACATATTTGATGAGTTGATTAGGGAGATAGATAGAGAGATCTATGAAGAGTTCATGGATCTCCAGAGAAGATTCATGTCAGAAATAAGAGAGCTCTCAGAAGATGTGGAGAGACAGGGCCTACCAAAACGATTCGTCTATGGGTTTAGGATAACCATAGGTCCAGACGGTGTTCCAAGGGTTGAGAGGTTTGGAAACGTGAGAAGACAGCCCGTGAGAGAGGGTGCACCGATTAAGGAGATAGGCTACTCCGAAGAGGTGGAACCACTTGTCGATATATACGAGGATGCAGACATGATAACAGTTGTCGCCGAAATGCCCGGGGTTGAGAAGGACAGGATAAAAGTGAGGGCTGTTGATAGGAAGCTCGTTATAGAGGCTAGGAATGGTAAAAAATACTATAAAGAGGTGGAACTACCAGCAGAAGTTGACATGGACAGTGCCAAGGCTAGCTATAAGAACGGTGTTCTCGAGGTTAAGCTTAAAAAACTGAAGAAGGAGGAGAAGGGTAAAGAGATACATATAGAATAGCTACTGCTGGTGAACCGTTACTCGATAGTGTTTCCTAACCATCAGATCCTTTCTTCTCACGGAAGTGTCGAAAGTACTGATGAGAATCCATAATCGTTAGATACTAAGAACAGATCAGCATACAGATAGAATCTACTGCCAGAAAAACCGTAGGATCTGCTTATCGATGTTATACTAGAACCAGGTGTTCTTTCGAGAAACCGTTAAAGCTTTCGAGATCTAGTTTATATGCTGCTGCGTATGCATTATAATATGGTGCTCCTTTTCTGGAGAATATTGTTAGAACCTGTGCCCTGTGGTTAAGTTTATATCCTTCCCACACTGCTTCGTGTCCTCTCACTATTATTTTCACGCCTGTTTTCTTGATGAACTCTCTTGTTATTGCCTCACCCCAGAGGAACCCTGCACCCCTTGGCGATGGCATATAGTCTATATCAGAATCCTCTGCAGGATCGTTCCACAAGATCTCTTCTAGAATTTTCTCACTATTATCAGCGTCTAGAATGCATCTAAAATCTGAACAGCTTGTGGTTGATAGAACCGGTATCCCTCCGTGGAGGAACACTACTGTATCTCTATATATCGCAGCATATGGAAGTAGATCGAATACTCGTCTAGAAACCCTATATATCTCCTCACCCTCACCACCATATATAGCCCTAAGGATCTCTGGATAATCATGAGGATATACGGGAAGAAAATCAGGGGGCTCGTGATTACCTCTAAGAGTTATCACATCCCCCCTATACCTTTCTTTGAGCAGTGCTATGAATAGCATCGTTTCAAGCTGCTTGCTTCCCCTATCCACGTAGTCTCCAAGGAATATTAGGAGCCCGTTGTTCTTGAGGATCTTCTCTATGTTAACATAACTAAGCAGCTGGATCAAAGTGTCCAGGTCACCATGTATGTCGCCTATAACAACCGCTTCACGGTGTTTCCGGGGCTCTATCTCAACCAATCCTCTAGGCTTGCTTCTTGCCACATACTCTTCCTTCAACAAATCTCTAAAGCTCATCAGCACGGAAATAACGTCTCCGGGCTTTCTTACAAGATCTATTACCTCTTTTTCCAGGCTCTGCAGCATCTCCACACCGTATTATTGAGTATCCCGAAGGTATATTTGCTTAGGGTACGGTGCTCAAGCTCCACGAAACTTAATCATACACGGTACCAGCCCACCGCCCCATCTACTTATTCAGGATACATAGAATACCGCTTCCTCAACCGTTCAGAGTAATCTGATCCGCGATCCTTTCACTTAACTCTCTAGTTTATCACCTTGTTTATCACCTTAGGAGAAAGCGATGATACTTATTTATAACCTCATATTATAGCTAAACCCTTATAGTATAATTCCTGGATATTCGTTAGCATTATTTCCCAGGGATACAAAACTAGCCCTAGGATCTCTTTTTCCCCTGTAGGTTAATGGTCTGCTGCGAGTCGACCGCACGGAATTCCCGTCTACTAGGAGATCGACCTCCGAATTGTTTATAGAACTACTCTCATTACTATCCAGAATCAATATTAGGAACAATACATCAAAAACCAGATCTCAGTAAATTTTCTCTAGAGCTTCGACGAAGAGGTAATCTTTGCCTAAGATTATAACGGGTATAACAGGCTTTTTATTTCCGAAAGTTTATAACACAACCTCTAAGGAGTAGCCATCTAAACATATCAGAGATGTGATCAGCATCATTTAAAGATACCGATCCTCGGAATGGAGAGGCGAGGTTTAGATAGAAATGCTCAGACCTCACACGGCTCTTCACAGGTCAGAACCGAAGTCGCTCATCACCATAACATTATTATCCTGCCAGAATAAATTTAGAAACTAGACATGATGAGAACCAGGCTCAAATGTGCTAGGTGTGGCAAGGATGCAGTGTATCTCTCAAGAGCGTCTGGAGAGCCTCTTTGCTTAAGATGCCTTGAGAAGAGTCTTGTGAAAAACGTTAGGAGGGTTCTTGGGAGGTATGCTAAGCTAGCCCCGGGTACGCCTGTCGTTGTGGTAGAGCCCCTAATTGCTAAGCCGTGGTTTTGCTCCTCGCTTAAGATTCTATTGAAGGCTATTAGGAGTCACGGAAATAGAATAGTCATAGTGGGGTATGGGGGTAGATGTCCTACACACGATCAAGTAGATCGTGTAATACAACTAGGTAGGGAGGAGATCTTAGAGGCTTGTAAGCTTCATAACAACCAACACGATAAAATAGCTTGCCTCTATAGAGCTGAATACCTCTCAGGAACTATAGTGGCTGAGAAGCTGGGTATAAATACGGTACTTCTTATGAGACCGAGGGATTTGTGCTCGCTAATAGGCGTAATTGGCATCATAGCAATGAGCCTATCCCTAGCCGTTGAATCACTCCCATACAGGAGAACACATACCGGGTTCCGGGTTATCGATCCTCTCTATGGGGTCAGCTCTCAAGATCTGATCGTATATGCTTTTTCCCTAAACCTCATTAAAGAGGATCTCCCATGCGACTCTACATTAGATCTCGAGAGACTCCCAGGCTATTCCGATATACAATCGATATACATGCACTCAAGCGAGATGATATATAGCTCGTCAGAAGCTGTCAGAGAGATCTTTGATAAAATGCCAGGAACCAGGTGTCCTCTATGCGGCTCACCCACCGAGGGGGAGGGTTATTGCTATATATGCTCATCTCTCCTTCCTCTTCTTAAGAAGCTCCCTGACACTGTTGGATAGGTTTATACACCCGGCGCCTTTCTCCAATATATTTTTCTTTATAAGGGAATCGATAACCTTAAGAGGATCATTGATCCTGTATATCAGTTTGAGCTCCTTTACAGCCAGTATCTCTCCCACCGAGAGGTTCTTCTTGAAATATTCAAACACAGCACGCTCTTCAAGATCCAGGCTCTCTAATATTCTCTCCAACTCTGAAGACACAGGCGCGTCCCCCTACGCTAATATTAATGAGTTGTGGTTATTTTATATGGGCCGGGGAACGCAACAATAAGCTGAATGATTCGAAAAACAATATTTAAAAGCTTATTAACAAAAATTCTTATTGATAGATAGTGGTGTGTAATACATGTCGGAAGTAGACGAAAAAGATCTAAAAATATTGGAGGTTCTCCAAGAAGAGGGTGGTATAACATTCGTGGAGCTGGGGAAAAGACTCAACATGAGTCCCTCAACAGCCTATATAAGGGTTAGAAGGCTCAAGCAGATGGGGCTTATAAAGAAAGTGGTATCGATAATAGATTACCAGAGACTGGGCTATAAGGTAAGAGCCTTCATATTCGTTAAAGTGGAGCCTAAGAAGCTTGAACAGGTGGCTAAAGAACTGTCGGAGATAGATAATGTACTACAGATCCAGGATATAACCGGAGAGCCCTCCCTACTAGTACAGGTAATAGCTAGGGATAACGAGCACTTGGCGCAGATACTTGACCACATAGGCAAGATAGACGGGGTCTTATCAACAAACACGATGATAGCTCTGAGGACTCTTAAGGAAAGCTACAGGATAAAGCTAACATGATACTAAGATCTAAACCTTTTTAGCACCAAGATCCCTATCCCGGAATATCACTGTTTATTGGAATCCTAAGCAGTTCGGAGCGACCCTATTTAATCTCGAACTTTATCCTCTCGTACCCTGGTGCAGTATCGCCCCTGCTTCCTCTAATTATTATAATGCTATCTATGATAGTTACTTCCCCGCCTATTATAACCTCTATTATTCTCGAGGATCTCGGAAAAACCCAGTATGCTGAGTAATCGTACTCGAATATGTCAGGCTCATATCTATTCTCATAAACATTAACCCCCCTCCTAACCTCTGCATCAATCAGTATTAGGAACACTATGAAGGGTCTATTCAGATCCCCTCTGAATCCTATATCGGTAAAGATCACCTCTGGCCTGACTGGTAAACCGTTAATAGTGGTCTCTTCTTCGTCTAGGTATTCCTGCATGTTGCTTGCTAGTCTCTCGATCTCCTCCCTCTTTAGATCCTCATTCCCAAGGATCTCTCTGTAATACCCCATAGGATCTATGTAATCAAAGGTAAGGGTATATGTTATACCGCTTCTAGATACGTTAAACATAGCCGCCGCATATATAGGCTTAACCATTTTAGACGCTATCTCTAGCTCCTCCTTACCCATATGTCGAGCACCACCTGGTATTTTCTTGGCCCAACGCTGCGCACTATCCTCCTACCCTCTATGCTATATTTAGCCACATCTCTATTGCCCTCGATCGTCTCTCTATATATTTTCTCAACCTGTTCCAATGCCTCTAGCTTGTTTCTTGCATTGGTGAACTCATACACATGTATATATCCCTCCCTATCTATAGCTCTCAACGCCTTTGGGAATGCCCTGAGAGCTAGCTCTGGGAGTGGTATTAAGACTCTCTGGGCAGTATTGCTATATCTATCGATTAGCTCGAGAGCGTCACCCTTGATAGGAACAACGACTCCCCGGACCTTGTTGAGCTCTATGTTCTCGAGCATGAGCTTATACGCATCCTCGTTGATATCTATAGATATAACCCTTGCCGGTTTTGCAAACCTTGCTATTATTATTGAGAAGAGCCCTGCGCCAGCGAACATATTGATTATATTCTCTCCCGGCTTAACAAGCCTGGCTATTCTTATATGCTCATAGCTAAGCCTAGGTGATATATAGACCCTAGCTATATCTACCTTAAATACGCATCCATGCTCTCGATACAGGGTCTCGGTTCTCTTCTCACCGGCTAGCCATTCAAGTCTTCTTAGCCTATGGCTCCCCTCAACGGGGGAGATGGCTGCCCATACCGATTTAAGCCAGCTCAGCTTTTTGAGTAGTTCTTCAGCAAGGATCCTTAGATCCTCTATCTCTACGTTAGGGGGTTTTCTCATAACAGCTATGTCTCCCACAATGTCAAGACCGCTCCACACGAGGTTAGCCTTCTCCTCTCCAAGGATCTCTTTAGCTATCTCCCTAACAAGCCTCACCATATGGAGCCCTTCTATTCAGGAATCCTTTTCTTCAGATCCTCTAACCTTTTTATAAGCTCCCTTTTAGTGATAGTCTCTGCTAGCAGGATCTCTAGATCCTCTATGGATCTTCTCATAACATCAACCTTATGTCTGAACCCAGGTACTAGGGAGTCTGGGTAATCTAGATACTTAACCCAAGAGTATATGTCCTTCATTATCTTAACAAACACCTCAGCATCCTCTACTCTCCACCCAGCTATGAGATTAACAGCATGCCTCTTGATCTCGCCCGTAAGATCCCCTATAGCTAACAACCTCGCCTCTGGTGGCGCTTCCTCTGTACAATGCCTAGCGAGAGAGTCGTCTACCCTTCCGCCTATAACTGCTAAGAGATATACTGCCTCACAATACTCTATGAACGCCTGTAACGGCAGCCCATATCTTATGAGATCCTCTTCGTCTTTAGAAACCTTTACCAGGTTCTCTACATGGGGGGCACAGTTATTTATCTCGGCAACAGCCTTAGAAAGATCCATAGCGTTTAAATAGGTAACAGCCCTGCCCGAGCATCTTATCACCTCCCTGGATAGTCTGAAGATCTCCTCCCTAACCCTATCCCTTCTATCTATCATAGCCACTGCACGCTCGATCTCTGATTTCAGCCAATTGGCAATGCTGGGAGTTTCGCCCATAAATCTCCTCTGGTAATATATCATGCGCCCTAATCTATGCGCTAGAGGGTTTCAATAATAACTTTATCCATGCTCCCATTATTTTTCTGCTTAGCCGCTCGACTATTTCTTAGAGTTTATCGCAGACTTGACTTGTGGATTTAAACTTAGGCTAAGCAGAAACCGAGGATCTTTCAGAAATAGAGAATCTATCCAAAACCATAAGGGCTGTTTTCTTCTTGATATTCGTAGGAGGCATCTATAAGCTTGAAAGGGGTTCCCGATGCTCTCCCCACACAAGCCCGGGTGGCGATAAGAGCCACATGCCGTTTGGCCCGACAGCCACCCATGAACCCACAGGATCTCTAACCCCGCGGGTAGAGGTGGAAGCCCCCTGGATATACATGAATGAAAATAAAATGATTGGAATGAACATCAAGAGACAAAGGGTAGCTGAGAGAAACCATATGTCTCCCAGCTAAATTTACATGGCTATAATGCAAGCTTTAGCTATGTTCAGATGGGGTTCGGGTTTCATTGCGGTTGATATTGCTTGGTATCAGCTGCTCTTCCCTTGGCTTCATTGGCCTCAGGGCTCCTTTCATTGGAGCCCTTATCATTGGCCTCCACTCATTCGGGGTGACCCCAGCCCACAGCTCCCCCCTCATAGCATTGCTCCGGTTCATTACTGTGGGGAAACCCCCACATCCTGGATCTCTTTGCCTTTAACCCGCCCCTCGAGTCTCTATGTTTACCTCATTGTTGGGCGGCATCCCATAGAATAACAGGGCTTATATAATGTTCCACAGAGAAAAATTAAATAATCAATCATTATAAACCACCATGAAACTCGAAGCAGCTGGCTACGGCTTCCTATAAACTATCCTACCTTCTACTATTGTGTATAGAGGCTTTATTTCCAACAATTCCTTGGGATCTTTTACACCGAAGAGATCTCTATCCCAGATTACCATGTCTGCGAGCTTTCCGGGCTCTATGCTGCCTATCAGATCCTCCATGCCTAGGCACTTAGCAGCCTCTGAGGTGTAGGTTGCGAGGGCTTGCTCTATACTGATCCTCTCCTTCGAATTAACCTCAAGGCCTCTAAAGCTCAGCCTCGATACTGCTGCATATATTCCATATCTCGGCGGGTAGGGGATCACGGGCGCGTCTGAACCATTGCATACAGTAAGCCCCTTCTCGACCATGCTTTTCACAGGGAGTATCTTGTTATACATATCCTCGTCAAGGTTCTTGTGATAAGCATCTGCTAGGAAGTATATGAAGCCGCTCTGGATTTCTGCAAAACCCCCAATGGATCTCAGCCTCTCTATATGATCCTCTCTTGGGAGCATGAAATGGATCACAGTATACCTGCTCCCAGAAATTCCATGCCTTCTCACAGCCTGCTCATAAGCCGCTATTGTCTCCTCTATAGCTATATCCCCGATCGCGTGGACACTGATCATATACCCCTTAGAGGATGCCTCAAGTATCATTTCCCTAAACTCGCTGATATTAAGCGTCGGTAAACCCTTATTCCCCGGAGAACCCTTATAATCCCTAGAGATCCATGCTGTTTTTGTCGATAGAGCTCCATCTAGTATCACTTTTATCCCCGGTACTCTAAGCCAGCTATCCTGTGTTTTCTCAATGAATCTATAGCCTTCTCTCAATTCCTCCATACTCTGTGCCCAATATAGAGCAACCACTCGCAGGATCTGGGCCCCTCTTTTCCTCGCCTCTTGATAAGCCCTTATAATGTCTCCTGAATGGCCATAAGCGGTGGGATCCTTTACAGCTGTGATACCCTCAGAAACCCACTCCCTCATAGCATGTGTTATAGCTTCTACCCAGTCATCTATGCTGGGCTTTGGAACAATCCCGGCCACAAGATCTATCGCTGGTTTCTCAGCAAGCACTCCTGTTGGTATACCCCTCTCATCTCTCTCAATAACACCTCCTACAGGATCTCTAGTCCTCTCGTTAATACCGGCAAGCTCTAGTGCCATGCTGTTTGCTACAACCATGTGTCCCGAGGTATGCCATAGAAGCACCGGATGATTTTCTGTTGCTTGGTCTAGATCCCACCTTGATGGTGGTCTACCTTCTGGGTATAGTGCGTGGTTCCACCCCCTACCAAGGATCCACTCTCCCTTTCTCCTCTTACCTGCATATTCTCTAATAACCTCGATAAGCTTTTTAATACTATCGACCTTAGGGTAACTGAGATCAATATATTTAGTGCTATAAAGCCCCCACATTGCTAAATGAGCGTGAGTATCTATAAGCCCTGGCGTTATTGAGAGAGCTTTAGCTTCTATAACCTCTGTTCCAGACCCTATATATTTCTTTGACCCCTCAGCCGAGCCGACATATATTATCCTCCCACCTTTGATCACAATAGCCTCAGCAACGCTCTTTCTAGCATCAAATGTATAGATCTTACCTCCCAGGATTGCTAGATCAGCATGCCCATGCATGCCAACTACCACCCAAGGAGAAATCCCTCTTTTACCAATAAAAATAGGGATAACATTGTCCAGCGGGTGCGTAGGTGTTGAGGATACCTATAGTGAATATATAAGGGTCGTCTTTCCTAGACATGCTAACCCGGCTGGTTTCCTTTACGGGGGGTATATGCTTAACTGGATAGTAGATTCAGGCGTGATAAGCATCTTAAAAACCATTGGTAAGGAGGCAGTGCTTGGATATATGGATAACGTTTACTTCATAAACCCCGTAATTATCGGTAGCATGCTTATATATAGATCATGGGTTGCTAGGGCTGGAAGAAGCTCTCTCGATGTATATACAGAGATCATCAGCTATTATAGAAAAACCAACGAATACAAGATCGTAGCCGCAGCAAAATCTATCTACGTATGTGTTAACCAGAATGGGAGGCCAGAGCCTCATGGGCTATGTATAGAGGGTAGAGAAAGCTGGGGTAAAAGACTAACAGAATACATGGATAAGTGGCATGAAAAGGCACTTGCTGCTATTGAGAAGGCTAAGAGTAATATAAGGGAGGCTAGGGACAGGGTTCTGAGACACCATCTGAGAACTGTTAGGAGGGTTAGTAGCGAGGATACCATGACCTCGAACATGATGTATGCTGGAAGACTCATGCTTATGCTGGACGAGACAGCAGGTATTGTTGCAAGCCAGTATGCAGGGTCAGGAGTTGTAACAGCCTCTGTTGATCAGATGATATTTACCAGCCCGATCAAGATTGGCGACATCATAGAGGTTAGTGCAGCACTAACACGGACCTGGAGAACCTCGATGGAGATCGAGGTGACTGTGAAGGGGTACGAGGGTCCGGATAACATAAAAACAAGATCTTACTTCACCTTCGTCAAAATAGACGAGCTAGGACGACCAGAGCCTTTAAAACCGTATGAGCCAGTCACACCAGAAGAGGCCGAAGCGTGGGAGGAAGCTGATCTTAGGAGAAGGTCTAGGATCGAGGATCTTGAGAAAATATCAAGATACAAAGGGCTTCCCATTAACTATAACGGGGCTTATAAAGCCCCCTACCTGGTAGTGTAGCAAGTGATCGCCCGGTCTATTACCTAGAAGTCTCTCAATACCAAACACATTTCAGCAATGGTGAGCCGGTTAGAACTTCACCTAACATAGCTTAGAAAGTCTCGCCCCGGTTGTTGCACCACTATAGAGGCGAGATTGTTTATCTTAATCTATAGCTGCTGAAAAAACCCGAAATTTTGCCAGAGAGCTATCTATAAAGGTTCGCTGAATATTTGTCTAAATAGTCTCGTCTAGGAATAGGCTGAGATCGATTCTTATCTCTGCTGGCTTCTTATCATCTCTGCCTCTATATAGACATCCTGGGGGACTCTTATTCTCATGATCTGTCTCATAACCCTCTCATCAGCCGCTATATCGACAAGTCTCTTATGTATCCTCATCTCCCACTTCTCATAGACCTTAGTACCTTCACCATGTGGTAGTCTTAACAGCGGTACTACGAGTCTTTTTACAGGCAGTGGTACGGGTCCTCTAACCTCTACCCCGGCTTTTTTAGCGATCTCTACTATCTGGCCTGCTACATAGTCGACATTGGAGGAGCTTGTCCCCCAGATCCTTATCCTCACCCTCATGCTCATGGCGGTGCCCAGCCGCTTTTACTGTTTCACTTAATCTCTGCTGGTTTTACATCTATTATTGTGCCTATCCCTATAGTTTTACCCATATCTCTCATTGCGAATCTTCCGAGCTGTGGTATCTCTGAGTATTTCTCAACAACAAGAGGCTTTATAGGCTTGAATCTCACTATCGCTATATCGCCTGCCTTTATGAACTGTGGGTTCTTCTCAACCACCTGACCCGTCCTTGGATCCAGCTTCCCAACGATCTCAACCACTCTACATGCGATAGATGCTGTGTGCGCGTGGATCACTGGTGTGTATCCCACAGATATGGCTGATGGGTGCCATAGCACGAATACCCTTGCTGTGAACTCGTCAGCTACCGTGGGCTTGTTGGTTACATGGCCAACTACATCCCCTCTCTTTACATCCTGTTTCGAGATACCTCTTACGTTGAACCCTATATTATCCCCTGGCTCTGCTTTTTGTAAGGGTTGGTGGTGCATCTCTATGCTCCTCACGTCTCCACCCTTATTTATAGGCATTATAACAACGTTGTCACCTACCTTGAGGACTCCTGTCTCCACCCTACCTATGAGGACAGTACCAACACCGCTTATCGAAAGAGCCTCTGATATAGGTATTCTTAGAGGCTTATCAATAGGCTTTGACGGTACTTTGAACATGTCGAGCGCCTCTAGAAGTGTTGGGCCTTTATACCACTTCATATTCTCGCTTCTAGCTACTAGGTTATCGCCAAGCCATGCCGATACCGGGACAAACGGGATCTCGTCTACTTTGTAGCCAAGACCCCTCATGATCTTCTTTAACCCCTCAACGATCTCCTTATACCTCTGCTCCGAGAACGGGGGCTCTGTAAGATCCATCTTATTTATAGCAACAACAACCTGATCTATACCCATTGTTTTCGCTAGGGTTATATGCTCCCTTGTCTGTCCTTCAGGGCTTACGCCAGCCTCATACTCACCCTTCTTGGCAGATACTACAAGTAGCGCTGCATCAGCCTGGCTGGCACCTGTGATCATGTTCTTAACGAAGTCCCTATGACCGGGAGCATCTATTATAGTGAAATAATACTTGTTAGTCTCGAACTTAACGAAGCTAGGCTGGATAGTTACTCCCCTATCTCTCTCCTCCTTCATCCTGTCCAGGAGCCATGCGAACTTCTCTGTCTCCTTACCCTTCTTCTTAGCCTCTTCCTCAACCTCTTTCTGCTGCTTCTCATCTATCTGCTTTAGCATCACTAGCAGATGGCCTACTAGAGTGCTCTTACCGTGATCCACATGACCCACTATTACCAGGTTTAGGTGAGGCTTCTGGCTCGACATCCCCTTAGCCCACCTACATATGGTTATCCACACACCTTATAAGTATGATTATGTTGGAGCAAGCTACATGCTAAGAGATCTTATAGGATCCATATCGAGAAATATAAAGACGCAACTCCACGGTTATAATCAGTGAAGAACACACACCTGTCAATCTACTAACCACACACCATCTCAGGTTCTAATGCTGACCATACATCTACATCATCTATCGATCAATGGAACGCATTAAGCATATTTACCTCATCATAAAATATATCAATGGTGATTGCATGGCTTCTCTCGAACTAATGAAAAAGACTGCCGAGATAGTGAACAGCGACCCGAAGCTCAAATCCCAAATGAAAGGACCTCTCTATATTCAATTCCAGATTGAGGGAGAACCTCCATTCTACATGGAGATCGCCTCCGATGGGACTGTAAAGATCGTTGAGGGAAAGCACGGGTCGCCAGCAGTCACGTTAATAGCTAAAGACGATGTGATGACAAAGATAATAAAGGGAGAGCTAGATCCTGTGAGGGCCTATCTAAGAGGAGAGCTGAAGATCAATGGTGATGTATTCATAGCACAGAGGATAGGGTCAATATTATCACAGATCAGGGGGCGTCTATAGCCTCCTCGTTATAAGGTTCTTTCTCGGAACCGGTAATACGTTTTTTAGACATGATAGCTAAACTAGCTAATAGAGGTTATTACGAACAACATACCAGACCTTACCAGGTATCTGAGCCTCTTTGATAGCGCCACAGATACTAACACGTATAGAACGGCTGAAACACCTACCCCGGGTAATATCTTTACTAAGTCCCTCCAGAAACTACTTATAATTATATCGCCTATACCGAGGAGCTTTATCACACAGACCGACGGAAGTAAAGCTAGGAGTAATATCAGTATATCTGCCCACGGGATCTCCAGCTCAATCTTACTAATAGCCAGCCTATAGACATAGAGTGTATATGGTATAACAGATACTAGGTATGATAAGCTGTAAGGGAGCACAAGGACAACGGGGTCTTTCACCCCAGCAGAATAGATCATGACCTGTGCTATCGCAGCTACCGAGACACTTAACACGACCCTCAGCATCTGGATAAGCGGTATCCTCCCTAGAGGGGTCCTTATAACCTCATAGATGCTCTTTGAAGCTATATCAGCCCTCTCAGACCCAATCGCTATAGCCTCAAATATAGCTGCATACCCAGCTATCAGCGCCTCAACCGATGCTATGACGAGCAATATGTTACCGCTAGCATATGAGGGATTGAAGAAGGTTATCGCCGGTATAGAGAGTAGCGAGAGGGTAGCTGCGAAGAATATCGACACAAAGCTGTACAGTATGATCATATCAATGGCATCCTGCTTACTAGGATCCCTTAGCATTTTAGCGTATAAGCCGAGTGTGAAAGATCCTGGTGATATGATAAGCTTAGGTGTAGAGGAGACAGAGGCAAAGGCAGCCGGTATGGTTGATGATGTTATTAAGCTCATCAAGTACTTATCAAAGCTCGCAATAAACCCCGTTATAGCGCTTGGTATGCTCAGCACCGATAACCTTAATAGGTTCACAGCCTCCCTGAGGCTCTCTTCCAGATTTCTCCAAATATTGAATATCGACATCCTCAACACTCCAGCCTTTAAAAGAACCACTATGCTTGCTATGGTGAGAACCACGCCGGCGAGACCAGGCCCGGCTATGGCTCCCACGATCCCGGAGCCCACACCTATTATCAGGATATAGGTTAGAACAACCCTTACGGTCTCAAACAAGAATGTTAGATAGCCGTATCTCTCTGGCGCATAGAGAGTTATCAGACCGGAAACCGGGCTTAGGGGCGTTGTGAGCATGTAAAATACTATTATCAAAACCACGATCAGGAGTCCATTCTGCCTAGAACCTGCTAGAGGCATTACTATAAATATATAGAGGGGTATCGATATTGCTAAATATAATAAGCTCAGGATCATAGACGCTTTAGGCGATATCGATACCCCTAACACATGTCTCCTCGAACTCCAGAAGCTCCATACACTGTTAGGAGTGTTTATGGCATTAGAGGTGTTCAGAGCGACTGAGTATAGGCCATAGTCGCCAGGATCGAGCCTTCTTATGACTATAAGTGAGAATATTACCGAGGCCATGATCCTGTACATATTGGTTAGGAAATTAACAAGAGCTGAAAGCCTAACCCTTATTCTCTGCCCAGCCAAGTTGCCCTCCACATAATCCCATTAAAGGAAATGCCTAGCAATGCTTATAAGGAGGCTCCAATAAGCATCTACGGTGACCACACTGGAAATCAGGGTTCGAAAAACATGCGGGGACATGGTTATGGAGAGAAGATAACAGTTAGATGCCTAGCCTGTGGCAGAGAACAAGAGCCAAGCCCGAGGCTCATGGTATGCAGCTATTGTGGTGGTCCTCTAGAGATAGAGATCGATATATCAAGAACCTCTATATCTGGTTTCCTTAACATTAGGAGCATGTGGAGATATAGACCCGTCCTACCCATGGGAGACTTTGTAGAACCTATAACGCTGGGCGAGGGGGCAACCCCGCTTATAAGGCTCAGGAATATAGAAAGGATCCTTGGTATCAAAGAGCTGTACGCCAAAATAGAGGGAGCCAACCCTACAGGTAGTTTTAAGGATAGGGGTATGAGTCTTGCGGTCAGCATTGCTAACAGCTATGGTTATCCAGAATTCATCGTTGCAAGCACCGGCAATACTGCTGCCTCAGCCTCTGCATATGGAGCAAGGGCTGGTAAAAGAGTCACTGTAGTGCTGCCAAGAGGATATGTGGCTGATGGTAAGCTTTTCCAAAGCATCCTCCACGGGGCTAGGATCCTCTATGTCGACGGGTCTTTTGATGACGCTCTTTTCAAGGTCATCGATGATCTCTCTAAGAGTAGTGCTCTCTATCCCCTTAACTCGATCAACCCATGGAGGCTTGAAGGTCAAAAAACCGTTGCCTATGAGATCGCTGAGGAACTAAGAGAGCTTGACGCTGTATTCCTCCCCGTAGGGAATGGGGGTAATATATATGCCGTGTATAAGGGGTTCGCCGAGGCTATCAAGATGGGTATTATAGACAGAATGCCGAGGATCTTTGGTGTTCAGGCCAAAGGAGCATCGCCAATATATATGGGATGGAACCTTGGGGGTAGGGATCTAAAACCGGTCAATAAGCCCGAGACGATAGCCACTGCAATTAGGATAGGGAGACCTGCAAACTGGCTAAAGGCTTTTAAGGCTGTTAGAGAGTCTAGGGGTTTCTTCCTAAGTGTTGATGATAACGATATACTAGCCTCCCAGAGGATGCTTGCTAAGCTAGAGGGGGTAGGGTGTGAGCCTGCAAGTGCTGCCTCGCTGACAGGCCTTATAAAGCTGGTGGATGAAGGCATAGTTGATAAGGATCAAAGGGTAGTTATTATTCTGACCGGCCACTCTCTAAAAGATCCTATAACAAGGTAGAGCTAAGAAATATAGAAAAATAAGGGACTAAGCCTTCTCAAGATCGTATCTTTTGAGATAGTCTATATTCTGCTTCTCAGAAGGATCTATATCTGTAATCGATAACCATGCCTCAATAATCTCCTTAGCAACCTCTTCAGTAACAAGCCTACCACTCATTGCAAGAACATTAGCATCGTTCCAAAGCCTAGCCCCTCTAGCCGTCTGAGCATCATTACATAGAGCAGCCCTAACACCCCTGACCTTGTTAGCAGCTATAGAGACCCCTGTTCCCGTATAACATACAAGAACACCCCAGTCAGCCCTCCCTTCAGCAACCATTTTACCAACTTCTATACCCACATACGGCCACGGCTCAGGCTTGTTCGTTTTGAGAGAGCCTACCGGTATCACCTCGAAACCCTTCTTCTTCAGATATTCGAAGGCAAACCTAGCTGCTGGATATAGATCATCGGATCCTATAGCAACTCTACTTCCTAGAACCATTTATAGCCCCAGTACTAGTGGTAAGACAGAATTTATCGTTAAGCAACGGCAACGTACTTATAGATCGTGGCATAAACTCCCAACTAGTTACTAAAGTAAAGTGTTACCATAAGAAGAGGATACTAATGTACGCCACCATAACTTAGCACTGCCATATGTATGATTAGCTTTTTAACCTGCCTAGTTAACATACGATATGGGGAAAACTATAACTTGATTGAGAGGGCTAAGAAAGCGTCTGAGAGGCTCAATAAGGCTTACTCAATAACCATAGCTACGCTGCTCCTAGCACTAGGCTTCTCAGCAATAGTGTACATAACATCGATGACGCTTGAGATTATAAATCCAAGGGCCAGTGAGGGCATTATCACGACTTCAGGATTATACGGGCTATTAAGCATAGTCACGATAATACTCGCTGCAGGAGTTGGCGCTCTGATCTCCATTGCGTATGTAGTGTATATTATAGATAAGCTGAGATCTAGCGAGGGCGAAGCTGTCTTCGAAGAAGGGATGTAGGATTCAGGGCTTAAAGTTATCTCATAAGTTCTTGATCATTCCTTAGCCTTGAGTTCTATGTCCAGACAACTCTTACCTACGGTTCCCATTAATCAAGTACCTGGAGTTGATTGCCTCTAGAGAGAAATCTCTGCATCTTAAGATGTATATTTGAAGGATTCTAGCCTCTACCTATCTAGTTCGTTGCTGTATTTCTCACATTTAGAATATTATATTGTCAGGGTTTGTCAAAATGATTGATATTAAATTCGTCTCTATGGGAACACTATATAAACTCTTATATTTACGGGGATGCCCGCCCAACAATGAGGGTAGAGATAGAGACCCAAGCGGGCGGGAATAAAGGCAAAAGAACCAGGATGTAGAGTTTCTCCCCACAACAATGAGCCAGAGCAAAGCTATGAAGAGAGAGCTGTGGGTAGAGATCACCCCGAACGGGTGAGGCCAGTGATATGGACTCTGATAGGAAAAGCCCTAAGGCCTAGGAAGCAAAGGAAAAAGCAGTTTATACCAAAAACACCAAACCACAGTGAAGACCGAACCCTTCTCCTTAACTATAGCTAAAAACAGACGTTGAGGAGCAGTACAGCCAGACCAAAATCGATACTTGCCGATCGTTTGGTTAAACTTTTATATGGGTTGGAATATTATTTATTGTGCCGCTGTTAGCTGGGTGTTAATTGTGTGTGGCATAATAGGGGTATGTCAGCGTGAGAGACTAGTTTTGGGAGAGTCGATGGGATCGTTTCTCAAGAAAGCCCTATTGAGGCTTGAATATAGAGGTTACGATTCTGTCGGTTTTGCTGTGATAGACCGGGATGGGAGGATAACGCTGAGGAAGAAGAAGGGGAAGCTTGCAGAGGTTGAGAGCATACTAGGCTTTGACGCTTTCGATGGGATCGTGGGGATCGCTCATACGAGGTGGGCGACTCACGGGGAGCCTAGCGATAGAAATGCTCATCCCCATATAGATTGCAGTGGATGCGTTGTTGTGATCCATAATGGGACGCTTCAGAACTATCAGGAGCTTAAAGAACTATTGATCTCGAAAGGGCATCTCCTGAGAAGCGACACAGATACAGAGCTTATAGCCCACATAATCGAGGAGAAGATTAGAGAGGGGTTAGCACCTCTAGAAGCTCTTCGAGAGACTGTGAAGATCATAAAAGGCGCCTATGCTTTCCTAGCATATATATGCAGAGAGCCTGGCAAGATATTCTTTGCAAAGAACGTATCACCTATAGTAATAGGGCTTGGTGAGGGCTTCAACATGATTGCAAGCGATATACCGGCTATGATAAGCCATACCAAGAGAGTAATAGTTGTTGAAGACGGCGAGATAGGATACATATCACCAGATACGATCTATATAGAGAAGGATAATAACACACCCATAGACCCCCTCTCGAGAACCATAACAGTCGACTGGACGCCCGAAATGATCGATAAGGGCGGCTATCCCCACTATATGGCTAAGGAGATCTATGAGCAGCCAATAGCTATACGCTCAACACTTGCTGGTCTGCCAGACCAGGTCACAGAAGAGATCCTGAGAATCCTTCTCAAGGCTAGAAGAATCTATATAGCCGGGGCTGGAACTTCTTACCATGCAGCCATGGTCTTAGATTTCATGTTAAGAAACACAGTGGATCTGGACTCAAGATCCTTCATATCGAGCGAATATCTCTCAACACTAAGATCTCTTGACGATGAAGACGTGTTCATAGCGGTCTCCCAAAGCGGAGAGACAATAGACACTCTTATGGCGATGAGAAGGGCTAAGAGCATGAATGCCAAAGTCATAGCCATAACAAATGTGCTTGGAAGCACAATTGCTAGAGAGGCGGATTACAAGATATATATGAGAGCAGGGCCTGAAATAGGTGTCGCAGCCACCAAAACCTTTGCAACAGAAGTTATTACAGGGGCATACATCGTCGAGAAGCTATGCATAACAAAGGGTATAGATTGCTCTCAACTCTCAAGAGAGATTAGAGCTTCTCCCAATATAGCAGAGCTCATCATTAACAGGTATTTCAAGGAAATGGAGATCCTGTCAAAGATCCTTAAGGAAGCGCGAAGCATGTACTTTCTAGGAAGAGGCTCCACATTGCCAATCTCATACGAGGGTGCGTTGAAGGTTAAAGAGATATCATATGCACATGCAGAGGCATACCCAGCAGGCGAGAGCAAGCACGGACCTATAGCGCTGGTCGAGCCCAGCTTCCCCGTGATCTTCACTATATTTGATGATGAGTATGGAGAGCTTATAATTAATAACATCGAGGAGATGAGGGCTAGAGGTGCATATACAATTATAGCAGCCTCTGAAAACCTAGAAAGACAGCTAAAGCTAGCGAGCAAGCCGATAGCCCTACCGATCATGAAAACACCTGTTGCCTCAGCTCCATATGTAGCGATCCACCAGATGCTAGCATATAATCTCGCCATACAGAGAGGGCACGATCCTGATAAACCAAGAAACCTAGCTAAAACAGTAACAGTAGAGTAAAACCCTACCTACTCAGCTATGCTCTAAGCGTAGATACGTAAAAAGCCAATGGTATGCCCATGTGCCTAAGCCCTTATACGATCTATTGTCTGTGAGAGCACATTAGCAACATCAACTGGGGTTAGGGCAACCCTTATCCCAACAGCCTCTAGTGCTTTGATCTTTGTTTCAGCAGCCCCTCTCCCCATGCTTATTATTGCCCCAGCATGCCCCATCCTTTTACCAGGTGGTGCTGTTCTTCCAGCTATATAGGCTACTATTGGTTTCACCATACCCCTGTCCTTTATATATTGTGCCAGTCTCTCCTCAGCGTCTCCCCCGATCTCTCCTACAACCACGATCGCCTTGGTCTCAGGATCCTTATTGAACATCTCAACAACCTCTATGAAGTCAAGCCCTACTATGGGGTCTCCTCCTATGCCTACCACAGTGCTCTGCCCCATACCTGCCTTAGAGAGGGCTTCGGAGATCTCGTAGGTTAGAGTACCACTCCTGGAAACAATACCCACGCTTCCTGGTGAGAAGGATCTTGCAGGCATTATGCCCACCTTAACCCTCTCTCCAGGAGATATAACTCCAGGGCAGTTGGGCCCTACAACAATGACTCCTTTGGATCTAGCGTATGATATCATCTTCATCTCGTCGTGAAGAGGAATACCCTCGGTAATCACGACGATAGTCTTTATCCCAGCATCTATAGCCTCATAAAAAGCGTCTGGAGCGTGGGGTGCTGGGACGAAAAGTATTGATGCATTGATCTCTGGGTGCATCCTGACAGCTCGTTCAACAGTATTATATACAGGCACACCATTAACGCTAGAACCTCCCTTACCAGGCGTGACGCCGGCTACAACCTTAGTCCCATAAGCGATCATGCTCGCAGTATGATAGCTTCCCTCCCTACCAGTTATACCCTGGACAAGAACACGTGTACCTCGATCGACTATTATTGCCAAGAGGCTTCTCCACAATAACATCTAATATGAGATTTAAATTTAAAAATAGATTGGAACCCCATAGCAGGAGCACTAACAGGCATCATAGTTTAGCTAGCTATTTTAGATGGCTAAGAAGACTACTAGCTATACACGCATTGGTACTACTTGGTGCTTCTCCATATCAGGATCCCCCATGCAATCCACAGGAATCTAGTTAGCCTATGGGTTCATTGCTAACTACCAGTCGAACAATACGGGGTTTCTTAACCGCTAGGTAACGTTCTCCATAAGGCTTAGAGCAGTACTTTCAATAAAATTCAGAGGAGACGATATAGAAAACAAATCACCTCCAAAACAATATCAAAAGCTTATAAATCCCCTATGAGCATCAGTGAGATAGCAACCCGTAGAACGCTTTGAAGGTGCCGAAGTCGACGGTTCTCAGGATCTCTATTCCATATACATTGAATAGGGAGATATAGTCGCTGGTTCTGACAGCATGAACAGCGAGCAGGCGGTTAAAGATCCTACCCCTAATGCTATCTGTGGTGGCTACCGCGATCCTTACGCTACCTCCTTTCTTTAGTATCCTTGATATCTCAGATATAACTTTAGCCTTATCTTTAAAGATATGTATTACTAAGCTTGAGATATAGTGATCTATAGTACCGCTGGCTATGGGGATCCTATCTATAGAGGCTCTCAAAAACACTGCTTCCTTGGTCTTGCGAGAAGCTATTTTAAGCATGGGGAGGGATATATCGATCCCTATTAAGGAACCTCTATATTGTTTCCTCTCAAGCAGGGATAACAGAGATCCTGTGCCGCAGCCAGCATCTACCAGGATCCCTCCGGATAGATTCTTAGTCAGCTCTTCATAGAATCTCTCAAGAGGGCCCCTTCCACTAAGCCTCCAACCTACCCGAGACCACGGATCATATAGTATGGGGAATCTTTCGAAAAGCCCTACCCATCCTTGATCGCTGCCTAAGAAGTCGATGATCCTCCCATCGATAATGCTATACCTAGCACCACATTGTGTACATATAAGATGGTCTCGCTCCTCTCTGAGCTCTGAAGAGCATTTGGGACATAATAGTATGGGCACAACACTCTCTATCATCGATGGGCAGGCTCCTTGATTTAGTAGTGTAGCTATTATTTTAGCCTTGACCTCAGCTATGATGCTTTCTATGAACATAGATATAGGCAGCTGCGGAGAGCAGTATCACTATGATTGCTATAAGCATGATTGTACTCAGCGTGGGTAAGACCTCCCCGGATCTGCTCGTCTGTGCTGTCTGTGTACCCGGCAACATCGTGTTTGTAATAGTCTCCACTATTACAGGGCCTGCCTGTGTCTCGCTGGGGATAGTCCCGCCTGTGCTACTTAGCACGGCCACTTGAGATCCCTGTACAAGGAGCTTAGCTATTCTGAGAGTTAGTAAGGATTGCTCATATAGAGATAGAGCCTGAGTTATCTGTCCCCTATCTAGCAGATAGTCGCCCATCTGTGCATAGAGCCTCGCAGACACAGGAGATCCTGGTCCGAGTTCTGCTAAAATTCTTCTAACCTCCCCCCTCACTATTTCTCCAAGCTCTGTTACGTTGATCGAGAAAACACTGTGTATTGTGATCGTTGTGTTCAGAATCACTTCAGCCGACAACGATATTGTTCCTAGGTAATCGCCACCGCTTAAGAGGGATGCGGCCTGTGATGCTATTACTTCTAGCTCCTGCTGCGCGGTATTTTGATATCCTACGGAACTTAAGAGGGATTCTAAATATGCTAGCGATGTCTCGGCATAGCTATATATCCACGATGCTAGCTTGCCAACATTATCCCTAGGCACTTCATTAGTGCCTGATAACACTGCTAGCTGGAGCCAGACGTCTATACTTTTCAACCTTGTCTCTGCATAGGATGCATAGTATATTGAACCTATAATATCGCCACTATTAATAGCAGTGATAGAGTTGTTGAGATTCTTCCAAGCTTCATATAGCCTCCCATAGGCTTCGGGGAGTATATAGACCTCGCTAACCCTGTAGGAGCCCTTAGCAGTGTACTGGCTCAACAAACCCCTATAGACATCCACAAGGTTTTTAACCTGTGATATATAGTCTCTAGCATATGTAACCGGATCCTTGGAGCTATAGGCATTTGCAAGGTTTTGAGCAAATCTTGCTATATAGTATGATGTGAAAAGGCTTGAGAGGGCTGGGTAATAGAGACCCTTATCATAAAGATCCCTAGACTCATTGTTATAATTGTGGGAATACGTGATCAGATTGTTAATATAGATGGCGATCCTCTGATCATTTACCAAACCCGCTTGGCGAGACGCGTCTGAAATAACAGCGTTCAGCAATGCGGATAGGTTTTCATATGCATTGCTAAGGATCTTCTCTTCAGATGTTGTTAGAAAAGGTTCTTTCACAGCCTCTATCGGTTTGTATGAACCATTTGTAAACATGTATAGAAGATCCTCGGCAGTAGCTACTTCAACAACCCTTGCCCCGTATTTACTGACAAGCCCGTTTACATCTATAGTAACAGTCGTGGGTCTTATAATTGATATTGGCCCTATGCTTTGCCTAACATACCTTACCTCTGTATAGTTTGACTGACCCCATGGAACCAGGATCACTTTAAACCCTTCAGAAGCAGCTGCAACGGCCTTTTCAGGCACTCCCCCGACTGGCCCTATTAAACCATCCGGCAGTATCATACCTGTAGCCGCTACGAGGGGGTCTAAGCTTGTGTTGGTTAATGCTGCATATATTGCTGCAACCATTGCGGATCCTGCTGAGGGTCCTCCGATTATTGGCGAGCTAGCCTTTATTGATACTAGATAGTCGTATTTAAAAGGATCCATGTTAGCTAGGTAAGAGGCTATCAAAACAGCAGCTCTAGCGGATGCCTGTAGATCTATATCGCTAAGAGGCTCCGTAGATACATATATAATACCGCTTCCAGGTTCCAGGATCTTTACATCGATCCATGTAACTATGCCTACATAGCTCCCATTATCGAGCATTGATACAGCGAGAGCAGGAACCCTGGAGCGGCCGACGATCTCGATCCCATTATCGCTGGCCTGCAGAGCAGGCGCTAATGCTATTAGTAAGACGAGGATATATGGAACGAGTTTAAAAAGCTTCATTCAATCACTCTCATAACTTCCTCACGTATAGAGGGTATTAAGTATTATTCTACTCAATATATCTCGTCACTGACTGGGATCCTCATAGGATCTCGATGTTACTGCATACAGCCCTAATGCTGTTGAGCAGCTCTTCCGAGGCTCCTTTGTATACGAACACAACATCCTCACTCCTACAGCTATCTAAGATCTTCTTAACCGCCTTGTCGATACTATCTAATGCATAGAGATAGATCGTTACATCAAAGTTCTTCGATAGAGAATCCCTAACGGTCTCCGCCCACCCCCTTATACTCTCCCCCATAGTGATCAGGTATATAGACAGTGTCCCAAGCCTCCCATATCTAACTTTTGCAAGGACTTTCCCCAACAATCCTGGATCTTTTCTTACCTCCTGAAGATCTACAAGGAGTAATGCTCCCAAGATAGCACCACTATAATAGCTCTAGTCATAGGGATATAAGCTATGGAACCACACTATCTGGGATCAATGGGCCGTGTATTTATCAACCTAGGAATGGTTAATATAGATGGATGGTATATATAGAGAAAACATCGACAGATCCACGGCTCTCTCTACGATTCGGGCTTAGCATTTTTTATGAAAAAAGTATGGGAGATTCATTGCTTGAGAGCGTTATCACGGAGGATCATGACAGTATATTCGAGGGCCTCGTAATTAATAATATCCCCATGATCTTGTCAAGCCTCTGTGGGGGAGGCCTTTGGCGTTTGTAAGAGGCAGAGAACTAGTGATCTATGTCTTCATGCTATCCTTAGCACTCACCTACTCACCTATACTGCCTTTGCTTCGTCTCGATATTTTTGGTCACATAGCTACTCTATCCCTCTTGCTAGCGTTACTAGCAGCGATTTTGTATATAAGCATCTCCCGCTTTCCACTAGATCTAATGATTCTAACCGCCCCAGCAGCTTTATTGGGAGTTATAGCAAGCTATAACACCATACACAAGCTAGTTGCGAGAAGCCCCATGCCCGATGCTGCGCTTCCTATAGCGATAGGGTCTATGGTATATGTAGTGCTGATGACAGCCAGGCTAGCTCTTAGAAAGAGACAGGTATCGCTGCCAGAGGCGAACGAACTCACAGGGATTCTGAGAAGAGTCTTTGGAAGCCTGGGTAGCAGGCTTGGCGCTATCCTGATCTCTCTGGGGGTTTCATTGATAATTATATCCGTTATAGATATGATGCTCATTCTCACACGTGTGGTGAGGGATCCCGTGTATCTATATAACCCACTCATAGTAGCAGGATCTATAGCCTCAAGCATGATGATCGATAGGGTTTCTCCTACTAGAATAGTTATGCCTGCCGCCTCCTGGGCGTCTGTTATTCTTCTCTACAGCAGTATAAGATCTAGGGCTGTCGTAGGACTGTTAAAAGAGGGTCGCAGGACTGTAAAAATACGCGGCCTAGTGTCCAGTGATGGCGATGTTGAGCTACCCCTTGACACAAGATCCTCGCCACATGTTATTATTAGCGGGAGCACGGGGAGTGGAAAAACAACGCTGTGCAGGATCCTTGCTAGATCGCTCAGAGAGGAGGGGGTGGGAGTGATCGTGATAGACTATCACGGGGAATACACAAACCTCGAGGGATATTTGATCCTTGATGCCGCGGATACATCGCCCCAGATAATGCCATACCCGCCAGAAGAGCCCAGGGTTCTTGAGATCGTTGATAGCATTGGAAGGATCTTCAGGCTTGGGGCATTACAGGTCTCAATGCTGACAACAATCGCTCAGGAGATGGTGAGGAAGGGTGGTAGGAGCTTTAACGATCTCTTAGGAGTGGCGGAAGATATGCTCTCTAGAGCCGAAGATCCCCAGTCGAGGGATATAATAGCGAGCCTGATACCATACTTAAGGATCCTCGCTACACATATTAGAGGAAAACCAATAGATCTTGAGAAGATGCTCTCAGACGGTATAAAGCATATAGTGTTTAACATGAGTACTTTGGGGTCTGACTACGCATCAATGATCTATGTCGAGTATGTCTTGAAACAGATATGGAGATATAAAGTCAAAGGAGGGCAGAGGAGAGAAGTAGATCTTGTGATCATTATAGACGAGGCCCACAACATCCTCAGAGGATCATCCGAAGAGTTTCTGTCAAGGATCTTTAGAGAGAGTAGGAAATACGGGCTATCGCTAATAATATCCACACAGCAGTTTGAGAAACTATCACAGGTGATGGTTAATAACACCGACAATTTCTTCTTCCTGAGACACACGGATCCCAGGGTAGTGGATAAGATATCACTGCTAATAGAGGGGAGAAGCAGTAGAGGGGATATAGCTAGTATAATAAGATCTCTTAAACCTCTGGAGGGAGTCTTATATATCGCAAGAAGCGGACTAATACTCAAAGTAAACATCGATGTTGATAGATAGCAGTCATCTATAATAACACCTAGAACTCCTGTGATATTTATCTAACAATACCTCTTTGAACACTATATATGGATGGATAATCCATATATACCTCCTAGCGCAATCTCTCTGGTGACGGCCCTGGTCAAGAGGATTGTGTCTACAGAACCGGCTTCGACAGAGACTATAGCCTATCTAGACGGAGGTGTTGATAGAATAGCTGGTGTTAGCGATAAATGTGATTATCCGTATGAGGTTATGGCAAAACCTAAGGTGGTTAGAACAGTGCTAAGTATAGATGAGAACCTACCCTCAGGGGAGATCGACAGGATATATAGGGAGTATGTTAGAAGCGGTAAACCCCTCTACGAGATCGATTGGGCCTTGATAGAGGATATAGATCCCGATCTAATTGTTGGGCAGACATTATGTAGTGTTTGCGCCTTTCCACTACTCTCTCCCCTTGGCTCGAGCATCAATGCTAAGATGCCTGCCATGGTTCTTAGGTATGCACAGCGTTTTAAGAGCCTCAGACCGAGGATGATTGCCACATATAGCCCTAAAACGTTCTTAGGAATAGCTAGAGAGGCCCTTGCAATCTCGAGAATGATTGGTAGAGAGGAGAGGGGGCTGAGAATGCTCTGGGAGTTCCAGAGAGCTCTTGAGGAGCTAAGGGGTCTTGGTAATAGTTCTAAGACCCTCTTGATTGAATGGCTAAAACCTCTATACATTGGGGGCTTATGGGTAAGCGACCTTATAGAGGCCTCTGGTTCCAGGAGCATCCTAGGGGCTGGTGAGGAGGGAAGAGCCATCGAGTGGGAGTTGGTAAAGGAATTCGATCCAGATTTGATCCTAATCTCCCCCTGTGGTTTTAGTATGGAGAGGACGATACGCGAGATAGATCTTGTTACTAAAATGCCAGGATGGAACGAGCTCAAGGCTGTGAGAAGTAAAAGGGTATATGTAGTGGACTCCGCCTATGTATCCAGACCAGGTCCGAGGGTGATTAGATTGGCCAAACTCCTAGTAGATCTATATACTGGCAATGATTACGATAAAGAAGTAGCTATAAATATATATGACTAGCTGTGGGTTGTTCTCTTTTTAATATTCGTAGTAGGTATTTATTAAGCTTGATTGGAATTGTTTCGGACATGATCTGGTATCTATATTGATTCTGGATTGTGAATGAAAGCAATGCTCCAAACCATCCGGGGAACGATCTCATAGTAGATGGGCGCCCCTATGTTGAGCTAAAAGCAAACTATGAGCCCGCAGAGATCCTGAGACCCATGCAAAAGGGGTGGAAATCCCATATATAACCATTAACAAAAAACAACTAGAATAAACGTCCAGAGACAAACAGAAACAGGTAGAATTGACTTATTTAAAAAGAACTTTATTTTAGCCGAAAGGCTTTAGCCCTTCAGGAGTTACACATAGAACCGGTGATAAGCCTCTGTTCAATATTTCATACAATGGTAGGGAATACGCTATTATAATGAGCACCACAGCTACTAACACCCAGATACCGATCCTATCATATATGGTTGCCTTCTCATAACCATTACCATTTCTTAGGAGAGATGCACCATCCAGCTGGGCTACACGTTTTCCAGCAAGTGGTGTCAAGGTTATATTTGATATGAAGAGCACACCAGAGATCCAGAGTATAAGCCCACCGACCATGCCGATCAAGAGCAAGGGATCCCAGACACTTGGTGCCAATCCACCGTATGAGTAATCATAGGTTCTTCTAGGAGCCCCATATATACCTGCGATGTGATATGCTATGGAGAATATCATCATCCCTATAAACCACAGGTATGGCTGGATTCTAGCCACACCCATGCTCGCAACACTCCTCCCAAACATGACTGGCAGTAAGAGGTATGAGAGCGCTATAAAGGTCAGTGTAACAGCGCCGCCCACTGTCGTGTGGAAATGACCAACGATCCACGTTGTATTATGCACAACATTATTGAGATTCAGACTCGCGTTAACCATGCCTCCGAAGCCTCCAACCCCTAGGAGGATAAACGCTAACACCATGCCTGAGAAAACGGGATCTCTCCATGGAAGCCTGACGAGCCATCCGAAAAGCCCCTCACCCCCTCTTGAAACACCCGCATTAACAAGGGTCATAACTATGTTGAAGGCTGTTAAGAAGCTGCCCAGAGCTACCGCATAGGTTAGCATAGTGTGGAGCATCTTAAAGGAAACACCCAGACCTGGGTCTGCGAACTGGTGGTGAAGCCCCACAGGTGTTGATGCTAATATGAAGATCACAAATGCCAGCTTAGCAGCTTTAGGTGAATAGAGCTCTGTATTAAGGATTCTGGGTAGCACAGCGTACCACGCTGTTATTGCTGGGACAAGCCAGAAGTATACGAGCGGGTGTCCAAAGTACCAGAATAGGGTTCTGTCAAGAAGGACATCGACCCTCTTCCCGAAGAGAGACATTGGTATAAGATCGTATACCACCTCTATAGCCAGCCCTGGCGTTGCTTCAAGCCATATAATTAGTGTTGCAAGAACCCCAAACGTACCAAGCGGTATTGCAGCACCCTTATTCTCTCTCCGCCACCTCACAAACACATCAAAAACCGCTGCAGCAAAGATCCAAGAGCCTATGATCACGAGAGCTAATCCTATATAGAATGCTGGATGTGCTAGGAGCGGTGGGTAAAATGTGTAGAGAACAGCACCTAAAGTTGGCTGCCCTATCAAGAGACCGCCTACTATTGGGTATGCCGCTACTACAGTGCCAAGAATCGCTAGCATACAGGCTATCACTAGAAGGGGTCTTCTAAATGATTTTCCAAGCTCGCTTGATACCACGAATACCGCTAACCCCATTATGAAGAAAGCTGTCCACAGTATTGCTAGAAACACACCGTGCCCCGTTAATACGGCATAATATTGCGGCTCGTCAACCAGCTTTGGAGCTCCCGGAGTTCTGCTGACCAGTTGTAAGAGTCCGAAGAGACCTCCAAAGGCAAGGAGTATGTATGAGAATACAATCGAGACCTTTATAAATGTCCTCTCGCCTATCAAGAGGATCACCTCCTTATAATGATTTCCATATACATGGCTGAGTGGCCTATTCCACAGTACTCGTTACATAGAGCCAGCATGGTTCCGTTAATGTTCTGCGGGGGCTTCCACACAATAGTGGTTATATAGCCCGGAAGCACCATGGCATTAACGTTTGTGCCTACAATCTGGAAACCATGGATCACATCTATGCTATAGATCCTTATCACAACCTCCTTAGGATTATAGAGCTCCACCTTTGACGGCCTAAAGCCCCATTGATACGCTATTATATCTACCTGGTACCTACCACCCCCAAGATCTTTAACACCTGGCTGGAAAAGCCCCGGCGCCTTCTCCGGTGGGAGCACTACTGCTTCGCTGGCAACACCGTATCCGGTTCTCAAAGCATAGGCTATAGATCCTAGGAGGACTACCAGCACGATTAAAACCGAGACTAGCCAGATCTTCTCCCTTTGATCGACCATACCATCACCCCACAGGGCCCCTGCTCACTAAGACTGCATATACAACAAACCATACTGTTACGAGCATTGCTAGGAATGCATAGAGCAGAATGAATGCTCCCTTATATCCGCTCTCTGTATGTTCTTTCTTAGTCACACTAACCCCCTTGGCTTTACATATGGGGTTTCCTAATAAGGCACTACGCTAACTATGTTAGCATCACAGACGATGATCGTTTGTAGAGGTTCCGAGGTCACACCGTCTTTGATAAACGTGCAGCTCTTAAGCCTAGTTATCATTTGCCCCTGAATATTTATCAATTGTTTTTATTCAGCTCTTTAAAGCACCTAAAGAAAAACCTCTCTTATGTTTTCTGGAAAATCTTCGAACGCGTTTAGTGGTATAGCCTTTCCCACATGTTATCAGTTATTCCACGTATTTTTAAACTAGATATAGTTGTGCTTCGAGTTTCCTCTGGGAATATAAGCATGACTTGGGTAACTGCTGTCCTCGTTTATTACAGATTAGATATATTCTTCTACAAACGACCCGGTTAAAAATTACTAATTGCTTTCTGCAATAGATCTGTGAATTTCGATAAACCATGTGCACAAGCTAGAGAAAACCCAAAATCCATATTCTAGTATTTTAGCTTGGATCTCTATTTAAATTCATATAAGAGCATATAGATATATAAGAGCGAATAACAACCCTTATAACTTCTCTATATTTCATAGATCGGGTCTCGCATTGTACGTCTTAGAGGTAGTTTACGCGATCCCATGCCCATGGAGATCTTTGATTAATGGTGAAGTTAGGATCTTGAGCTGTAGACCTTGGGGAGAAAGAGGTTCTAGTGTGTTATTAAAACTCAAGGGCTCAATAGATCAGAAGAGAATCGCAGGAAAAAATGTACATATAACCTCTACGTATAGGCTGAGAGATGGTCAATCGCTTATTATTCTTAGAACTAATTCATGTCCATGTAGGATCTCTGGTCTCAACGAGATGCACATATTATCGTCGAGAGTAGATGCTGGTATCATCAAGGTGAGAATTGTCTGTGAAAGTAAGAGTGAAGCTAAAAATCTACTTTCGAGAATGCGGGCCTCGGGGATCCGTATCCTTAGTGCTAAGCTACGAACGATCAGAGAGGAAGATATACTTACCCCAAGACAGGAAGAAGCACTGATTCTGGGCTTTATCAGGGGGTATTTTGACAATCCAAGAAGAATAGACCTTGGCTCTCTGAGCAAAGAGCTAGGAGTATCCAAGCCAACTGCTTATTCGATGATCAAGAGGGCTATTAGGAAACTAATCAGGCAGACCTTATATGTATGAATTATACGTGGTTATTTCGATCATGACCTACAACTTATTGAAGATCTTCGTGGGAAAGCTTTCTAAAGTTTTCATAGACAATAAAAAGCGTTATATATAGTCATTAGTGTCTAGCACTGTCCTCTGGTCAGCCCAGCCACTATATCGATCCATGGATCACGACTCCTTGGAGGTTTTATCAACAATGCTATAAGAACCATCTCACAGGTTTATTAAGCGCTCTATAGCATTGCTAGTGTCTTTGAAGGCTATGTTTTATTAAAGGAGGATCTATTATAAAGTCTCCATATCTAGAACCTAAGATCATTAAAAACTTGGCAACACCGATCTTGTCCTGTTCAAAGCAAACCATGCTCTTTAGCTCACTGATCTATCGGGTCTGTAATAGCTTATAATAACACATATGGACGGCTATATAGCTTAGATCTGCAAAGTATATGTCGACTTAGAGGTTTTGTCAACAGCTCCTAGACAACTAGTCCCACCCGTTTCTTTAATATCTATCCAAGGAGTAGCAATATAAAGAATACTTATAAGCTTGCGGATCCCTATAGCTATTTAGAACACTAAATGGTGGTGCTAGTATTGCTTCAAATATATAGGCAACAATCTAGTGACACGAGCTATAAAATCGAAACCTAATAAGCCGCGTGATCCGCGGGAATAAAGAACCCACAGACAGAGTAGAGATCTCTGAACAGCCAAAAGCTAAAAATGGCGAGAGCTAAATAAAGATGGTAGTATAATACTATACGGATTGCAAAGGTTGTGATGAGGCCTGTGCACACAGAGCGGTGATGAATTTTCTCCGTTCTGAGAAACAATATATGCCTAGCCGTGTACGGGCTTCGGACTTCATAGCGATTGGTATTTTTGATACCAACCGCTCTTTCCTTGGCTTTCTAGCCTTAGGCTCCTTTTATCGGGATCTCTATCATAGACCACACTCCTCGGGATTACCTCTATTCATAACCCCATTCATAGTTGTTGAGAACCCCACACGCTCGGATCTTTATCCACACCTGCACCATGAGGCATGAGATTATATACATGTAAAGCTATAATAACTAATATCAGCCCTTATAAATCTTATTAAGTCCGTAGCGGTTGGTTAAAGCTAATAATATTCTCGTCACAAGGATCGTGATCCGCGGTGGTTGTTATCCCGTATTTGCTATGATTTTGTACATTTTTTATATTAATTCGCGATCAGGGGTGGGATTGTCATGATGAATATATAAAAATATTTTTGGGATTAATTATTGGTGGGCTCTATGTTTCCCGGAGCAGGTGAGCAGATAGATGCGATGGTGTCGCCAAGGTTAGCCCAGATCCCTACCTTTGCAAGGCTTCCATTCACCAGGGATCCTGATCCTCGTGTTACCAGCGGTGTGTTTCTAGGAGTTCCGTTCGATGGTGGTGTTACATATTATAGTGGTGCGAGGCTCGGGCCAACATATATAAGGATAGAGTCGAGGTTATTGAGGCCATATAACCTTGCTCTTAAAATATACCCCTTCAAGACCCTGGGTGTTGTTGACTACGGCGACGTAGATGTGATACCAACCAGTGTTGAGAAAACGCTTAACTCTATAGAGGAAACTGTTAGGGATCTTGATACAAAGGGGATAACCCCCTTTATAGCTGGCGGTGATCACAGCATAAGCCTTGGTGTTCTAAGAGGTCTCTCCAGACATAAACCTATCCTGATACACTTCGATAGCCACCTAGACTACTGGGATCAATACTGGGGTGGAGAGAGATACACGCATGGAACATGGGTCAAGAGAGCAATAGACGAGGGTATAGTGAGCAGTGTGATCCAAATAGGCATACGAGGACCGCAATACAGTGAAGAAGACCTAAAATTCCCCGAGAAATCCCCAGTACCCTTAACTATAATAACAATGGATGAAGCCGCCTACTATGGGGTAGCATGGCTATCAAGCAGGTTGAAAAGTCTTAGGGGAAAGATATACATTTCGATCGACATAGATGTAGTGGATCCGGCTTTTGCGCCTGGTACAGGAACTAGGGAGGTCGGGGGTTTCACTCCGAGGGAGCTCATATCAATCCTGAGATCCCTATCCGAGGCAGAAGTAGAAATAATCGGTATCGACGTAGTAGAAGTAAGCCCACCACTAGATCACTCGGGAATAACGAGCCTGCTAGCAGCTAATCTTATATACGAGGCCATGTCTGTAAAAGCTGTCCAAACAGTTAGGGAAAAGCTCTAGTCCAAATGCTCTGTATCTATACATCTAGGCATATACAGATCTTCTATATTTGTAGAAGATCGCCTTAGCATTATTTAGCACCAACTATCCCAAACCTTATAATAGACATAGATCGTTAGGGTCCTGCTAACACCACCATTGATCCTCTTGCTCACTATAACTATGCAATATACCCAAAATAGCAAGAACCCCAGAAGTTCTTTCAGCGAGTGATCTCCCTAGCTGTCTCAAGGGTCTTTAGCGCAGCATATACCAGGTAGATATACGAGTTTATAGCAGCCCTGAGACTCGGTATATCGCGGGAGTAGATCTCAATAACATATCTCTCCCTATCGAGATACGCACTCACACCCACCCTCTTGAGATTTGGCGGTGTTTCTATCTCTGGGGCTAGTGCCTCATATATTATCCTAGTCATATCGCCCTCTCCTATAACCTCTATCTTTGCCCTATATCTCTTTCTCCCTATATGCTTCTCTGATCCCGATTCTGGGCCCACAGATCCTTCCCCCCTTCGAGAACCATATATAAATATTCTTATTACTTACTTCTATATGTATCTTCTCATCATGGGATCTATCGCTATTATGCCTAACCCCGAGGATCGTGCTGAATATATCTATTAGAACTCCACATATGTCCGCTCCACACTTCCTAGAATCTATTTGCGGTGATCTGAAGAAACAATTAGGCACGAACTGCTCTCTGCTAAGCTTGATGGAGGAGATATAGATAGACCCCACCTTTTTAAGTATATCTTCCTCCCTTACATATATATCAACCCTACCGGGATTGGCCTTCCACGTGTTAACTACTATGAGCACCTTGTAGCCTGTTAACCTCATCAGATCCTTAAGATCTTCAAGACTCTTCTTCCCCCTATTAATTCTAGTCGCCCCTGGAAGAGTCTTTGCCAGATCGTTAACGAAAGACCTAACTCTCCTCGAGGGCCTATGGCTTGATGTTACGAGGATCTCCCCACCACGTTTACCCGGTTCTTCCATCTCCATTCGATCCCCTTAGTATGGATTCTATCGCTCCATAGATCTGGGCGAGCGATGTGACCGTGGCGTCTGGCTCGATCTTAGACAGGTCTATACCTAGAACCCTCGCATACTCCTCCCCGATGGATATAGGTCTTCTGACATGTATAGCCCTCAACCCGTACTTTTTTGGATAGTAGACATCAAAGATAATGTTATCCCCTACAGAGATTTTTATAGACCCGTTGATCGATGTGGTGTAAAAACAGCTAGAGCTCTTAAGGCAGCCCTTCTTATCAGGGCTGGATATCTCTTTAAAATACTGCAGAAGACCGGCTTCCCTAACGACACATTCTTGGTATTTCCAAAACCCGTTTGTTGAGAGCACTATGTAGAACCCCATATTCTGTAGCCTCTCCAATACTCTGGGTGCATCGTCTAGAACCTCCACCGAGCCACATACTCTCTGAAGCTCCTCTAGAAAGATATTCTCTCTAGGCCTTATCCCATTCTCCATGAGCATCTCCGACAATATGTAGTCCCAGTCATAGGCCTTCGGATCTCCTACCCTGATCTTCTCCATATGCTTCTCAGTAAAGATCTCTAACACCTTCTCCACACCGACTCCCAGGATTCTCGAGACCTCTTCGTAAACCTTAGGCATCACTCTCCTGCCAAGGGGGTTAATAACCAGGGTGCTGTCTAGGTCGAAGAATATGATCGCTCTAAACATATCCCCCCTCCGTTTTATTACTCCCACTAATATAGATTATACCATATGCCCATTATCCTCGCTCTTCTCGTCAGTCATAATAGCTCTCTTGCAAGCCATATGTTGGTGTGGTTATGGTTAAGGTGCGCGAGATCATGAGAGAAGCTTCGATAACACTGAGGAAGGACGATACTGTTGCGAAAGCCCTATCCATAATGGCTTCAGAGGGTCTCTGGGTGATCCCTATCGTTAGCGGAGAGGGAAGACTAGTGGGTGTGGTGAGCTATAGGGAGCTTCTCGAGAGGAGGGTTAGCCCGAGGGCCAGGGTCTCAAGCGTGATGTATCCACCATATTCTGTTAATGGCGATGATGATTTCAGCGAGGCTGTGGGTAGGATCTTCACTCTGAGGGTTAGGGGCATACCGGTTGTTGATTCAGACAGATATCTTATAGGTATTATTATGAGGGAGGATGTGATAAGGTATCTCCTTAACGCAAACATGCTCCCAGGAGGGAGGGTCTCGAGCATAATGAGCTCGCCTGCTATAACTATAGATGCAGAGGAATCAGTAGCCAGGGCTAGGATGGTTATGCTTAAGAACGGTGTGTCAAAGCTCCCAGTAATAGAGGGTGGGAAGCTATATGGGATCGTGAGTATGAGAGACCTTGCTGAGAAAATGTACTATGCATTCTACCAGATAGGCTCCAGGAGAACAGGCTTCTATAAAACTGAGGAAGAGATCCTAGCGGCCCCTGTGAAAGAGGTGGCCTCGTCACCCGCAGTCACCGTAGATCAAAACGACCCAGTTAGAAGAGTCGCAGAGCTCATACTTAGCAAGAGATACTCAGGCTTCCCCGTACTCTCTGAAGGAAGGATTGTTGGGATGGTGAGCAGCTATGATATAGTAAAATCCGTTGTAAGGGTAAGAGAGGAGCTTCCCGTGGAAGCAAGGATCTCCGACCTAGAGGCCGAGGATCAGAGACAAGCATTGAACAGGCTGATAAGCAGCTATATAGCTAAGATCTCCAGGATAACAAAGATCCTAGATATCAAGGTAATAGTCAAGAGACTCTCAAAAGCCGGGAGCGGGGGTGCCTATATAGTTAATGTATATGTCAAGACAAACCACGATCAATATTCTGTCGAGGAGATAGATAAAGATCCTCTGATAGCTGCAAGAAGATCTCTAGACCTTATAGAGAAAAGGATCATCAAACACTACGATAGGCTCAGGACTCTGAAGAGAAGAGAGAAACAAGAGGTTGAATAGACATATCCTAACCTATTACCAGTTTTACTGGATCCTCCTTTTCTTCTCATGAAGAGCTTAGTCCCGAACAATTATTAGGCATAAACCCAAAGATAGAAAAGATCCAACAAGCTCCAGGATCTATCTATCAATATCCTCTCGAACTACAATAAGGGTCGCTATGAACTCTATACGCTAAAGACGAACAGATCTTTTACCGTATAATAGTTCTTAAACATATTATAGCAAGCTATTTCAATTTAACCAAAGTTTATCGACGATTAGTAACAATTCTTCTATTAGATCCCTTATATTTTATAGATAACCTTCAAACCTTGAAATACTATCTACTATACTAGTTACCACAAAACTCGAATCCCTCAAATCTTGTCTGTCGCAGAGCATCCAGTCTATGAAGGCCCTGCACAGTATAGCTCTCTCCTAGTTAAGTTATAGGATTTATAGGTTCGTTTTGTGTTTTTAATTATGGTTGGGCCCGTAGTCTAGCGGTAGGACGCCGCCCTCACGCGGCGGAGGTCCGGGGTTCGAATCCCCGCGGGCCCATTAATGGTTAGCGGTTAGCTACCCTTGATCTTGCTAGAGAGATGCTTATGGAGCACATGGGGTAGCCTGGTGAATGCCAGTCCTAGAAAGGTGAACAAGCTTATCTAAAGGCCCACCAATAGAAGTTATAAACAGCCAAAGAACCGGGGGCAAAAACCCCTTCTTAGAGCCGTTGGTAATTAGATGAAACGATGCTTAAGTGATGTTTATAAGTTTACTAGTGCAGGGAATATGGTGAACCTGTTGAAGAGATACGAACTCCCACCCCTTCCTTATGCCTACAATGCCCTTGAGCCCTATATAATTGAGGAGATCATGAGACTTCACCACCAGAGGCACCACCAGGCATATGTTAACGGGGCTAATGCTGCTCTCGAGAAGATAGAAAAGCATCTCAAGGGGGAGGCTCAGATAGATGTTAGGGCTGTTATGAGAGACTTTAGCTTTAACTATGGGGGTCATATCATGCACACTATATTCTGGCCAAACATGGCTCCCCCAGGGAAAGGGGGTGGTAAGCCTGGCGGTGTTACTGCCGATCTTATCAACAAGGTCTTCGGTAGTTTTGAGAAGTTTAAAGATCTCTTCTCAGCAGCGGCTAAGACCGTTGAGGGCGTGGGCTGGGCTGTGCTAGCCTATGATCCTTTGACCGAGGAGCTGAGGATCTACCAGGTGGAGAAGCATAACCTCCTAATAACCTCAGGAGCTGTGCCTGTGCTTGTTATTGATGTGTGGGAGCATGCGTATTACCTCCAGTATAAGAACGACAGGGGCTCTTATGTGGATAACTGGTGGAACGTGGTTAACTGGGACGATGTTGAGAGAAGGGTTAGAGCTGCCCAGAATCACGGGAGATCTTCTCTGGGCCTCTAACTCCTCATAGCTATAAGTTTTTAACCTGTCAACACTTCCTATTATATTTAGAGTGGGATTTTGAGCAATATAGCTGGTTTCGGGACTCTAGAGCATAATGTTGCCATAGCCCTGGGTATATGGGAGCAATTGGAGAGGATGCTGGGAGAGCTTTATGATAAGCTCTCACGCGTTGTTTTCACTTCTGAGAAGATATTGCTGAAATACTTGTCAGAGATGTGTGAGAAGCATGCTGAATATATAGCTAGGCTTTACTACGAGTACGAGGCTATGGAGAAAAGGCTATCACCAGAGGAGCTGAGGGAAATAGATAGGGCCTCTAGAAAGGTTCTAAGAGATATAGAGGAGGTTTATCTAAGGGCCAGGAATCTCATAGACCCTCTAGAACTAGCACTAGCTATAGAGGAGATGGAGAAGATGTGTGATGTGGTTAGAGATAGCTATAATATACTTAGAGAGCACGGGGATGGGGAGGCATGGTATATTGGGAAACTCATAGATATGATCACAAGCGAGACGAGGATTAGGAGAGAAGTTCTGGGAGAAGTGGTGAAGAGGTTAGGCTCCAGGTGAAAAGCCCCACATGCCCCGAAAAACCGATCCCTATCGATGGGCTAGAGATCCCTGAGAATATCAGAAAGATTATAATTGAAAAAGGCTATAGGAGCCTAACACCGCCCCAGGCAGAGGCTATAAGGAAAGGTCTGCTGAGCGGCAAAAACATGGTGGTATCAGCACCAACAGCTAGTGGGAAGACCTTTATAGCCGAGCTAGCAATGATCAATGCCTATCTAAACAACGGTATGGGGATCTATACATGCCCGCTAAAAGCCCTCGCCAACGAGAAATACGCCGAGTTCAAGGTGTGGGAAAAATTTCTAGGACTAAGAGTTGGTATAAGCACGGGCGATTATGACAACTCTGGAGAGGATCTAGAGGGATACGATCTTGTAGTAACGACCTACGAAAGACTCGACTCACTATTACGCCATAAACCAGACTGGCTTTCTAGGGTAAGAGTGATAGTGATTGACGAGATACACGAGGTAGGCGATCCCGAGAGAGGACCAGTGATAGAGATGATCGTTGCCAGGGCTATCAAGCTAGGCTCCCAGATAGTTGGGCTCAGTGCAACTATAGGGAATCCGTGGGATCTATCATCATGGGTCAGGGGAGAGCTTATAGTCTGTGACTGGAGGCCTGTCCCCCTTATCCAGGGCTATTACGATAGATCATCTAATAAGGTTTATTACGAGGACGGGAGGGTTGAGGATGTTAAGGGGGATCTTATAAGCTATATGGTGTCTAAAGCCTATCTAGATGACCAGCAACTCCTAGTGTTTAGGCATTCTAGGAGAGAAGCTGAATCTATGGCTAGAAACATAGCTGAGAAGCTCGGGCTTTTAGCATCCTCTTTTAAAAACCAGCCAGACGCTAAGACCCTTGCCGAAGAGCTTAGAGAAAAAGCTTCTACTAGGTATGAATACGAATCCCTCTCACCACTGATCCTCAGAGGAGTTGCCTATCATCACGCAGGATTATCACACGGATCCAGGGTTGTTATAGAGAAGGGTTTTAGAGAGAGGATCCTTAAGGTTGTTGTAGCAACACCAACACTAGCCGCGGGGGTTAATCTGCCTGCTAGGAGGGTTATTATGTATACTAGGAGATATTCGGAGGACGGTTACGATGATATAAGTGTTATGGAGTATAAGCAGATGGCCGGCAGGGCTGGCAGGCCCCAGTATGACCCCTATGGTGAGGTCATAATAGCGGATCGAACTCCTAGAGATGCTGTGAGATATATAAAAGGATCTCCTGAAAATGTGGAATCAGCGCTATCAAGCGAAAGAAGCCTAAGGATACACGTGCTATCATTAATAGCATCTGGATATGCTGAAAATGAGGCTGAGCTGAACGAGATCTTCTCCCTAACCCTGTACGGGTCTCGCGGAGGAGTGCTTGCTGGCCCCTCTATAAAGAGGATCATAGATGATCTTAGTAGCTGGGGCATGGTTAGAGTATTAAGAGGAAGTTTAAAGCCGACATCCCTTGGTCTTGTTGTTGCAAGACAGTATCTAGACCCGCTCACTGCCAAGAGATCCCTGGATATTATGAAGACCAAGAGCGATATTGCCAGTGAGCTATGGTATTTGCACTTAGTAACCTATACCCCTGATTTTCTCAGGAGCATTACCAGAAGATCCGGTTATAGGGAGTATGAGGAGGAGGCAATGAGATCTTTAGAAGCAGGAGAGATCCCTTCAGCCCATGATGAGGATCTATTTGGTGAGGAGTGGTTAATAGCATATAGATATGCAAGAGTCCTTGAAGCCTGGATTAATGAGGAGAGCGAGGATGCTATACTTGAAAAATATAAGATCATGCCAGGCGATCTGAGAGTTATTGTGGAGACGGCTACATGGATCTCGCACGCCCTTAGCGCTGTCTCATCGGTAATGCCTAGCACGAGGCATCATTCGAGAGAGCTTGAAAAAATAGCTATAAGGATAGAGAATGGGGTTAAAGAGGAGCTGTTACCATTGATAAAGATCAGGGGTGTGGGGAGGGTTAGGGCTAGGATACTATATAACGCTGGTATAAAGAGCATCGATGATCTTAGGAGAACAGATCCTAGGAAGCTTCTAAGCCTCAGAGGCTTTGGAGAAGCCCTTGTGAGGCAGATCTACGAAGAGATAGGTTTTTCGAAAAACGAGCAGAAGGATAGGAAGATCCTTTAGAATTTTAAGCATATATTTCTCTAACCACTTCTCTCAGTAGTGATTATCTTGAAAGTAGGTGTTGCCATAATAGGCTTTGGCAATGTTGGGAGGGAGCTATCAAGGGTTCTAGCTAGAAAGGCAGGGTTTTTAAAAACAGAGATGAGTGTCGAGATAGAGGTGAAGGGCATAGCAGCCTCCAAAGGATATGTTACCCTAGGACAAGGTTGGAGGAAAGAGATCCTGGCCCTCGCCTCAAGATATGAGACAGGGGATAGGGGGTTTCTACACATGGCTGGAGATCCTTTAGAGCTCGTGGATCTAACATCCCCAGATCTTGCCTTCGTAGCAATACCTCCATCATATGCTACTGGAGAGCCTAACCTCACAATCTATAGAGGCCTCCTAAAGAGGGGCGTGAGCATCATAACCGCTGATAAGACTGGCCTAGCATTGAGATATGATGAGCTTTTTGGGGAGGCTAGGAGGAGGGGTGTCTATATAGGATATAGGGCTACAGTTATGGCTGGTACTCCAGCTATAGATGTTATCACAGGACTCATGGGCAGAGAGATAAGAATGATCAGAGGTATTCTTAACGCGACAACAAACTATATACTATCCCTCGTTGAGAAGGGCCTAAGCTTTGATGAAGCAGTATCGAAAGCCGTGGCTGAAAAGCTAGCAGAACCGGATCCCAGCATAGATACCGCTGGGCTCGACCCCTCTGCAAAGCTAGCAATACTTGTTAGCAGCGCTGGTGTCAAGATAACTATGGAGGATGTGAGAAGAACACCCCTAACGAGCGTGCCAGAGAATATAGTGAGAGAGGCAGTAAGGTCTGGCAGGCGTGTTAAATATATAGCTATAGCTGATATGGAGAGAAAAATATTCTCGGTATCTCCAGAGATCCTAGAACCAGGGGATCCTTTGTCAGACATCTCGGGCAACTATAATGGCTTGTCAATAGATATTGAAGGGGAAAGGATCTTGCTAACAGGCCCTGCAGGACCGGCATGGAGAACCGCGGGTGTAATGTTCACAGATCTTATTACATATCTGAACCAAAGGCGGGTTTAGAATACTTATACTTAGGGCTATTCAACCCAACATAGAGTTAAGAGAGCATGATAACTCGCTATTCTTCGTATAGGTCATAATCCTCGTAGCCAGGCTACCTAGCATAGATCCTCTCGTGTTGGTGGATAGATATCACTAAATCTGCGCAGAACTCTTCCACTTCTGCGATTTTCTTAATATCTAATTTTAAGTCTTCGGGGGGAAGGCAATAACTTCTTTCTTCACGCTTAAATAGCCTTTCGAGTCTTCCTTAACAAGTACTAACTACAGGAATAGTTCTGGTTGATAGGCTAGGTTTAAAAGAGCATTCCAGCCCCAGGATCGTTAGTGTTATTGCTCGCTAGTGAGAGCTCCTCATAACCTCCTTTACTCCGAGATAAGGCTCCTATATAGCTAGCCGATTTAGAGCTTTAGCCTATCTGGGCTTAAGCTGGTCTTGAATTAAGAGTTAAATGCGTTAAAGCAAGCGCTTGGTAGTAATAGCTTGTCTTTGTAACACTTATGCTTGAGCCTTGTTTCTTAACAGTACCAGAGCTGTTCTGAGAGGCTTAATAACGATGTTTAATGGGGCCGCGGGGATTTGAACCCCGGACCACGAGGGCCCAAGCCTCGCATCCTACCAAGCTAGACTACGGCCCCTATTAGTAGTATATTGATATGGGCTATAAGGGTTTTATCGGCTAGGTTTTATTAGTTACGCTATGATCCTATCTCGGGATCTTTATAGTGCTCAGAAGCTCTAGGCTGGGTGGACTATTTGCACTCCTTTTTAAGAACTATCAGAGATACCCATATTCTGCTTGATAGCTGTTTTGATTTAAAGAGGCTTTCGTCGAAACATGCTTCCGTGTGGAGTAGCTCATAGTAGAGGGGAACGGGCTCATGATCATTTATTAGGATCAATCTATATGCTCCTTCAACCTTCATCTCCTGAATCGTCTTCTTTATAAGCACATGCCTCTCATAAGGCTTTATAGTGATGACATTCATAGCCACCGCCCTGTTCCTCATTAAGTTGCTTGAGAGCTTATTCTCCATCTCTCCTACCAGCTCTATCATCCTCTCATGGATCTCCTCTCCTAAAGCCGCTTCGATCTCTTTTAAGACATATTCGATCTCATGATCGCTGATCCCTGTTTTAGACATGGCATTAAGGATCTCGGTAAATATTGCTCTCTCCTCATCCTCTATATGATCCTCCATAGCCTCGTAATACACAGCAGCTTTTGAAGCTAGAACCTCTCCCCTATCTCCCGCCACATAGGCGGCCATGAGATCCTTGAACCTATCCCTAACAATCGAATGAAGTGATGTGAAATCTCTGCTAAGCTTATACCCGTGTGAAACGAGAAGATCTGCTAGAGCCTCTTCCTTCTTATGGTGGCATGAGTCTATGAATATGTTTTTAAACTCCTTATAGAGGGGCAGCACTTGCTCTATAGAATCTCTCTCACTAAGCATATAGGACGACGATGCAGAGATTAGAAGAGCGTTAATAGCCCTCCTAATAACCCCGTGCTCCTCGATAAACAGGTCAAACCACATAGGCTCCCACCAGATCGGCTTGTGTTGTGGGTGTATAAGATGATAGCCTAAAAGGTTAGGGTTGCATAAGATTCAGCTACGGATCCGGTGTTCTAGACCTTAAACACCTGCTAGATCCCATGTGCTAAATATAGATTTTTAAATATCGAACCAAGTCCTGATCGGGTGGCAGTGTGGAACGGGCAAAAAAGATCGGCATTATAGTGCTAGCAATATCCTTAATATCTATAGCAACTGCGTATGCACTAAATAACCTAGTCGGCGTGATAAATATTGGGGGGACTTTCTCGCTTATCAAAAAAGCTGAGATGATCCCAAGCACGGTTAATATAGATCTAGGCGTTATAAGTGAGAGCCAAGGCTCGAGATCTTTCGACAACATAGCTAAGCTCGTAGTTCGAAACAGCGCAAAAATCATAGCCAAGGCTAGCCCTACCCAGGGTTACACACCAGTTAGTGGGAATTTGTCGCTAATTATCAATGCCGAGATGACCCTCAGCAGCGGTAATAAGAAATACGTTATACAGATGCCATGTCTCCACTCAATAGGCGAGTGCTACAGGATCCTCGTGCTAATACCCGGATACGATGCGCCCATGGATATAGATCCGGGCGAGTATAGTGTTAGCCTCAAGATAAACTGGACAGCCCAGGGTAGTGGAAATGCCAATGTAAACCTAGCTATACAGATCGAGTCTGACTGATACAGAGCAACTTTTTCTCTGCAACAGCTAGGATCGCTCTCAGATTCCAAGCCTTTTTCTGATAAACCTATTAAGCATTGAAATGAGAGCTACCAGCCTAACTCTCCTTTTAAGGTTTACAAAGAACCATCTATAGGGATCGAGCTTCTTCTTAGGAACAGGTGGTAGTATCTTTCCCATCGCTGTCGACTTCTCCCTAGACACCACATAAACCCACCTAGTCCCTCCCCCTATGTATCTATCAAGCCCGACACCATAGACCACTCGCCCTCTAGCCGCCTCGCGTCTAGCCATATCAGCTATAACCCCTATTGGTGCGAATGTAAAGACACTCGTTGGGCATACCTCAACACATGCTGGTTGTAGGCCATGCTGTATCCTATCTACACAGAACGTGCATTTATAATACTTACCATCGCCCCCTCTAGCAGGCACATCGAAGGGGCATGCGGCTAGGCAGTTACCTATACCCAGGCAGTCATCACGGTTGATCACAACGGCGCCTTCATCACTGATAACTATTGCTGAGACAGGGCATGCTAGGGCGCACGGCGGGTCTAGGCAGTGCATGCATTGGAAGGGTAGTGGGAGTATTACTCCAGCTTCGTGGAAGATCACTACCTTCCAGTTACTCGCACTCAGCTTTGGAGGGCTTGTAAAAGATCCTGTGAAAGCGAGCTCCTCTGCTGGGAGGCCGTTCCATTCCTTACATGCGAGCTGGCATGCCCTGCATCCTATACACCTATCTAGATCTACCAGCACGCCATAGCCGTTCCTAACCCTCTCTATCCCAGTGATCCTCATGCCATAACCCTTCTCAGCTTGCCCAACCATCCCTTGCTCTCCTGTATAGATGTGACAACATCTATAGCGTCGGGGCTTATCATATTACCAACAGGCCCTTGGGCTGAACCGGCAAACCCGGAGAACCATGTGATACTAACTATCGGTATACAGCCCCCATTATAGCGCCAGCAGCTCTGCTGCTCAGTATTAGCTACATAGGCCTTAAGCCTTATAGAACCCCTGAGGGTTAATAGCTCGACCAGGTCTCCTGAAGATATGCCTAGCTTCTCAGCAATATTACTAGGAATCGTTACAAAAGGCTCTGGAACAAGCTCCCTTAATAGTGGGATGTTCCTCGACATAGAGCCTGAGTGGAAATGCTCGGTAAGCCTGTTACTAGTTATTATCACTAGCTCACCTTCAGCTGCAGCCAGCTCTGCTGGGATCGCTGATAGACCCTCACTACCCGTTTTCAGATCCACTCTACCGAGCATTACGTCGAGGTTATACCTGTTAATCCACGCTATAGATGGGTATTTTACTGCAAACTCTATATGGGGGGACTCGGCAGGCTCTGTATGGATCGGCCATCTGAAATCATAGCCAGCATACCAGCCTCCATCCTCCTCGATAACCCTGGCTACGGCCTCTTTATAGCTCCCCAGCTCCTTAGAATACCTAGATAGTCTCTCACGGATACCCATATATCTCTCTTTGAAATCCCGCCACCCCTTGCCTGGGAAGAAGGGCCTCTTGAGACTCGCGGGCAGGCTGGCTGTCTCTTCATCCCAATATAGGGTATCGTTGACCCAGAGATAGAATGCTCCTGTGATCTCAGAGAACCCCAGGTAATTAAGCACATTTACCCTCTCCTGCTCTTCTACTATGAAATTACCTCTGATCTTCGGCTCCCCCGTCCTTACGAAGCCTATTATATCGAGACCTCCAAAGAGATCCGATACACCGCTTAGCCTCCTCTTAAAAGCCCTTGGCTCCCAGAAACCGTGCCCTGGTATGAATGCTGGTCTATACTCACCTGTATATTCATCTATCCACTCACCGGTCTCGCCACACACCCTCCACTTTCTCCCAGCAGCCTCTACGTCTATGCACTTCCCAATGTCTATTGATAGAGAGTCATAGTTATACATGAACCTAACATTCTGGGGCCATGACCAGCCCCAGTTCTTATACACTTTATAGATCTTGCTGAAGAGACCATCAATCTCTCCTTCACTCCGCAAATTATTATCCCTGGACATGGATCTAAAGACACCTCTAACAGGGTCATAGAGACCTTGGTATAGAAGCATAGAGAAGTTGATCTCCTTATTTATGATTCTCGGGTTCACCTGCTCCTCAAGTTTACCAACAGGTTTCGAGGATCCCGTGCCACCGCTATAATCCCATGATGAGTGGGGCTCAACGGGCCTTCTATACACCTCTATATAACTGCCTCTTTTCCTAAAGATCACTGTTTCTTCCTTTACGCCATAATGCTCGCTGGGTAACCTGATCCCGTGCTTCTCTCTAAGCCTTTTATAGAGATTCACTATGATCCAGTAATCAGGTCTCGAGTCACCTATAGGTTCGATAACCCTGTATGACCACTGAATAACCCTATTACCATTAGTTCTACTCCCCTCCTTCTCGGCAAAAGAACACGCTGGTAAAAGTATATCGGCAAACCATGCTGTCTCGGTCTCGAAGAGATCGCTCACCACCAAAAGATCCAAGGAAGAGAGGGCTGCCATAACAAGCTTAGAGTTCGGGTTAGTAACAATGGGATTTTCACCAAATATTAGGGCTGCCTTTATATCGCCTCTTAGCGATGCCGTCACAAAAGCAACCTCGGAGTAACCAAGCCCCATAGGAAAATCACAGACCACAGTGCCATTAACAGGATCTTCAGGTGGTATTGTGCCGCAAAACACGCCCCATGCAAGCTCGAGCCTGCGCCAACCATAGAAATTATATACTTGGAGCACCTTGTTAAGATCTGCCTGTCCTCTGCTAGGCTTAGATATAGATCTAAAGGGATCTTTATCACGCGCCCATCCAGGAACCTCCCAGCTCCAGGCATCAGGCATCCCCTGGAGCTTCCAGTCCTGATAAACCCTTATAGATAGTGTATTTGTGGGCGGCGACACATAGCCTGGGAGAGAACCCATACCATTCCCCTGCACGTCTGTCGCTCCTTGGACGTTGCTGTGTCCTCTGAATGGGTGTGTTCCTCCTCCTGGGAAGCCTACGTTTCCTAGGAGTAGCTGGACTATCGCTGCTGATCTAATAATATTTACTGTAGCGTTCGTGTGCTGTGTGAAGCCCATGGCC
>DATMAU010000039.1:0-2303 GCA_035559775.1 Sulfolobales archaeon
GAGTATACATACTATACTCCGAGGAAGATAGATGTTGCTAGAAGAATAGCTGTTCTCAGGAATGGTAGGGTTATTAGATACGGTGTGCTTGTATCATCATACCCCCTACCACTCCTTCTAGAGAGCCTCTATGACGAGAAGATCTCTGGAAAGTTTATAGAGCTTGCTGCAAGCCTTGAGCATATCGATCTTATGAGTGTTGCCCTAGGGATCAGGGGGGAGGCTCCGAAATGGGATATAGTGATCCACGGGACAAGGGCTTCAAGAACCCATACATTCTATATATTATCAAACATAGACCCCTCGTCAGCGCCTCCCAACCACTATCTCGTCGAGAGCCTCATGAGTTATTGTAAAGGGAATCCGCCTCCCACGGATCAGGTTTCAAGAGCTTTTGCCGAGGCTAGGTGGGCTAAGCTGGCCAGTAGTAAGGGGGATGTGGTGAGTGAGAGGGTATATACAATACCATATATAGTTCCGCTAGAACCTGATAGGAGACTTTTAGAGGAGGTTAGAGCCTACCTAGCATCCAACGGGATCTACCTAGTAGGGGTTGGGGGGCTGTGGAGAAACATACCCCCATGGGATCAGATGGAGAGCGGGATTAAAACTGCTGATGAGATCTCAAGAACACATATCAAGACGGACTGGTGATCGTTATCTCTCTGGGATCATGATTGTTATCCAATTCTGTGTGATTTGCAAGTATATCACACGGTACAATGTTTAATCTTTACCGGAATAATAATATATATTGTATATTTGTTCTCATAGGTGGGGTAAGTATGGATAGGGATGAGATTATCAGGGATGCCCATAGGTATATGATCCTGAATATAGTTGATGAAGTAGATCCTGTGGTTGTTGCAGAAGCTAGGGGCGAGATTATTAGGGATATTAATGGTAGGGAGTATATTGATGCTTTCTCCGGGATCTCTGTGATGAATATAGGTCATGGTAGGGAAGAGGTGATCTCAGCAGCTTTTGAGCAGGCTAGGAGGTTTGTCCACGTATCTTCATACTATTACTACGTCCCCGTCGTGGTTCAGCTTGCTAAGAAGCTTGCAGAGATCATGCCTAGCAAGAGGCTTACCAAGAGCTTTTTCGGTAACAGCGGTGCTGAGGCTAACGAGTGTGCATTGAAGCTCGCTAGAAAATATACTAAGAAATACGAGGTGATAGCCCTAGCACCATCTTTCCATGGAAGAACCCTTGGTACTATGAGCATAACGGGACACGGGTCTAGGAAGAAGGGCTTCGGACCCCTCCTACCAGGCTCCATATTCGTCCCAGCCCCCTATTGCTACAGATCCCAGTTCGGAGGCGATGAGGAGGAGTGCGGCAAGATCTATGCCGAGATTGCCAAGAACATAGTGAGGGAGGCATCTACAGGCCAGGTGTCAGCAATGATCGTGGAGCCCGTCATAGCCGAGGGAGGCATAATACCCCTGCCCAGGAACTATCTCAGAATAGTTAAGGAAGAGATCCTAGACCCAATCGGAGCCCTCTTAATAGCCGATGAGGTTCAGACAGGCTTTGGCAGGACAGGAAAAATGTTCGGGATCGAGCACTACGGGGTTGAGCCAGACATAGTAACGCTAGCCAAGGCAATAGCAGGGGGCTTCCCACTAGGAGCATGCATCACCAGAGAGGAGATAGCGAACTCATTCGAGCCTGGGGATCACTTCTCAACATTCGGCGGTAACCCTGTCTCGGCAGCGGCTGCGCTAAAAACCATAGAGATCATCGAGAGGGAAAGGCTCCACGAAGAGGCTGCCAGGAAGGGTGAATACCTGGTCAAAAGGTTGAAAGAGCTTCAGGAGAAACACCCACTAGTAGGGGATGTAAGAGGCCTTGGATTAATAGTGGGTATCGAGCTGGTCAGAGATGCTAAGAAGACACCAGCAACACAGGAGGCTAAGAAGGTTAAAGAGCTTGCCAGAAACATGGGAGTGCTCGTTGGTAGAGGAGGGATATATGGTTCGGTGATAAGAATACAGCCACCCCTCACGATCAGAACAGAGCTTCTAGACGTGATAGTTAACGTAATAGATAAAGCTTTAGGCGAGGTTGAGAAGAGCCTCTAGGTATTTATAATCCTGATCCTATTTTTTCCCAAAAAATAGTTTACCGAGCTCCTCTATCGTGTAGTTTTTAGAACTCCCTTCGGCTACTATCCTACCGCTTACGATCACATAGATTCTCTCGCTCGCATCGAGGGCCATTTTCAGGTTCTGCTCTACAAGGATAACGCTTATTCCCATCCTCTTTATATCAAGGATCTTTTCCTTTATGATCGAGAT
>DATMAU010000040.1:0-29453 GCA_035559775.1 Sulfolobales archaeon
TATCGCTAAAAAGCTATTAATGATCACTGATACATGGGTAGCAGGACATCTAAAAAGCCTTGGCCCGCTTGAGTTAAACACAGAGCCAAGCTTTGAAGAGATACTGTGCTCTAGAAACAGCCCTGTGAGAGCGTGTAGGAAGGAATTGGAAGAGGCATACCAGGATCTTATAATGAGGGCTATGAAGGAGGGAGATAGTTACGGAGGGGTTGCTGAGATTATTGTGAGAAACCCTCCAGCAGGGCTTGGAGAACCTGTTTTCGATAAGATCAAAGCCGATCTAGCTAAAGCTATCCTCTCAATACCGGCTGTGGTTGGATTCGAATACGGACTCGGCTTTAAAGCAGCTAGGATGAAGGGTAGCGAGGCTAACGACGAGATCATTGTTAAGGATGGGAAGCCTAGGTGGAGGTATAACTATAGCGGTGGGATCCTCGGCGGGATAACAACTGGCGAGGATATAGTGGTTAGATGCGCCTTCAAACCAACCAGCTCTATTAGAAAGCCTCAGAAAACAGTAGACCTGAGAACCATGGAGGAGACAACAATATCTGTTACCGGCAGGCATGACCCAGCAGTAGCTATAAGGGGGGTTTCTGTTGTTGAGGCTATGGTTGCTCTCGTCATAGCTGATCATGCGATAAGATCCGGTGTTATAAATCCCGTCAAACTCTCTAAAGAAGATGCAGAAAGGATAGAGAGTAACTGGAGGAGGTATATAGAAGCATGTGGGCCTACGCAGGGGTCTCAGTAGTAAATGCGATCCCTTCATGGCTAGGATCCACGATGGCCGTGAACCTGAGGATCGAGGTTTCGTTGGAAGAAGGCTCTGAGCAGTATAACGGGCTAATAGGCACCATTATTGAGTATTTTACTAAGAGTTTAGGAATACCTAGACCTAGAGTTTCGGTTAAATCCCCAATACCTGCTGGAAGCGGGCTTAAGAGCAGTAGTGCTGTTGCAGTAGCACTCATAGAAGCAATAAAGAACAAATATGGTTTGAGCTACATAGATACACCCAAGCTAGCATCAGAGCTATCAATAAAGGCTGGCGTCTCTATAACAGGTGCATATGATGACTCAACAGCCTCATACCATGGAGGGGTATCGTTCACTAATAATAGAGAGAATAAACTGCTAGATCTTCGAGAACCTCCTAAAGACTTAACAGTGATCATACTAGCTAGGGGAGGAAGACCTAGAATAGATCCTAATGCCCTGAGGAGATTCGAAGATCTCTTCAGAGAGATCTTCAATATAGCTATGAGGGGAGATATATTGACAGCAATGAGGCTCAACGGAATAGCCGTGGCTGAGATCCTCGGCTACGATATCGAGCCCATCAGAGCAGCCCTTAGACTAGGAGCCCTAGCGGCTGGAGTTAGCGGGAACGGTCCCTCGATCTTCGCGATCACCAAGAAGGGAGAAGAAGGACCAATTATAGATCTGCTCAGCAGGTTCGATAGGGTCTTGGTAACAGAGCCTGCTAATATAACGAGGTTATAAGCCGTGAAGATCCATATAGAGAGATCGATTATTAGCGGATCTATTAAGGCACCCAGATCTAAAAGCCATGCCATAAGACTCATATTCGCATCCCTACTATCCCCGGTAGAGATAATAGATCTTCCCCGCTCTGAGGATGTAGATGCAGCCATAAGAGCCGTCAAAGCCCTTGGGGTTAATGTAAATAACAATATCTTTGAGCTAGAGGGAAAGGTATCCATAAAGAATGATAATATATATCTAGGAGGCTCTGCGACAAGCCTGAGGATCTTGATCCCGGTGATAGCGGTGATAGGAGGTAGGGCGATCATAGATGGCGATCATAGCCTTAGGAGAAGACCACTCGATGCGATCACAAAGGCCTTGAATGGCAGGGGTGTTAAGATATCGTCAAACCGCCTTCCAGTAACTGTGGAGGGGAGGCTAGATGATACATGGATAAGGATAGCTGGGTGGGAGAGTAGTCAATACATATCAGGTTTCATGATAGCCTTCTGCCTCTCAGGCGGTGGTGAGATATACATAGAACCCCCTATAGTGTCGAAAAGCTATATATACCTCACTAGAGAAGTGCTGATGGATTTCGGATGCTATTCAGAGATCTCTGGTAACACTATCAAGGTCGAGAGGAGAGAGAAAACTAGGTTTGTGAGGGCAAAAGTCGAGGGCGACTATGCACTAGCATCTTTCTATGCTGTCTCAGCCCTAACTACTGGGGGTCAGCTCGAGATCCTGGATCTCCCAGAGCCAAAGCAATATATAGGGGATCACTTGATAGTAGAGATATATAGGAACATGGGGGCTGAGAGCATCTATATAGACAAAGCATGGATAGTCTCAGCCAGCAATCTATACAGAGGTATCGAGGTGGATATAGAGGATATACCAGATCTAGGCTTATCCATAGCACCACTAGCTGCAATATCAAATGGCGTGACAAGAATCAAAGGAGCCGGTAGGCTTAAGATCAAGGAAAGCGATAGGATAGCATCTATAATAAGTGTTTTGGGAAGCTTTGGGGTTAGAGCATGGGCTAGCAATGATAGTGAGATCCTTATCGAGGGTAATTCTGATAGCGAGATTGAGCCTGCAGAGATAAGCTGCATGAACGATCATAGGGTTGCTATGATGGCTACACCACTAGCCTTGATGAGTGGTGGAATTATACATGGCGCAGAATGTGTTAATAAGAGTAACCCGAGGTTCTGGGAAGATCTAGTAAGCATAGGAGGTAGGGTTAGGATTGAGGCATAGGAAACCAATTGTGGTCGCATCGTTACCGATAAGATCTCTCCAAGATCTTGGAAAGATCGAGATTGCTAATGATGCAGATCTTGTGGAGATTAGGCTTGATTATATGGATAATCCTCTATCAATAGAACCGGATCTGCTGGCAAGATTTAGGGATAGAATCATAATCACCATAAGAGATCGATCCGAAGGGGGTTTAAGAGAGGTTGACGAACATCTCAAGGCTGGGTATCTTAGCAAGCTTAACAAGCTTGGCTTGCTATACGATGCTGAGATATCTTTCGTTGAGAAACACAGAATCCCGTATGATGGGAAGATCCTTTCGATCCATTACATATCTAGACTACCAACAAAAGAGGAAGTCATATCAAAAATAAACGCCTATGCAGAGAGAGCATTCGCCATAAAAATAGCTGTTAATAATATGAAGGGCTATAAAGAGCTCCTAGCATCTCTCCTAGAGGCTGGGTATGATAATATAGCCGTGATGCCGATGGGTTCAGATCCTCTGGAAAGAATAGCACTAACACTCATGGGATCAAAACTTGTTTATGGATATATAGAAACCCCGACAGCACCAGGACAGATGCACTATAAAGAGATCATAAGAATATTAAGGTGCATCTATGGATCCCAGGCTCTTTAGAGATAGAAACTCTGTAGAGTCCTTTTAATCTGCTTATCACCCTTCGCCAGTCATATCTCCTGACACTTGGAATACTCTCAACCTTTTAATGTTTTATTAAAACAATGATTAACAGATCTTTAGGCATTTATAAACAATAAGCCTCAGAGGTTTACAGGCTAGCCTAATATACTAGAGGTTAAAAACATTGGAGCCGGATCTCAGTAAAGAAATGCTTATAAGATCTAGGATTTAACCTTATTCTATTTCTGTAATTTCTTTAGCTCTTCGTCTCTAAGCACTCTTCTTAAGATCTTGCCCACAGGACTCTTGGGAAGATCTTTTCGGAATTCAACGACTCTGGGCCTCTTATAAGGTGCTAGCTTATCTTCGACCCATTTTAACAGATCATCCTCCTTGATCTTACCAATACAAGCGTCCTTCAGCACGACAAAAGCCTTCGGGATCTCTCCAACATCGGGGCTCGGTATTCCTACTACTGCTGCCTCTTTAACACACTCGTTGGAGAGAAGCACCTCCTCGATCTCTCTTGGATATACCGAGTAGCCTTTATACTTGATCATCTCTTTCTTCCTATCAAGAACGTAGAAGTAGCCCTCCTCATCCATATACCCAATATCTCCTGTCCTGAACCACCTGAGGCCATGTGCTGTGAAGAAAGCCAGCCTGTTCTCCTCCTCTACATTATAGCCCTTCATAACCTGCGGCCCAGATATAACTATCTCCCCAATACTCCCTGGTGGTAATAATACTGGCTTCTCAAGATCAGCTATCGCTGCATATGTACTCGGTATTGGGAGGCCAATACTACCAAGCTTATTCTTACCATAGAGCGGGTTAACATGGGTAACGACAGCTGTCTCCGTTAATCCATAGCCCTCTCTAAGGACAGCCCCTGTGAGTTTCTCAAACCTTCTAGCAACCTCGAGGGGTAGGGGGGCTGCGCCTGAGACACAGAAGAATAGCGTGTTTAACTTATACTTACCCACTTTGGGGTGATTATTTATAGCATTATACAGCGTTGGCACACCGTGAAGAACGTGGGCTTTGTACTTCTCCACGGCCTTCATAAGACCCTCTATATCTGGTCTGGGAAAAACTATCACGGTACCCCCATCATATATCGCATAGATCATGACTGTAACAAGACCATAGATATGGTACCATGGAAGCAAGCCTATGAATCTTAGAGGGCCATTATATCCTCTCCTCTTTTTGATCACGTTGTAGAGAGGCTCTAGCTGTTGGAGATTTGCAGTGATATTGGCATGGAGTATCATAGCTCCTTTAGGGATTCCTGTAGTTCCTCCTGTGTACATGAGGGCTGCAAGATCCTCTGATGGGTCTATCTTCTCCCTAAACGATGAGGGGCTGTGCGATTTGATGAGATCCATATAACTGAGAATGGTATCACTATAGCTTATTCTGGGTGGTTTGAGCTTCATTCTAGCAAGAGGTTTCATTATGGGGCTCATATAATCCTCTATACCAGACACGATAACCCTCTCAACCTTAACGTCTTTCAATGCTTGCTCAGCATTCTTATAGATCACATTGGAAGTAACCAGGATCCTAGAGCCAGAGGATTTTAGATGATATGCTATCTCCCTAGGAGTATACAGAGGATTCATCGGCGATACGACAGCCCCTATTTTTAGTGCCGCGAAGAAGGTTATGGTATATGCAGGGTTGTTAGGCATATGGAGCGCAATAACGTCTCCCTTCCCAACACCTAGCTCTCTGAGTGCTTTGGCAAGCCTATCACTATGTTCTCCGAGAATTCTATAGCTCATTCTCCTTCCGAAAAAGATCTGGGCATCCCTGTCTGGGTGCTCCTTAACCGCCTTATCAAGGATCTCGTATAGCGGGAATGGCCTTATCTCTACATCTACAGGCACTTCTTCATCATAACTTTTAGCCCAGATCCTGCTTGCTATGTATTTCTCAAACACCTCCTGCGAGGTCATAGATTGGGTAGAGCTCTCCAAGCCTTACCCCAAAGTATTATTATAAAGGGGAATTAAAGCTATTATGTTTGGTTTAGTAGAGCAATTAATGCTAATCATATTAATCAACTTATATATACTATTATTGACCACTTAATTATGGGTGTATATAATAGAATACATGAAAATGGGCTTTTTTAGCCCTTGTGAAATGTATACTTGGTGATATACCTGGTTTTCCCCTTTGAAAGCATAGAAGACTTTAGCTTAAGGCTTTCTCCAGAGCATGAGATCTTTAGAAAAAGCGTGAGAGAGTTTGCCGAGAAAAAGATAGGACCTCGAGCCCTAGAGATCGATGAGAAGGACGAGATCCCTAGAGATCTGTTAGAAGAGATGGCCAGACAGGGATATTTCGGTATAGGTATACCAGAAACATACGGAGGCCAGGGAGAAGATCATACCAGCGTTGTAATATTAACAGAAGAGATCTCTAGGATCTCTCCAGCTCTAACAGTTGTTCTAGGTACTAATGAACTCTTCGCCGTCCCGTTAATACTCTTCGGTTCCGAGGAGCAGAGAAAACAATACCTACCACCAATAGCGAGGGGAGAGAAGTTCGGAGCTTTTGCTGTAACAGAGCCATGCTGCGGATCAGATGTAGCTGGGATTCAGACTAGGGCTGAGAAGAAGGGGGATAAGTGGGTTATAAATGGTAGGAAGGCCTTTATAAGCAATGCCGATCTAGCTGACTATATACTGGTGCTTGCTAGAACCTCGCCGCCTCCTGATAAGAGATCACGCCATATGGGGCTTACATTCTTTATAGTCGAGAAAGATGCTCCTGGGTTCAGACTTGATCAGAAGTATGAGAAGATGGGGCTTAGAGGGAGCCATATATATGAGTTATCGCTTGAAAATGTAACGGTGCCTGATGATAATAGGGTTGGGGCGGAGGATCTAGGCTTCTTAATAGCTATGGAGACCTTCGATAGAACCAGAATAGGCGTGGCAGCCCAGGCCCTAGGGATAGCCCAGAGGCTTTTCGAAGAGGCAATGGGCTATGTTCATAAGAGACAGGCATTCGGATACCCATTAGCCTTCTTCCAAGCAGTCCAGTTCAGCCTGGTGGAGATACTTGCTAAGCTGATGGCCTCTAGGTACTTAACATACCTAGCCGCAAAGCTAGCTGACGAAGGTAGAAGGGAATTCACATTCGTAGCATCGCTAGCCAAATTCTTCGCTTCAGAAATGGCTGAAGAGATAGCCTCGAGAGTTATAAACCTCCACGGGGGTGTTGGCGTTATAAGAGAAACAGGGATCGAGAGGTTTTTAAGGGATATCAAAATAATACAGATCTACGAGGGCACCAACGATATTCAGAGGCTTGTTGCATATAGACAGCTGATACGGATCCTTAGGGAGAAGAACCTAATACCAGAAGAGGTTGCGAGGCTGGTCGTATGAGAAGAGTAGCTATAGTTGGAGTGGGTATAGCGAAGTACGGATATAGACCCGACGCAACCCTCGCAGAGATAGCATTCGAAGCCATAAAGGAAGCCCTTGATGATGCAAAAATAGATACCAAGGATATAGATAGCTTCGTAGTAGGCAACACCGGGGTCTGGTCAAGCGAACCCTTACCAGCTGTTCTAATAGGCGAATACGCAGGGCTCGTTCCTAAAAACGGCGTGAGAATAGAAGCTGCATGCGCAACAGGGCTGGCCGCCACAAGGACAGCCTATACAATGATAGCCAGCGGTGAGGCTGACATATCGCTTGTTATAGGTGTTGAGAAGATGAGCGAGTCAACAACCCCGCAGGTTGTTGAGCTGATTGGAAGAGCGGGGAACTATTTCTGGGAGTTCGAGAACTTCGGCATGACGTTCCCAGGCTATTATGCTATGTATGCAACGTCATATATAAAGAGATTCGGCGTTAGAGAGGAGGATCTCTGTGAGATCGCTGTGAAGAACCACTACTATGGATCTATGAACCCCAAAGCCCACTTCCAGAACAGGATCACGGTGGAGCAGTGCATGTCATCTAGATATATCGCCTGGCCTCTGAAGCTCTTCGACTCATCCCCCATAACAGATGGAGCAGCAGCATTGATCCTCGCCAGTGAGGATAAAGCAAAAGAGATCACAGACAGCCCTGTGTGGATCAGAAGCTGGGGCTATGCAAACGGAACCTCTAACCTGAGCAAGAGAAGTGACTATATAGGGCTTGAGGCAACCAGAGTCGCTGCCCAGATGCTCTATAAGAAAGCAGGCATAGATCCTTCAAACCCGGCTAAATATTTCGACGTAGCGAACCTGCATGACGCCTTCACCATAGCGGAGCTCATGGCCCTAAGCGACCTGGGTTTTGTCAAAAAAGGTGAGGAGCACATGGTAGTCAGGGAGAAACAGACCTACATAGGTGGTATCTTACCAGTAAATCTCGATGGAGGGTTAAAGGCTAAGGGTCACCCAATAGGTGCGACAGGAGTGGGGATGCTAGTAGATCTAACCAAACAGCTCCAGCAGAGGGCTGAGAGAGGTAGACAAGCACCCATTAAGAGGGGATGGGCCTTGGCTCACAATGTAGGTGGTACAGGGCATTATGTGTTCACAACAATACTCTCGGTGGATAAGCCATGAGCGGTGAAAAGACCGTTATAAAGAAACTACCTGAGTATATAGATAGGATCTCTGAAGAGGCCTTATCAATGATCGATAAACTAACAGCCGAAACAGGGCTCCCAATATACATGGATCCAAAGACAGGGGCTCCAATGTGGCTTGACGTGAGGGAGTTGAGGTTAAGATACACATTGTCAGTGAAGAGTATAGCTGAGTTCTTTGAAGCTTTGAGAAATGGTGTTATGAAGACCACTAAATGCAAAGAATGTGGTACGATCTACTTCCCACCCCAGATCGATTGTCCTAAATGCAAGGCGAGGAATATGGAGTGGGTAGAGGTGGAAAAAGAGGGGGAACTAGTAACGTGGACAGTTATAAATACTAAGCCTCTCACCTTCTCATACCATAACGACTATGTAGTTGGCATAGTGAGGATGCCGCAGGGCTTCAACATACTTGCATGGGTGAGAACCACAGACCCTAAAAAGCTTGGCCCTGGCGCCAAGATGAGGCTAAAGATCGGGAGAAGGGAGGATGAGAACTATATAACATACTGGTTCGAGCCTGTAGAGTAGTTATTTTTATTTAGTGATCACTGCCCCATATATGCTTTGACCCTCGTATTCATCCTCGCCCTCATAGTCAGGATCCCACCAAGAGATCTTCGCATCACCGTGTCTAATAACCGGCCTATCTAGAAGCGATAGAAGGGCTACCCTGGATGGCCTACTCTGGGATACAAGCTTATATCCGGTCTCCCTGGCAAGCTCTTCAGCAAATTTCATAACCTCCTCATGTGTTGGCATATTCTCTCTAGAGAGTCTTGTGACCGATGTGCCTATATGCATGTAAGCCTTGATCTCTATGAAGGTGGGCATCGAGATCTCGATGAGTTTTGAGAAGCCCTTAACGGCCTTCTCATCCATATTCCAGCCCTTAACAGCTGTTATCCTGATCACTGTTGGGCATGTGAAGCTTGGAAGCATCTCCAGCGTCTCAAGCGATAGTCTCCAGGCATTAGCTACAAGGGGGGCTGTGAAGAACTCGTAGCCCTCTTCATCGTATGTCTCAAGCGATATGTATAGCTGTGATGGCTCTTCGTCTAGGTTTGCAAGTATATCTGGCCTAACAGCTCTGGTGACAAGGAATGTTGTGATCCCCCTTCTATGGTACTCCTTTATAAGCTCTCCTAATCTCGGGTAAAGAGTGTTCTCACCGGTAAGGCTTATAGCTACATGTCTTGGGTTTATTGCCTCTCTTATAACATGATCCGGAACCCCGTGGGCTTTATAGCCTGAGACAGTCCTTCTATGCTCTATAATCGACATCTCAACAATGAATCTGGGATCATCGATACTGATAATGCTCTTCTCATCCCACTCATCCAGCATGTCTGTGGGTCTGAGTCTCCAGCAATGCATACAGGCATTCCAGCACCACTGTGTTGAGACAGATGACTGGATACACCTGTGACTCTCTATCCCATAGAACTTGCCTTTATAGCAATATTTACCCTCGTAGATAGCTTTGTGTGTCCACAGGCATTTCTTAACAGCCGAGTGGGATCCTATTAAGTGGTATTTCTGGGATCTAAGCTTATCATTTATCTCCTTATACGGATCTCTCACAGCCTGTAGCCTGATCGCCATAATAGCCACCGCTCTGCAGGCGCTAACTATTAATGCGCACAGAGGCTTAAAAACCGGGAAAGATGGAGCAAGCGGTAAATGAGAGTTAAGATAAAAACACTCACGACCATTATATAGAGGGAGATCCTGAAGGCAGCAATACTTGCAGGAGGTTTTGGTAAGAGGCTAAGGCCTCTCACTGATGACAAACCAAAACCCCTTATAGAGGTTGCCGGTAAACCGATAATAGCGTGGCAGATCGAGTGGCTGAAAAAATACGGTATAAGGGATCTAGTGATCCTTGTCGGCTATAAAAGGAACATGGTGATAGACGAGCTAGGCTCCGGAGGTAAATATGGCGCAAGGGTCTCATACGTCGTGGAAGAAGAGCCTCTAGGGACTGGAGGTGCTTTGAAGAATGCTGAACACATCCTTGGAAAAGAGGATCATTTTCTCCTTATAAATGGAGATATAATAACTAACCTAAACCCTCTGGAACTTGTAGAGGCTCTCGAGAAAAACCCGAAAGCTGTCGCATCAATAGCCGTGGTACCCCTGAGAAGCCCCTTTGGGGTTGTTAAGGTTGATGAGAATAATATTATTGTAAGTTTCGTTGAGAAGCCGGTGATCCCTGACTATATGATCAACGCTGGAGTGTATGTTGTAAGACCCGAGATCTTTAACTATCTCCCCGAGAAAGGAGATATAGAGAGGACATGTTTCCCGAAACTAGCCTCTGAAAAAAGGCTCGTTGCCAGGGTATATGGCGGAGAGACATACTGGAGATCTATAGACACTATAAAGGATATCGAGGAGGTCTCAAGCGATATAGCTAGTGGGAGGCTTAATATATAGAGGTAATGGGTGTGTAGAATGTACGACCATATAGTCCCCTTAAGCGGGGATCCAGGTATTGGTAGTGCAATAGCATCGCTACTTGGCAGCAGAGTGATTAAAGTATATACTAAGGATCATCCAGATGGTGAGCTATACCTAAAACTAGGGGAGAGCGTTAAAGGAGAAAACATCCTTATAGTCCAGTCAATGTATCCATCACAAGATAGAAAATTTATAGAGACCCTACTAGCCATAGATGCTGCTAAGAGAAGCGGGGCCTCTAAAATAGATGTTCTTATAACATATCTAGCATATGCAAGGCAGGATAAGGTGTTTCTTGAGGGAGAGCCGGTGTCTGTTAACACCATTCTCAAGAGCATGATCCACAATGGAGCTGACAGGATCTATGTGGTTGAGCCCCATTCAGATATACCGTTAAAGACATTTAGAGAAAATCTGGTAGCGATAGATGGTGTAACACCTCTAGCAAGAAGGTTCGCTGGCGAAAAGGATCTAGTGGTATTTTCACCAGATATAGGCGGCATAGATCGGGCTGCAAGACTCTCAAGAGCTCTTGGAGTAGAGTTCCACTATATAGATAAGAAGAGAGATAGATTCACGGGCGAGGTTTCATCAACGCTCAGAGAGGATATAGATCTCAGTGGAAAAACCGCAGTGATTATAGATGATATAATAAGCACGGGCGGAACTATAGCTAAAGCGATAGAGCTTCTAAAAAGTAGAGGATCGTCTAAAGTCTATGTCGCATGTGTACATGGCATATTTGTTAAAGGGTCTGTGGAGCGGATCTTAGGAGCGGGGGCCCGTAAGATAGTATGTGGCAAAACCACCAGCCATACGGCGGATCACGTAGAATATATAGATCTCCACGAACACATAGCTGAAGAAATATCACGCACTAAAAGGTGAACAATATTACAAAGCCATATAGACAGTTTCACTAAGATCAATACCAGCTGTACAACAATAGCCCGTGGATGCAGAGACATGGAACTATATATAAGTGATATAGCCGGCTCATCACTGGCCTCACTGGAATATATACCCCTAACCCTTTACAGAGCATATGCACTGGCACTTGTTATATGGATATGGTCCGGCGATATAGATCTTAAGGGTTGTGCAACATGTCCTTGGAGCTCGCTCTATGAGGATAGGAAATCACACGATCTTATCAGCATAGGCGTAAGCTCGATCGTTAAGAGAGCTAAAGAGCTAGGCGTAGATATAGTCTTTCTACATGGTGGAGAACCAGTATCTAAACCCTGGTTACCCTCCTTAATAGATGGGCTAAAACTCCATGGTATAAAACTAGGGATCAAGGTGAGAGCAGAGATGCTGGAGAAGCAGGTTAATATATCTTCTCTACAACTTGTCGATGCCATATTGATCGAGATCCCCTCATGGATCTCTGAAGATCTTTTAAAGAAGATCCTCCGTGAAAATATATCAAATATCCTCAGTAAAGAGGATCTTTATATGGAATTGCTGCTAACCGATGTGTATCTCGAGAAACAGCTGGCGGAGAAACTAGTAGAGCTGAGCAGGTTCCTAGAGATACTGCCTAGAACAAGACAACCTGTACCAATAGGCCTCCAGGCACACGGGCTAGAAGAGAGTAAAATATTAAGCCTGATTAGCATGATCAGTAGAACATGTAGTGGAATATGTTACGTTATTGAGTCTAACACCAAGATCTCCCCAGAAGAGATAAAATGCCCTAGATGCGGAACCATAGTTGCTAGGAGAAAAGGCATAATAGTGATCCCTAACAAGCCTGATAGCAAAGAGTGCCCTAGATGTGGTATTAGGATATTCAGCCTTGAACCCCACAGGGCTAGGAGAACGATACCTGCACTATCACCAATATATATTGAGTAATGACATATCACAGAAAACAATCCACTATTAATCCTTAATAGCTTTCTAAAACACTCTTAAAAGAGCATTAGAATAACGACAATGCAGTAAAATATGATACACAGAAAAGAAAACTAGAACGCAAAAGAGGAGTAGTATCCCAATAAGCCTTTTATCCCGGATAGAACTTTCACGAACCAGCGATCCACAAAGATCTTGATCGCTCTTCATCTAGACATAAGAAGATTTAGAAGATTTAAAAAACGCCAGGGATCATTATTGACGGATCCAGAAAGTTTGAGGTGTGAAGTTTAGAAGTTATGATGTTGTGAGGAACTATTGAGAAACAGTGTCACTTGTAGTGTGGACATGCCAATTAACATTCTTATACGGTATATTTAGAGAACGTGCTACAAGTTCTACAAGCCTCCCATACCTCGGGTTACCCGTGCTCAGCCTGAGCTTTAGTTTTTCATATTTAGCCCTTATCAGTAATCGACCCTCGCTATCATATATCTCAATAAATCCCTTCACTCTACGCTTTGGGTTCATCACAAGATCTACCTGTACGTAAAGCTCATTATCCCTAGGCTCTAAAGAGATCTCGCTAGCTCTACCAACAGCATATAAGGGGTGAGCAGGGGATCTTGAACCATCCGCGATTATTGCCTTCTCACCCCTTATCACAAGAGGTATTCTTCGCATCTTGTGGAGACCCCTTCTACTCTCAGACCTCTCCTCACACAAGATCAAGACCCTATCCTTCCTATGAGGCTTGCAAAACACATTCAGCGCCCGTGTATTTTTACCAGAGGAGTTGATATCCATAGATCTGGCAGGTTAGTAGATCGCTACAATGGCTAGAATCTGTTAGGCGGGTCTTTATGACACATGTAGCTATATATATTCAAGGCCGACAGAGTATCCGAGGCCTTGTAAACCTATGTCTACAAAGCAATAAGGATCTAATAGAACCCAAATATAATAATATATCTTCACTAGAATAGAAGCAACATATTCAGATTTGTCAAAGACAAATAGCATATATGTCGCTCTATCACATCAGCCACGAAACCGTTTCCTAGTAATTAACAAAACTTTAGCACGTCATAACCCGGGATAATGCATGCTCAGATATATAGGCGATCTTGGATTTAAAAACGCTTTCATATATGTATATGCCGACTATCACCTACCTATCAGCTGGCTTACTAATGTCTTCTCCGATCTTTTCTTCTCCTCGTCTATTGACAATACTATCTCATTGTAGCTCTCTATCTCCTCTTCGATCTTTGAGGCTTTCCACCTAGCATATTCTATAAACGCCTTCAACAACAGCCTCACTATAGCATACTTGGGTCCCTTCATATAGAACCTCTCTATTATATCCTGCCCCCAGTATATAGAATGCCATAAGGCTCTCCTCATAGCCTCTATATGAGCTCTTGTGAGCTTTAAACCCTTAATGCCTGACTTCTTGTCGGACTTCAGAGCACCCATTGGAACAAAGATCATAGGAACAACGATGCTCCTATACTTCCTTATCCTATCAAGAAGCTCTACAGTCTTCCATACATCATCCTCCGTTTCTCCTGGAAGCCCTAGAATGAAAGTAGCGGCAGGTATGATTCTCAGATCGTGCATTATTGCGAAAGCCTCCTCAGCTATTTCGGGGTACTCTTCAACCTTGAACGGAGAGGCCTTTGCTGGCATTATTATCTTAGCAAGCCTGGGCGACCCTGTCTCAAGCCCTACCTCAACCCCTATATAATCCTGCTCACTCTTTGAGAATACTATATCCATCAACTTGGTCATCAGCTTATACCTTCTCTCTGCAACAACAACCGCTGCTAGTGATGCATGGCTCCACGCTATTGTCTTATAGTGCTTGAGAGCCATATTGTGCAGCTTAATCAACGGCTCAGGCTCCGGTATAACCCCTTGGGAACCATATAGAAGGACATCATCGCTGTGGAGGATTCCGTGAACTATTCCGTGCTTCACATTTACCATGATCTCCCTCTCGATTTTTTCAAGAGGATAGTGTCTCAGAGTCTTCAGAGTGACAGAGCAGAAACTACACCCCCTAGGACATCCTCTCATGATCTCGACAAGCCCATTAATGCTCGGATACCTTATCTCAGGTATCTCCTCGATCTCCGGTGCCATGTTAGCGCCAACAAATATATAGTTAGGAACATCCCTACCCTCAATGAGATCTCTTACTATGGGTGCGATTACCCTCTCAGCCTCTCCATCGATGACAACATCGACACCGAATTCTTTCCACAAATCCGGCTCCCAGAACCACTGCCACGCAGCAGGCCCTCCAGCAACTATCTTAAGACCCTTAGCCTTAGCTCTTCTAATCGATGGTCTACTCATCAATTTAATAAAGCTTCTCCTATTCACAGGCTCACGGCCTGTTATGAGCCACCACTCAGAGCTCGGAGGCCCGAATGCAAAATAATCGTGATGCCCCACCATGAGCACCTTGGCTTTATCAATATACCTATCTATATAATCGGGATCTATCACAGCAGCGTTAAATCCGCTCTCGAGAAGCTTCGCCTCCACCTTTCTAAGACCGTAGCTTGCAACCAAGGGTCTGCCATATTTATCAACTTTAGGTTTAGGGCAGCATAGATACATCCAGAGGAACTCTGGGAGACCAACACTCGGGCTTGTGGACATGAAGCCTATGAACTCCTTGCCGTGATGATCTGTCATCATTGTTCTGTCTGTGGTGATTATTATATCAAAGCTCGTTTTCCCCATATCGTTCATTAAACCACCTTCTATCCGATTAAATATGCTATAGACCTTATAAGATTTGACGAATTGATTGTCAATCTGCCTTTAGATCGCGGGTCTCTAACCGCACGGGATCGTTAAAAAGATCTAAATACCTTACCCATAGTTGGCGAAACAAACCAGCGATCCGTGAGTAGGCATCAGATCTCGAGCTATGGGTCTTTAAAAGGTTGCATATCGATTATGACACCAAGTCCTCTAGGTCACCATATTCCAGGCTTCTATTTAGCATAGTATCCAGCTTGGGCCGAGTATGAGTAGCTAGCAAGGGTGTATATATAGCCCTAAGCTATATATATCCCTAGCTTGGAGGTGAAAAACAAGTTGGAGTTCTGCCCAAAATGCGGAGGCATAATGATGCCTTCGAGAAAGGGGGATAGCGTAAGTCTTAAGTGTAGTAAGTGTGGGTATGAAAAGAAAGCTTCCGAAGATATGCTTAAAGGGTATACAATAACTAGGGAGACTGATAGAAGCCTTAGGGTTAAGACTACGTCTAGGATTAGCGAGTCGAGGGGCGCGTCGAGGAGTATTGAAGAGCTAGAGCAGGAGAAAGAAGAGTACTATGAGATCTTCCTAGACCTTGTTGAGAAAGAGGAAGAGCCTGAGCAGTCCGAAGAATAGCTATTAGCATTACTTAGAGAAAAACCTATCCAGCGTGGTTTGTGTTCCTGAGTATCTATCAACCCTGATCAGATCCTTGACCATCAACTCCTCTTTGACTATCGATATAGCCTCAAGGAGGCTTTCCGGCTTTTCAGGGCTTTTCATCAATGATCTCCTAACAGTCTCCCTAATATGCCAGTTACCTACAGAGGCATAGTAGCGAGGCGTTATCTCCCTAATAACTATTATAGATGCCCTCTTACCCCTTCTGTAAAGGCTCTCAAGCACGGCTAGCCTCGCTGCCTGATAACCCCCATCCATATATACAGCTTCTCCTGATACTCCCTCCCTATTTCTTATAATGATCGGTTTCCTCGCTATACCTGTAAATATCGTATTTGGATGCCAGATCTCTATCCATTCGTAGCTATAGGGTCCTGGGTATAGGATCACCCAGAACCTGTTACCAAGATATTCACACCTATATAGCTCTATACTATCAACGCTATCCATACTCCTTATCTCTCTATGGATCTTCATCGCTATAGTTGTATCAACAGCTGTTATTGCCCATCTAGTCGGAACAATCCTCCTATTCTTTGGGAGACCTAGTAATCCGAATGATAGGGCTCTCTGGATAGTATAGATCGATACTCCCTGCTTATATAGCCTCCATATAGCCTCCGAGGCCTTTAGCTCATCACTATATATCTTCTCAATCTCTCCCGGAACCTTGGGGTTGCTACCTATATGCACGCTCTCGGCAACAGCTATAAGGCCTTGGGGAGGCATCCGCGGATCTAGAGGTATATTTGGGCTCGAGAGGGACTTGATCTTAGCCTCAGCATCTACCGGGCGTGAAGAAACCATTGCAAATGGAATCTCAACCCTATATAGATCTTTATAGTTTTTAGCATTAACCCTCAACAATGCGGAGACCATGCTCGATCTCAGCTCGATGATCTCCTCAAGACTCTTAGTACCCCACCAACTTTCAGGCGAATCATAGGTAGCAGCATTATCAACACCAACACCTGGTGGTATGCCAACCAGCACAGGAACCTCTGGATAGCCACTCTCTCCTACCAAGCCGCTAGGAGGTGTGGCACCAGAAACGCTAGAACCGCGGATCTTCACATATGATCTGAAGCGCGAGCTGAACCTGATCATCAACGGGCATTTAGGAAGCCCGCATAGTTTCCTATAACCCTTACACCTAACACAGAGAAGGGGTGAGATCTCTTTACCCATATCGGCAAAATGAATCTCCATATGCGTATCTAAACCCACCATCATATATAAACTCTGTGAACCAGCTATATATATAGCTGATCCCTAACAGTATAGCTCGTTATAGTTGGGGCCACATGTGTACCACATGCAGTGCCGCGAGATCTAGGCTTTATTTCAACCACGCTCGGTAATACCAGCTACCTCACCCTCGGCTTTGCTAGTCTCAGAACCATTTTTCACCGACACTCTCTTTTACTATTGAGGGAGACGCGTGTTTTAAACCCCTTCAGTTTAGGTCTTTAAGGTAATACTGATAATTGTGTGCAGATATATTTAGACAATGATAAATTTAAAATCCCGTAGACATATATTTAACCAACGGATCTAGTGGGAAAGCTGATAAAATAATTACAAAATTTATGATAAGCGAAATTATTTACAATAATTAACCGAGATCTAATAATTAAATCTCTAAAGGCAATTACGTTATAGCCACCGTTGGGACGAATAGAACGAGGTATTGCAAGTCGATTATTTAAGATAAGTATGCATAGTATATCTCGGGCTCGACGTATTTGGCTACTAAGAAGATCCATTATCTCGATATGCTGGGCCTTGCAATTAATGGGCTTTTAAAGAGTGTTAAGATGGAGAGCTGTACTAGTAAAAACTCCAAGATCCAGAAGTCAAAAATAATAGGTATAACCAATCAGGGGGAAGAGCTAGAGACAGACTGTATAGAGTATCAGAGGATAGTCAGGACATGGATAATAATAAAGCATTATGAGAAGTGGAGCAAATATATAGTTATAGAGGGTGGAGAGGCAAAGGCCGCAGATTTTGATATAGAGCCTAGTACCGAAACACAATAAAATATCAGGAATCCTAGACCTAGACTTGTGAGAGCCTTAAAGCAGAGTAACTATATATCCATAGGTGTCAGACCAGTTTTTACCTGAGGTGTAGAGTTCTAGAAATCCTTTCGGATCTATCTCGAAAACCTTTCCCTGATCTACATGTAATATATATATGTGATCAAGCCTAGCTTTCATAATATCATCAATACTAAGGGGAGGATTCTTATAATAAGCATTGATCATATCGCTTAGTTGTTTCACCTCTTCAGCACTCCTTTCAGAAGGGTTTTTAAGCAGGGCAGGAGGTATTGGGGGTAGATAATATATAGGGAACGCCAGCACGAATCTATCACTATGAGCACCATACCTAGCAGCCTTACCAATAATCCTTGCCCTTAGATACTCGACAGGATCTACTGAGTGATCGGCTGGTGTAAAACCTGTCTCGATCTCAACTATAGTCTTGCTACCATTCTTGGTAGCCACTACATCAGCAACCAAGCCTCCAAGGGGGGATTCGACATCTACATCCTCATAACCCTCCTCCAGTAGATGGGCTGCTACCAAGATCTCCATTACGCTGTGGTTTATTGATATAGATCTTCTCTTGTTAAGATCATATAGCTTTAAGGCGAGACTGATCAAGCGGCCTTTATATTCTTTTGGGATGTTATCGAACTTGCTTGTATATGAGATGAGTGTTAAAAGAAGCCCTTCTTCTATTAGAAAGCCCCTATGATAGTCTAGTCATACGCGGTATATATTGAACATGTATTGAATGATACCATAGATCCAGGTTGGTTGTTTTGGTAGCTAGTCATAGCGTGTGGACTGATAATGTTAAAGATCCGTAGTATTACCTTTTAGATCTTTCTTCGTTAAATATCATTATAGCCTTAGCTATATCGCCACCAGCTTTTCTAAGCAGCTCTCTCGCCTCTTCATAGCTAATACCTGTCTGTTCCATTACGAATGCTATGTCGTCTTGGGATATGCTGCTAACCCCTGTCCTTGCACGCTCCTCAGCGCCACTTGTTTTCTCACCCTCTCTTATCTCCTTGATATTGCTTCCTATGATCTGAAAGATCTTCTGGTCTTTTAAAACCATCATGTAAACCTGAGGGCTTTCTATCATGATCTCCTTATCATCAGCCTCTATTAATACGAGCTTAACCCCCTTAAGCTCTTCGATCTTAATACCCATTCTCTTCAACTGCCTCTCAAGATCTCTTGATAATGGAAACATTATTTCTCCCTAAGCTTTATTCTTAGAGAAATATATTAACCCCTAATACTCCAAGTTAATGAAGAATAATGGGTCAGAGGCTACACATACTTGGCGCTGGAAGGGAAGTGGGGAGAGCAGCAATAGCTATTGAAAGAGAGGGTCAGTTTATACTTCTAGACTATGGTGTAACTTTTGACGACAATGACATACCAGTGCTACCACTAACAATCCCCCCTTCGAGGATTAGGGCCCATATAGTAACCCACTCACATCTAGACCATGTAGGAGCATCCCCGCTCCTCTATGTTTCCGCTGAACCCAGAGCCTATATGACCCCTATCACAAGAGATATATCGAGGCTCATGCTATATGACTTCTTAAAAATATCATCGTATTACCTCCCATTCGAAACAGCTGAAGTAGATCGATTCCTAGGCAATACAGAGTCTATGGACTATGGCAACGAACGAAGCATAGACAGCTTCACAGTGCGTTTTAGCGATGCAGGACATATACCAGGATCAGCGATGGTTCTTCTAGAAACAGGCGGAAAGAGAATCCTATATACAGGCGATGTCAACACTATTGAAACAAGGCTCGTAGGGCCTGCTGACACTAGCAACATGGATGCTGAGGTATTGATAATAGAATCAACATACGGCGACATAGATCATGCTGATAGAAAGACTGTTGAAGATAGATTAATAGAGTCGGTGAAAGAGGTGGTAGAGAATGGAGGAACAGTTCTGATCCCTGCCTTCAGCTTAAGCAGATCGCAGGAAATACTGGCGCTCCTCGCAGAAAGGCTTAGAAATATTCCCATAAGCTATGACGGTATGATCAGACCTATAACAGAGATTATGCTTAGATATAAAAAATATATAAGAAGACCTGAGGCGTTAGAAGAGGTTGAGAAGAGATGCATCCAAATAGATAGCTGGAGCATTAGGAGAAAGATATGGCGAGAACCCGGTGTCATAGTCGCAAGTGCAGGAATGCTGAAAGGAGGACCCGCACTATACTACCTCAAGAGGATAGCTGATAACAAAAACTCAGCAGTGTTTCTCGTAAGCTACCAGGGAAAGAATACCCCTGGAAGAATGCTGCTGGAGAAAGGAGTCTTTATGGAGAACGGACCAAGAGTCGTTGCTAGAATAGAGTGGTTCGACTTCTCAGCCCATGCCGGAAAAACAGGCCTCCTATCGATTGTAAAGAGCCTAAAAAGCCTGGAAAAAATCATAATAATACACACAGACCCCGATGTGGGCGAGTCATTCGCCAACACTGTTAGGAGAGAAACAGGAATTGACGCTATCCTACCCAGAGTAGGCGATGTAATAGAAATCCTATAACGAACTTGAACACCCGCTTTCCAGAAGACTAGAAAACAACGTGACAAAACACTTAGTTTTATATGTTATCAATCTAGGTCATAAAGTCCCTATGCATGTTATTTACGACACATTTTAAACCTCTATCAATGTATCGGCTATGATCCTTGCCACCTCAATGAATCTCTCCTTAAGCACCTCAAGCGATGATAAAACCGAAACCCCTTTAACAAGATTATCGCTAGCTACGAGAACACACGCGGATCTAATACCTCTGAGTCTAGATATTATGAAGAGCGTAGCACACTCCATCTCAACAGATATGATCCTCTTGGAAGACCATCTAGAAACAAAACCCTCACTCTCAGCGTAGAAGGCGTCTGAGCTATACACAGATCCAATCCATATCTTCCCCATCTTGTTAGATAAATTCTTATAGATCATATAGGTTAACTCTATATCAGGCGATGCCGGATAAGCGGTATCATTTCCAACATACATGCCAATACCGCCTCCGAGAGGATATGCCGCGCTATCTGCAACAATCACATCGCCTATATCTATGCTATCGATCATGGCGCCAGTGCTACCAAGCCTAACAATATATCTAGCCCCCATCATGTTTAGCTCCTCAAACACTATAGCTGCTGAGGGTCCTCCTATACCATGGGTAGCTATGGTCATGGGGAAGCCTTTATATAGTCCCGTGAATACAAGATACCCTCTATACTCATTAACAAGCCTAGGGTTCTCAAGAAGGTTTGAGGCGAGAGCTTTAGCCCTCCCCGGATCGCCGACCGCTATTACTCTGGGCGCTATCTCACCCTTATGAGCTATGATATGTGCAGGCTTTCTCTCGTCCAAGAACCCCACCATAAGGAATGTTTTTATGGATGATAAATAACCGCTTGATCTTTTATCTTAACGATCCGGCGGGAGAGATCTTGTGAAAAGTTGAGGTCAGATCTTCTTGATCACGTGGACAAAAGCGTTAAAGATCCAGTAACAACATGGAGGGAAGAGCTTATAAGATACACATGGCTTAATCTCTACCTTGGTGATCACATGAGAATAATAACTGTAAAGATCCCTGAGACCTATTTGGAAGGGTTAGAGGAGCTAGTCAACATAGGGAGATACACCTCTAGAAGCGAGGCTATAAGAGCCGCTATAAGGGATTTGTTAAAGAGAGAGCTATGGGAGATATCTAGCAATACCGCTAATGATCGTGAAAACGAGCGTGAAGAAACAGTTGAGATCGGTAGGAAGCTTGATAGGAGTAGCAGAGTGGTGAGACTAACCCTATAGATCCCAGGCTCGTTACCCTATAGCTCTGCGCTAAGGAATCTTTTTCTCTTAAGCCACGAGTATACCTTCTTGATCGCTGAGACATCCCTCCTAAAGTCTTTTCTAGAAGCCCCTCTCCTCTCGATTTCGAGAAACGATATGCTCTCCTCAAACCCCTTGATCTCGTCCTTGATATCGCCCTCGGGATCCACTATTATTGTAGGGACTTCGAAGAAATCACGACCATTGGAGGATACTATGCCGCCTAGGCCCACCACATGGATCGCGTTCTCGATAGCCCTAGCTATAAGAAGGCTTCTATATCTCCTGAAATCTTCACTAAGCCTGAAAAACGATACGATAATCTCAGACCCAGCTATAGAGAGGGCATGGGCTATCTCAGGTACTAGTAAATCCTCCTCAGACATAAGCCCTATAAGGACGCCAACGTCAGCAACTACCAGCTCGTTCCCAGATGATATGAGCCCGAAGTCCCCGCTACCAAGGACTATCTTTCTATACTTAGCTATAACACCCCTATTAGGTGTTATAAGCACTGAAGTGCTATACAGCCTCGGACCCGCTCTCTCTATAATAGGACCAGCAAGTATCATGACCCCTGTCTTTTCAGAATAAAGCCTCAATACATCTGTAGTACCGCCAGGTATTCTTTCTGCATACGATTTCTTAAAATATTTCCTCGGATCTCCCTCTATAGGGCTTTCTATAACAGGGCCTAGGTGGAACATTGCTGGCAATAATACCAACCTAGAACCCTTCTCCTTAGCCATTGTCAGTATCTCAAAGATCCTCTCTAGATTCTTCCTCTTCATCTTATACCTAAGCCTCATGTGGGGAACAGCGATGATTATCTTTTCTCTCTTATACTCTCTCATAGATATATCGCCTCACATAAGGTTGTATTTCTTCAACTCATCGTAAAGATCGCTTATTATCTCCTCATACCCAGCCTTGCCCCCTTCTACAAGATCCATTTTCTCCTCGAGCCTCCTTGTCCTTTTAACACTAACAAGATCCCTGTATTTCCTTGATAGATATTCATAGACCCTCCTACCATATTTGTTAGGCACCAAATATCCCATTTTTCTGAGAACACTCTTAACAACATACCTCCTTAGAATCACATCGACAATCTTAGCATAAGTGCTAGGCCTGCCTATCCCCTCCTGTTTCATCAATCTAACGATATCCCCAGGTGTATAGAGCCTATCTCCTCTAAAAAGCTCGCTCTGAACAACTATATCCCAGGATCTCCCGATCATATCTTTCGGAAACACTCTGTATGGATAGCTATAAAACTCCAGAAAACCTGGCTCTATATAGCTACAGAGTTCTTTTGATTCATGGCTCCCTATCAAGCCATCCTTACCAATTATCTCGAAACGGACCTTGCATATTTCAACCCTAGCCGGGATCGATTGGCTAGCTATGAATCTCCTGAAGATAAGGTCATAGACCCTTAAATGATCTCTAGATAACTTTATATCGATCATGCCCTCAGCCATCATCCTCTCAAGCATACCCCGATCCAAAGGCCTTGTTGGCCTTATAGCCTCGTGAGCGCCTTCCTCACCCCATTTCCTAGCATTTATATAATCCTGCTTCCCTATCTCCGAGAGGTAGTTTTTAGCAACCTCTATCCCCACATCAGATACTCTTGTTGAGTCTGTTCTATGATATGTTATCAGCCCAGCCTCGAATAGATCTTGAGCTATAGCCATCACTTTCGGCGCATCGATCTTCAGGTAGTGCGATGCATCAACAAGTAATGAGTCAGTAGTGTATGGGGGCAACGGGTTGAGCTTCTTCTTCTGCACTTTTTCGAGCTTTACATTGATTGTTATCTTCTCACCAATGCTGGGCACTCTCGAGAGTTTTGACAGGGATATCTCAAGATAGTATGAAGCCTCGCCCCCGTCTCCTAGCCTTATTACAAGGAACTTCTTCTTCTTATTCTCCCTAGCAGACCTAACGATCCATCCGAGAACTGGTGTCTGAACCCTCCCAGCGCTGAGCCTATACTTGGGGCATAGCTCTTTATCCTCACTACATATATAGTCCGTTACTTTCTGAGATAGTGTGAAGCCTATCCACCTATCCTCGATCCTTCTGACAAACTGGGCTCTGACTCTATTGATATCTATATCCCTCGGGTTGTTAATAGCATTCATAAAAGCCCTTCTAGTGACCTCGTGGAACTCTATCCTCTTGATCTTGTTATTATACGGGGATAGGGCTACATATAGGTCAAACGCTATCTTCTCCCCCTCTGTGTCTGGATCTGTTGCTATGTATATCTCATCAACCTCGAGGGCTATCTTTCTAAGGGCTCTAACAACATGTCTGCTATCCCTGATATTCTGGGAGCCACATATAGGGCATTTCAGAGACCCCTCAATAGTATCTGATGTGAACTGGTATCCACAATCGAGACACCTCTTTATCGTCGTATATATCGGTATATATGTTCCATTACCAACTATAACACCGTGGAGCGAGCCATCATAGAGCTCATTATCTATATCATCAACCGCAAGATCATATATATGACCACCGCTAGCAGTTATCAAGAGTGTTAGCTTTCCTAGGGAGGCTTCATATACCTTAATACCATCTATCTCCCTCATACTTGGCCTTCCGAAGAAACCAGCTATGGTTCTAGCCTTATTAGGGGATTCAACTAGAACTAAGACCGTTTTTGTAAGCGTCTCTATAGGGGTTCCTGTTACTTCCTGGAACTTACCCTCCCTGGCTTTCACTATATTATTCCTATCACGCTCGATCTCTCTTATAACCTCATCTAGATCTATAGACTTAAGCTCTCTCAGCACAAACTCCTCAGAAAACAGCCTAAGCCTTCTCTCTAGGCCTTTTAGAAGCCTGTGATCCTTCTCAAATATTATCGAGAGGCCTTTAGATATTCCTCCAACATAGAGTCTCGATGTCCTCCCACTAGCCTGTATATATGTAGCCCAATCAGGTATGTCCACATAGATCTTGTTACCACGTTCGCTCACTCTTACATATGGATTCTTCTTGAGCCTTGATATGAAGTCCTTGTCCGCCAGGAGCGTATTGACTATGTCGATCGCACTCTTAATAGTCTTCTCAGTGTTGCTCTCAACACTACCTCTCATAACTTTTTCAAAAACTCCTCTAAGGTATGATGAGGAGCTTCTTCTAATAATTCTCATGATTTTGTTAAGAATACCTAGGATCTCGTCCTTCTTGCTAGGATCTACAACATCTAGAGACAGCTCGAGAATCCTTGATATGTCATACAGATCCATTTTTTCCAAGTCAAGGGGTATTCTATGCCTAGGCGTTTCTAGAAATATAGCATATTTAATTATATCGGGGAGATCTATGCCTCTTACAGCAACACCATAGTATGTAGAGACCCCTACTATCACATCTATCTCTTTCCTAGCGAACTTATCGATAACCTTAACATTCTTGCTTGTCAGGGGTGAGACCCTTAACCCTGTTTTTTTCGATAACTCTTGCGCTACTTTCTCAGCATATTCAACACCAAGGTCTTTAGGGACATATACTATACCTCCTGGCCCTATCTTTCTTATGATCTCTGAGGCCTCCTTGATCATGTCTCCGTCGCTTTCCACGATGCTATAGGTGTCAACAACGTTTCTTATAACATCATGTCTGCTACCAATTTCAAAACCAAAGATCTCTCTTAAAACCCTGATCCCTTTACCCCTAGCCCTGCCAGTAGCGCTGCTAATAACAAGGATCACGTGACTCTTTTTAGAATCCTCAATGATCTTCTTAAGCTCTCTTATTCTTGAGAGATCCTCTGCGTTCTCCCTTAATGCTAGCCTTGTTTTTATACTTACTATCTCTTCAGCCTTCCTAATTATATCTTCTTCTATACCCATAGCTTCAAAAACTTGGTATAGGATCTTACCTCCTCTAAGTATAGCGTCTACATCGTCGACGAAGAAGAAGTTGAACTTCCCAGTGAGTAGTTTCACGTTATCTTTATTCCTGAAGAACGCCGATGTCGTTATAAATATATAGAAATTTCCTTCGGATAGCTTATTAAGCGTCTCTTTACGCTTATTTGGTGAGATCTTGCTATGATAAACTATAATTTTTTCCGCATCTAGGGATAGCTTTCTTACATACTCAGTAGCTCTCTTAAACACCTGATTGGCTAGTGGTATTGTAGGCACTATAAGGATCGATCTAAATCCCTGCTTATAGGCTAAGTAGATAGCCATAATAATACCGAAGGTAGTTTTCCCAACACCAGTAGGTGCTATTAACGAGAAGCTAGACCCCCTAAAGATCCTCTTGGCCCACATTACCTGAACACTCCAGGGATCTCTGCCAATGCAATTTCTAAAAATCTCTGAAAACTCTTTAACAGACTCTTCGATCCTAATAAGCTCTTCATACCCAAGATCACTTTTTCTAAGCTTTCCGTTCCGAACCAACGCTCTATAGATCTTCATATGTAGATCCTTGATCTCTAACCTCTTAGTTAGTTTCAGATCCTCTACACATCGTCTGCAGGGGATCCCGATGGCAAGTCTATCACTGGATTCTGAAAAACCACAGTTGGGACAAGCCCATCTATACACAGCTGGTGGAACCTTATAGCCCAAGAGCTTCTCAGTGATCTCTCTTGTCACTAGTTTCACGACACTAACCAAAATATATAAAAATGAATGTTCCTAATATATAACACTGTGTATTACCGTTAAGAGCCGGTCTTACAATTATTAACCATCGATTCCACCATATAGTAAGAAGGGGATAACACGCAACAGGTCTCTAATGCCAAGAAATATTCTTATTGAAAATGTATAGCAGCGAAGCAGCCTATCTCGATTTTTCATGAATACTTATAATGATTCATATTAATTCCCTTGCCAGATCCTCTTCACGAGGCTAAGTAGACAGAATAGAACAAAACATGGGCTTTTATACCTATGAGAAAGGTTATAAACTTTTAAAATGGTTTCAGTGATGTGTTGATTTTCCTACTAGCTCTGGGTCGTGATGAGAGCCCTAGGGGCTTTTACAGGATAAACAACCACTATAGATCTGAGAAGCTTGACTACTCTCAATAACAATCACTCCGACTCGAATAGTGATAGTTTTAAAATACTCCTAGGAAAAATCTATGGATGCCTTTGTTGAGCACAACAGAGGATCTAGCTAACATAACATGCCGGGGTGCCGTTATAGTTGGTAAAAGCCTTTCTATAGACGGTCATGAGGGTAATAGACTGAGGGTTGTTACACACGCACACTCAGATCACATGGTAGATATAGCTGAATCTATAAGGAACAGCCCCAAGATAATAGCGCACCCAGCTACTTTCGAGATCATGGAGATTCTAGGTGTAACGATCCCGAGGGATAAAATCTATAAAGTAGAGTATGGAGAGAAAATAGGCCTGCGAGACGGGGTAATCAGAATCCTCAGGAGTAAACATATATTGGGCTCTATCCAGGTTCTCTACACATTAGAGAACGGGATCTCTATAGCATATACAGGCGATTTTAAAGATCCCGGTAGTGGGACCGAGATTCCAGAGAGCGATATAATCATAACCGAAGCCACCTACGGCTCGCCCGACTATGTGAGACCGTTTAAAGATATTGTGGAAGAGCTTTTGGCAGATCTAGTGATGCAATTGCTCTCAAGAGGGCCCCTTATAATCAAGGCATATTATGGGAAGCAACAGGAGGTGATGAATATATTGAGAAACTATGGCATCGAAGCCCCTTTTGTGGCTGATAATAAGGTTTATAGGATCTCAAAAATAGCTGAAAAATACGGGCTGAGAATCGGTGATATATTATTAAAAGGCACAACAGAGGCGGAGGAAATAGCTAGGCAGGGGTGGTACATATATTTCACACACACAACATCAAGGGATCCATTAAACAATGCCTATGGATATAAATACACAATACTGCGCCTCACAGGCTGGGAGAAAAACCTCTATAGAGCTATCGATCAAAATACCTATGTCTTTGCATTCAGTGGGCACTCAGACTTCGAAGAACTACTAACATATGTGGAGAACGCAAAACCGAGACTCGTCATAGTAGATGCTTACAGGGGGAGTAAAAACGCGGTCAGATTCTCTACATATTTAGAGAAGAAACTCGGAATAAGATCAAAACCCCTCCCACAACAAACCCTGTGTTACTAGAGGATCCACGCATATCTAGATAAAGTAGTTGTTTTAGCTAGTAAACTGAAACGCTCTAGTTAGATCTAAAATATAGACGTTTATCTCAAAACAGATCAAGATAAACCGGCTTACTCTATATCGCTCTACCATAGCTATTTAGTTCTGCTCAATAACAGCCTCGGAAAGCGGTATCAGCTCCTCCTCGCCGCTGGCATATCTCCTCCTAATTATTATTGGCACAACTCCTCTTTTTACCTCCTCACGCGCTATCTCCACAGGATCCCTGAGACCGAGCTCTTCAATATCTATGAGAGGTGGCGCTCCCAAAGCCAGCTGTAACGCTCTTGCAGCTACAGCCCTAGCATATTCATATCTAGTAAGCTTCTTACTCCTAAGCTTGTATATAGAAGCCATCGTAACCGGTTCTATACGCCCCTGGATACTCATAGATGGTTTTTCATGCCCCCTCATATCAAGGGACTTCAACCCCGCCCTCACAGGAGTAGAGATTCCAATGGGTTCACGAGATGCTGTCGAGCCCAATGGAACAGAGCTCATCCTAGATGGGAGCTCTGGGCGGCTTGGAACGTTGATCCCATAACCACCCAGAGCCGGTATGAAAATCAATGCATCACCAAAAACCATACCAATCAGTGCTTATAAACCTTCCTCTGGGTACTAACGAGGAACTAATCCTCCGACCCGGTATTTGTTGGTTTAAAACTCCTCTTTAGGTGAATGTTCGAGAGAAAAATGCTCTAGGGTTGAGGTGTGTAAAATAGGTATCCGTCTAATCAAGCTCAGGGGTCTTAAAGCTCTCCTCTTCTTTCCCTTCTTTTCCTTTCTTCTCCTCTTTCTCTTTCTTAGGAGCAGCTCCTATCACGTCGTCTATCTTTAATAGCGATGTTGCAGCCTCAACAGCTGCTTTAATAACCTGTTTCTTTACCAGAACAGGGTCTATCACGTTTATCTTTGTCATATCATCCAGGATTTTTGCATTTAGAACATCTATGCCAGCACTGATCTTACCCTCTGCGTGGTGTTTCCTGAGATTCATTATCGTGTCAAGAACATCCATACCAGCTGTGTTAGCAAGTATTGCCGCGATCTCTTCAACAGCATCCGCGAATGCTTGGAAGGCTAGCTGCTCCTTGCCGCCAACGCTTTCAGCAATCTTTCTCAGTCTTAGAGCAAGCTCGATCTCTACAGCTCCTCCTCCGGCCACGATCTTCGGCTCTCTAATTATGTTTCTAACAGCATGCAGACCGTCATTAAGGCTCCTCTCTGTCTCATCAAGGATCATATCGTTAGCACCTCTTAGGAGAATAGTCACAGCCTTGGGGTTCTTAGCACCCTCTACAAATACCATTTTATCGTTACCAACCTTTCTCTCCTCAACCAGCTCCGCATAACCCAGATCCTTCTCGGTTAGATCCCTTATGCTCGTAACGATTCTTCCTCCTGTTGCTCTCTCGAGCTTCTCCATATCGCTCCTCTTAACCCTCCTAACAGCAAGAATACCCTTCTTAGCTAGGAAGTGCTGGGCAACATCATCAATACCCTTCTGACAGATAACAACATTAGCAC
>DATMAU010000041.1:0-2422 GCA_035559775.1 Sulfolobales archaeon
GACATAGCTGCCGAGAACCTCTGGATCCTCCCAAGAGGGCTGCTCCCATACGGAGTGATAGTAATAGTGCTAATGGGGCTCGTGCTACTGGTATCGATACCATATATAGCCTGGAGATCCTACAGATCCCATATCAACAACGCAGCACAATACGCAAAACTAGCAAACATCTTTGGACTCAACCTCACACTCCTCCTACTAGCCTTCGGAATAATCCTAGAAACATATATAGCAAACAAGGCATTATCAAAATACCCCGAAGAAATCCCAGAACTCATAAGAAGACACGCAGCATTCACAATAGGATCCCTAGCAACCATGATAATCATCGTAAGACTCCTATACAGCATAGCCTCCAGAGAAACGAGAAGAACCCAATCCTAAATACTGGGATAGACCCTTAGAAACGAATGCCTCAAGCATCCTAACCAGATCTTCTACCTCTAACTACCAACTATCGTTCCTAAATGTTTACCTACCCAGCTTTCAGCCTGTTCACAGGTTTAAGGATCTCTATTAGCTATGAATAGCGCCCAAACCTAGCAGAGGGGCTCTTATCTAAATAGCTTAGAGTTCAAAAGATCATAAGATCTATAGGCTTTGATTGATGTGGTTTTTAATGATTCGATCTCTATATTGACCCTGGATGATGATAGGAGCCTGCTCCAAGCCATCTGGCGAATGATTCCCCAACATAGATGGAATCCCCATACCGCTAGGCTCAACCGCCGCCCATGAAACCACAGGGGCAGAGATCTCTGTTGGTGTTAGCTCTTTCAATTCTATAGGAGATCGACTTTACCTCTATTATTATTCTTATCTTGCTTATAAGCTTTCGTGCTGAGAATGATCTTTGTTTTGAGTCGATCTGCTATTGAAAGGAAGAGTTACTTGTATTCCCCACATATGTTCGTATCTGAGGCGCTTATAGAATTTTGTTGAAGGTTCGTTAACCTCCTAGTTTGTAAAACTGTAAGAATCAATATTAGCAATGAACGGGGATCGTTTATGAAAAAGAGCTATGGATAAAAAGCCGCTCTAAACGAGTAGAGGCCGATGATATATCTAATACTTAGGGGCAGGGGCAGGCATTACTATGGTGAGATTCCCAATCATATCGATGGCCTTATGGGGTATACAGTAAAAGGTATAGCTCCCAGTCTTGTTAAACGTGATCTCAACGGTCTTCGTCTCTCCAGGAGCTAGCCTCACATTGATCCCTAGCTCATCTATGGTGAAGGTATGGCCAACCCTACCCTCGTTCTTTAGCACGAACCTGACGGTTTCATTAAGGCTTATTGTTATTGTCTGGGGCTCGAAGTAGTTGTCACGGAGCTTAACCTCTATCTCCCTGGTAGGTGTTGGTGAGACTGGCTGCTGAGGCGTCCCGTAGGTGCCATACAAACCAGGGCTGACTAGATATACGGCGAGGATAACTATAATTATAACCGCTACAATACCTACTATTATTGTTATTCTACTCATAGACAAACAACCACCAGTTATAATCGCCTAGAGGTGTATATATATACACATACATAACCATTTCCAGATATTAGTTGATCTTCCTTTGATATTCGTTATACGAGATCTCCATCTCTCCTACAAACAGCCCTTGCCCTATGTGGGATCGTTATCAAGAGGCTTGGGATACGAGTAGCCTAGGACTCATAATAGCTATAAAGATCTACGTGCTTTGAACCCATAGATCTTTCTCGGAATATCGGTAAAAGCTCTATAAGGACTTAGAGAAAGGGTGTTGCACTCTATCACCCTCACTATAACATATAAAGAATCCTTAAATCTGAGGGGGTGTGGATATATAATGAGGAGAGATCATTGTCTGCGATGACTATGTATGCTGTAATATATTCTTTAATAATCAAGATAGCCAAGCAATATCGGGAGCCCTATGCATGGGTGGAGAGCAAGGATAGGGCTTATAGTACCTTCTTCGAACACCACTATGGAGCCGGAGCTATATAGAGCAATCCCGCAGGGTGTATCGATACATACATCCAGGATCCCCCTCAGAGAGGTCACTGTAGAGTCGCTCTTAGAGATGGAGAAACACTCACTAAGAGCCTCGCAAGAGCTTGTAGACGCGGATGTAGATCTAATACTCTATGGATGCACAAGCGGAAGCCTAGTAGGAGGTCCCGGATTTGACAAGACCATTGCGAGCAAGATCTACGAGGCTACCGGCAAGCCTGTAGTAGCTACAGCAACAGCTGTTATCGAGGCTCTAGAAACCCTGGGTGTGAAGAGGGTTGTGGTTGCAACACCATATATAGATGAGATCAACGATGCTGAGAAGAGGTTTCTCGAAGCCCATGGTCTGGAGGTGCTATTAATCAAGGGTATGGGGGTTAAGAGGAATACGGATATAGGCAGGATCTCTCCCTACGAGGTATATAGATTC